>NZ_AMZN01000084.1 GCF_000331535.1 Fulvivirga imtechensis AK7 | reverse complement strand
CGTGGCACCACTTTGAGTGGTGCCACGACTCTTATTCATCACAATCCTGTGCCTGAAAGATTAGAAGACTGCCAAAGCGTGATACGGGCTGGATGTTGCATAGCCGCATCCATGCGCGCTACCTGACCTGTGGTAAACATTTTATAGCATCCTCCGGCACCCGAGTATCCCAGATAATTTTCAGTGTTCACCCTACTTTTGGCACAATTATACAATGTAGAGCAAGAATCATTGCTGGAGGCCTGTGGTGTGTCGCACACCAGATCTCCGGTAGTAGCACAACGGCTTTCGTCAGGTCGCTTGCACCTACCTTCAAAGGTATGGATTAAGTTCAGCCAATGGCCAAATTCATGGGTAAGCACCGAAGCAAACTCCTTATCCGTATTTCCATAAAGATACCGACCATTATAGACTATTCTGGCAGTGTTCGCATCCGACATAGACTTATCAGGGTACCAGGCAACGCCTGAGTTGTTTGTGGCTCCATTGCCATACAGGTCAAGCTGTATGTAAACATTGCAATACCTGTAATTATCCCAGGCATCAGCGGCTACCTGGCTATCCGCAGAACGATTGCCATATCCATTCTTTGCAGGATGATACACAATTCCTGTTGTTGGATTTCCCTTTGGATCTTTGTTCGCGAGTTTGAATGTAATGTCAAAGGCAGACCGAATGCTTTGAAAATATGGGTCTACAGAGTTGAAATCATCATTAAGACCATGAAAGTCTTCATTAACCTTTTGTAAAGCGGTGATAATGGTATTATCATTCACAGTTTCGCCAGCAAAATCAGTTCCGTAGACATGAAAAACAACAGGTATAGTGTAACTGCCTGCTTCCAGGCGTCCGCCAGAAGTAATTTTACTGATGTGTCCCCGGGAAAATTCTTCAAATCGTTCCTTTTGCAATTTAGCGTCAGGATCCATCTGATAATGTTCATCCATTGCGAGATCGGTCAGGCAGCTAACCTGCGGTTCCTGCTCAATAGGCACAGGCGCCTCTCCTTCATTGGAACAGCTCACAGCCCATAAAAAGCTGATGAGTACAATAATTAAATTAATCTTTTTAAACATGATATATGGGTTTAAAGGTTAAAGCCCACAATGTCATGAGATTGCAACTGGAAGTCAATGACTGTAATAATATGGTATTATAAATTGATAGTATCCTACCAACAATTCACAACATTTGGTATGTATTATAAAAGGAAGCTATTGCACGATGAGGTAAAACATTGACACACGGAGAAATTGACATTGTTATTTGCTTCGAAACAGAAACAACTTTCCCGTCTCATTGGAAACAACGAAATCAGTTTCATTTATATAAACCACTCCCTCCATTTGTGCTCCGCGTGTGAAGCGGATCATTTTATAGGGTTTTTCGAAAAAACGGTTGCCAGCACTTATCTTAAATGTATAGATCCGCCCATAACTGCTCAATACAAGCATATCTCCACCCGGATTAATATCAGCTCCGGTAACCTGGTTTGGAAGGTAAACACTTTCAATAGGCTGCGCTACATATTCTCCCGGTTGGTCGGGCAAAACATAATGTTTCACACACTTTAGTCCTCGATTCTTGGAAAAAAGATGCAACTCATTGCCTTTCCAACACATGGCCTCTATATCAAAATTCATCTCTTTTTTTCCCGGAGGATATGCCTTCTGGTCAGCAAGTGAGAACTGAATTTTACCAATTTCACCGGTAGACTGATCATACTTATAAATGAACTGCTTCTTTCTCTGGTTCAGATTATTGCCAAAATCACCGATATATAAATTCCCCTTGTCATCTTGTGCGATATCTTCCCAATCATAGTTTCGTAGTTCCAGATGAATGGTATCTTTTATTTCGGCATTATAATTTACAATAAACAAAGCGCTTTCTCCACCACTATCCTGATGAGTGATCAACAAGCTATCGTTGTAGATCTCTAATCCTGAGCTTTCCAACATCTCCGGCATCCTCCCTAATGATATTTTCTTAAAAGCGCCTCTGTTTCGTTCAAATTCCTCCGGAGTGGAATGGAAGGTATTAATCAAAAAAGATTTGAGAATTAAAGCCAGCCCTATGAGCTTAAACTTCAACATTATTATGTGCAATAAATTTCATGATAGTTTCCTCTACCTGCTCCCTGTTATGCCAATATTCCCGGCTATAAATACCTCTGAAGTTCCAGTTTTTTTTACTCAGAACAAAAGGGGTATACACATGCAGGTCTTTCACGGATATGCTTTGATAGTACAAGTCATCATCTGTGATCAGCAAGCCAATATAATGGTCTCCACTCTTAACAGTAACGTCTGCAAAAGGCAGTTCTTCGGAAAACCGGAACTCTTTAAGCCTCTCATTGCCCCAATTTTGTAACTTCTTCTTTAAATACCAATCTCCATGATGCTTGGTTTCAGGATATGGAGAAGGCTTAAATTCACCCGAGGATACTTTCCAGGCATACTCCAGGTATGCTTTTAATAATTTAGGGCCTTCATTCCTGGTATCCTCCACCTTAAGTTGCTGTGGCATAATGCTGCTGACAATAATGATCTTCTCACGTGCACGGGTAACCGCAACATTAAGCCGGTTTTCACCATTCGCAGCATTCAGGCTTCCAAACTGCATGACCATCCTGCCACTCTTGTCAGGTGCATATGCAGTAGAAAAAATAATAATATCCTTTTCATCACCCTGCACATTTTCAATGTTTTTAACAAACCATGTTGGCGGTATCACTACTTTTTCATCCAGGCACCGCTGGTCCAGCACGTCAAGAATGTATTGTTGTTGTCTCGCATTGAAGGTTACCACCCCGACCTGTTTCGAAGGTTCAGTTTTCAGGATATTCATCAGCTTGTCCACCACAGCCTCCGCTTCCTCCCGGTTGATATTATTTTCCCAGATACCATCCACCTTTTCATAGATTATAGCTGGTTCGCCTCTATTCACTACATTATAATCAGGTAGTAGCTTAAGGTTGCCATCGTAGAAATGCTGGTTAGAGAAGTCGATCAGGTCAAGGGACTTGCTTCTATAGTGTCCTTTAAGTTGTACGTTCATCAGATGATGTCCGGCCAGCTCCAGCAATGAATCTACTTCGAGCGCATAATTATCGTCTGTTTCCTCATCGAAACGAACCATATAGAGATCATTGGGCCTTAGCTGCTTATGATCACCGGCTATCATCACTTGTCTGCCGCGATACATAGCCGGTATACCTCTTTCCACAAAACACTGCGAAGCCTCATCAAAAATAACAAGGTCAAACATTTCCTCCATAGGAAAGATGGCCGAGACAGACTCGGGTGATGCCATCCAGCAGGGGATCAGGTTAAACAGTTCTTCATAGTGCGCAGCTATCAGCTTTCGAAGGGGCCATATCCTCCTTTTCTTGGTCGCCTGGTGGTGCAGATCACGGTAGGTGACCATGTTATTCAATCTGTTGTACTCCACATTCTCATAGGTACGCTCTCGGGCTCGTAATAGCAGCATGTCATTGCTCACCATCAGCTTTTCCCTTACCAGATTCTGAAGTTCGGCTTCCAGCTTCTGCAGCTTTAAAGACGACACTGACCGCAGCACTGGGTATTTCGTTTCGATGTGTTCAATCCAGGCCATTCGCAGGCTGTTTTGAAACAACGACTCAATATTATCAGGGCTATAATCTTCTGCAGCTTCTATAACTTTATCTATAGCCACTATTTCGGGGTGTGTTAATTCGGTCCTGATCTTATCAAACTCGCAAAGCGCATCGAAGTCCTTCCTTATTACGGTCTTTAACTTACCAGCCAGCTCCGGGTTATTGACAATATTACTGATTTGACTGTTGGTGAGGTATAAAGACCAGTGCGCACGCTTTTGGGGTATATCTTTGGTAATACGGAACAGGGCTTCCAGTTTTTCTTTTAGCTCGCCATAGCTGAGCTTTTGTACGTTGAAATATTCTTTAAAATTTCTTAGCGAGCCAAATATGAGCTTCGCCTTTACAGATAGCTTTTGCAGGTGAAACCAATTTTGCAGATGTACCTTTTCATAGTTTGGAGGGATATCCGTGAGCCATCCCCTCTTTCTCAGTTTGGTAAGGTTGTGCTCGAGGTTAAGCCGGTTATCGATCTTCTCCACCATTGTGTTGAAGCCCTGGCGATTTCTTTTCAGGTTATTTTCAACCAATACACGCTTAATGAAAAACTTGTCTTTAGAAAAAAGTCTCCACTGTACCAGTCTGAGAATACTCTTTCGTGCATCCATATTCCGCTGGAGCACCTCCTGAAATTTTCCCAGTTGGTCAGCCGGAAGGCTCACTTCAGGGCCCGTACCTTTATAACATTCCATCAGCACCCTTTCAGTATTGGATAGCCACAAATTACTGGTTTCGCTATCCGAATAGCCCATCATATGCCTAAAGTACTCGTAAGCTCTGGGGTTTTTCAATATCCCCAGCATTTCCACAATAAAATCTCTTTTAGCCAGAATCGCCTCGCAATCTTCAATAGTCAACCGTGAGCCGGTGACCTCCTCCAATTGATCGGCTATCTCCTCCTGGAAAGTGGGTATTTCCTCAAGTATTTTATTGATCTCCTGAAAATCAGACACTTGAAAATGTTCAAAAGACCTTCTGTCAAGCCACTCATACCCGTGTTGGTTAAACCGTTGAGCATATCCGGCATAATTTCGCAACCGCGTTATAAACCCAGGCAGCTCATCAAACCTGAAGCTGGTATACTCCTGCTTCAGGTTCACCACCGGCTGCTCAACATCTGAGGTCAGATATAGCTCCTTTACCGCTAATCCGCATTCGCTCTCATCGAATAAAGCGAACTTAAATTCTTCCATTTCCTCAGCGATCTGGTCTATCCTCCTGCTGATCTGCAAAAATTTTCTCTCGAGCTGTATCGCATCCAGCCCATTATTTTTCATCTTATATTCATCAAGCCGATCTATTTGTTTGGCTATTTTTTGATAGATCTCCTTTCTGTCATTTCTAAAATCATGTACAAGGCCGAGGAAATCCGTCATCTCCTTCTCGGCCATACGGTCGTACACTACATCCAGTGCAGCTCGTTTTTGACATACCACCAGCACCTTTTTGCCTATGGCAATATGGTCTGATATAAGGTTGCAGATCAACTGCGACTTGCCTGTTCCGGGGGGGCCTTGTACCACAATTGAATTCCCCTTTTTGATTGCCTTAAGAGCATTCTCCTGGTAAGCATCCATCTTAAACGGTGTAAATGTTTTTTCCTCATCTACACTTTTCAAGAAATAGTAGTCCGGCCCTTTGCCCGCAGACTCTTTGTAAACAGACCGGGTTTCAAAAAAAGCCTCTATATCCTTGACCAGGTTATTCTCTATCAGATGATTATAATCGGGCACAAGATAAGAGCCTGCCTGCGGAAAGATTCCCAACACCGCCTCAGGATACATTTTCAGTTCACCATCTTTTTCATTCTCATCAAATTCGGGCTTTTTGAATTCCTCAAATTTGATCAAGCTATCCTGAAAGTTGTCCGGGTTAAAATTGATCTCAATGAGACTTTCCTTAAATAACTGGTATAGTGACGTTCGGAAAACAGTACTATCTGTGTCAAAATCTTCAAAACTCCTGTCCAGCAAATCATCCGCAACGGGCACCTTATTGAAATGTGAGTAAGCAAGTAAAAATGATTTATTCAGGGTTATGCCCGCATCACGCCTGGGGATGAGTCTCCATTGATTATTAATAACAGACAGCTCCACAGGAAAAAACAGCACCGGGCAACGAACAGCAGTGCCATCGGATAATTTCCCGTGTACAAATGGCCAGCCTACGTACAGGTCTTTGGAGCCGCGTTCGTCATAAATAAACTGGTCTATCCTGTCTAATTTTTTCAGTCTGCGGCTCATTTGATTGGCCTCTTCATCTCTGCTGTCGAGCTGAGGCCCCAAGGCAATAGATTTACTGGCTATAAGCGCTTCAATAATAGAAAACGAGCTGCCTTCTGTGATAAAGTTGAAGTTATGCAGATCAATAAACTGCTCTGCCGGCAGTCTCAACAATAGCAAAGAGCGATTGTTGGCCGTCAGGTTGGTTAACCGCTTGAGATATGATTTTAGCAGTTCGTGCATAGTTTATTGAAAAGAGTCAAAAAATAACAAAATAATTCGACTATAAAATTGCAAATCTACGAATTCCGGATGAAGCTAATGCAGAATCGATCAATTTGCATCATTACAATTTAAGATACGGTGATATTTTAGTAATAGTTAACGAATCCATTAAATGGATATTATACAGCTCATTGAGGCTACCGAAAGCACCATGCTGGTACCTGTAAGAGATAATGGCCCCAGCCTTGCCCCTGGTCAGGTAGGGGTGGTGAGCCAGTTGATCCTCGGTTACTTCATTGATATTCAAATACCTGATCGGATAATCCGTACCTATGAACGTCAGAGAGTCCAAATGGTTTAACAAGGACTCTTTAAGTCCGTATACTTCACCAAGTTGCTTTTTATCAATGAAGCCACCGAGGCTCTCCCTGTATTTCACTATTCTTTTTGAGAAAACAGAACCTATCCCTCTGATTTTTTTAAGGTCAGTGGTATCCGCCATATTAATATCAAAAGGTGTTGGAGCGTTTACATATTTACGTTCATAGGGTTTCGCCCTGGTGCTTTCATACGATGAAGACTCCTCTGATAGTTTTTCTGGCTCTTCTCCAGCCTTTTTTGAAGCTTTCGGGATTCGAATATACACGCTCAGATCTTGATACATGCTGTCTTCAATACCATATATCTTTCTAACATCTTCTACGTCATAGAAATGACCGCCGCTCTGCAGGTATTTCTGCCAGTTATGCGCAACACGTTCATGAAGGCCCATCGCTATCAGTTCATCCCCGGAGATTTGGTTAGGATCAAACGGTTTCAATTTGGGTTGAAAATCTTCCTTTTTAGCAGCCTTTTGTTCCCATTCGGCCAATACTTCATTTAACTGTCTGCCATCTTCCTCTGTATCTGGTAATGAATATATAAGCGCGTTATATATTAAAGGCAGCAGAATCACCAAAAGCGTCAGAGGCAATAGGATCACTAACCCGTTTGCTTCTGTTTTCGATATGCCAAATACATTCCTGAGTAAGAACTTTATTCTATTCATTTAGAGTTCTTTAAAAAGCTAAAATATAAGGATATACTTTATAATCAAAAGGCAACCTTATTCCACTTGCTTGCGTGAATTGTGAGCAATGTTAGATCATTAACTGACATAGATCATATTTTTTGTATGCCTGGTGACGGTATCTTTGTAAAAGTAAAAATGGGAACAGGTTTATTTGAAACCAATTTAAATAACACAACCTGTTTCGAAAATAATTGATTATAATTAAATTTGCAGTTCGTAAACTTTAGTGATGCAGGAAACATTCAAGGTATTAGGTTTATCGTTTAAGAATACTCCGATATTAGTTAGGGAGAAGTTGGCACTGGATGAAGGCCACGCTAAAAAGCTGATGAAATTTATCCGTGACTACACTCAGGCCTCTGATGTGTTGGTGCTTTCCACATGTAACAGAACAGAAGTATATTACAATAGCAACGAGGACCTTACTAAAGAGATCCTTAATGGAATATCTTTGATCAAAGGTGTTGATGAAAGTGCTATTGCAGAATATTTTATCTCCTACAGTGACCACGAAGGGGCTGTACAAAGGTTATTCGATGTATCAATGGGCCTCGAAGCGCAGGTGGTAGGTGACCTTCAGATTTCCAATCAGGTAAAAAAGGCATACCAGTGGAGTGCCGATGAAAATATGGCAGGGCCATTCCTTCACCGCCTGATGCACACCATCTTCTTTACCAATAAAAGGGTGGTTCAGGAAACTTCATTCCGTGATGGCGCTGCCAGTGTATCATACGCTACAAAAGAATTGGTGGAAGATATCACGGCAAAAATTCAGGACCCCCGGGTGCTTATCCTCGGGCTTGGTGAAATTGGTCGCGATGTGTGCCGTAACCTGGTAGATTCAAAGCTTAAGAATATTGTAATTGCCAACCGAACCGAAGAGAAAGCGTTGGCTATGGCAAAAGAGTGCAACTTTCAGACGGTGTCTTTTGATAATATAACAGCGGCCATTCAGGATGCTGATGTTATTATCTCTTCCATTGCTGCCGAACAGCCTTTTATCACCAAAGAACTGGCTGAAAAGCTGGAGATACTTTCTTTCAAATTTTTCATTGATCTGTCTGTGCCACGAAGCGTTGAAGTTGCCATAGAAGATGTGCCTGGCGCTTTGGTCTATAACATAGATAGCATACAGAATAAGGCATCCGAAGCTCTTGAAAAAAGAACTGCTGCCATCCCGGATGTGCAAAGGATCATTACCGAAGCCATAGCCGATTTCAATGATTGGTCAAAAGAAATGATCGTATCCCCTACAATTAAAAAATTGAAGAATGCCCTTGAAGACATACGCAAAGAAGAGCTTGCCAGGTACTTGAAGGATACTGATTCAAAGGAGGCCAAGATCATCGATACGGTAACGAAGAGCATGATGCAGAAGATCATGAAGCTCCCTGTATTACAGCTTAAAGCCGCCTGTAAAAGAGGGGATGCTGAAACGTTGATAGATGTCCTGCACGACCTTTTTGACCTGGAGAAACAGTCAACAGAGTCAAAATAATCTCATAAATAGTGTCTCTAAGAAAACGCCAATGTCTGCGTTATTCTTGTCCCAAAAATGCTCTCGTACCTTAGTACGCTCCGCTTTTTGGGACTTCGTCCCGCCCTTTGGCGGGAACGTTTTCTTAAAGCCACTTAGAGCTCTCTTACAAACACTAAATAATTATATTACTGTTTTTTAATGCATGATTTCCTTTTCTTTACAGCATTAAAAGGGAAAACTATGATCAAAAAAGTCACTCTCATCTTATTTGCATTTGTTTCTCTTCAGGCATTTGGCTGGGGTATTACAGGCCATCGCACTGTTGGCCATGTAGCCGAAAAGCACCTGTCAAAAAGAGCAAAAAAGAATATAGAAAAGATACTTGGCGGAGAGTCATTAGCTGTGGCAAGTAACTGGATGGATGATATTAAATCAGATAACGCCTATGACCATACACATGACTGGCATTGGGTGACCATTCCGGATGGGCTAACCTATGAAGAAACTGAAAAAAATCCAAATGGGGATATTATCCAAACAATTGAGAGGCTCATAGAAGAACTGAAAAAGGGAGGATTAACAAAAAAGGATGAGGCTGAGCGGTTAAAAATGCTGATCCACCTCGTAGGCGACCTCCATCAGCCTCTACACATTGGCAAGGGAGATGACATGGGGGGCAATGCCGTTAAGTTGAAGTGGTTTTGGGATAGCTCCAACCTGCACAGGGTTTGGGATAGCGGCCTTATAGACTCACAACAATATAGCTATACCGAATTAGCTGATGTAGTAGATCTGACAGAGAAAGAGTTGATCAAAAAATGGCAGTCCACTAGCGTTCGGGACTGGGCCTATGAATCGATGGCTTTGCGCAACCAGATTTATGATCTGCCTGAAGACATGAATCTCAACTATGAGTACCGCTACAAAAACTGGGCAACTGTTCAACTGAGGCTGGCCCAGGCAGGCGTACGGCTTGCCGGTATCCTTAATGAAATCTATGGATAGACAGTGTGTGTAGTAGCAGCAAGTGAAAATATTGCTTGTCTTTTTCTTTCCTTCAAGATCAAGGATTAGGGCCTCTGATCTTTACCCCGCGTTTCCTGATGGGAAGCTTTACCAAACTTTAAAAGTTTAGTAAAGCGCTCCGGAATTTATAACTCCTCAGTTTTAGTTTATACATTTCCGCATCATTCTTCCTGCTTCCGCCCTCTCTGGTTACCACTTCTTCTATGCTACTTTCTTAAAGTAAAATCGCTGGCTTACATAGTCGAAAATTACAATGAAGTTTTTTAGAAACCCGGACCCTATGGTACCCGCAGCCTCCCGTAGCTCACGATCGGAAAATTTGCGTTCAACGAGGTATGTTTCAATTTCCCTATAGTTGTCAGATGCGAGCCCAAGGCTAATATTTCCACTTTTATATCCTTTGATCAACCCATTGAGCCCCTTTCCTACCGAGCACCTGTACAAAATCTCATCAGAAAAGAAGTGATCCTGATCCCGCTTAAACAAAATAACTTCCCTTGACGAGCCAGTATCTACATGAAAATGAACATCACGCTGTTCCTCCCCCAATCTGATCGATCCATTGATATATGGTTTTGTATCTTTTATTATTAATGGCACAGATTGAAGGTCCTTTTCCATAGGCACATACGCCATTGGTTCGTACATCGTAATATTCCTGTTTGGATAATCGATCTTAACCACAAAACGGCTAAATATCTGATACCCGATTATTCCATGGATCTCAGTGGCTCCATCATAAGGAAAGAAATTTTTGTTGTGAACAATAGCAATGCCGATACCTTTTCCTTCAACATCTGAAATGGAAACCAAATTATTGATAGACAGATTACCTGACAGGTGATCTTTACTGCCGTACCCCTGTATTCTCACCTTTTTATCAGGAAGTACAGGTAATTTCTTTTCAAAATGTCGCCCAAAAATGATCAGCGACCTTCCGCCCGTATCCAGTACTAGGTTCAGATCGAGGTTATTATTAACCTTCACAGGAATGACAATTAAATTGCCGATCAACTTGAAGCGGATGGTTGTTTGCCTTTTGTTATTAATAAAGTTGAAACCCGCCTTATCTGCCACGGCAGGGAAAACGCATAGCATGATAAGGAAGATACAGAGATATCCTTTCCATGCCAGTGATGGCTTGTTGTTGTTTGAGTTATACATGACCTTTGTTGTTTTTTGACCTTATGTAACTTAGAAAAGAAAAATCAAAATAAAATCACGCAAAGAGGTGGGTTTTTTCAGGTTACCGATAACCAGTTTTATCCACGGATCATTTTGAAAAGACTTCAAAAATTAGTCGTGCTCCCCTATATTTGAAGCTTTCAACTGATCTAAAATTATATGCTAAGCTTCTGGGAAAATCAATCTTTTATCGAATACGATCACATCATTATCGGCAGTGGTATTGTGGGGTTATCTACAGCCATATCCATAAAAGAAAAGCAGCCTGACACCAGTGTACTCGTTTTGGAAAGAGGTCTGCTTCCATCAGGGGCAAGCACCAAAAATGCAGGATTTGCCTGCTTCGGCAGTGTATCGGAACTTTTGGAAGATATAAAGGTCATGGGAAGAGATCAGGCGCTGGCATTGGTAATGGAGCGATATCTGGGGTTGATTAAGCTTAGAGAAAGGCTGGGAGATGAAAAGATAGACTACCATAACTATGGCGGTTATGAATTGATCAGAGAACAGGACTGGTATTGCGTAGATGAAATTGAAAAGGTCAATGACCTGCTTGCTGATGTATTTGATACCAAGCCTTTTGAAGTTGACAATAAATCGTCCAAAAAATTTGGCTTTAATACCGATATGGTAAAAACGTTGATCTATTCCAGGTACGAAGGACAGATCGATACGGGAAGGATGATGAAAAATCTTGTTCATCTGGCCCAAAGCCTCGGGGTTTGCATTCTTACGGGAGCCATTGTAGAGGGTTTTGAAGAAGATGATAAAGGTATAAGGGTTATGGTTTCCGACCAGGTGTATGGTTCATTAGCTTTCAAGGGCCAAAAATTGGCCATCTGCACCAATGCATTTACTTCGCAACTAGTAAAGGATCTTGAGCTGGTGCCAGGAAGAGGCATTGTACTGGTGACAAAACCTATCCCAAACCTGAAATTCAAAGGTGTTTTCCACTGTGAACGAGGCTACTATTACTTCAGGAATTTTGAAAACAGGGTTATATTCGGTGGTGGACGAAATCTTGACTACGAAAAGGAAACGACTACCAGATTTGAGATCAATGAGAGGATATTAAACGAACTGAAACATCAGCTCAATGAAATAATATTGCCTGACACGCCATATATAATTGATCAGACCTGGGCTGGGATAATGGCCTTTGGTAAAAATAAGCAGCCGGTTTTGAAACAATACTCAGAGCGTATATGCCTGGGTGTAAGGTTAGGGGGCATGGGGGTGGCCATTGGCAGCCGTATGGGACACAAGCTGGCGGAAATGATGATCTAGATACCTCGAAGTCAAAATCTTTTTATATCTTCGATGCTTTAAATTGAAAAAACAGCACATGGACAAAACACATCGGAAACCATCTCTTCTTCTATCCCTTATACCTATTATATTTCTTGTAGGGCTATTGGCAGCCAACGTTTTTGTTTTCAGCGATAATGCTTCTTACGGCCCTAATCAGATGGCGCTGATCTTTGCTGCCGCTTTGGCTGGTGTTCTGTCACTGACGCTCAATTTCAAATGGGATGAGATCCTGGATGGCATTGTCCAAAGTATCAGCTCGGCTATGGGAGCAATCCTTATCCTGCTGATGATAGGTTCCCTGGCAGGCACCTGGTTGATCAGTGGGGTTGTACCTGCCATGATCTATTATGGCCTTGATATATTGAATCCTACCATATTTCTTTTTGCTGCATGTATTGTCAGTGCGGTGGTATCGCTGGCTACTGGTAGCTCCTGGTCAACAGCAGCCACCATAGGTATTGCGCTTATGGGAATAGGCCAGGCGCTGGGGATTCACGAGGGTGTGATTGCCGGAGCGGTGATCTCCGGAGCCTATTTTGGAGACAAGATGTCCCCTCTCTCAGATACTACCAACCTGGCACCGGCCATGGCTGGAACTGATCTTTTTACCCATATTCGCTATATGGCGCTTACCACTGGCCCTTCAATTACGATCTCTCTTATCATTTTCCTGATCTGGGGCTTCAATATTGAGGGTAATGCTGCACTGGGTACAGTAGATGAAGTACAGGCCGCCATTGCTTCCAGGTTCGAAATAAACCTGTTTCTTTTTATAGTGCCTGCGGTAGTTATTTTTCTGATCGTGAAGAAAGTGCCTGCTCTTCCGGCACTATTGATCGGTACATTACTGGCGGTTGTATTTGCCCTTATTTTTCAGCCGCATATAGTCTTATCAGTTACAGGAGCGGATACCTTCAACCTTACTTCTGCCTATGAGGGAGTGATGAAGGCTATGTTCACTTCAGTGAGTGTAGAAACTGGCGATAAGATGGTGGACGAATTACTAACAGCCAGCGGTATGGAAGGAATGCTGCCTACCGTGTGGCTTATCGTATGTGCCATGATCTTTGGTGGAGTTTTAGAGAAAAACGGTATGCTACATACCATTGCACAATCGATTATCAAACTGGCGCATTCCACCGGCTCGCTCGTTGCCTCAACGGCAGGCACATGTTTTACTTTTAACCTGACAGCGTCTGATCAGTATATTGCTATTGTGGTGCCCGGCCGTATGTTCAGACAGGAATATGAAGAGCGTGGACTGGCCCCGGAAAACCTGAGCCGTACGTTAGAAGATACAGGTACGGTAACGTCTGTCCTGATCCCATGGAATACCTGTGGGGCATACCAATCATCTGTATTAGGGGTGGCTACACTAACATATTTACCCTACTGCTTTTTTAATTTGATAAGCCCATTTATGACTATTATTTTTGCCTATGCAAATATCAAAATACGTAAAATAGATCAAACCGAAAAGCGAGTTTAGCGATGTATCCAAGCACTATTTCCAACGAGGAAGTAAATGCGTTGGAACTCTACAGGTACGAAGGAAGAATAAAGATCATTACGAAACCGGAGCAAATTCCAGGCATCCTTAAAAAAATTGCCGGAGAAAAAGCTGTAGGTTTTGATACTGAAACTAAACCGGCATTTAAAAAGGGCCAGGTGAATGAAGTATCACTTGTTCAGATCGCTACAGAAAAAGAGGTATACCTGATCCGCATCAATTTTACCGGGTTAACCAAAGAGCTGATCCGTTTCCTGGAAGACGAAAAACACCTGAAGATCGGTGTGGCGCTTCGCGATGACCTGATCGATTTAAAAAAGCTTACACATTTCCATCCTCAGGGTTTTATTGAGCTAAATAAACTGGTGAAAGGGATAGGTATAGAGAGCAATGGACTGAGAAAACTCACGGCCATTATCCTTGGCTTCCGGATTTCCAAAAGCGCCCAGATCTCTAACTGGGAAAGTGAAATGCTTACCGAAAAGCAAGTCAACTATGCCGCTACCGATGCCTGGGTATGCCTGAAAATGTATAACGAGTTAGTAAAAAAAGGATACCTGGACCACGCTTGAAATTTGCCTCTATAGCAGGTGAACGGAATATTGAAAGTTGGCAATCGGCAAAGACAGCAGGTATATATCAACTGACTCGTGATACTCATCTGCCTTAACCTATTCACTGGCTAGAATGCAAACTTTTGCCCAAAGTATCCATGAATTTTTTAATATCAGGATCAGAACCAAACCAGCGGAGCATCACTCTACAAGCAACTCTAACTTATGGCCTGTATCCTTGAGCAACTGCACCTTTTCCTTAAGGGCTTGTACCAATGTCACCTTCACTTCTCCTTTCAAAATACAAGCTACTTCAAATACTTGATCTTTTACCCTAATTTCAAAGTCGTTAATCAGTCGCATTACCTCATTGGTAGATTCATAAGGATAATCGACCCGAATACAGTGGGTGAGATACACTTTTTCAATTGTAGCATTGTTCAAAGCATCTTCAGCAGATACTTTGTATGCATTGATCAGTCCACTCACGCCTAACTTGGTGCCCCCAAAATAACGTACTACCACAACAAGCACATTAGTCAAATGCTTAGAATTGATCTGTCCGAGTATAGGGTCTCCTGCTGAGTGATTGGGCTCACCATCGTCATTGGCCCTTACACTACCTTTCTCAGCCCCCAGAATATAGGCATAGCAATGATGTCTTGCATCATGATACCGCTTCCGAAGGTCCTCAAGCCTCTCCCTTACCTCATCCTCGGTTGCTACAGGGAAAGCAAAGGCCAAAAACTTGCTCCCCTTTTCTTTGTAAAAGCCTTCCGATGCAGATGATATGGTCAAATAACTTTCAATCATAAAAGGGAAACAATCTCCTGATAAGAAATAAACACTATAGCCAAAATAGCCAGAATGATGCCTATCCGGTTAACTTTTGATAACCTTTCTTTGAAAAAAAACACAGAAATAAGAGCAGCAAACACAATTATTCCTACGTTTACCAAAGGATAAACAATGGCTCCGTCATTAGAAAATGCCGAAAGCGCTGTAATCAAAAAATAAATGGAAAAATAATTTACTACCCCGAGGGTTATACCACCCAGAATATTTTTCAAAGCAAGCCCTCTTCTTCTTATCGTTAAAACAACTATACCTATGATACCCGCAGAGGTAAACACTAAAAACGGAAAAACAGGGGCTTCCCGTGCAGTCAGGAACCGGTAGTTGGTGTAATTGATGGTTGTGTCAATCACACCCCCGAATACAAAGACCAACAATGGAAGTACCAAATCAAAGCCACTGATCTGATGGGTCTCTATTTTTCGCTCTTTATAGGAACTCATAAATATCGAAATAAGGGCAAGCCCCATTCCCCCGAAATTCACCCATGTATATATTTTAGACTGTATTTCCAGTATAAAAAGACTAAACAGCACAGGTATGATCAATGACATTTTTGCAGCAATGGAAGATACCGTCATGCTAAACTTTTGCGTAGTAATGGCCATCAGATAAAAAGTACCTATAAATACAGCACCTAACCCCATTCCTATCCAGGCCCAAGGTGTGTCTGTATTAATTTCTTTCAGTATGGAGTGGTCATCCATAAAGATCAACCCTGTAGCAACGCAGGTGATATAGTTAAAAACAATGGCCTGAAATGTATCCATTTTAAAAGTAGAAAACAGCCTGAAACAGACGAAAATCCCAACGTTGGCCAGCACACAAAGTAAAACATCCAGCATAGTGATAATTTTGCAGGCACAAAGTAACCGATTTTCGTATTACATGTAACTTCTCCTGAATTTTATTAGTCTAATATGTGCAACCTTTGCAAAGGGAGTATTGTCTATAAACTAAAAATAAAATTATGAAATGAAACCTAAGCTCCGACAATGACCTGGGACAGTCCCCTATAGAGAGCCGGGCAGGCGGATTGAATAACCGGTTGGTAAAAGAAGGGGTCGGAAGCCCGAAATCCGGAACCCGAAGTTGGCACGATGGTCAGCAATTGATAATCTTCTGTTCAGCAGGCCGTCAATCCAATGAACACGAACACTATTAGTAAAAACTAACAGCTTAAAACTGCGGCTTGCCGGCCTTAATTCGTAAATCCAAAATCGTGAATCGTAAATACAGTCTCAATACTAAATTTATACACATGAACAAACATTGCGTCAAAATCTCATTATCCGTGTTCCTGCTGCTGATAGCGTTTTCGTCCTACGCACAAAAATCAGAAGTAAGGGAAGTGGCTCCATTTAGTGAAATAGGGCTTAGCACTGCAGGGGTGGTATACCTCACTCAGGGAAGCACTCAAAAGGTAGAATTGAAGGGTTCTTCAGAGATTCTTGAAAAAATAGAAACCGAAGTCCGTGGTGGTAAACTGATCATAAAACATGAAGGCACCGGGTGGTTTAACTGGTCTAAAAATGACGACCTGGAAATCTATATTACAATAAATAAAATAGAAGGGTTAAGTGTTTCCAGTTCGGGTAAGATAATCGGTCAAAATAAATTCAAAACAGATAGGTTGGAGCTTAGTGTAAGTGGCTCTGGTAAAATAGAGGCGCAAACCGATTCGGATGATCTGGACATATCCATTTCCGGTTCCGGAAAGATTGAATTAGGCGGAACTGCATCAGCCGTAGAAGCCTCTATTAGCGGCTCTGGCAAGATAAGGGCGGAGAACCTGAAGGCAAGGTCTTACAAGGTGAGGATATCAGGCTCAGGGAGCTGCGAAGTGTATGCTGAAGAATCTATTGATGCGCGCATCAGCGGAAGTGGCAGCATATACTATAAAGGCGAACCAAAACACATCAACAGCAGTACTTCCGGAAGCGGAAGAATTAAGAAAATGTAAACTTCTAAGGTCGAAAACAAACAAGAAGCTATCTCAAATGTCAGTTCGTCATTCCAAACTTGATTTGGAATCCCCTAAAACGAGTAGAATCTGATCAGGGGATTCTGGATCAAGTGGTTCAGGATGACGTCAGAAGGAGACATTTTAGATGGCCTCTTTTTGTTAGTAGAAAATACTACAAAGTGGCAGCTTTAACTTGTTTCGGATGATACAACAGGCCCTGTACAATACAAAACTGTGCCGCTATGTAAGTGAGCATGATCCAAAAGCCAGCCATTGGAACAGGGTCAAGAAATCTGTTGATCGCCAATATAGAGTCTGATAACATAAACAGAAGGGCGCCAAAAAAAACCCATCCAAAACTACTTTTAGAGGTATGGCCATAACGATCCAGTGCTACAATGGTCATGGTAACAATAACAGAAGCATAGACCGTAACCGGAACAGTCAGCCCCCCGAGATTCGGGAGCAACACATAAACAAGCCCGCAACCGGCCAGTACTAAAATGAAAATGTATCTCATTCTTTGTGTCGGCAGCAGACCATTTTCCTTTACCGACCATTTTGCCTTTCTATAAGTAAAAATGTATATCAGGTGCGCTAATAAAAACGATACCAGTCCAAATATAAAATAATTCTCACCTCGCTCCTGGAACATAAGAATAACATCGCCAAGCCACGAAAAGAGCAGAGCTCCCAAAGTGAAGTTGAGCAGCGCTTTTTTTTCCGGACTCGCCACTACCATATAAATCATTAGTATTGGGATGAGGGCCGGTTTGGTATATAGTTCGAGGTTCTCATTTTCAATTACATTTGAAATAAGATTGCCGGAAGCCACTATGACAAATAAAAGGAGGATTGCCTTTTTCAAAGCTATGTTTTCTGAGTTGGTTTCTTCACTAATTTAACTAATAGAAAGGTAAAAGCAATAAGAGCAAAAAAAGCTCCTGTCCAAAATGTTATCGGGAAGTTATCCGCCTCATTCCCATATACCCACCCGGAAATAAGTGCTCCCAGCATAATACCGAGTTCCAGGGCAATGAAAACTGTTGCCATGGCTTTACCTCTGTTCCGCTCCTCACTCAGGTCAGCCGTCCAGGCAAAGATAGTAGGGGAATTCATACCTGTACCCAGTCCAAAAAGCACAGCCCCTATCAATAAAGTAGTCACATTATAAGCTGCACCGGTCACCAACATGCCTGCTGCATACAGTAGTGTAGCAATCATCAAAACCCTTTCCCTGCCATGCTTATCCGAGGCCTTTCCTGCAAAAATCCTTACCGCCAAGGAAGCCACGGTAAAAACTGTAAAGTATACCCCTTTGTTCCTGATCCCTAAGTGCGTACTTAGATCAGGCACTATGGTAAGGACGATGCCAAATGAAAAGACCGTCAATGCCATAACAACACATGGAGCCAGCACACTGGGGTCAAACACTTCATTTTTATTAATTCTAAGATGAGAAAGACGGAATTTCTCCGGTTTTTTTAAGGTTTCTTCCATGCCGATCAATACCAGGATCGAAAGTATGGCCAAGGCTGATGAGGTATAAAACATAACGTCCATCGAAAACCACAACTTGATCTGACTGCCAATCGCGGGGCCACTGGCCATTCCCATAGTGCCAAAAACACCAGCAATACCCAATGCCTCACCTCTCCTGTGGTAGGGGACTATGTCTGCCACATAGGCCACTGTGCCGGTAGGCTTGAAGCCGGTAGAAAACCCATGTACAAGCCGCAATAAAAAAAAAGCTGCAACTGTAGTTACCAATGGATAGGCAAACCCAAGAATGAAACACACGGCAGCGCCAATGATCATGACAGGTATACGTCCCACTTTATCGGTTAATTTTCCACTAAAGGGTCTTGATATCATGGCCGTTAGAGTAAACAGAGAGATGATCAGCCCTTTGTATTCCTCTCCACCCAAAGCGGTCAGGTAGTCTGGCAGTTCGGGTATGATCATGTTAAAGCTGGCAAAAAACAGGTATGAACTTAAACACAGCAACCAAAATTGTAATGTATAAGTACGGGTTTTGGCAATGGTAGCTTGTGTCATGCGGGCAAAGCTAAATTAGAAATTCTATAAAGCAAATTGATTTTTTGCCTGGTATTCAAAGGTGTTCACCCATTTGTACACTCAACTGAGCAATGATTATAGCTTGATTAAAAAAACAAAAGCCACGACAGATATCTATTGAGACCTATCATGACTTGCACGTTAGCGTCAATATTTATTGAGCCTTTTCTTTTTGATAGCCTAACAAAAAGGCCTTGATATAATCATCAAGATCTCCATCCAAAACATTTTGGACATCTGTCCGCTCTACACCTGTTCTGGCATCTTTGATAAGCTTATACGGGTGTAATACATAGTTCCTTATCTGAGATCCGAAGTCGATCTTCATCTTTGAGCTTTCAATCTTATCCCTTTCAGCATTCCTTTTCTCTATCTCCATCTGGTAAAGCCTTGATTTCAACATTTTCATGGCTCTTTCCCTGTTGGCCAACTGAGAACGCTCCACCTGGCAGACGATGACAATACCAGTTGGCTTATGTGTCAACTGCACTTTTGTCTCCACCTTATTAACATTCTGCCCTCCTGCTCCACCTGAACGTGAAGTATGGAAATCAATATCACCAGGGTTAATCTCTATTTCGATATCATCGTCCACAATAGGATATACGTATACCGAAGCAAATGAAGTATGCCTCCTTCCACCGGAGTCAAATGGTGATATACGCACCAGCCGGTGTACACCTATCTCTGATTTCAGCTTGCCATAGGCAAAAGGACCATCAATTTCCAGCGTGGCAGATTTTATTCCCGCAGTGTCTCCCGGCTGATAGCTCACCTGCTTCACACTATACCCCTGGGATTCGCCCCACATGATATACATTCTGTTGAGAATATCAGCCCAATCCTGACTTTCAGTACCCCCGGCACCAGGATTGATCTCGAGCATCGCACCAAGTTGATCTTCCTCCCCACTCAGCATTTTCTTAAATTCGAGTTCTTCAATGGCCTTTTTAGTCTTCGCATACTCCTTGTCCATATCCTCATCACTGACCTCCTCCTCCTGATAAAACTCGTTGAGCGTTTCCAGATCTTCCATCAACTGATGCACTTCAGCAAAACTTTCCGTCCAGATCTTTTTTGCTCTTATTTCCTTCAGCACCTTTTCGGCCTCTACAGGGTTATCCCAGAAGCCTGGCTGTGCTGTCACCAACTCTTCTTCTTTTACTTCTTCTACTTTCTTATCGTAGTCAAAGATACCTCCTCAAGGCCTCTACACGCGCCTTCAAGTCTTTCAACTGTTCTGTTGTCATCCTCTGTTTATTTTTTGAAAATTCTCAGCAAAGCTATTTAAAAAATAATACTTATGAAGTATTGTACTTTGAATAATACGGTAAGCTCTCAATCTTCCGGGTAAGGACCGTCTCTTTCTTAAATTAATATTCCGCGACTCGTAGTCTGAATTTCCTGCCGATTTTAACCTTTTTACGTTTCAATAAATAGATCAGGGCTCCCGTTGACAAAAGCGCACCTCCTATCAGCATTGTTTTCTCATCAAACCCTGATTCTCCCTTTACTATCGACCTGTTGAATTGATCAATTCCGATGAAACCTACACCGCCATATACTCCGATAGCCGCCACCATATGTAAATAGCTGTGAGATCTACTCCTAATATCGATCATCTCAATTTCGGAAAGTGCTATTGTAGTATAGTGTAGCCGGATATAATCATCGCCAAGCCCCTGAATAAATGCTTTATTCCAGTATCTCTCTCCTTTGAGTTTAAACCTGATCTCCTCTCCCTCATAAAAAGTATATTTGGCCGGACTGGCCGGTTTGGCAATAATCAATTTTCTCTGGGCAACAACCTGAGAGGCCATTAAGACCAGAAAAAGTAATACAAACTGGTATTTGGAGAACATGGTGGACATAAAAAAGGGCTTTGCAGCCCCTTTAACGAAGTATTAGAAGTTATATTTTATGCAGCCAGTTATGCTTATCCTGTACCCTTCCCAGCTTGATATCGTCCATAGCTTTAAGCACTTTATTTGAAAACTCCCGTTCTTCAACATTTGGAAGTTTATGATCGTCACCATTGAATCCGATAAGTTCGATATGTGCAATAGTAGCAGCAGTACCAGCCCCAAATGCCTCTTTTAATGTGCCATCTTTAGCCGCTGAAATTACTTCCGCCACTTCTACTTTTCTTTCTTCCACATCGTATCCCCACTCTCTGGCAAGTATAAGTACGCTGTCTCTTGTGATCCCGGGAAGAATAGTATCCCCCAAAGCCGGGGTTATCAGCTTATTACCAATAACGAACATTACGTTCATTGTGCCTGATTCTTCAATATATTTATGTGCTTTGCCATCAGTCCAGATCAACTGATCGTAACCTTTTTCCTGTGCAAGCTTAGCCGGATAAATAGCGGGGCCGTAGTTGCAACCGGTTTTGCAAAATCCGCTGCCTCCTTCTACCGCGCGCACAAAATGTTCCTCGATCTTCACCTTTACCGGCTTCGCATAATACGCCCCTACCGGGCAGGTAATGATCATAAACTTGAAGTTCCGGGAAGGCCTGATCCCGATATAGTCATCGTTAGAGTACATAAATGGCCTGATATACAGTGATGTGCCAGGTACATTAGGAACCCATTCCCTGTCAAGATCCAATAAAGTGTTCAGTCCGTCAAAATAAATATTTTCCGGCAACAGCGGCATGCACATGCGCTCGGCCGACTTGTTGAACCTTTCCAGGTTTTTATCAGGCCTGAAAACATAGACATTACCATCCTCATGCTTATATGCCTTTAACCCTTCAAAAATGGAAATTCCATAATGCAATGCCGGGCTGGCAGGGCTTATTTTTATATCATCATAAGGATCAATTTTAAAATTTCTCCATTCACCGTCCTCATAATCAGCGGCAAAAAGGTGATCTGAATAGGTCATTCCAAACTGTATATTTTGAAAATCAACCTTATCGATTTTTGATTGGGCTACTTTTGTAATGTCCATATTTAGTGTGGCAATCATAATAGTGTATTTAGGTAACTAACACTTGTTAGGAATTTCCGCAAAAATAATAAAAATATTGCCAGTAAGGAAAAATACTAATGAACTTTACATTCTCGCCTTCCAGGGGGTTTCTTCTGCGTTGAGCTCTTTCGACATCTTACGGGCTAACACAAACAGGTAATCTGACAACCGGTTCAGATACTGGATCACCAAGGGGTTTACAGCCTCGTGATCATTTAAAGCTACAACAAGCCGCTCTGCCCTACGACAAACACACCGTGCCACATGACAAAATGAAACTGAGGGATGCCCTCCGGGCAGGATAAAATTTTTCATGGGAGGCAGCTCTTCCTCCATTTTATCAATTTCCACTTCCAGCGCTTCTATATCATCTTCACCCAGATGAGGAGTCTTCACTTTTTTGTTACCAGGTTCGGTCGCTAACACAGATCCTATGGTAAACAGTCTGTCCTGCACTTCAACCAGAATAGTCCTTCTTTTGTGATTAACTTCCTGATCACGCACAAGACCTATGTATGAATTAAGTTCGTCAATTGTGCCATAGGCATTGATCCGATCATGAGACTTAGAAACTCTGGCCCCACCAAACAATGCTGTTGTACCTTTATCTCCCGTTTTTGTATAGACCTTCATTCGGTATTTTAGCTTGTCACTGTTTTATTGCTTCGGGTAACGCTATCATTAACCACATCTGTTTCAACCAATCCGTCACGCAATCTGATTATTCTATGGGCATAGTGTGCAATATCATCTTCGTGGGTCACCATAATGATGGTGTTGCCTTTATCATGCAATTGTTGGAACAGGTCCATAATATCATATGATGTTTTGGAATCCAGGTTACCAGTCGGCTCATCAGCCAGTATAATACTTGGGTTGTTCACCAGAGCCCTTGCAATAGCAACCCTTTGCCGCTGCCCTCCTGAAAGCTCATTAGGTTTATGACCCGCTCTGTCAGCCAGCCCCACATTGTTCAGCGCCTCCATGGCCATATCCTCACGATCATATTTACCGTATCCGGCATAAATCAAAGGCAAGGCTACGTTTTCCAGGGAAGTAGCTCTTGGAAGCAAGTTAAATGTTTGGAAAACGAATCCTATTTCTTTATTTCTTATCTCAGCCAGTTCATTTTCGGTTAAATCACTCACATTATGATTATTGAGAATGTAAGTGCCACTGGTGGGCGTATCAAGACAGCCAATAATATTCATCAGTGTAGACTTACCCGACCCTGAAGGCCCCATAAAAGCTACGTACTCACCCTTGTTAATTTCAATGGAGATCGACTTCAGGGCCTCAACAGTTTGAGTACCCATTTTGTATATTTTCGAGATCTCATGTGTTTCAATGATCTTTGCCATAGTGTTGTTACTGGAGTCTTGTCAAAAATAGGAAAAATAATTCACCACTAATAACGTAAAGTAGCACTTAACGATACAAGAATATTACTTAAGCGGTTAATTACCAGAATAAGCGATCTCTGTCTCTATCTACCGACTACTGTGTATCATTTCCAGCTTTCACCACCTTCACCTCTTTCCCTGCCAATACTGCACTAATGGTATTGTCATACATAGCTTCACAGCTAATGGCCGGCATATAGTAAAGCCCCTGGTAGCTGGAATTGAGCAATATTCTGAAAGTCTTACGCTCATTTGGACGAAGGTTGAAGTAAGTATACACCCTGTCGTCACGGATGTCCTGGTAATCAGGTTTGTCCTTAGCTGTGTACTCTTCCATGTCATTCAACCGGGCGTTGTGGATCTCCCAGCCTGACGGGAATATCTGGGTCAGCGCCAGATTTTCATAGGTACCACGTACCCCCGGGTTTGATATGGTGACCTCAGCAACAAAATCCATACCTTGTTCCAGAGTGGCCGGATCAATAAATTCGCCTTGAGTATTAGCGTAAATCACGCTCATCTTCAGGTTGCTTTCGGAAGACTCCTCCTGCCCCCTGGTGGGTGTACCCTCAAGAATAACTCGTGCATATAAAATACCTGAAGTAGTGTTTGTTACCTCAACCTTATTTTGTCCACTTTGTTTGATCTCGAGATTCGCCTGTGCGACTGGCAGATCTGTACTTGCTTTTACAGCAGACGCATTATTAAGTTTATAGCTGAATTTCAACTCTTTGGTCCTGTCGCCTCCTGCAAACTGCCCTACAGCAATTAGGCTGTAGGCTGTGGTTTGTGTGCTCATCCAGCTATTTTCTCCCAGCGCAGCCGAAATTCGTTGTAACACAGGCACCGCCTTTTTATGCTGACCTAACAAGCTCAATGTCTCCAGTATCATGGCCTCATCACGTGTGGTAGACCCATAGGTATAGCCGAGTTCACGATAATCTTTAACAGCAGTGGCAAGGTTTTCAACCAACTTTTCCGCAGCTTCCTTCTGCCCTGCTTTCACATAGGCAGCAGCTAATCGCCATGCCGCAGAGATAGATAAATTTCCTTTTTCTCTCAACCTGTTCATAGCGCCAGTTTCTGCATCACCTGCCAGCGCCAGGGTATACAAGCGATAAGCCTGCATCAATTCCGTATTGTAATAACCATTGCTGTCCCGCCATTCGGCTGCCTTTCTCTTCTGGTATCTTTTCCACTGCCTCATCATATTTCCGGGCACATTATATCCCCGTTTTTCGGCTTCCGCCAGAAAGTGACCTGCATATGTGGAGCCCCAACTGTCAGAGTCATCCCCTCCCGGCCAGTAGGCAAAACCTCCGTCACTCTTCTGAAATGACCTTAATCTTTCAATACCTGCTTTGATATTCTCCTCAATTTTCTGCTTTTGAGCATCTGTAAGCGGTGTGATATCTGCCAGGAATAATTGCGGAAATACCGATGAGGTGGTCTGCTCAATACATCCGTGCGGATATCTGATCAGGTACCTCAAGCGTTTCTCCAGGTTAATAGGGGGAATATTCGATACTTCCAGGGTGGCTTTATTAGTTTCAGACATCCCCAAAGGCATGAAATCCGGACTCCAGGATTGCCCCGCTTCCAGCAAGGCATCCATTACCCTTACAATGGGAGGATTAGGATTTCTGACATCCAGTTCTATACTATGATTAGCCTTTTTTCCGGCCGAAGTAGCCGCTATATCTACCTTGCCAATGCCTAATTGAGGCTTCACCTTCAGATCAAAGTATACCACCTGATCACCCAGGTCGTCAAAGGTGATGGTTTTGGATGCTGGTCCTACTATTTCAAACAAGTCATTGGCCTTTATCTGTACCTTCACATTTTTCACATCTTTTTCCTGTGCAAATACCGTTACTGGCAGCTTCACCTCTTCTTCCGGCCCTAGTACCCGGGGCAGTGTACCCAGCACCATAAGCGACTGCCTTACCGGAGTGGCTTTTTCAGCATTGCCATAGGCACCTTCATATCCTGCCACCACCATGGTACGCACAGAACCAATGTACTGCGGCATGATGAATTTATGGGTATTGGTTTTTCCTTTTTCCAGGGTAAAAGGCCCCAGGTATTTAACTACCGGTTCAAAACGATTGGCTTTGGTTGCACCTTCTTTTGTTCCTTCCTCGTCTCCACCTATAGCCAGCAGGCGCTCAAGCTTGCCACCAAAGGCTCCCATTACATATTCATAAAGATCCCAGGTCTTTACCCCCAACGCTTCCCGGGCATAGAAGGTATGCCATGGGTTAGGGGTTCTGAACCTGGTCAGGTCGAGCAGGCCTTCATCCACTACAGCAACGGTGTAGGTCATCTTCTTCTGGCTTTCTTCACTGACTTTAATGGTTACTTCTTCTCCAGGCACCAGCACGTCCGGCATGTTTATTACAGGCTTGAGGATCGTCTTCGGATCTTCAATGGCTATTGGGATCACTCCATATAACCTTATTGGCAGATCATTTACGGTTTGTTCGTGTTTTTGAAGCAGGGTAACGAAGACATAAATATTAGGGGCCATTTCTCCCGAAGCTTCAAAGGTAAAAGTCGTTTCTCCACTTTGTGTCTGTATCCAATGGGTTTCCAGCACTCTGCTACCACTTTCAATACTCACCAAAGCCCGTCCCTGACTGCTGCCCGGTATTTTAACGGTTACTTTTTCACCTACCTGGTACTTTTCTTTATCTGAAGTGAAATTAAGCATGGTAGCTCCGCCAGGCATGCTGTTCCTGTCACCTCCCCACGAGGTGTAGTGTATCTCACCGGTGCAGTGACCGCTTACAGGATCACAAACCCTAATGTAATATCGACCCCATTCATTCAGGTTAAATTGAAAGCTTCCCTTTCCATTGCTGGTGCTAGCTGTACCGCGCACTTTCGGGTCCATGCTAGACCTGCTGATATAGTTCGCCACGGATTCACCATTCTGGTTCCACCACCAGCGCCAGTCTAGCCTATAAACCTCCACATCAAGTTTCTTGCGAGAAACGGGATTCCCCTCTGCATCGGCAGTAGCGATATCTATGCTGTTGGGTTTATCGTAAAACAGTCGACTCCAGGTTTTCGACTCAGGAAGTTTCATCCCCACAAAAGAAGTGTAAGGATAGTAAGGCATAGAAAAATTATCTATACTGAAATTTCCCCCTTCTTCAAACACCTTGCCTTTAAAAAACGCTTTTAGCATTCCCGGTGCAGTAGATTCGGTGGAGAGGTTAGCATATACGGTTGCCTTTCCCTTGTCATTGACATACCCTTCAAATATTTTCTGACTCTCGGAATAAAACTCACGAGCCGGATCATCAAAAGTGTACGCCTGGAACTTATCAAAAGTGGTTTTGGAAGGCACCAGCATAACTTCAAACTCAGCTTTTAAATTTCTTGCCGGAGCGCCATGAAGCCAATTGACCTGTAGTTGACCGCTCACATCACTATCCAATGCGGTAAGTTTATCTTTTCCAAAGTCCAGATTGATCTTCAGACGATTAGGTTTAACGGTTTCTATTTTAATGCGTTCTGTAAATTCGGCACCTCCTACCTTTACTTTTGCAGTCCAGTTGCCTGTTGGCGCTTCAATATCTGTAGCTACACTAAAATTGTAGAAGCCGTTCATACCGGCTGACCTTACGATTCGTTTATCCAATTGAAAAGAGGGGTTGTACAATTCAAATATTACAGGGTGGGCTTCAGGGATCTTTTTTAGTTTATCCTCTAGCACAAAAGTGAGATGAAGTGTATCTCCCGGTCTCCAAACACCCCTTTCTCCATAAATGAACCCCTTGATACCTTTTTCAACCTTTGAACCGGATACGTCAAAATTACTTAATGAAAGGGACGAGCCATCATCCAGCTTCAGGTACCCTTTTTCATTGTTTCTGGTAGCCACTACAATGAATGGGTTCTTCTTTAATGGCATGATCACCAAACCATCGGCATCTGTAACAGCAGATGACAGCACCTGCTGCTGAAAATCGTAGGCATCTACCCTTACACCAGTAAGTGGTTCGGTTGTCTTCAGGTTAGTGACCAGTACCATCAGTTCACCACTGTTTCCTTTTTTAGCAATTACACCCAGGTCCGAGGCAAGGACGTTTCGTTTGACCGATTTATTGTTTCCATAAAGGCTGTAGTACGATGCATGACAAGGATTGTCACGTTCATCCCAGTCGTAATTGGGATCGTATTCATAGCGTTCATAAGAGTCCCACGTATCAAATTCAAGAGGATCGCTAGGATTCTCCAGTGGCTGGTCCTGCAATGACACCATGTTCTCTTCTGCCTCCGATTCACCGCAGTAGTATGACGAGTGATGCTTTCTAAAGCTCAAACGCACCTGATAAATAGCTCCTGGCTCCGTTTTCATCAGTTCGGCCAGGTCAAGTGTATACCTGTTCCATTTTCCAAGATCAACTATCCCCGAAGTATTTAAAGGCACTGTTTTACGAAGCACAGGCTTGGCCACACGTCTTAATTCGCGACTCCCGTCAAGGTCATTGCCCTGTAAAAACTGTATAATGTTATTTTCATAGACCTTAATGATCTCCACATCAATAGCCTTGAGGCTCACTGCCTCAAATGGAAACACCAGCCCGTTGGAGCTAGGCAGGATATTGCCCTGCCCGACCAGACGTACCGCAGGCTTTATTTGCGCGAAGGTAACCGATCTGGTATCACCGACATTCATTTTATAATCCAGAACATTGCGGATCCCTGGTGAAACGCGAACAGTCTTAGTTCCAGCTTGCCTCACCGGTGGATAAACAAACACCTGATTCTCCTTGATATCAAAGTCAAGTGAGTAAAGCCCATCTATGGAAATAAGCCCTTCCAGGTTTTGTTTAGGTTTCAAAGGGTCTGAAAACTGGAGCACCAGATACTGACTTGGACTTTGTACTACTTTGGCATCTATAAGAGTAAAATCTCCAAGGGCAGCGATATTTACCCCTTCTTCCTTCTTCTTATCTACACCCAGTGCAGTGCCATTTACTGTAAGTATTACCTTGCTTTTCTCTCCTTTTCTTTCAACACCCCCAACAACAAAACGGTGTTCACTTTGGCTGTGCTGCCAGGCAACCGGCAAAGATTTTCCATCTTGTACCGCTGTCATCAATTTTTCTACCTCAGTGTCATCAGCAGCATCCGCGGTGTGTAGCACTCCAACTATTCGTTGTTCTTTTAATGAAGATTTATCAACTGTTTCAATATTTTCAATTGATAACTCAAAATTTTGCTCAATAACCTGAAACTGATAATCAAAAACATCCAGCCCTTCAGGTACTTTTTGCAGCTTGGCCAATTGGAATTTTACGGAATATATCTGTCCTGACTTAAGTTTTTCTGCAGGCTGAAATTCAACTGTTCGCGAGTCAACCCAAAGTGCCTTACCCTTAACCGAGGGTTCGAAAGCGAATATTTTCTTCTCTACTTCTTTACCAAACATGGACGAATCGGCTACGTCCATGGCCAGGCGTACCCTTACAGTAGAGTTTGATGGCACAACGCCGGCAGTATAGGAAGAAATAAAAGCTGAAAATGCAGGGTCTATCTCATTCTTTTCCAGTGTACCTGCCTTTCCCGATTGGTTAAAATAAAGAACACCTGCCAGTATCAATACGATTCCTGCAACAGCTCCAATGATGATTTTCTTGAGTTTGCCGGAGTTACTTCCATCAGCCATAGTAAAATTGAATTAGTTATTTAAGGGCAACAATATCGCTAAATATTTTAAAAATACACTTAATGCATTCACATTTTATTCAGGATTTGTATGCAATTGCTGTTATTGATAGTTTTGCTTAAAACCAGATACCAATGAAATACATCCAGCTTTCTATTCTCCATATTATGACTGCAACCATTTTATTTTCATGCGGTCAAAAAAGTGAGTCTGATAATGACGACCTAAAGATTGAAAATAAAGAAATGCCAGCCGAAGCAAGGGCTGAAAAGGCGCTTTATGACGAGGTAATGGCCGTTCACGATGAGGTGATGCCGAAAATGGATGATATGATGAGGCTTAAGGGCCGGCTTCAGACTAAGTTAGATCTCGCCAGAGAGCAGGAGAACCAAAATCAGGAGGAGCTTAAAACGCTCGAAAATGCTATCAAACAACTTGAGGAAGCTGATGAGGCCATGATGCAATGGATGAGAGATTTTGAGCCACAGGAGAATATGAATGATCATGAAAAAGTGATGGGATACTATAAAGCTCAGAAAAATGAGATTGAAAAAGTGAAGGAACAGATGCTCAATGCCATGAAAAATGCACAGGATAATTTGAATTAATGTTTCTGTACCGACCCTGTTGATCTTCCGTAAACATGGCCGGGACTGTCCGTTTCAAACGGCTGGCCTAATATCATATATAAGGGAGCGGGAACGATGGTTACAGTCAGAGAAAATATCATAGCGGGTCATTGCCTATCCCCAAAGGTGTGTGAAATTACTTACTGTTAAGCCTCCATCACTCATATCCCTGAAACATTGGAACCGCATCGTTATTGATAACGGTGTTTCCTATCGGCAAATCTTTAAACAATTCTAATGACATATCTAAAAAACGGAGCAAGAAGCTTGTGCTCACCTGAAACTATATTCCCCTAAATCCAATAACACATACTCCATGGCCGTTTCTGGTTAATTTTTATTTAGAATAAATCTAAATAATATTGTTATTCGTTCGATTTTTCCTCAATTTTGAAGGCATTCAACCAATTTCTAAAAATTTCGACTTTCAAGGTGGCTCAACGGGATATACTAATAGCTGACCAACAGGCGCTGACGGCCACAGGCTTGACCTCTATATTAGCCGATATCTGCAGTGCTTCCTCCAAAAATGTTACCTCCGCTTCAGAATTATTTTCCAGCATGGGCACAGATCAATATGGAATACTATTTATCGATTACCGGCAACTCCCCGGATTTGACATTGAGCAATTTAGTTTATTGAGCGCCCGTAATCCTGAGTTAAAAATTGCAGTTGTATCCGATGATAATGATCACAAATCGATTCTACAGGTGCTTAATCAAGGTGTTTCGGTATTCATTACGAAGAATTGCGGCCTACAAGAAATTACCATGGCTTATCATGCTATGCAAAGGGGTGAGAAATTTTTCTGTAACAAAATTCTCAATATACTTCTGCAATTGCGCACACCAGAACAGGCTATAAAAAACTCTGTGTTAACTGAGCGAGAGTTGGAAGTTTTAAAGCTGATAGCGATAGGGTATTCTACACTGGAAGTAGCTGATCAACTTTATCTGAGCCCTCATACCGTCAGCACACATCGAAAAAACATTATTAAAAAGCTTACTATTAAATCCCCTACCGAATTTGTTGTTCACGCCATTGACCTGGGGCTGGTGAATTTTGATGCGAAATGCTAGCACATCACAGGTTACATTGTCTTGAATTCATTTACGCAGCAACAAACTAACACAGTCAGCCCTCATTCTACCTAGTACTTCTAAGAAAACTCACAATTTATCGTCATTGGTAACTAAGTGAGGCAATCCCCTCCTCTTTGGCGTGCATTAAGAGGGGATCGCTTCGATTCCTCCTCGTGGCAGGCACGGGACAGGCGCGATAACGACAAGGGTTTTCTTATAGACACTACCTAACACTAGGTATATATCTACCATTTTCAGGTGCTGAATATACCCTTTTATGCGTATCGCAAAATCCCCGGAGATAGTCATTGCCAAAGAAATCTGATTCCCTGACCTTTGTCATTATTTATAATTATTCTAAATAACTAAATATGAAAACTCTAATACGAACCTTTATAGTAGCTATGTGGCTGATATTTTCCACGGTAGCAGTCGCCCTGACCCACTCTACGCCCAAAGTAGGAATACTGATACTGGCACATGGTGGCAGTAATTCGTGGAATGAACATGTAGAAGCGGCTGTTGCGCCCATTCGCTCAGACTTTCCGGTAGAAATTGCCTATGGAATGGCATTACCGCGCACCATACAGCAAGGGATTAATAACCTGGAAAATAATGGGGTTGATAAGATTATAGTCGTTCCGCTTTTCATTTCTTCACATAGCTTTATCATTCGCCAGACTGAATATTTATTGGGCAAACGAAATGAGTTAGCCGATCCGCCTATCGTTATGGATCATTCCGGAGGCCATGGCGGCCATGGCACATCGGGGCATCATGGCTCACAGCATGGGGCATCGGATCAACACCACTCTGCGGGGTCAGGCCATAAGCCGGAGCTGCTCCCTCTTCAATTTAAATCGGAGATAATAATGACAACTCCCCTGGACAACCATCCTTTGGTGGCTAGCATGCTGTACGATCGCATACAGGAATTAAGTGAGCGCCCTGCTCAGGAAACAGTAGTTATTGTTGGGCATGGCCCCAACCCGGAAGACGACAATCGCAAGTGGGTAAAGGCCATGGAAAGTCTTGCTGACCAGATCAGAGAAAAGCAGAAAACTGCTGGTACACAGTCTAAATTCATCTTTACTACAACCGTGCGCGATGATGCCGATGAGGCTATTTACGAACAGGCCAGGGAAAATTTAAGAAACATGGTTCACCAGGCCGGCAAGCAAGGTGATGTTATTGTAGTCCCTCTTTTGCTTTCAAAAGGCGGTGTCGAAAAAGGGATTGTAAAAAGGCTGGAGGGACTTACCTACAAATGGAGTGGAAAGACACTTCTCCCCGACTCAAAAATAACAGAATTTATAAGGGTATCCATTGATCAGGCCCTGCATAGCAAACTTTAGATTGCAGTATGAGGCTTATATGTATTATGTGCATTGCAGCATGGGCTTTACCCGTAAGCCTCCATGGGCAAAGCTCCTTTATCTTCTCTATCAGCGGTAAGGTTACGGATAGCTCCGGCAGTCCATTGATAGCAGTAAATGTGACCCTGGAAGGCTCCAATCGGGGTACTGCTACTGATGAGCATGGAAAATTCATATTCACCAATATACCCTCAGGAGAATATGTTCTGAGTTTTAGCGCAATTGGTTTTTCCAAACAAAAGCTAACCATGACAGTGGAAAAGGAGTCACAGTCCATTAACATCAAGCTCGTTGAAAATATACGGCAGCTTTCTCCCGTTGTAGTTACTGCCACCCGCAATGACCGTGTCGCAAGTGATATCCCGGTGAAAGTCAGCACCATCGACAAACAGCAGATACAACAAACCGGGTCTTTAAGGCTAAACGACATATTGGCGGAGCAAACTGGGTTGACTATCATAAATGATCATGGTGCAGGCCTTCAGGTACAGGGCCTGGATTCGGATTATACGCTGCTGCTGATCAACGGAGAGCCGGTAATAGGGCGCACTGCGGGCACCCTGGACCTCAATAGAATTACAGTAGGCAACATTAAGCAGGTAGAAATAGTCAAGGGCCCGGGCTCCAGTCTGTACGGTTCTGAAGCGCTGGCCGGTGTGGTGAATATCATCACAGACCGGGCATCAGGTACCGGAGGTAGTGCGGCCTTGCGCTATGGCTCCAACAACACTACCGATCTGGCGCTTGAGGGGCAATATAAAAGTGAAAAGTCAGGACTTTATCTATTCGGCAACAGGTATAGCACAAATGGATATGACCTTTCTAAAGACGTGTTCGGCCAAACAGTAGATCCGTTTTCCAGCCACACCTTGGGCTCAACTTTTGACTATAATTTCTCGTCAAAAACGAATTTCTCGATCAATGGAAAGTATTTTACCGAAACCCAACAAAGCAAATTTAAAACCGGGACACAACAGCAAACTGTGATCGGAGCAGGTGAGGTTACCGAATGGAGTATCAACCCGAAGCTAACCCACAGCCATAATGATCAGTTGAAGTTAACATTTCGATTCTATGGTACCACTTACAACACAGAATCGTTGTTAGAATATAAAACTACTGGTGAAGTATATGACAGAACCTCTTTCGGGCAATCTCTTTATAAGCCTGAATTACAAGCTGAATACTTCGTCAACGCCAGGAATATTATAACAGGAGGCGTTGGCAACACCTGGGAAGCCGTAGAAGCCACTCGTTACCAGTCACGGCAGCATTTTTCAAACACATATTTATTCGGTCAATATGAATGGCTCCCGCTCGATCGACTCAATATCACCGCGGGGGCGCGTATAGATATGCACAGCGCCTACCAATCGCAACTGAGCCCGAAGGTGGCGCTCAAATATGATGTACTTCCCTGGCTTTCCATCCGGGGTGTAGCGGGCGTAGGTTTCAAGGCGCCCGACTTTAGACAACTGTACCTCAATTTCACCAATTCAGTGGCTGGCTATAGCGTGTTTGGAGCTGGCGTGGTAACAGCAGAGGTTGAAAGTATGCAGACACAAGGACTTATAACTGAAATTCTAACTGATCTAAAGCAGTTTCATGACCTAAAAGCCGAAAGCTCACTTTCCTTCAATCTTGAGTTTCTGACCCAATTATCATCTACATGGTCAGCATCAGTTAATCTCTTTCAAAATAACATATCTAATCTTATAGAAACAGTAACGGTAGCCAGAAAAACAAACGGGCAAGCTGTTTTCAGCTACCTCAACAAAGATGAAGTTTATACGCAGGGATTTGAAAGTGATATGAGCTACTCACCAGCACAATCGCTTCGGCTTTCTGTAGGTTATCAATATCTGGTTGCCAAAGACAGAGAGACACTAAGCAATCTGAATGATGGGAACATTTATGCCCGCGACCCGGATACGCAGGAAACCTACAGGGTGAGTAAGAGTGAGTATGGAGGTCTCTTTAACCGCTCAAAGCATACAGCTAATGTTAAGGCTTTTTATCATCATGCAAAAAGTGGTTGGGGTGCCAGTCTTCGGATCAATTACCGTAGTCGGTACGGTTTTGCCGATAGGAACGGTAACGGAATTCTGGACATTGATCAGGAATACATCAACGGCTACGCAACTGTCAACACCAGCATTACTAAAATTATTGGAGAAGTCATCTCAATACAAGCTGGTTGCGATAACCTGTTTGATTATAAAAACCCGGAATACATTACCAGCCTGCCAGGAAGATTATTCTGGGGTACTGTACGGATGAATATTAAAAGTAAAAACAAAAATAAACCTTAATTAACCATGAAATATTTTAAGACAACCGTTATGGCCATTGCTATTACATTTTTGACCATAGCTTGTGATGATGATGATAATAGTGTTGTAGTAAAGCAACTCGAAGCCGAGGTTGTAGAAGACCTGCAAGCTGACCCTCAGAGCAATCCCGATGGCACAGCCAGAGAGGGTACTAATCAATTTACCCTGTACAGTCTTAAAGACAACAAGGTGATACCCAATAGCGACAGCGCGACAACAAAATGGGACATCGGTTTTCGAAGTACAGCAATCATTGTTAACGGGGGTGACAGCGGACCCGGTCAGGGCGAAGCTCAAATTACAACAGGGATCTTTGAGGAATTAACAGAAGCTCCTGAGACCGGTTATAAAAAAGATGAGGAAGGGAGTTATGCCATACAAGGCACAGATGGATGGTATAACTACACCGGCCATACGGGCACGCCTGTCAATGCCATTATACCTATACCTGGAAAAACAATTGTGATAAAAACCGCGGAGGGAAAATATGCCAAAATAGAGATCCTAAGTTATTATTATGGTAGTCCTAATACTACTACCGCGGAGTTTGCTGACATGGCCACAAGATCACCTTCACGTTATTACACGTTCAGGTTCATCTACCAGCATAATGGTAGTAGAAACCTTGTGAATACCAGCAGTTTAAATTAGTGTCTCCACCGGCCCGCGTCTCTCAATGATATTAAATTAAGATGTCATTTCTTAACTTAATGGCATTGCGCGTTCTCCAAGGAGGGTTCGCTGAATCTCTTCAAGATGACAAGCCACAAAACAGTCAATGGCCATTCTGAATTTATATATAATTCGAATGGCCACCTGATCGTTGTCATTGCCTCACCTTTTCCTCATGTAGACATTGCCGTACTTCGACTCCAGGTCATATTTAATGCCTCCACCATTGAGTTGTGTCGTGATAACAGTCCATTTGTTATAATCCAGGATCGCATCTCCGGTCCGATCAAACCTTGCTTCCAGATCAGTATATATTTGGCCATACTTTGTCCTGGCCTCAAGATCTCTTTTAGATGCCACAGGAATACTGATATCAATCCCTCCGTATTTGGTCACTACCTTAAGTGGCGCATCTACACCAGCAATTTCCACCATACCATATTTGGCTTCTACTTCCACTGGCTTGTTGCGGGGCACAAAAACCTCCAGCTTTATTTCTTTATGAACACCTTGTGAAATGTATTCATGCTGTCGGCCGTGCTCCTCCATGAATTTACGCACCTCGGGAGCATTCCAATTATCCGTATTAAAGGTATAAACGGTTCCGTCCTTTCTGATAGTGATTCTTCTGGGCAACTCGTCATGTCCTTCTATTTCCGAATATATTGACAACACACCATTTTTCACTGCCCCCTTCAGTTTGAAGGCCTCGTTATTTTCACCATTGTTGATGTCCGCTGTACCTTTAATAAACACTTCATTTTTATCCCAAGAGGTGATCTTTATCAATTCCGGATATTTAAAGCTTAAGGTAATTTTTTCTATTGATGATGCATCAAACTGCTCATTGACCTGACCTTGTGCATGGAGCAAATGCCCGATGAGAATCAGGAATATTGTTAAATGACTAGTTTTCATTGTTGTTTGAGTTTTTGATTTTGAAGAGTACGAGGTTAGCTTGTAGCTTCAAAAGAGGCAGGTCATTCGACTATTCATTTCAGGAATGACCTGCCAAAAATCGAGATTTCTGACCTTTGATTAATACTACTTTTTGCGAAGAAAAACATTACCATGCGTTGCTGACAGCGTTAGCTTTGTACCGCCAGCGCCTAATTTGCCATTGATCTTTTTTGCTCCGAATACCTTCATGCCTTCTGGGTTATCAACTTTTATATCCAAATCAGAATATACTTCCCCCCAGGCAGTAGAAATAGCCAGATCAGCATTAGTTGAGGCAGGAATAGTTACATCCACATCACCATGAACAGTGGCAATAGAGCTTGGCAATTTTTGTGTAACACTCGAAAAGATCACATCAATGTTGCCATGAACAGAGCTTACCGAAACCGGACCCGTAACATCGACAAGCCGTATATCACCCCCTTGCGTTTGCACTTCCATTTCTTCAGTGATATTTTGAGCCTTGAAGTCATCACCATGAATTGACGAGTTGATGTATCTCACCTTCACGCCTTTCGGCACTTTTACCACATATTTGGCATCTGCATTGCGGGCTACCTGATAAACTACCTTATGGTCTTTCCCCTCATCTTTCACTGCCAGGCCTATACCCGTATTATCTGACAGCCCAAGTCCATTGACAGGCCTCAGTCCTTTGGCGCGTTCAGGTATTTTATATTCCCCGGAAGGTTCAATGATCACTTCGCTGCCGGAATAACCCTCCACCTCTACGTGACTTATTTCCTTAAATTCCAGTATACCGGAACTCATGGCTACCTTATATTGTGCTACACCCGGCACCGAAGCCATTACTAATATTAATAGTGCTAATACGTTTTTTATTTGAGTTTTCATTTTTCACATTTTTTGTTGTCCTATTTACTTTGAGTTTTCAAACCTTGTGCACCCGGTTTAATATTTTAATTTCAGGACAGTTTAAATACGGCCATATGTGCCTCATCCTTTACTGTCTGAATAGTTTTTTCATCCTTAATTATTCTCTGGAGTTCCTCCACAGCTCCTTTTTGTCTCAATTGAACCATCAGGTTGATTAAAGTTATTTGTACCAAAGGGTCTGTCTGCTGCTCCATCGATACGATCAGGGCGGACATTACATCCGGCTCATCGGCATATTTCACCAGCGCTTCCACTGCCGCCAGTCGCACATTGGTGTTATCATCATTGTTCATGGTACGTATCAGCGCATTGATGATCTCTTTGTCTATATTTTTCACATCATACGCTGTATTTATTGCCTGAAGCCGTCTGCTTGCGGATGACCGGTCTTCCAATGACTGTATTACCAGGTATTTTGTCATCTCCATTTCTCTTTTCAGATCGGCAATTTGCTGCTGGTTCCTATTATTTTGGACTACCAGTAGGGTAATAAAAAGCCCTGAAACCAAAACAACAGATGCGGCAATCTGCCAGGGTGAGAAATGCCACCTTCGCTTCACGGTTCTTACCTTTACACCAGTTCCGGCCTCCTGCTTTAATAATTCTTCAAATGCACCTTTCATCGAGCAATCAGGCTCCAGCTCCCGGTCGTACTGCAGCAAGTCCATAGTGCGCTTCAGCTCTTCGAATTGTTTTTTGTGTTCTGCATTTTTTTCTATCTGCTTTGCCACGAACTCTTTTAATTCTCCTGCTAGATGGCCATCAATATAGTCGATCATCAGGTCTTTCATTTCTTCTTCAGTCATGACATTAAATTTTTTCAAGTTCAAAATATTTCTCTCTCAACTGCTTAATAGCCCTATGTACCTTCACTTTTACATTAGCTACCGAGCAATCCAATATTTGAGCAACTTCTTCGTATTTCATTTGCTGAAACCTCGTTAATATCAGTATTTCCCGCTGCTCAGGTGCGAGCTTAAACAAGGATATATACAGCAGTTTTTCCTTTTCATCCTGCACCATCACCTCATCCACAGCAGCAATTTTATTTTTCAGATCCTCCACTCCGGTATAATCAGAGTACATCATTTTGTTCCTCCTGAAATGATCCGCGTATATGTTTCGGGCAAGCTGGTATATCCAAGCCTTAAACTGCTTATCTTCCTTATAAGTACCCCTGTACCTGATCATTCTAAGAAATACGTTCTGTGTAAGGTCGTGCCCCAGTTCTCTATCGAATGTGATCTTCACGAAGAAATTGTATAACCGCTTGTGATACCTATCAAATAATTCGGAAGCTTTTTCAAGCTCACCATGCTTAACAGCTATCATCAGCAATTCGTCAGTCATAAGGGTTAATGGCTATTTTTATTTGTTGCGTTTGGATACCGCACTTTCCACGGATGGTTACAACTGAAGTTAAAAAATTTTAAACATTTCCATAAAAAGAGCCCGACTGATCTTCAGCCGGGCTCCAAGCGCTAAAAAGATATCTTAAATTTAAATTATTTGATCAGCAGGTTTTTAGACACAGCGTGTGACCTTGTCTTAAGATTTACGTAGTACATACCTTTAGGAAAAGAAGTTACATCAATTTGAGCTGCAGATGTAAACTCTCCGTTGAACTCTTCACTGTATACACTTACTCCGTTAATATCCATAATTTCAACCTTCACGGACCCTAATCTGCTGATGTCTATTTTAACCTGATCCACTGCAGGGTTAGGATATATATTTAATTGTACATCAGCTACAGAATTATTAACAATGGTGATCATACCTGAATACTCGAATTGGCCGTCATAATCTGTTTGCTTCACTCTATAGTAGCTGGTGCCACTATAAGCATTATTGTCGTCAATCTCGTAGTTATTTACTTTTTCGCTGGTGCCGGCTCCATTTACAGATGCCACTGTTTCAAAATTGACACCATCTTTAGAACGTTCCACTGTAAAGAAGTCATTGTTCAATTCGGAAGCGGTGGCCCATTTAATAACTACCTTATCGAAAGATGCTGTAGCTTTTACATAAAGGAACTCTACGGGCAGGGTGCCGCCACTCACTAAAGTGTATAACCCGGAATCGTTAGAAGAAAGTGCGGCTTCATCGCTATAGGTACCGGTTAAGCTGGAACCACCTGAGCCGGTTGCTGTACCATAAACGTAAAAGTCATTGGTATTATTACTGATACTAGAGCTTCCACTGGCATTAAGATCACCTTGTACTACTATTTTGCCATCATTCGTAGATACTGAACCTCCACTGGCTATGAAATTACCGGTTATAACCAAAACCCCGCCTGATTCTACAATCAAGGATGACTGTCCGCTAACTTCCACATTCCCATCCACCAGCAGGGTATCGTAAACAGTAAGCACCACATTGCTACCTAGCTTTATATTTCCTGATCTGGTTACTCGTCCGTAACTATTGATGTAAGTCACAGAACCGCCAATGTTGCTACCTGGCGTAACTGGCAATGATAAAGGAGACCTGTTCCATGTAGCAGCATCGTCCCAACTTCCAGTATAATTATCATTAGAAGTATAACCACTCTGTCCCATTACATAAGTACTTAAACTTATTAAAATTGCCGATATGTAGAGTAACTTTTTCATCTTTTCAGTGCTTTTGTTCGCTTACAAAGATGCACCCAATTTATATGCCACCTAGCAACATTATTCATAATCACTTGATTTTTAGTAATTTATGAACGAATCAGAAACAGCAGAATTAATAATTATTCCCTAAATGGGAAAAATGTATTTAATTTGATTCTCAAACAGGAAATATATTACGAAGTAATTTTTATTCATTTTTTGACAAAAAATACATCAAATACCTCAGTGCTGTTTATTTATTATCGCTGGTACTGTAGTAGGTATACTAACGCACTTTTATATATCGCTGATGCCGTTTTTAATATGAGGATACCCAAACAATTCTTTATTAAAGCTTATATTCACAAGCATAAAATCGAACAGCGGAGATGGCAATAATTGACAAAAAGAAGAACATCTACAGGATCAGTAAAAAACTAAGAGCTTATCTCATCGAAAATGATAGAGAAATAAAGCTTCCTATCACCTATCAGGACTTGCTGAGGTATGACAACTCCATACCGCTATTAGATAAAAACAATAAAGACACCCTGTGGGAATCCGTATTCTACCCTCAGGATGACATGAAGCACATCCATTATAGCTTAAAGAAGATATATGCCATACTCAAGGCTGATGGAGACTTGTCTGTAATGGAGCATTTATTTGTAGATCGTATTGACCTGTGTATCTATGGCAATACCCAGCCATTCAGGGTGCGTATTGTTAATCGTATTAATGATAATTTTGATTACTTCTACATAAAAAACGCTGATGCTTCCCGGATATACGGTCTTGAGCTGGAGCATCTGCTATCGCCAAACCGGATCAGCTATTTTGTTGACGACAATACTTTAATTGAAGAGCATATCATTGGCATTCCCGGAGATCAGTTTATGAAATATCACCTTCATGATAAAAACCTTAATAAAATACGGCTGGCAAAAGAATTTGTTAAATTCAATGAACGGTGTTTCGTGAGGCTTTTGGGTGATATGCACTCCAGTAATTTTGTAATTGATATCACTCCTGATTTTGAAGAAATAGATTACCGGATACGGGCTATAGATTTTGATCAGCAGTCGTATGAGGGCAGAAAGTCTATCTATCTCCCCCAGTACTTTAAGCAAAATAACCCCTTGATCAAGATCGGCCTTCAATGTATGACCCCGGAAACGGTGAAGCAATATCAAAAGGAAGAGCGTTCGTTAATAGCCACGCGTGTAAAGGCCAGCCGGGATAAAATTAAGCAATTGCTGGTGGCGATGTCAGAAGACAAAATATCTCCACAGGAAAATGTTGACCATCTAAAAAAAGAGCTGGCCACGCATTATAAGAACAAAGACTTCCTAAAATGCGGCTCTATGGGTGAAATATTAAAAAAAAGCCTGCAAACCGTTCTGGATCAAAAACCCTCGTATCACTTCCCTTAGTTGCAGGCTTTGTTTATGGCGGCCTTAGCTAATAACTACTTGTTCCCTGCTTGTTACCCTTTCCCTGCCGCTGTATCTTCCTTTGTCCGTATAGCGGTAGTAAGCCTTTTTCAATGAGGCTACCACCAACGCTGCGTACTCACGGCTTTTACTCACTATCGGCTGCTTCTCCCCTTCCGCAGTGCCTATTTCTACTGCATACTTATCACGTGCAGCGATCATCCAAATGATACCACCGAGAATCAGCGCTACACCCAACCCAATAGCTACCATATTAGTATCAATTACATAAATAGCCTCGGCAGCTTCGTAAGTCAAACGGTCAAAGATTTCAAGCGAACCGGCCAGAATAGCCAAAAAACCCAATACAAAAAGTATGACGCCGGGAGCCTTGCTCGCGGGCACTCTCGACAGATCCACATGCGTGATACCATCAAGATTATACTCTTTCTTCTCGGTGTAAAATTTATCCCTGGTAATTTTCACACCGTGTCCATCAGTATATATAACTTCTTCTCTCATGACTTTTATCTTTATCTCTAAATATTATTCATGACAAAACAAATGCCTGCCCTTGATCATTGCTATATATGCCGTCACAAGACTTTTATTACGCCTTGTGCGAGCAATTTATTCCACAAACGGATGGCTTTTTTTCTCCTTTTTGTTTCTTTGTGAAAACTAATTTATAATTACTGTCTTTAAGAAATGCCAATGTCAGCGTTACGCATGCCCGAAAAATGCTCTTCCCGACAACTGTACGGGACTCCGCTTTTTGGGACTTCATCTCGCTCTTTTGTGGGAACGTTTCTTAAAGCCACTAGAGTTTTCTTACAAGCACTTACTGATGATAATTGCCAAACCAAAGATCGGGACACTTTTTTCACTCGGGGTATTTATATTGGCCAGTCTGGCGGTAGCTACTATCACAGGCTACTATATGATCAATGCCAGTGAAATTACATGGTATCAATATGTGATCGTACTTGTGCTGTATCCGCTGGGCTTTGGCCTGGCTGCAAAAGTTATTTTCGGATACAAAATCGTAGAGGTCGGAAAAGAAAAAATAGATATCCGCTTTCCCACCCGGTTTACAAAAAGGGGGTATAAGTTGAGAGACATCGATTTCTGGAAGGAAACACAGGTAAAAGCAGCCACGGGCACTTACAAAGAAGTGGAGATTACTTTCATTGACAAAAAGCATCTATATTTATCATATCAGGAGCACACCGACTATTCCAAAGTGATACAATATCTAAAAAAGAAGTGTGCTAAAAAGATGAGGTAGAGACATCAAATTACAATAGCCATGATTAAAAATATATTACTCGTAGGGGTGGGTGGTTTTATGGGTAGTATTGCACGTTACCTGGTTTATTTGGTGGTTGGCAAAAGGCTGGTCTCCATTTTTCCCTGGGGCACCCTCATCGTCAATGTAGGCGGAAGCCTCATTCTTGGCATTTTCATGGGTATTATGATCAAAACGACTATGATTAACGACAATATAAGGTTACTCATAGCTGTGGGCTTCTGTGGTAGCTTTACTACTTTCTCTACTTTTGCTTATGAAAACATGTTCCTTTATCAACAAAAGGCCCTACCCACAGCGCTTGGTTATACCTTTGCCAGCCTGGTTATTGCAATAGCAGCGATCTTTGGTGGCTATTTTATTGGAAGATCTCTATGATTCCTACTCTCTGATAGCCAAAAACACTATCGATTTGGATCTTTTTTACCTTTAAACTTACCTTTACGAACATCGTCAATAAAATTAGACCACCTGATAGGATTCAGAAAATTATTGGGAGGGATCTCACCATGTAACTCGTAAAGCCTGTTGTACCGCATCTGATCATAATAATATTCATATTGCTCATTTTTATCCACAGAGCGCTTAATATCCCGCTGCACTTCAAATACCAGATCACTCATATTGCGTTGAGGTTTTGTGTCTAAGAAGGCCTTCTCGAAATTTTTTAAGCTCGGCCAGGGGAAAACAACCACCTCATTGAGCATTACAGCCTCCTTCCTCATCAATTGCAGCAGAGAATATTCGTCTCCCTCCAGTTTGAAGGGCATTACAAAAGCAGCATCGCTAAAGCCAATGGACGAAAACATCAATGTATCTCCCGGGTTGATAAAGATCGAAAAATATCCGCTGGCATCGGCAGAGGTACCATAATGTGTACCTGCTATGGCAATATTTACATACGGAACCACTACATGGTCGTCTGCATCTACCACAACACCCACCACTCTCACGGCCTTTGCCGGTGATTTCTGTTTCTGCGCAAAAGTAATGGTGACACAAACTATAAGTAGAATAGCAAAGAGGGAATATCGCTTCATACTATTATGTTATTTTGGAAAGTAGGGAGTCTCAAAAGTCAGTTCGCCATTCCAAACTTAATTTGGAACCTCTAAAAACAGGCCGGAACTTGTCCGGGGATTAAATCAGGATGACCTTTGAGACTGCCTGCAATTCCATGTTTTTATTTTTAACAATATTGAAGCCAAATGATCTTAAAAACTATGACTTTTGTTAGGTTGCCAAAAGATTCTTACCGGTGTTCCCAGTCGTATTGATCAAGGGACTCCAGGCAGGCCTTTAAAAGCTGGATGCTCCCCTCGATATCTTTCTTATGAGCCATCTCAATTACCTGATGCAAGTGCCTGGTTGGTATGGAAACAGCACCGGAAATGGCTCCTCTTTTACCCATGCGCTGTATTCCGGCAGTATCAGTACCTCCGGCAGTAAGTAATTCCGGCTGCCATTGGATACCGTACTGATCGGCTGTTTTTTTCATATAATCCACCATGCGGTAATCACAAATAGTCATAGCATCCATGATCTTAATAGCTGCCCCTTTACCCAACGAGGTTACTTTTTCGTGTGGCTGGGCGCCAGGCAGATCATAAGCTATGGTGGTATCCAGGCCAAAGCCAAAGTCAGGATCGATCGTGTGAGCCGCTACATTAGCCCCTCGTATTCCTACCTCTTCTTGCACGGTGAATACTCCATATATATCGTAAGGGCATTTTTTGAGTGTTCTCAAGGTTTCGATCAAAACGAAAACCGACACGCGGTTATCGATCGACTTACAGTTCACGCAGTCCCCCATTTCAATAAGTTCACGCTCCCGTGTTATGGGATCTCCTACACTTATCAGCTTATCGACTTCCTCTTTGGTCATGCCAAGATCGATATAGAAGTCCTGTATTTTGGGCATTTTGGTCTTTTCCTCTGCACTCATTACATGCACGGGCTTAGTACCCATCACCCCCATCACATCTTTTTTCCCGTGTACTATCACCCGCTGCGCTGTCAGTGTTTTAGGGTCAAACCCTCCTAACGTAGTAAACCGGAGAAAGCCGTTGTCATCCACGTGGGTAACAATGAAGCCAATTTCATCCATATGAGCGGCCACCATGGCTTTTTTATTACCAGAAACACCCTTTTTATAGGCAATAACGTTGCCCATATTGTCAATATCCACACTATCAACGAGCGGCTCCACTTCTTTAATAATCAAATTTCTTATTCTGCTTTCATAGCCCGGCACTCCAGGGGCCTCACATATTTTCTTTAGTAATTTTACATCCATCGACATATCTGCTAGTTAGTTTTTGTAAGAAAACTCCAGTGGCTTTAAGAAAACAAGGTCAAGTTCGCCTGCGCACCAAAGTGCTATGGCACATAGGTGCAAAGTGCCAAAAAGCGGAGTCCCGTATCGTTGTCGTACAACTGCCGGGAAGAGCATTTTTTGGAACGAGCATAACGCCTACATTGGCGTTTTTCTTATAGACACTAGTTAGATTTTCATTCATAAATTGCTTTATTCAATATTAGCCAAAAAGGAATAATAACACCTAAGGTTGGGGCAACATTCTATTGTATCAAATTGCAGCAATAAAACGTTTGCAGAAAATAAACCTCAACAAAAATTTGCAGAATTGATTTTTAAGGCTTTACATTTGTATTATCAATTACCCGTAAGTGTAGTTGATTTATAAAGAATGAGGTGAGAGACAGGCTCTGAGACCCTCTGGCAACCATCAGTCTAAGTGATATAGGTGCCAAATCCTGATCCCAAATGTTCGCCAGGTTGGCGGATGGGAGAATATAAATTGACTGAATAATGAAAGCATCTAACTTCTTACAATTCCGATCCAAAGACCCACAACAGGGTTTATTTTCTAATTTTATCGTCAAAGCCGCAGGTAAGCACATTTGTTGTTGCTGTTGTTGTACCTGGCAGGCCTAAGAAATCCATCTCATTTCCGGCCAAATTCCAATCAGGTGCATTAATACACACATGCACCGGGAGATTTAATATGTCTCCACCACAGCCGAACACATTTTTAAAAACAAAAACGAATTATCAAATGGCACTATTAATAACTGAAGAATGCATTAACTGCGGGGCTTGCGAGCCAGAATGCCCCAATACAGCTATCTACGAGGGTGGAGAAGAGTGGTCATGGAGCGATGGCACTGATCTTTCCGAAGTAGAACTTGAAGATGGCAGCACCATACCCGGAGATGAGAAACAGGAACCATATTCTGATGAGTTTTTCTACATCGTAGCTGGCAAGTGTACAGAATGTACAGGATTTCATGAGGAGCCGCAATGTGCCGCTGTATGTCCTGTAGACTGCTGTGTGCCTGATCCGGATTATGAGGAGTCAGAAGAAGAACTTTACAGCAAAAAAGAGTGGCTACATGCCTCATAAAAAAGCAAGAACTGATAAATGTCGAAATACAAACACTTTGAAACCAAGGCTATACGCAATCAAACGGAACGTTCTCCGTTTCGGGAGCATTCTGCGCCATTATATATGACCTCCAGCTTTACCTTTGATGATGCAGAGCAGGCACGTGCTTTATTTGCAGATGAGGAAGAGGGGAATATATACACGCGTTTTTCTAACCCGAACAATACGGAGTTCATAGATAAACTATGCGCATTAGAAGGTACGGATGATGGCATAGCCACTGCTTCAGGCATGGCTGCGATGTTTGCCAGCATGGTTGCCTTACTTCAAAGTGGAGATCATATTCTGGCATCAAGATCGGTATTTGGGTCCACGCACCAGTTGTTTACGCAGATATTCCCGAAATGGGGCATTCAGCATTCCTATGCAGATATCAACAACCCTGAAGAATGGGAAAGCAAGATACTGCCAAATACGAAAATGATCTTTGCAGAGACCCCTTCAAATCCTGCATTGGACATTATAGACCTGGAGTGGTTGGGGCAATTGGCAAACAACCATGGTCTAATTCTTAATATTGATAATTGCTTCGCCACTCCTTATCTACAACAGCCCGCTATATACGGAGCGCATATTGTTACCCATTCGGCAACCAAATTTATAGACGGGCAGGGCCGTACGATCGGAGGTGCTATACTGGGCGACAAAGAGTTGATCAAAGATATTCGTTTTTTTGCCAGACACACCGGACCTTCTCTTTCACCATTTAATGGCTGGCTGCTATCTAAAAGCCTTGAAACACTGGCCGTACGGATGGACAGACATTGCGAAAGCGCTCTGAAAATTGCTGAATACCTGGAAGGACATGAAGAATTGGAGCTTGTAAAGTACCCATTTTTAAAATCACACCCTCAGTATGAGCTGGCAAAGAAGCAGATGAAGCTTGGAGGGGGACTCGTAACTTTCATCGTGAAAGGGGGGATCGACCGGGGAAGAAGGTTTTTGGATAGTCTGCAAATGTTGTCACTGACGGCAAACCTGGGCGACTCAAGAACTATAGCCACACACCCGGCTTCTACTACACACTCTAAACTCACGGATGAGGAAAGGGCTGAAGTAGGGATTTTACCGGGGTTGGTACGTATTTCCGTAGGACTGGAAAATGTCAATGATATACTTGAAGATATTGAAAATGCACTGAACGCATCAAAATGAGGATTAACAACGATATCGCCATCTGGATGTGTTGCTTTTGTTGTCAACACATAAGGGATTAATGTATCCGTGAAGGAATAAACTTTAAAAAGGCCTCTTCCCGGATACCAACGAAGAGGCCTTTTTATTTGAACAAAAAAATTAAAACGCACAGTGATATGACCTTAGTATTAAACGAAAACATCTCAAAAGCAGCCCAAAAGGACATCCTGGAACTGCAAAAAAAGATATCACAATTCAAAAAAGGAGAGATACAAGAGGAGCGTTTCAAAGCTTTTCGCCTGGCAAGAGGAGTATACGGCCAGCGCCAATTGGGAGTACAAATGTTCCGAATTAAGCTACCCTATGGCAAGGTTACCGGTGAGCAGTTAACAAGGATCGCGGACGTTTCCGAAGAGTACACCAACGGCAACCTGCATACTACTACCCGGCAAAATATTCAGCTTCACTTTGTACACCTGGAGGATACTCCTGAGATGTGGGCTAAACTGGAAGAAAAAGGGATCACTACAAAAGAGGCATGCGGTAACACTGTAAGGAATATTACAGCCTCTCCATTGGCTGGTATAGATCCTGACGAGCCTTTTGACGTAGCCCCTTATGCTCATGCGGTATTTGAATATTTCCTGCGCAACCCTATCAATCAGGAAATGGGCCGTAAGATCAAGATCGCCTTTTCTTCGAGTGATAAAGATGCTGCATTCACATACATCCACGACTTTGGCTTTATTCCAAGAATAAAAGATGGCCAAAGGGGATTTAAAGTAGTGGTTGGCGGGGGGCTGGGCGCTCAGACGTTCATTGCTGAGACCGCCTATGAGTTCCTTTCCGAGGATAAGATCATTCCTTTTATTGAAACCGGGTTGAGAGTATTTGATCGCTACGGAGAACGGGAAAAAAGGCATAAAGCACGTATGAAATTCCTGGTAGAGGCTAAAAGGGGCCTGGGTTTGGAAAAATTCATGGAGCTGATAAGTATTGAACAAAAAGCCAATGCGCATCATTCCTTAAACATCGACACCGGTTCGGTCCCTGTTGAAATACCAAAAGAACAAAAAGCGCCTGAACCGGACATAAAAAATAAAGAAAAATACAAGGAATGGCTTCAAACAAATGTGCTGGAGCAAAAGCAAAAAGGTTTCTACGCCATAAAAATAAGACTCCCCCTTGGAAACATCCATGCCGGAACTGCCCGGGAGTTGGTTAACCTTACCAAGGGATACATTGCCGATGATATTCGGATCACGATAAGTCAGGGATTACTGCTTAAGTTTGCCCGTAAGGAAAACCTGCCCTACCTATTCTATGTACTTGACCACCTGGGCCTTGCAGAGCCTGGTTCTGAAAGTATTGTAGACATTACTGCCTGTCCGGGCACAGACACCTGTAATTTAGCTGTAACCAATAGTACGGGCATCGCGGAAGAGCTGGAGCGAATGATCAGCAGCGAATTTCACTCACTGATCACAGATTCCGATATACACATTAAAATAAGCGGATGTATGAACTCTTGCGGTCAGCATATGATCGCAAACATTGGCTTTCATGGCAGCTCTATAAAAAACGGATCAGCCGTAATACCTGCACTGCAGGTGGTACTTGGCGGTGGTGTAGATGAGTATGGGCGTGGCTTTATCGCTGACAAGGTGATCAAGTTACCAACTAAAAAGATCCCTGAAGCCGTAAGAATTTTGCTGAAAGACTACGAAGCGCATTCTGAAGAAGGAGAATATTTCAACTACTACTACCTGAGACAGGGCAAAATGTACTTCTACAACCTTTTAAAACCATTAGGAGACCTTACTGCCCTGGGTGGTGACGACTACCTGGACTGGGGAGAAACGGAAGCTTTTGTGCCTGAAATAGGTACGGGAGAATGTGCCGGGGTAAGCTATGATATGGTGGGTACCATTTTACAAGATGCCGAAGAACGCCTGCACTATGGAGGTGAAGCACTTGAAAACGGCTATTATGCAGACTCTATTTATCACAGCTATAGCACGTTTGTAATTACTGCCAAAGCGCTTTTGCTAAGTATCGATATACAGTGCAATACTCATATCGGCATTATCAAAGATTTCGCTAAGCACTTTGACGGAGGCTTAGGCCAGGATTTCGAAGCAAAAGTCCTTCAGATCAATCAGAACATTCCAGAGCCTGCTTTTGCTACAGATTACCTGGAGCAAGCCAGGGCATTCTTTCGGGAGGCTTTGGCGCTGCGGACAGTTCAGGCGCTGGAAAGCGAAAAAGAAGTTATTTCAAATTATTACAAAGCATGAGCAAGATCGGACAATTAACACTGGTAGGTGCAGGGCCCGGTGACCCTGACCTGATCACCATCAAAGGCGCAAATGCTATTGCCTCAGCAGAGGTGATACTTTATGACGCCCTGGTAAATAAAGAGCTTTTGAAATATGCCGTAAGCACCTGTACCAAAATATTTGTGGGTAAAAGAGCCGGGCAACACAGCGCCATACAAGAGGAGATCAACCAGCTTATCGTTGAGCATGCACTGAAAGGCAAGCATGTAGTAAGGCTAAAAGGTGGCGACCCCTTCATTTTTGCACGTGGCAAAGAGGAAATTGACTATGCAAAAAGTTTTGGTATCCCTACAGAAGCAATTATCGGTATCTCGAGCATTAACCTGCCCGGCTACTATGGTATACCTTTAACAACAAGAGGCATCAACCAGAGCTTTTGGGTGGTAACAGCCACTGACCTTAACGGAAAATTATCCGATGATGCCAAACTGGCCGCTCAGTCATCAGCTACGGTCGTATTTTTCATGGGATTAAGAAAACTCCGGGAAATCGTGGAGCTTTATCTGTTGCAAGATAAAGCCTCTACTCCCGTTGCAATTATCTCTCAGGGGTCTCTGCCTACAGGAAAGGTAGTACATGGCACCATAGAAACCATTCTGGACCAGAAAGAATACATACCAACTCCCGCACTTATTGTTGTGGGTGAATCAGTAGGTGAATATCTGAATGTTTACCAAACAATAAACATAAGTAATGGAAACCACCAATAAATTATTTCCGGTATTTCTCAAACTCAGCAAGCTGAACACTCTTATTGTGGGTGGTGGGAATGTAGCGCTGGAAAAGTTAAATGCCCTGCTGAAAAATGATCCAGGGGCGCTGGTAACATTGGTAGGGACACAGATATCAGCAGGCATAAGAGAGATAGCAGCCGGTGTACCCAACGTACGGTTAATTGAACGTCCTTTTCAAACAGATGACCTGAAACCGGAAGTACGGATTGTCATTTTAGCAACAGCAGACAGGGCTGTTAACGAGATCATTTACAACCAGGCGAGTGAGAGGGGTATTCTCACCAATGTGGCAGATACCCCCGACCTATGTGATTTTTACCTGGGGTCTACAGTAACGAAAGGGCACGTAAAAATTGGTATTTCCACCAATGGCCAGTCGCCCACCTTTGCAAAAAGATTTAGAGAGTTGCTGGAAAGCATACTGCCAGACGAAACAAATGAGCTGGTTGAAAACCTCAATAAGATCCGGAGGCAGTTAAAAGTTTCTTTTTCAGAAAAAGTAAAAATATTAAATGCGCACACAAGAGAATTGGTTTCGGGAGATAACGACTGATCAAAATTTTGATATCAGTGAGGCAAATGAGCAATTTGGGTCACTGTCGCCCAAAGAGCGATTGGAAAATATCTTTCAAAACTTCAAACCGGAAGAGATCCTTATCACCTCCTCGTTCGGAGGCTCATCGGTAGTGTTGCTACATATGCTGTCTCAGGTTAAGCCCGGGCATCCCATCCACTTCATCAACACGTCTTTCCATTTTAAAGAAACACTTGAGTATCGCGACCAGCTTACCAGGCAACTGAACCTTAATGTTGTAGATATCAGTGCAAAACCAAACAAAAATCGCTTCACCCACGAAAACAAAACCTGGAAATACAACCAGGATCTATGCTGCTTTATCAACAAGGTAGCTCCACTTAGCGAAATTAAAAGTGGCTATAAAGTATGGATATCCGGACTCATGGCTTTTCAGAATGAAAACAGGAGAAATATAAAAATACTTGAGCCAAAGGGTAACCAGATAAAAGTTCATCCACTTATTGATATGTCGTCATCCGATGTTGATCTGTATCAACTGATATATGAGCTGCCTGCTCACCCGCTCACAAGTGAAGGGTACGCATCTATCGGATGCCACAATTGTACATCAAAAGGACGTGGTCGCAATGGCAGATGGTCTGGTACTGCCAAAACCGAGTGTGGCCTACACTCCTGATCTCTTCCGTCATCCACAGCTACTATCACCGGGGAAGAAAAGACTCACTGTGTATTTTCTTCCACATTATGACCATTATTCCTTCTTCATCTTCTTTTTGACTTGCTGGAACATTTATTGCGCTAATCTTCTTTATCAACAACTCAAGGTCATTTTCCTATAGCTTAACGTTTTCATTTTGAACACCTTCTATCAAATTGAAAAATTACAAGGAAATTTAAAGATCGTAAAATGCAAAATTTACGTTGTATTACATGATGGAATACATGTTGTAGTAATTAGTGGTTGTAAGAAAACTCTAAGTGGCTTTAAGAAACGTTAAGGTCAAGGCTTGTAAAGTGCCAAAAAGCGGAGCGTACTGGGGTACGTGAGCATTTTTGGGACGAGCATAACGCAGACATTGGCGTTTTCTTAGAGACACTAATTATATATTTATCAACCTTTATAACTGAATATGAAAGGTAAAATTATTTTAACCTTTGTTTTTGCCCTCCTCGCGCTGGCCCTTATCGGATTTATCGGTCAGATGACTTTGACTCAACTGATAGTTTCTATTAAAGAAGAGTCTCAGCCCAATCAAAAATTGACCGTACTGAAAGATATCCTTACTGACCTGTCTGATGCTGAAAGCAGCGTAAGGACCTATACCATTACCCGTGAATCGGAAAATCTCACACCTTTTTATGAATCTATCACCACGATCGATAATAAGATGACCAGGCTCTATGATCTGGTAAAGAACAGAGAGCAACTGGTAATGATTGACTCTATGGAGAGGCTTATAGAACAGAAATACGGCACTCTGAAAGAGCTTATTGATATTAAAAAGGATCATGATACAGAAGAGCTTTTCGAACGTGTATTGGAGAATATTGCCAAATTAAGACAGAAAGACTCGATCCCCGAGCCAATTGCTTACCGCTCAAACCGCCCCTCGGAATCTATATATGACAGAATACAAAAAGTTGAGATCCCCAAGCCGGAAAGAGAAGAAAAGAAATTATCGATCTTTCAACGCATTTTCGGCAAAAACCACGACAATGATCAAAGCAGCACTGATGATCCGACTGAAGACAAACCCGCCGATCTGGCGGAAGAACTATCCGGTGAAGATCTGCCTCATGAGCATATACAGGAGTCTCAGCCCGACTCGGCATTAGCTAAAAATGCTTCAAAAACTCCCATACTCTCCAATAATGACCTCAGCTCAAGGGACATTGGCCGTATGATCACTAAAATAGGACAGGAGCGCACACAAAACATCAAAGCAGTAAAAGAACAAGAGTTGGCGCTTACCGTCAGAGATAATGCGCTGATGCAGAAAATTCAAAAAGTGGCTAATGAGATTGAAGCAAAAGAAAAAAGTATCTCTCTTAGTAGGGCCGAATCAGCCGAAAAGGCCACAGACAGGGCTATTGACCTAATCACCATCACTTTAATTGCCGCGTTGGTTTTCTTTGCCGTACTACTATTCATTATTTTCAATGATATATCCAGAAATCAAAAAAATAAGGAGAAGCTGAGAAAGGCCAAGGAGAAGGCAGAAAAGCTTGCAAAGGTAAAGGAAGAATTCCTTTCCAATATGAGCCACGAGATCAGGACCCCTCTCAACTCCATTATAGGGTATACCGAGCAATTAGAGGGCACTCCCCTGCTCCAGGAGCAAAAGAAATACCTCAGCAGCATCCATCATTCGGGCAATCACCTGCTGAGGATCATTAATGATATACTGGATTATGCCAAGCTGGAGTCGGGCAAACTCTCCCTCGAATCCATTGGCTTCTCTGCCGGCCAAAATATTGATGAGGTGATAGAGTCTTTTGAAAATCATTTTAAAAAGAAACACCTGGAGATAAGGTATGAGATAAGCGACAGCGTACCAGAAGTCGTTATTGGCGACCCCGTTCGTTTCAAGCAGATACTGATCAACCTGATCGGTAACTCGATCAAATTTACTTCTAAAGGAGCAATCGAAGTTAAGCTGGAAGCAAAGGAAACAGATAAAGATGTAGCAAGGCTAGCACTGACAGTAGCCGACACAGGCATAGGGATCCCCCCTGCAAAAGTCAATTCGATCTTTAATGACTTCGCCCAGGTAGACTCCAGTACAACACGTAAATATGGCGGTACAGGACTGGGGTTATCTATAGTTAAAAAAATAGTCGAAATGCATGATGGTACCATTTCCGTAGAAAGCGAGGAAGGAAAAGGTACCGCCTTCCTGATTGAGCTTAGCTACAAAATCGGCAGCAAGGAAGACCTGAAAGAAGTGCAAAAGGCTTTGCCGATACAGTACGATCTGCTTTCGGGCAAAAAGATCATGGCCGTGGATGATCAGGAATATAACCTTGAATTGATCAATGTCATTTTCAATAAGTGGAAAATAGACGGGACTACTTTCACCTCGGCACATGAAGCAATAAAAGCCTTCGAAAGCGAGCCATACGACCTCATACTTATGGACGTGCAAATGCCGGAAATGAGCGGCCTGGAAGCTACTGAAAAGATCCGCAGTATCGAAAAGAAAGCCGGTAAAAGGATACCAGTCATTGCACTTACCGCTGCAGCATCCAGGGAGGAAGCCGATCAATGCCTGAAAGCGGGCATGGATGGGTATGTATTAAAGCCCTTTACACAAATTGAACTATACTCCAAGCTCATCGAAATGCTGGTACCTGACCACAGGACTGTACTGCAGCATGCCACTGCCGCTCCAATAGAAGATAAATTGAATCTCGATGACCTTCAAAAACTATCCAATGGCGATGCCGGATTTGTTATTAATATGCTAAAAATATTCCTCAAAAACTTTGATGTCGACCTATCAAATATTTACCAGGGATTACATACCAGGAACTGGTATACCCTACGATTAAAATCCCATAAGATGATCCCACCGTGTCGTCATCTGGGATTAATGTCATTAGTGATACTTTTAAAAGAAATAGAAAAAGAATCACAGGATGGAAAAGATCTCACTAAAGTAGAAGAACTTTTACAACGAGTTTCAGACACTTACAATGAGGTCAAGCCTGAAATACAAACGCAGATAACCCGGCTCGAAAAGAATTTACCTAAATCTGTTGCGTAATGGAAGCAGTAAAAAAACAACCCGATACTCTAAAGTTGGAAATAGTAAAGGAAGAGAAAAAATTAAAGTTTTTCGTGGTAGATGATGACGAATACTTTAACAATATCGTTAAATCGTACATCAAAAGGATAGGAGAAGAGATAAATATACAGGTCGAGACTCGCTGTTTCCTCAATGGCAATGATTGCATAAGAAAAATAACAACAAACCCTGATTTTGTAATTCTCGATTTTTACCTGGATGAAAACAATGACATCACTCTCACAGGCTATGATGTGTTAGAGAAGATCAAAAAATACAATTCGGACATCCGTGTGATCATTATTTCGCAAATGCACGAATGGGAAAACTTTGAAGAGGAGTTTATGAAATTTGGAGCCTCCGGATTTCTTAAAAAGGATGACGAGCTTTATGATAATCTAAAAAAAATGATCACAGACTCAGATATAGACCTGCTGTGAATTTTTAACCTGTAATAATAAAGTCTAATTTTATGGTCGAAACCAATCATAGTGTTAATGGCGAAATTTTCCATTTTCGTAGTCGAGGATGACGAGTGGTATCGGGAACTGCTCACTTACAATTTATCTCTTAATCCTGATTATGAGATCAGAAAATTTGACAACGCCAAGTCTTTCCTCGATGAGTTAGACCAAAATCCGGATGTTGTTACTCTCGACTACCGCTTACCCGACATGGAGGGTGAGGAGGTACTTCGAAAAATAAAAGATTATAATCCGGCCATTGAGGTGATCATCATCTCCGAACAAGAAAAAATAGAGACCGCTGTTAACCTCCTCAACCTGGGGGCATACGATTATATCGTAAAATCGCGCGATATCAGAGATAAGCTACTTAACACCGTTAGCAACATCCGAAAGCAGTCGCACCTAAAGGAAAAGGTGGCTACGCTGCAAAAGGAAGTACAGAAAAAGTACAGTTTCGAAAACAGTATAATAGGAAGCAGTGACAGCATTAAGAAAGTATTTTCCCTTTTGGAAAAAGCTATCGGCAACAATATCAGCGTTATCATAACAGGTGAGACCGGTACGGGCAAGGAGCTGGCAGCAAAGGCTATCCACTATAACTCAACCAGAAAAAACTATCCTTTTGTACCTGTTAATGTGGCGGCCATACCAAAAGACCTGATTGAAAGTGAGCTTTTTGGCCACGAAAAAGGGGCTTTTACCGGGGCCAACTACAGAAGAATAGGCAAATTTGAAGAAGCGGATAAAGGCACTTTATTTCTTGATGAAATAGGTGAAATGGACCTGACACTACAAGCCAAATTGCTACGTGCGCTTCAGGAAAAAGAGGTGACAAGAATCGGAAGCAATAAAACCATCAAAACGGACTGCCGCATCATTGTAGCCACCAATAAAAATCTACTTCAAGAGGTAAAAGCAGGGAAATTCAGAGAAGATCTATACTACCGGCTCTTTGGACTCACAGTAGATATGCCTCCTTTGCGCAATCGTAATAAGGATATTATCATCCTTGCAAAGTATTTCATTACCAGCTTTTGTCAGGAAAATAAGCAAGAGCCACCCGTGCTGAGCAATAAAGCACAGAAGAAGCTGCTGAACTACAGCTTTCCCGGCAATGTCCGTGAACTAAAGTCCATTGTCGAGTTGGCAACGGTGATGTCCAACAATGGAGAGATCACAGAAGATGATATCAACTTCAGTAACAATGAAGAGTTGTACGATCCCCCGTTATCAGGAATGACTTTAAGGGAGCATACAACACGAATAATCAAGCTATACCTAAAAAAGCACGAAAATAACATTAAAGATGCTGCCAAGGAATTGGATATCGGATACTCTACCATATACAGGGTATTAAAAAATGAAAAAATTGATGATGACGATTAAAGGTAATCGTTGCGGGCCTACTTAATTTGAAGAAAGGGCTATAAAGATTTTCCCCCTCTGGGGCCCTCTGGGGACTCGTTTGCTCTTAAGTTAACGTGAGTTCGATATAGTAGAACCTCTTAAATAGTATTCGCATATAAAACAGACTAAAAAACTTCTTTTTAAGGTCATTCTGCCTGTCCCGAACTTGCCTTAACTTACCTCGGGGAGGCATGAAGAATCTTACTAAGTTCAGGGTACTATTCACAACTTAGCCAATCAACACCATCTGAATGACTTTGCTTAACATTATCCTGAGTTTAACCGCCTGACGCCTATCCTCTAGCGATCATCAAGCCACTACCGAGAAAAATCGCAGATCATCTTTTCATTTTCACAAAAGTTGTCAAAATGAAAAAAATTCCAGACCTGTCAATCTTGTTAAGATTCTGAATTTCAGATACTTAATAAAATGGCTCAAGTTTTGGCATATAGCACCTGTCAGATTAGACATGCTAAAGCCAACTAAATGAACCTGTTAAATAATATAAAGATAGTAATAGCCGAAGATGATCAGTTTTATGCTGAATCACTTAAAAAACATATAAAAAATAACCTGGTCAACGGAGATTCAAATCTTTCTTTTGATATCAGGCACTATAGCTCTGCTAAGGAATGTCTGAACAATATCGAGAAGGGAACTGATATCATGTTGTTGGATTACTATCTGGAGGATAGTTCAGGACAAATGCCCTATTCGGGTACTGAATTGCTCAAGATTATTAACAGCTTCTGTGAAGATTGTAAAGTGATCATTATCTCCGGCCAAAAAGACCAGGACATTGCGATACAGCTTTTTCAGATAGGTATTTACGAATACATAGTAAAGGACGAAGATACAATGGTACGGTTATCCGCCACCTTAAGAAGAGCGATCAGAGATAAAATTTTAGACCACTACATATAAAAGGGAAATGGCGCAGCCCTTTTGTACTGCGCCAATTAAAATGAATAATTAAAAACAATAATTGTTAAAACGATGAGAACTATGAAGAAGTATATAGTAGTATTATTATTAGCCCCGGTTTTTGTGGCTTGTAATCAAAAGAAGGTAGATGAGCTCACAGCACAAAACCAGGAGTTGTCTACCCAGAAACAGGAATTGAGCACTGAGTTAGAGGCTTATATGAAGACCTTTAATGACATTGAAAACAATCTGAAAGAGATCAAGCAAAGGGAAGAGCAGATTAGTGTAAGCACCGGTGACAACGTACAAGCACCAGCCAATGCCAAAGAAGCTATTGTCAGAGATATTCAGGCAATCAATACGTTGATGGCCGAAAACAGACAAAAAATGGAAGAGCTCCAGTCTAAGCTCAACACAGACAGTAAAGAGTTTAAGCGTTTGGTGGCTAACCTAAACAGAAGGCTGCAGGAAAAAGACGGGGAGCTGGTGGCTCTAAAAGAAGACCTGGAAAGACTGAATGTGGAAAGAGAGCAACTGACAAAAAATGTAGAAACACTGACCTATACAGTTGATACATTATCCAACGCGTACACCAGCAACACAGAAACCATAGCCAGTCAAAGTGAAAAAATTGCCAACCAAATAGAAGCGCTCAACACCGCTTACGTGGCAATAGGTACATATAAAGACCTGGAAGGTGAAAAAGTGGTGACTAAGGAAGGAGGTATTCTTGGAATTGGAAGAACTGAAAAGCTAAGAACCGACTTCAACGACAAAGCGTTCAGCAAAATTGATATTACAAAAGTCAATGACATACCTGTATACGCTAAGAAAATAGAGTTAGTAACTACTCACCCGGAGGATTCTTATGAATTGAAAAGAAATGAAGAAGATAAAGTTGAAAAGCTTGTGATCCTTGATCCTGACAAATTCTGGAATTCATCAAAATACCTGGTGGTAATGGTAAACTAAGCAACCACTATTATAAACCTGTAAACCAGGAAAACCAAAGAGGGTTCAAATGGGGCCCTCTTTTTTTTGAGAAACATGTGTACTATTTTCCACATTTCTCGTTTTAAACAAACAACAACCTGTACCGAAATCCGCCACTGCAATCTCTTAAGATACAGAGAAATAGTTGGCATATTATTTACTGTAAAAAGAAAAACAATCAACAAAAAAAAATCTTAAGATCTTATGTTAAAAATGAACAATTTATTCCGCTTATCCAGGATTATCATGCTAGCTTTGGTGGCGATAATGATGATCGGTGGAGCTGGCTGCAAAAGCAAAAAGAAAGCAGGTGACGTTTCTGATGCTGAAGCTGAAAAAGCCAGAATGGAACAAGAAGCCAAACTAAGAGCAGAGGAAGAAGAAAGAAGGAGAGCTGAAGAAGAAAGATTAGCCAGAGAAAAAGCGCGGGCCGAAGCGGAGGCGCCTGCACAAAAACTGGAAATGTATTTTGAAGCTATTGCCAACGCCAATAGCATCACCTCTGCCAATCAAAGTATTGATGAAGCGTTGACTATGTTTGCTTCACCTCAAACTCCCGTGCTTATCGTTATCAGTGAGTCGGGCGGACAAAAAGATTATGACCGTCCTACTACCATTAAGGAGTACCTCAACTATCTGAAAGACCAAAAGAAGAATATCAATACAATTGGTGATCTTCAGGTTGATTCCAGGGGAAAGATCACGGAGATAGAACTTGTTAAGCAGAAATAATTTTCATTCAGAAAGAGAAAAGTAATGTCAACTATGTATAAAAATAAACTTCTTGTAGCAATGTTATTTTGCTCCTTTATAGTGGGTTCGCTATCAGCGCAAAATGACAATATAAGCCCCGAACGAAAGCAGGCCATTGATTCACTGGCGCTGGAAAAAGTAAGGGATCTCAGTAAGTACATCAGTATCATTGGAAATAAACAAACGCCCTTCTCAGAAGCTAACCGGGTAATGGACCGGGCTTCGGAACTATTTGCTGACGATAGCGAGATAGGAGTGTCGTCTCTAAATAGAGAAGAGATCAACTATTATAAAGTACGCCAGTATTTCGAGCGTCTGATGGCGCTGAACTATGACCGCGTAAAGATCAGGTGGTACAATATTCATTATATCAGCGATCTGGAGCGTCAGCCCGATGGCCGATATGTTGGCGTGGTAACGATCTATCAGAGATTCGAAGGAGAATCGGATGACGGACTGACCTATAAAGACACCACCAAAAAAGATATTACCATATATGTAGAAAGGAAAAAGACCCAGATCCAGGGAAGAACTGTTGAGTTCTGGGATGTATTGTTAGGTGATATCAGAGTGACTGAAACCACAGCATGAGGTATATAACGATTCCCTTTTTATATCTTACCACATTTTTCATCTCCATACACTCACAGGCACAAATTGTGAGTGATATGGATGATGAGAGTAAATTATACGCTGAAACTAAACAGGTCAACCAGTTTTTCAGGCGCTTCAATGGGGAGGAAGATGAACGTGGCGAGCGGTATTACTCCCGCGATAAAGAATTCAGAAGTCCAAAGCTTCGAAAAAATTATATCACTATCCTTTTTGATGCAGATAACCGAGGCATCCATGATGAACTCAAAAAAGAATTTATTGAGTATGTCACCAATAGAAACAATCCGGTAATCCTTGACTTTCACGAAGGAGAGTGGTTTTCAGAGGTCACCACTACCTTTAATTATAAAGGCAAGGACCGGACCTTTATTCTTTTTATGAAGCTCGAACAAGAACGGTTGGGCTATAAATGGGTTATTTCAAAAGTATATTCTGATGCTTTCCGTGATTACCTGAAAAGAGACACCACCCAACACGGTAAATTCCTGCATCCGCTCAGTCATGAACTTGACTTTATGAATCTGAGAAAGGTATTTCAGGATGAATCAACAGTGGATCGATTTGTAGTAAGGGATTACAAACCTGATTACCTCAGCTTATTTTTATACGAAATAAAAATGGGCAATCTCAAATTTAAAACCATTCGCCACGTGAAGTTCCATTTCTTTCAGATTGACAACTGGTATTTTGAGCTATCTGAATTTAACCGCCCGGGCTACAATACGGGTTGGCTTATATCAAATTTAGTCAAGGTGGCTGATAAGGATAAAGACCTTTTAAGAAAGTACATCTACTATGAAGATAAGTAAATCCATTGTCGTTGGACTCTTCTCACTTTGCTTAGCGTGTATTTTTAATTATTCCAAAGGCCAGAGCAATGTTGAACAGAAGCAAATTGCCGCACAGGAGGAAAAGGTGAAAGATATTATCGCCTTTCTGGAGTATGTGTTGAACACGCTCGGCAATCGTTCTACATCAGCCCGCGATAAAGATGTTATCGTCAATCAAAGCTATGTCAAAATTTTCAGAGACAGCCAGGTGCAGATTGAAGATGACCTGGATGAAAACAGGGATGTAATTACCAATAAAAATGTACAGGCATATCTTAAAGATGTAGATTTTTTCTTTAAAGGGGTAAAATTTGATTTCACCACTGAAGATATTAGCCATTATATCAATGAAGATGGCGAGCTATTCTTCAAAGTATCATTGATACGGCATTTACAAGGTATTGATGTTGAAGGCGACTCTGTGAACAATACACAAAAGAGATTCATTGAAGTTAACCTTAACCCGGAGTCACAAGATCTTAAGATTGTAAGTATCTATACCAATGAGCTTAATCAAAAAGAAGCGCTGGCTCGCTGGTGGAATGACCTTTCTTTTGAATGGAAGGCTATCTTTAAAAGAAAGGTAGAGCTAACACAGACCGCTACCGACACCGACATCAAACTTATCTCGCAAATTGAAGCGCTGGATATTTCCGGTAACCGGTACATTACTAACATTGAACCTCTTGCACAGCTTACTCACCTGAAGAGGCTCGACATATCCAATACGAATATAGAAGACCTCACCCCTATCAGGAACCTCACCAAACTAGAGGAACTGATCATATCAAATACGCAGGTTAAAAACCTGGAGCCACTGAAATATGCCCATGCCATACAGTACCTGGAGCTGCAAAATACTCAGATTGAAGATATTACAACTGTTAAGCGATTGGTTAAACTGCGGACTTTGAACTTAAGCGGAACAAATGTTTCGGACCTTTCCCCGCTCTCTTCTCTCCCGGAGTTGGAAATTGTGAACATATCGCATACACCCATCTTCAATCTGGATGACATCACTACAGTAAATACTTTAAAGGAAGTGAATATCACCAATACTAATGTCAACACCCTGGCCTCTTTAGGCCAACTGACAAAGCTGGAAACCATCAGGGCAGATAGCACTCCCGTATCATCCCTTGAGCCCCTCAGCCAGTTAAAGAACCTGAAGGTGCTTTCTATAAATTATACAACAGTTTCATCGCTTGCTGCGCTGAATGATCAGCCCCAACTGGAGCGTGTATATTGCGATGTGACCCTGATCACTAAGGAAGCTGCGCAGAACTTTATGGCCGCTAATCCCGGGGTTCTGGTCATTTTTGAATCCGAAGACCTTAAAACCTGGTGGGTCGGTCTGTCTGTAGCCTGGCAAAATATTTTCAAGCAATTTGCTCACATTGGCAATGGCAAACCCACTAAAGAGGAACTGGCCAAGGTTACGAATATTGACTCTATCAATATTGCCGGCAATGTATACATTGGCGACATCGAACCATTGTCAAAACTGAGGAAAGCGGAGAAGGTAAATATAAGTAACACGGCTGTGGAAAGCCTCTCGCCCCTTGAGGGGATGAGAAACATTCAGTATTTAGACATATCCGGCACCAATATCACTGACTTTCAACCTATATCCACTCTGGATAATCTGAAAACATTCAAGGCCAACAAAACAAAGCTACCGAATCTTACGGGACTGTTTGGGCTGACACGGCTCACCAAGGTAGAAGCTGATCATACGCTGGTAAATGAAACTCATGTACAAGAGCTTTTAAAACATCAGGACGGGGTTCTGGTCCTGTTCAAATCAGAGTACCTGCTGTCGTGGTGGGAAGGTCTTGAGCAAGAATGGAAAAATGTATTTTCCGTGCAGACGACCGTGAGCGCAACCCCTTCAGCGGAACAGCTTCACAGGCTTATTGCACTTCCGGTAGTACAATTCTCTGACGCCAACATCAGGGACCTGCTGCCGCTTAAGGATTTCCTTCAACTAAAAGAGCTAAGATTTTCCGGCACTGCAGTTGCCGACCTCTCACCTTTGGCAGCATTGAAAAGTATAGAAATATTACAGGCAACGCGAAGTCCGTTAGGAAATATTAATCCGGTCGCCCACTTCAGAAATATTAAAATATTAGATATTTCAAATACATCTGTTGACGATCTTAAAGCTATAGCCGGGCTTTCCCAACTTCAGGAATTAAACTGCTCCGGCACGCAGGTGAGTAGGCTCAAATATCTTGATGATCTCACGGAACTAAGAGTACTGGATATTTCCAACACCTCCGTAAAACGTCTGGATGAAGTGGAACATTTGGGATTAAAAGTACTGAAATGCTACAATACCCGAATTTCCAAAAAAAGAGTAGAAGCTTTTAGACGCTCCAACCCGGAGTGTAACGTTATATATTACTGACGCAATGGCCAAACACGAATTGAAGAAGGAGAAGACAAAAAAGAAGGGAACCAGAAGAAAGTATAAAGTCATAGGCCGTCAGGCATTAAAAATAGCAGGTATTGCAATAGGAATACTGGCAACTGCTTTCTTTATATTCTTCTTTTCAGTTAAAGCCGGCTTTTTCGGGAAATTACCCGCAACGGAAACCCTGAAAAAGATAGAAAATAACACAGCCACTGAAATTTACAGTGCCGATAGCGTGTTGTTAGGGAGATTTTTTATTCAGGAAAGAACCAGGATCCGGTATGAAGAGGTCCCTGAACATCTGATAAACGCGCTTATAGCCACAGAAGATGCCCGTTTTTTTGATCATGAAGGCATTGATTACCGCAGTCTGGCCCGGGTATTCTTCAAAACCATACTACTTCTTGACAGAACTTCAGGAGGTGGAAGCACTTTAAGCCAACAATTGGCTAAGAACCTTTTTCCCCGGAAGGATAACGGATGGTTGAGCGTACCGGTTAACAAGGCTAAAGAAGCTATCATTGCGCATCGGCTGGAGGAAATCTACACCAAAGAAGAGGTGCTCCTGCTCTATCTAAACACTGTTCCTTTCGGAGATAATGTATTCGGGGTAGAAATGGCGGCTAAAAGATTCTTCAACAAAAAAATATCGAAACTCAGCATACAGGAGGCTGCCGTTTTGGTAGGTATGCTTAAAGCCAACCACACCTATAACCCCAGAATATATCCCGAAAATGCGCTCAACAGACGAAATGTAGTGCTTATGCAAATGGCCAGGTATGGCTATCTGAATGATCAGCAGTATGATTCCATTAGTGCGCTGCCCCTCAAGCTCGATTATACAAAAATAACCCATAACACAGGTATTGCCACTTATTTCCGCGAACAGTTAAGACAACAACTCGAAAAATGGTGCGAAAAGCATCAGAAACCTGACGGTTCCGACTACAACCTCTACACAGACGGACTTAAAATTTACACTACTATAGATTCCCGAATGCAAAAATCAGCAGAGGAAGCCATGCAAACCCATATGGCCGATCTGCAAAAAGTATTTGACGATCATTGGTCTGGCAGAGAACCATGGAGCGATAATAAAGATGTAATTAGTCATGCCATAAAGCACTCAAAGCGATATAAGCGGCTTAAAGAAGAGGGGCTGTCCGAAGATGAGATACGAAAAGAGATGGCCAGGCCAGTACACATGAAAATATTTACCTGGTCTGGCGAAAAGGAGATCAGTATGTCGCCGGTCGATTCTATAAAACATTATTTGCGCATTCTGCAAACAGGCTTTCTGGCTATGGACCCGCGAAACGGTGATATTAAAGCCTGGGTAGGTGGCATTAACTACGAATTTTTCAAGTATGATCATGTGAATGAGAACACCAAACGCCAGGTAGGGTCAACCTTTAAACCGATCGTATATGCTGCGGCCATCGAGGATGGGGCGAATCCCTGCAGGTATGTCTCTGCTGAAAAAATAACGTATACAAACCTTGCCAACTGGTCACCGGGCAATACACACGAGGAAGACTACGACAAGAAGTATTCCTACCAGGGAGCACTGGCCAACTCTGTCAATACGGTTTCCGTCAGAGTACTCGAAGAGGTGGGGATAGCCAAAACCATCGCACTGGCGGAACGTACCGGAATCAGATCGGAATTACCCAAGGTACCCTCCATTGCCTTAGGCACTGCTAACATCTCTCTTCTGGAAATGGTTACCTCATATTGTGCGTTCGCCAATGGTGGATATGCCGTTACACCCAGGCGCATTACTGCCATCACCGACAATAGTGGAAATATCATTGAAATATTTCAGCCAACTCAGCACAAGGAGCAGGTGCTATCATCAGAAACGGCCACGATGATGAATACGATGCTACAAGGGGTGGTAAATAATGGCACAGCATCTCGCTACCGATGGAAGTATGGCTTAAGGAATGACCTGGCAGGAAAAACGGGGACCACGCAATCCAATGCCGATGGCTGGTTCATTGGTTATAACCCTTCATTAGTGGTAGGCGCCTGGGTAGGAGCTGATAATCCGTCAATAAGATTTAGAACCACTAATCTCGGATCTGGCGCCAATACAGCGCTTCCTGTAGTGGCCGGTTTCTTTAAAAAAATTCAACAAAGTAAAGCGCTAAATACCTACGCCAATGCAAAATTCCCCGAAGTACCCCATCACATTCTGCGCCAACTGGATTGTGAGCCTGTAAAAGAGGAAAAACCATTTATGGAATGGCTGTTTGGCAATAAGGATGACACGGAGAAGAGGACGGAATTTAAAGAACCACGTTCCAGAGAAAAGAAGAAAAAAGACAAGAAAAATATCTTTAACAAAATAGAGGGTCTCTTTAAGAAGAAGAAAGATAACTAACAGATTTCGGCCGGTGAGACAACGATGTACGATTTTCTATACTCTGCGGAATACACTATACTTAAAACTGGCGCGCGTTTAGCGATAGCGTAACGCGTGCCCTTCCAGTAGCTCCAAATAACAGGTCACCTCACCAGGTTCAACGATGTACGAATCTCTATACTCTGGGGAATACGATGTACACTGGCACAGTTATAAAATGCGCCTCATCCCATCCAAATATATTAACCCTTGATCTGCAATTAGTTGCATAAAAACATCAGTTTGTGGCATCCTTTTGGGGTTATATAATGATAAACAAATTTAAATAAATCACTAAAACAGTTTAGCCATGAAAAAGATAATGAAATATGTGTCAATAGCTTTTTCAATGCTATTGATCTTACACGCCTGTGGGCCGAGGGTTCAGACAGGCAAGACGGCCAATGTAGATATGCGCAGCTACCAAACTTATGCATGGCTGCCAAATGGAGACAGTATTCTAAATGACAAATATGACAGTAAACTTCTAAATCAAACGATCGTAAGCGAAATCAACCAGGAAATGCAAGCCGAAGGGTATACACTTGATCGTACTGACCCTGATCTGCTGTTGTTAGTGCATATGATGTTTGATGAAGAGACTTCCACCGTCAGAGAACCTGTTTACGCTACCTATGATTATTATGCACCCGCCATGTATGTAAATCCATACTATGACCGGTATTATTATTACGACTACAACCGCGTCACGAGTATCGTAGGGTATGACGTAGATCAGGTGGAATACACGGAAGGAACACTTGTAATTGATCTGATCGATAAGGACTCCAATACTGTAGTGTGGAGAGGTACTGCAGAGGATTACATACGTCCTTATAACCTGCGAGCACAGATTGCCAACTACATTGATGAGATCTTTGACGAGTTTCCGGCTTCATAAAGTCCGGAAATCACATCAGTAATAGCTAATAAGTGTCTGGGCTAACTGCAAAATGTACAGGAGCCCAGACACTTATTCATTGATATATGCATGATATATTTATAAATGTTACATTCAGCAATAGTTATTACAAATCATTACTAGCTTTGAACTTTTAAGACACTGAAATTTATATGACTAATATTATTAAAACCTCAGTTGTCGTTGGCTTACTTTTCTTTATTTCCTGTACTGCGGATGATGCTGATCCACCCGCGGGCAATGATCAAAAAGATCTTTCCGAAGCAGAAAACATAGAAGTTTTTCCATCCTCCCACCCGTTGAATGAGGATATATCACAAAAACCTATTGATGTCAATTCATCAAAAATCATTAACAATATAGGTCCTGGAACGGGGCTTTTTACGGATTTCGGTAGCGGCACCTGGGAGGGGGCTCCCATTGGTATACCTTATGTGGTTGTTGGCGCCAACCAGCCGGAAGTGGCCATTACCTATCGTGCTAATGATTATGATGGTAATTACGGTGATGAGAGCGATCCGGGACCTTTTCCTATTCCACTGGATGCCCCGGTAGAGGGTAATGGAAAGGGTGATAGCCATGTAATATCCGTTGATGTGGCCAGCGGCATACTCTACGAACTGTACAATGCCAGCAGAACCAATGATGGATGGGGTGCTTCATCCGGTGCATTGTTTGATTTGAATAAAGTAGAATTCAGACCCGAAACCTGGACATCAGCGGATGCTGCGGGGTTGCCAATCTTTCCCCTGCTGGTGAGGTATCCTGAAATCGAAAAAGGGGAAATCGACCATGCCATACGGTTTACCTTGCCTAAAGCAAAGATCTATGGCGGTTATGTACACCCGGCCCGCCATAAAGTTTCTGATCTGGCTGGTGATGACCTGTTACCCTTTGGGGCCAAGCTAAGGTTAAAAGCCGACTACGACATCTCTGGCTTTTCGCCAACAAACCAGATCATACTGAATGCCATGAAAAAATATGGGATTATACTGGCTGATGTGGGGTCATCTATGTACCTGTCGGGCGCTCCTCATGAGAGCTGGAATAATGACGACCTCCGCGAGCTGCGCGATATAAAAGCCGGTGATTTTGAAGTGTAGAAATGGGCGAAATACACACTTACTAAGAAAATCTTCTGTGCTGCTGCTGGCAAAGCAGCAGCGTAGCCAATATCTTTTAAACCTATTTTGTCTTGGACGAATCCCTCACCACCAATTCAGAAGGAATTACCCGCCTACTCCCTCCATCGATATTTTTATGATTGATCTGGCTAAAAAGACATTGTGCCGCTTCAAGGCCAATTTGATAGGGATTGTGCCTGATGGAAGTTAAGTTGGGTTCAACGATACGGCAAATAGGAAAGTCTCCAAAACCCACCACAGAAACCTGATCAGGCACCTTAATATTCATTGATTTCAAGGTTAGAATAGCTTCCACCCCCAATTCATCATTTACAGTAAAAATACCGTCAATATCACCATTTTGGCCCATTAGTCTGTGAATTGCTTTTTTGGCATTCTCCGGGTCAAAATCACACGGGATGATCAGCTTCTCATCAATGGGTATATTTTTATCCTTCAGCGCCTGCTTGTAACCCTGCATGCGGTTGTAACTGGCTGTAAGGTTGTCGGGACCTGCCAGATGCACAATCTTGCGGCATCCGGTATCGATCAGGTGTGTTACTGCCCGGTGGGCTCCTTTAAAATCTTCGGCCTCTATTTTCGGCACATTAAAACTGTCGCTTATTCTATCGAAAAAGACCAATGGCACCTTATTATCCACAATGGCTTTAATGTGGGTGATAGTCTTCTGCCCTTTGGCCAGTGAGATCAAAAAACCATCCACTTTGGCCGATAATAACGACTTCACGTATTTCCTCTCCTGATTTTGAGACTCGTTGGTTTGACATATCAGTACCTGGTAGTTATTCGCTACAGCTACCTCCTGAATACCGCTGAGCGCAGAGGAAAAAAAATGGCTGGCGATCTTCGGCACCAGTACGCCTATGGTAAAAGATCGCTTTGTCCGGAGGCCGCTCGCCATCTGGTTAACCTGGTAGTTCATCTTTTTTGCCAGGTCTTTTACAGATTTTCGCGTTTTCTCACTAATGTCGGGGTGACCATTCAATGCTCTGGAAACTGTAGATGGTGATATGCCCAAAGTAGAGGCTATATCTTTTATGGTGATACTCATTGAGGAAACAGTTAATTTGAAATCTAAATTAAAGCATAAGATAAGATAATTACGAGACTTTAGGGGGTAAAATCTCAAAGTGAAATCTAAATAAGTGATGTAGAAAAAAGGTTCTAGCGGCTTCTTGTTAATTCAAACGATTGAAGTGTTTGCGAACTTTCATTAGAAAATAAGCCGTAACAAATATAATATCTGAAATAGAGATAAACAATAAAGTAAATGACTGGCGTCATTTACTTTATTACTTGGAGAACCATACCTTCTTAAACCTTTGAAATTTTTTCCTGATATTAAAGCTGAAATCAAAAGGTTTTTCTCCCACGCTGATAGCCCTGACAGTCATGAGTATACCGCCAGCAATAATCATAAATAAAATACTCTCTTTGCTGGGTTTACCTTTGACAACCCAGGCCCAATAAAGACCTGTGGACACACAGATAGCTAGAAAACATAAATAAAATAACCAGTTTCTCATGATTTAACCTTTGAATGGATAAATAAATTTCAATTTTCGAATCTAAGCAGATTTTTTTCGTGTTTGAATTATTGTTACGAATAAAGAGAACATAAGAAAAATGACCAAGGTGTCATTTGTATCTGAGGGGAGAATCTTAAATACTAAATTTGAAATTAGTACAACTGTACAACTGTGTAAATGACTATCGCTATTACACCGATTCTAATTTTTACCCTATTTTTCATTATAAATTTGTTTCAAAATCTATTATGACTTATTTTTTAGCTGCAACAAAAGCGATACTGGGCCACCTCAGTGTTTTACTGTATTTCTTTTATTTCATCCTCCATGTAGTAGGACTCATCTAGCCCATTAACATCAATTTGCTTCCAAAGTTGCCCGACCAATCAGATTTCCATTCCGGTCAACAATGTGAATTTTATACTTTCCCGGAGGCAAAACGAGTGCAGTATTTTTTTTAATGATGGTCTGATCATTGGGAATAGCTGATTCCGACCGATCCATATCAATAGCTTGAATAAGAGAGCCTTCATACTCGAGGTAATCGTCAGGTATTAAATAGTAATTTGACTCATCTGATTTCAGCCATGTAGGCCGATTAAATTTAAACTCAGTTTTGGGATGAAAAACCTGAATATCAATAGATTCCTGAACAAACGGTTCGACAAAGGGTTTGTTTTTTCCATCTAAGAACACTGATGGTTCCGTAATGGAGAAATTTTTATGAGCCTCCATATACAAAGCGTTCATTTTTGTAGAATCAGGGAGATAAACCATCCTCTCCTGGTCAATGGTAAGTACATCTTTATTAAGAAGTCTTTTCAATTGGGCACCCATGGGTTGATAGCCATCGTCACCTACCTCTAAAATATGACCATAACCTGCATGAATGAGTACCTTGGCATTGGAATCAATTTTTATAGTCTGATTGAAAATGTTCATCGCCTGATCGAAATCCCGTTCTGTTCCATCGGCAATGGATTGGGATCGGGTTTCATAGGTAACAAGTTTATATCCAATTTTCAATGCCTCAGCTACCATTTCTGCAAATACCGGATCCGCGGTATAGAAACCTGAATTTCGTTCAGCGTAACCCCTGTCATTAATATCAGGGTCATCATAGCTTAATGTTTCCAAAGCCAGGTATCTATATCCTTTATCCCACAGAGGCTGCAAAAGAGTACGAGTGAAAGCACGGTTTTGGGAACTGTAATGTGCTTCATTGATAAGGGTAAATTGGAAATGATCTGCCCGAGAAACAATAAAATCTGTCGCATTATGTGGTTGAACACGCTTGAAATAATCGGGCCTATCAGTTTGATATTCGATTAAAGCCAAAAACTCACGCATCCTTGCTTTGGCATCTTCAGAAACAGTACTGTCTGTAAGTGCCTTTTCAACCCTTAACTTCATAGCTTCATAATCACCGTCAATTACGGCAATATCGCTACTGTTATCCCTGGCATCCTGAACTGCATATTTTAGGGTATTTTCATGATCTCCAAAAAAAGAAGCGCGTACGGCCATGATCTCAGCGCTAAACTCATGATTGCAATAAGCAGAAAACTCCTCCAAATATCCTTTCTTATCCACAGGTGATATATTGCTAAATTCAGAGTTATGGATACATGCGAATTGTAGCATAAGTAATAGACTAATTCCAAGTAGCTGTGTAGGGGTCATAGGTGCACTTTTTGGGTTTTGAGTAAATACTTGTTTCATTGTTAAATGATTAGATTCAGCTTCATATCTATTAAAAATATACCAAAAGGCACGAAGTTAGACCAATTAAAGAGGTAAAGGCAATTTTGATATGATTTCTAGTCATAACTTTTGTAGTTAACTTTAGGATCACTCTTTATAAGGTCGCAATCGATATTGCCGGCACTTAAACCTGCCTGCATTGCACCATCAACTTCACCTGTGGCATGTCGTTAGTGATTTACATCCCATTCACCTCACCAACTCATGAACTCTCTCGTATTCAAACATTGGAAACTGTTGTTGCCACAAGTTGGAATATTCCCCTTTAGAATTTATTAACTGGTTGTGAGTGCCTTGCTCAACCAGAGTGCCTTTTGAAAGAACGAAAATCTTGTCAGCATTCATGACCGTGCTCAATCTGTGAGCAATGAGAATAACCGTTTTACCGCTTTTTTTAATCAGATTGATGGCCTTCTGGACATACTGCTCTGAGGCCGAATCTAAGGATGAAGTAGCTTCATCCAGAATAAGGATTTCAGGGTCTTTATATAGGGCTCTGGCAATGGCTATTCTCTGCTTTTGTCCTCCTGAAAGGGAAGCTCCATTCTCTCCCAAATAAGTATGAAAGCCGTTTGGCAGAGACTTAATAAACTCCAATATATTTAGCTGCGAACAAATTTGGAGTATTTTCTCCATATTTGGTGCAAACTCACCAATGGCTATGTTTTCAATGACATTACCTGCAAACAGGTCTACCCTCTGAGGAACTACTGAAACGACCTCTCTAAGGCGTGTTATATCAATGTAGTTTAAATCATAATCCCCGATGGAGACATTGCCTTTTTCAATGGGATAAATTTTTTGAAGAATAGACATAAGTGTGGTCTTACCTGAGCCACTTTCTCCTACTATAGCATTTATTTGTCCACGGGCGAAACTTATGTTGAAGTCTTCAAATACCGTTGCTCTGGAGCCATACCTAAAAGAAACGTTCTGAAAAGTGATATCGCCTATTTTTTCTTTGGTAAGCTTGATTTTATTTTCATTATCTTCTTTTTCCAAATCCATTAATTCAAACAGGCGGTCAGATGCTATCATAGCATCCTGTAGTGTCTTGTTCATTCCGATCAAACTAATGATGGGGCTGGTGAGATAGCCTATTAGGGCATAGAAAGAAAGCAGCTCACCCGGTGTGATAGCATTGTCAATTACGTAAAGAGAGCCAACCCACAGTAGTATAATCGTGAACAGACGTGACAGGAATTGTGAAGAATTACTCGAAAAGATATTGTTCATGCCAGACTTATAGACCTGTTCCAGCAATTTTACAAATCTTGTTTCTGTTTTCAGATTAGCGTAAGGCTCCAACCCAAAACTTTTTATTGTGTACACGGAGTTTAAGGACTCCACCAATTGCGATTCAAGATCAGCAGACGTTTCCATTAACTTCCTTTGGGTTCGCTTATTGAGGACATTGGTTAGCCAGTAGACAAACATATACAATGGCACTACTGCCAACATAATTAAGGCTAGTTTCCAGTAGTAAATGAACATTAGAGAAAATGCAAAGACCACGATAAACACATTGACAATTAAATCAATCAAGGTATTATTGATAAAAGTCCTTATTTTTACAGCATCGTTTACTCTGGATATGATCTCACCCACACGCATATTATCAAAAAACCGCTGAGGCAATTTTAGCAGGTGCTTGTAATACCCTAATATGAGTCTGGCATCTATGAGTTGTCCGGTATTGAGGGTAAAAACAGATTTCATTATCCCTATAAATATTTGCAGTAACAGGAGCACCAGCATTATGATGCTTAATAGGTTAAGGAGATTTGTATTACCACCAACAATTACAAAATCAACTATTTTCTGAACATAAATTGAAGTGGACAAGCCTATAATGGTGTACACAGCCGCTCCGATCAATGCTTGTATCATTACTCCTTTATGAGGCTTTAGAAGATACCATAGCCTTTTTTTTACAGCTACTTTTTCATCGCCAGCTTTGAAACCTTCATCAGGCATAATCAATATCAGAACACCCGTCCAAATCTTCCTGAATTCCTCGTAGGAGTATTTATGTACCTTACCATCTCCGGGATCCATTACAGTGATACTCCTATCTGTCACTTTGTATATCACTACATAATGTTGTAAGGCTTCTTTTACCACAACATGAGCAATAGCAGGCTTTGGTATTTTGATAAGACTGTCAAGCTCCCCTCTGACTCCTTTAGCCACAAAACCCAGTTTTTCTGCCGCTTCGATCATACCAAGAACATTTGTCCCTTTTTTATCAGTAGAAGCAAATTGTCTTATTCGGGAGATTGGTAGCTTTAGGCCGTAGAATGATGAAATAGAGGATAAACAAGCAGCTCCACAATCAGTTATATCGTGTTGTTTTATTTTTGGAATTCTTTTCATCCTTATCAGGCGTTAGGGTTGAGCCAATCGTCCATTTTGTCATAGAGCAATTGCCATAAACTTCTTTTAGCGATTATAAAGCGGGAATTGAGTGTCATGCCCTTTTTCAACCTCCCAGTGTAACCATTTTTCAGTGAAAGGCTGGTTTCCTTCATTGAGCAAATGACCCTAAAAAAAGGCTGGTTGTCTTTAATGGTGATGTCACTGGCTATTTCTTTGACCGCACCAGAAGCAAACCCCCATTGATTGTAGTTAAAGGCATCAATTTGAAAATTTACCTTCTGATCCATTTTTATCAAACCAATATCAGAAGGGGAAATATATGTTTCCACCACCAATTCTGAATCCGGTGATATTTTTAACAGGCTTTGATTGGGAAAAATCTGCACTCCCACCGCTAAACCTCTTAGCTCTTGAATGGAACCGGACACGGGAGCAATAACTACGTAATCCCTTTGATCTTCCTTAATTTTATTAACCTCGGAAGTAATTTTCTCCCTTTCATTTTTATACCCTTGTAGTTCATCAGACCATTTCGTTAATTGTGACAGGTGCAATGCTTTGAAATCCGCTAATGACCTATCGAACTCGAAACGGGAGTTTTCAAATTCTACCTGAGAAATGGCCTCCCCCTCAAATAATTTCTTACTTCTATGGTAATCTCGTTTCTTCTTAATGTAGACCTGGTTGGCCTGATTGATCAATTCCTTAAACTCTTTATACTGACGCTGATAACTGGCAGTATGCAATGTGCTGACAGGGTTAAATGCGGATGGGGAAAGTTCCTGCAAAAGAACATCCAAATCATTGATGTAGCTTTCCAGTTCTTGTAACCTTTCTTTTGTGTATTCCAGTTGGTTAAAAACCCTGCTTGAATTAATCGTCAATAAGGTGTCGCCCGCTAGCACCATATCATTTTCGTTGAAAAACAGCTTATCTATTTTGCCTTGAGCTGGTGACATGATTTGCGTTACCTCGCTGTCTGGCCTTATTATGCCTCTGTTTTGCACACTGACATCTATATGAATTATTGGAAGTAGCCCAATGGCTATTATGAGACTGGCCAAAAGCGTAACGTATATAGCCTGTGATTTGACCGTATTTTTAGCTATTTGGGTTTCAATGGTAAAGTTTAATATTTCTGCTGGAAATATTTTTTTAGACATGGGTAAGTTTATTAATAGATCAATAAATTCAGGCTTAGTACGGCTATATTGTTAAGGGAATGTGTAATGATTGAATACATCAACCCGTATTTGATCCGTATGTAACCGAATATTAAGCTTATAGGGATGAATGCCATAAGAATCAAGAAGAAGCCTGCAACTGGATTGACATTATCATCAATTACTCCCAAATGACACAAGGCAAATATCACGCAGGTAAAAAAGAAGGTCTTGTTGTAATGCTTGCGAAGCAGAAACACCTGAGTTCTCTTTTTTGTCAATAGTACGGTTACTGTGACAATTATGAGGAAAGCAAAAAGAAGAAAAATTATCCCAAGATGCTTGAATGCAAGGGTGGCCACGAATAACATCAATGGTAAACCCCATGCATGCTTGGCCTTGCCACTTAAAAAAGACCTGAAACAAACTTCTTCAATAAATGGGGCTAATAGAATAGCGCTTACTATTTCAATGCTGCTCAAATCCATAAAAGAGGTTGTATGAGATTTATTACCGAAAAAGAGTCCAATTTGATCGACTACCAAATAGCTAAACCCTAATTGGATAGCAAGCAGGGCAAAAATCTCAAGCCAATTGATTGGTTGTTCACCCTTAATAGCTGTGGGGCTCATTGGACGTAGTTTTCGCATTGCACGAATTAAATTCAAATCTCTATCCAAAAGGGGTTACTTAAAAATCAACTGCCACACGTAAATATAGCCTTCCACGAAACTCTCGTAGTTATTAATAAAATATACTACAAGAGAAAGTGCTAGACCTGTATTTACCATGCCTTTCATCGATATATATTTGAAGATTTTCATTTTGTATTTCATTTTACGCTGCTTAGAGCGACCAGAACTGCAGGAGGAAGAATCCATCCACATCTTGCAGAATGCTTTGAAGTACTTGACTCACAAGAGCATCCGAATTTAAATCTGGAAATTTTGAACATTTATTATCTATCCCTTTAGCTGGTTATAAACCATGATGAATAGGGAGATCACTACATACACAATCAATATAATATTAAATAGCTTAAGCTTCTTGATTCTTCGTTTTAGTTGTTCTATTTCTTTGTCCATTGATATTAATTTTAAGCAACAGCCACCTTCACAAGATGGCTGTTTAAGTGAATTAAAGGAGCGTCCATCCCAACCGCGGAAAAGGCGCCTTTTCTATAAACGTATAAACAGTTCCCATTAAATACCCCAGATCATAAGAAAATTGATCACCACCTTTAATAGCACATAATTCTTCTCTGTTTATTTCCTCACATTTTAATTTGTGTAAATTCATAGTTATTAGATTTTAAGTTTTCATTTTAGGATTAGTTAGAGGCGTAATGCTCCCTTGCGGCAATAAAGCCTTCGACATAATCGTCATAGTTGTTGTACATATAGATAGCCGCTCCTGCTGCAGCCAAAACAGCTTGCCACCATCCTCCTTGAATTTCTTCTACCTCGCCGGAGCAGAGGGAAGTAACCCCCATTTTCTTTAAATCTATTTGTTGCATTTTAGTATAATTTGATTCATGGTTACGGACATATTAAAACGAGCTATGCCCTTCACTCGGATTCGGTGGCCAGCGAAATCAGTAGCAAGTGTAACATTAATTCAAAATAAAACCCAAAAACAATAATGTGTTTAAACGGGTAGTTATGTATGTTCTGGTTGCAAAATAATATTATCAAAAACTAGATTGTACTTTTTTAGCCCAAAAGGCATGCGGTATATTCTATATCTATAGTTTCTTTAAGCTGTGTACATGACGATTGTTAAGAATATATGGTTTGATTATTGGGTAAATATTACATGAGAATGTTTTATAATAAATTATAAATTTAAAAATAAACTTTGTAGTTATTATTGGGATGATGAGTTTAAACTCATCACTAACAAGTATCTTGCGATTTTGTCTTCATAATTGATGCATGCTTACTGAAATTAGTTAATCGATTCAGCAATATGCAACTTTTATTTTCTGCCTCCTCGCACCAGTTCCCGGACCTGTTCCCATAGCCGTTAACTTAAGAGAATAACGAGCCCCCAGAGGGGGTAAATCTTTGTAGCCCGGGGTGAAGCCCCGGGTTTAAACGAGAAGTTGAGTGTGCCATAGGAAGGCCCAACCATGGAACACAGGCTTCCTTGGCACACATGGCAGGAATGAGTTCGAAGCATTTACCTTAGTAAGCATGGATGCGCCAAAATAGCCTTCTCATCTTCCCAAGCTTGAATGTGGCGCATAAAAAAATCTAATCCTATCCCGGGGCTTCACCCCGGGCTACCAATATTGCATCCCTACCGGGATGCTTAAGTTAACGGCTATGGGACCAGTTCCGGGACCCCTGCGCAAAGCGCTTCTTGAGAAGTAGCCCGATAGACCTAGCCAATGTAAAGGCAAAGAAAAAAAACCTATTCTTCGGCTTTTCATTGGTTTTGGTGGAGTGTCACTACGGTTAATCACCCTTCTCCCAGGGGCCCCGGAACAGGTCCGGGGACTGGTGGTTATGGTTTTTTTTATTGAAGAATCGGTGAACAAGGTCTATTCATCCAGTCCTATGACAAACTATGTCAAAAATTGTACTTTAGCTAGAATTTCCTTCTTGGCTTGAGGCGAGATGACGGTGCTGGAATTGGTCAACATTTGTGCCCAGTGAACTGATTTAGCGTTGAAAATAAGTTTCAATTTTGTTCTTGCAGCACTGTAAACCATTAGTCTATCATGTAACATAGAGAATAATTATTGAACATTGTTTGTTATAAATGCCGACATTGTTAATGGGCATTACATCACAATGGATATACTGGTTGTGCTTTCAAACCAATAAATAACTCATATGCATATTCACTGCATTTCAGTTTCACTTGTTTGATATTAAATATGTCAGGTGTTATATATTGCTACCTAATACACGGGTTCCCCGGTATCGAATTCCTAATTTACGCATTCTAATTTATAGAAAACAAAATCACATAGATATGAAAAAATTATTTGCTCTTTCGATTTGTCTAATGGGTTTACTCTTAGGCTCTTGTGCTGACCCAGATGAGGATCTTTTTCATAAAACCAACAACGACCCTCAATCTATTGAAACGACCAATGGCGAGGATAATGGTGGTGAAAGTCCAGACTCTCCTCATGGGAATTGAGAATAACATCAAGTACAAAACCATTTTCATGTAAGGTTTAAGATTAAAAAAGGGGAATATACTTCCTCTTTTTTGTTTGATTTACACATCAACCAAATTATTGACCTTAAACCTAGTGAAATGCCCAGGAACATCATTTTTCTAACATTGTATTTTACCCTTAATCTCAGCCATTCTCAAAGCCTTAACCAACTCTATAATGAAGCCCTACACTCGTCTGACATATCCTTCGCCAAAGAAGTAAAATCTATGGCTCTAGCACAAAAGGATCAACAAGTATTGGCAGATTCATATCATCTAATAGCATACTTAGAAAAGCAAGAAAATAACTTTTTTCATGCGGTCATTAACTATATGGAGGCCATGAAGCACTATCGCGAATTGAGAGAGTATAAAAGTTTGGCACGTGTCGTAAAGAATTTGGGTTCAATTTATCGGAAAAGTGGCTTTAAAAATACTGGGCTTAAATACTTTTATGATGCCCTGTCTCTAGCCAAGCAACAACGGGATTCGGTTGAAACAATGTACATCCTATATGATATTGGGCAAACCTTTTGGGACATAGACAAGCTTGATAGTGCAATTTTATATTATCAAAAAGCACTTGAAATATCTAAGACATTGAATAGCACATTTGCCGGACGTATCTACAATGATATGGGCATGACCTATCGCGGCCAAGGGAAGTATGAACTCGCCCATCAATATTATGAATTAGCCGAGCAAGCTGACAAAAGCATAACCATGCGGGCGCGTACGCTAAACAACAGAGGCTACGCACATCTACTAAAAGGTGATACTGCCCTAGCGTACCGCTGCTTCAAGCAGGCATTATCGTTAGACCTGAATCAGGTGCAAGAAAGAACCCTGTCATTTATTTATAGCAACCTGGGTCGAATGCAAACAAAAAGGGATTCCGCTATTCATTTTTATGAAAGCAGTTTTTCTTACCTAAAAGACAAGTCTTTTAGTATGCCAGCAGAATATTATGGGATTTGCAAAGAACTGGAGAGTCAGTATCGGGCTCAGGGTAATGAAACTAAAGCATTATACTACGATCAGCTTCAGGATACATTTACAGAAGACCTGATCGAACTACAAGAAAAGCTACAGGGACTAAACATGCAGTATCAGGTGGAGGCTGCCACCTGGAAAATAGAAAGTGATCAGAAGGCTGAGAAGTTGAGCGCTCAAAACAAGATATTGGTATTGATAGTAGTGGCGTTGTTTCTTACTGTTATTGGCCTTGTGGCTTTTTACTATTACAGCAACAAATTGAGGAAATATAAGCGTAACTGGAAGAAAACAAAGCAGGACATTTACAATGAGGCTAAGGAACTGCAGACCGTTCTGAAAAGCTAGCTGCCAAGCTCCTCGCTATTCCTTAATTTACTCACCAGCTTATCCATAAAAGATTCAGTAGCTTCGAGCTTTCCACCCAGTCTTTGAATTTCCCTTTCCTGAGCTTCTACTTTCTTTCTGAGTTTTTGAATTTCCAGGATATGCTCAGCATTATCCCTGGCCATATTTTCTATTTCCGAGGCATCTATTCCGAATAATTCCAACATATTCATCTCCAACAAGTTAGCCAGTGGTGGTACAAGATCAGCAGGAGGAATGGACTTTCCTTTTTCCCATGAATATAGAGCCTGGGCTGAATAGCTGGTTCCGAGCAATTCATTGAGCTTATTGATAAACTCTTGCCTGTTCAGCTTTAATTTATCTCTATGAGCGGCAATTTTCTCACCTAAAAATTTTTTCTTACTCAATTTTTCAGTTTATTTATAACATTAAAAATTAATTATAAACTTTAAGGTTATATCGCATTATCAATATATCAAAAAAATGAAATTCGGTGCAAATTGTTTGCATCGCCAACCATTAATATTTTAAAAAACATGATCGCAACAAAAACCAATTCGTCAATGCTGGAGATCATTTCTCCACACTATGCATCCTTAGTTCTTGCAAATTATGAAATTATCCGGCATGTCCGGCTATGCTGGCTTGCGGAAGAAGAGCTGGAGTTAAAATACCCTGACCATATTATCAACAATGAATTGTGTTTTGAAAAGGAAAACGGAGTTATCAGATTCCGCCTGCAACAGAACAATGAAACAGTAGCCAGAATACATTTTTAATTTTTTTATGACTAAAGAAAGAATACTTGAGGCGGTAACAGGCCTGTTGATATCGAAAATTCAATTCGATGCCCGGTTTGAGGCCATAGACAAAATCATTCAAGCAGAAGAATGGGAAAAATTTGAAGAGTTCAGGACTTCTGTTCAGAGGAGCATAGTGATCACTGCAAAAATGCAAGCCAGGTTGCTTGAGATCAAAGACATAATTGATGATTAAGTTAATGGATTTTTTAAGTCGTATAGAATTTATTGACAAGCTTATCAGGGAAAGAGCTACAGGGAACGCCACTACCCTGGCATCAAAACTCAACATATCCAAACGAACGGTTTTTAACTACCTGAAATGGATGAAGAAGCGGGGAGCACCCATAGTTTACTCAAAAGCGGATGGCAGTTATATATATAAAAGAGAGGCAGTGTTTGTAATAGCTTTTGTAAGCTATGAAATAAAGAGAATTATTGAAGAATTAAAAAATCAGTAGAGAACAAATACTCGCTATTTATAAAAAAAGTGCGCACGAAAGGAGTCGAACCTTCACGCCCGAAGGCACTGCCGCCTGAAGACAGCGCGTCTACCAATTCCGCCACGTGCGCATTAAACATTTCCAGCTACAACAAACGTGCTTGCAGCTTCAAAATCAGCCTTGGTAGAAAGCTGATTTTAAAGTGCGCACGAGAGGAATCGAACCTCCACGGCCGCAATGGCCACCAGGCCCTCAACCTGGCGCGTCTACCAATTCCGCCACGTGCGCTGATAAGGGCCACAAAAGTAATAAGGTTTTATTTACCAACCAATAGTTAACAATGCCGAAATTAAGAATTATTTGAACCTTTAAAAACAGCATGCCTCAGGATGACCGCCCACTTTTAAGCGTTTAATATCGAACTCACGTTATTTTACCTACTCTTCATCCAACACCAGCAGCCCTTGTGTTTGTTTATCAACCAGTGAGGCATAGTACCCTCTGTTGATCATAAGTTCTTTATGAGTGCCCTCTTCTATGATCCTTCCGTTTTTTAAAACCACAATTCTATCAGCGTTTACCACGGTATTGAGTCTGTGAGCTATAATAAAGGTTGTCCGCCCCTTCATAAGCTTTACCAAAGCTTCCTGTACCAACGCCTCCACCTCGGCATCCATGGCAGACGAAGCCTCATCGAGAATAAGTATGGGTGGATCTTTCAATATGGCACGCGCTATGGCAATTCGTTGCCGCTCGCCTCCCGACAGCCGCCCTCCGCGTTCACCCGCAAAAGTTTCATAACCATCCGACAGCTCCATGATAAACTCATGAGCATTAGCTGCTTTTGCCGCTTGTATAATCTCTTCATAAGTAGCTCCGGGTCTTCCATACCGGATATTGTCCGCGATGGATTCATTAAACAAAAGGGCATCCTGCAGCACCACTCCTACCTGTCTGCGCAGCAACTTTTGCTTCAACTTTCTAAGGTCATGTCCATCTAGCAGTATCTGGCCATGAGTAGGGTCATAAAACCGCTGCAAAAGCGCTATCAAAGTTGATTTCCCCGACCCGCTTGGCCCGACAAAGGCTATAGATTCCCCGGGTTGTACATGTAGGTTGAAACCTTTGATGATCTCTTTATCGGAGGTCTCATACTTGAAGCGAACATTTTTATAAAAAACCTCCCCTTTTAAAGGTGGTGGCTCGATGGCGTCAGGGGCATCTCCTAAAAAATCCTGCTTATCAAGAATATTGAAAATATGCTCCAGGGAGACAGTCGCCATTTGGAAGGTCTTATAGATACCTGTAAGGTTTTGTACCGGCCCGAAGAGTCCACCAATATAACCGAGGAATGCTATGAGCGTACCCAGTGTGATCTCACCCCCGACAATTAAAAAAGCGCCATAACCGATGGCTGCTACCCGGGCAAAGATAACTATGGAGTTTTGAATAGCATTCACTTTAGAATCAAAGCCGACCCCTCGCACCACACGATCATTAGCCTCTCCCACATCCTTCATAAAGCGAGACTTTTCGTAGTCTTCCATGGCAAAACTTCTCACCGTAACAATACCTGACAGCACCTCATTGAATCGTGAGTAGATCCTGGCCCATTTATCCATTAAAAATCTCTCTCTTCCTCTCTGCTTAGGAGCCGCAAAAGTGGCTATAAGAGCGGGCATAGGGGCAAAAATCGCCACTAACAAGGTCATTCTCCAGTCGAGGCGCAGCATAACAACTATCGCAAGGATCAGGTAGGCAATAGCTGGCAACACATTGAATGAAATATCTGCAATAGCAGTTACAAAACCCTGGATACCTCTTTCCAGCTTCGTCATAACTGCCCCTGTACCCTGGGCACGATGAAAATCTACTGGCAAACGGTGTAGCCTACCCACTGTGATACTTAACAAATTATAATGGATCCTGATGCGTGTGCGCCATGTCAGCCAATTAGAAGTAGCCGCGATACCTTCTCTTACAAGACTCAGGCCCAGCAAAAAAAATACACCCTGTACCAGTTGTGCGGTTTGAAAGTCTTCAGTAAGTCCATCGAATACGAACTTCATGATCAGTGGCTCTACCACTCCTGCCACAGCTACCAATATGGTTAGCACCACGATAAGCGCCACAGTTCTTTTTTTTGGAGAAGCCAGGATAAGAGCTCTCCTTAGCCGGTGCCAATCTTCGCTAAAGCTGGTTTTATTTTTAGCCTCCATCTACAATATAGGAATAGTAACACTTAACGATACTACCCCAACAATTGCCAGTATGGTTATGTTTTAGGATCGTTATTCATTTCGGAACGCTGGTTGGTCGCCCTTCAAATGCACTTTAGTTCAATTACCTGCACGACAAATTTGATTTAGTACTTCCCCTCTTTGGAGGCCTTTGGAGAGGGCTCAATGCTCTTTAGCTAAGGACTGGCTTCAATAATAGGAGTTGTCATGCCGACTTTGGAGGGATCTTACTAAGCCGTTTCGTCTATGCTTCTTAGTAAAGTTCCCTCTTTCATACCAATGACAAGTTTTCATTACATGCTGATAGTCAGATAATTATTCCAATTCCCCACTTCCGTCATCCCGGACGTAACGCAGTGAAGATCCGGGATCCCCTCGCTACCGGCAGTGTCCGGGCTTTAGCTTCTGCCATTGATCT
>NZ_AMZN01000083.1 GCF_000331535.1 Fulvivirga imtechensis AK7 | reverse complement strand
CGGTAGCGGATATCGGGAAGCCCAAGAGGGGGAGCAAAAAAGCTCAGCGTTTAGCTGGGCTTTTTTCGTTTATGGCTTGGGCGAGAAGTTTATCCCGATGCAGCGGTAGCGAATATCGGGAAGCCCAAGAGGGGGAGCAAAAAAGCTCAGCGTTTAGCTGGGAGTATCAAGATTTAGGAGATTCCTAATTTCCTCTCTGCTGGGTCAAGAATGACCTAATTTGAATCGTATACTCTCTCATATTAATAATACAATAATACCGATCAAATTACTTCCTAAGCGCTCTACGATATCTTAGATAGCCGTACCATAACCAGGGTCTTTTTAGAATATATAAAATAACAGGCAGAGTATTAAAATACACAGACCTCTCCTTTATCAAACCATTTTCTACGATGATTTTATCAACTGCCCGAACTCGTAACGGATGCCCGTTTTTAAACCTAAAGTACATAAACCATTCTATGAATAATAAATTACCTTCCGATGAGGAGGAGATAACCTCACCCTTAAAATGAGGCACCCATTTCAGAAATAGCTTAAACTCTTTATACGCACTTTCCATGCCTTTTATTGGCTTCAAATGAGGTTGGTAAAGTATGGTATGGGCGTGAAGAAGCTTAATCAATGAATCGCGATCTGGATTTTGCCATGCGCCATGAAACTCTGCAGCTAAACTCCGGGGGTGATTGTTCATAAGATTACTCTACTAAAATATGGAAGGTGGGTAATCAACAGGTACCCCTGATCTACGAAAATATTATGCGTTCTTTTTTTCATTTTTTTTTGACTCTAAAATTGAAATATTATTTTTACCATCAAAAAATATATTGATGGTAAAAATAAAAAATATTTCGGAAAGCACAAACAGAACTATAGCATCCACTTATGCTCCAGGTAATCGATAATAACTTTCGTGCTGATTAAATACCAGGCTACAATAGATAACACTCAACCATTTTATGAAAAAAAACGTAGGAATATTCATTTTTGATGATGCTGAAGTCCTTGATTTTGCAGGACCTTTTGAAGTGTTTTCAGTGACTTCAGAACTAAATAGTTATGAACTCTTTAATGTTTTTACAATCAGCTCGTCTAAAGAACCTGTAAAGGCTGTTAACGGTTTGTCAGTAAATCCGGATTATGATTTCACTCACCATCCTCAAATTGATATCTTGATAATTTCCGGAGGAGGAGGCACGCGCAGGCTCATTAAAAATAGAGAAATTCTGAACTGGATATTTCCAATAATTGAAAATGCTGAATATACGCTAAGCATTTGTTCTGGCGCACGAATATTAGGCGAGCTGGGGCTACTCGATAACAAACCTTATTGCACTCATCATGAGGTATATGATCATATGAAGGAGATTGCTCCTACCGGCATACCTCATCCGGAGCTGCGTTACATCCAGACAGAACGCATATTTACCTCAGGAGGTATTTCGGCAGGTATTGATCTATCATTTCATGTTATCGAACAGTTGTTGGGAGACGATGTAGCCAATAAAACCGCTGCTTATATGGAGTACAGACGATATGAATTAAATTGATACGATATGAGCTACAACTATATGCTAACGTGAGTTCGATATAAAAATGCTTAAGAGCAGCAGTCATCCAGCCTGTCCCGAACTTGCCTCGATAACTCCGCTAGGAACTCAATGCCTGTAGACCTCGTAAAATGATGGAAAAACTCTAAATCCAATCATTTTTATTCTTCGCATTGAGTTATCACCTCACCCTTGAACAGGCTGAAATATAAGCACAGAAGAACCGCCCTCTCCTCAAGGAGAGGGATGTACAGACTGCAGTAAAAACACAGGCTTTTGATGGGTGAGGTGTGAATGTAGTTTCTAAAAGTCATAGTTTCTTTAAGTTACCGCGTATCTCCTCCGGGACTATATTGACTGTTAAGTTAATGGCTATGGGCAACTGCACGAGACTCCGCTTTTTGGTACTTCATCCCGCTCTTTCTGGAAAACGTTTTGTTAAAGTCATTTGGAGGTTTCTTACAAACACTACTTAATAACACGATACCAAAAAATCAGCCCGGCCAGTAATAGTATCGTTGCCGCTTCCAAACAGTAGTAATAGTAGGCAGGCTCACGTTGCCGATGGGCCTGAGTACCTCCATAGTAAACAAATGATGCCCAGTAATAAGGAGACTTCTTATCAATACTTATTTTATCGTCTAAAAGATAATCTACTTTAGCCTGGTATAATGCCAGGTGTGGCTGCGGTAGTTGAGCATAATGGCTATAAAAATTGGCCATTAGCTTCGAGGTAGAAAAATCATTGACCTTCCAAAGTGATAGTACAATATTTTTAACACCCGCATGAAAAAAGCCGCTGGCCAGGCTTAACGGTCCTTCCCCTCTATAAAGCTTCCCGATCCCTGTTTCACAGGCTCCCAGCACCAGCAATTCCGTTTGCAAATTCATCCCATATATCTCAGGGAGATATAGAGCCGAATCTATAAAGGCAATAGAGGGCGGCTCATAAATTCCTCCGGCTTTTGCATGTGTAGAAAGATGAATAACAGGGTAATTTGCAGCATGATCAACAAAAGCCTGTTTGGTGGCTTGCTGCTGTTGAAAAAAATCCCCCTTTAAATACTCCGAAATATGGTCTACCTCTTCTTCTGAATACTTCAGATACCTGTCAGTGTCTTCAAAATGAGGAAAAATACCCAGGATCTTATTGGAAGAAAAAGAACCAAACTGCTCCGTCCGAAGGTAGGAAGTACCCGAATATTGATAAAGAATCGGTGCTTTGGTCAGTAACCAGGGCCACATTCCATAATCGCCAGAAACCGGCACCTCCGTCAGCAGCGGTTCAAAGGGCAGAAAATTAAGCAACCCATCAGGAATAATGAACATTGGTGTGTTGGGCTGTATAGGAAACAGCCTACTGTATAGCTTCCAAGAGACCTGTGCAAAGGCCTTTGGTGCAGCATTGATCTTTGCCTCATCAACAAAAAAGCTGCTGTAATCCTTCACCAATTGTCGAAGTCCCTCAATATCAGCATCACGATACAATTCAACCGTACTCCCGTTAAGCACAAAAACATACAATGACTCCGTACCAAAGAAGTATTCTACCAGTGTAACGCCATCTTTCTCCAATTTCGTCTCAAGAGCTGGCAAGCTGAGCTGTTGGAGTTGCTTTTCAAAACGATCAAAATCACTACTAACAAAACGTTCCAGCTCCTTTGAATCAAGAGTAAGTTTATTTTTAGCCTCGATAAATCCTTGAATAACAGTTATGTCTGCTGTCGCTCCCTTCAACTGCTCTTGTATCAGTGCATTTTCCACCAGGGCTTTCTGACGGATAAGTTCATTTTTTTTCAGCCACAACGAGTCATTAGCCAATTTAGACCAGGTACTCCGGCTGTTCAGCTCATCTTTCAGCGCAATAGACTTGGTTCGTTCTGCTATAATAAAAGCCTGTTGCAAGTAGCGACTATCCCCATATTTCTGAAAAAGCATATAGTACAGGCCAATAACACGCTCCGTCCGCTCCCTGTTCTCATTTTGTAACAGGTATTTTGATTCCCTATAGCTGTAGGTAGCTTTTAGCAATTCCTCTACTTCAAAGCTCTTTTTATAGCATTGAAGTGCCTCATCCAAGGAATCTGCATTAAGATACACTGCTGCCATACCATCAAAAAGTTCCTTTAAGGTATTTTCGGCATACAATAATGTATCATCGGGCAATCCCTTCTTGTTCCATTTTGGAATAAGGCCCAATAATGTTGTTCTATATCCGGCCAGCGCAGCTTCATAATTACCCAAAGCTGTCTGAATTCCTGAAATTTGAATGCTCACCTTGGCCGATTCCCTTATACTTACTCCCTTGGCGCCACTAGGTAGCCCCGCTGCCTGCTCCAGAAAACCAAGCGCCTTTAAAGTGTCTTTTTCTTCCAGACTAACCAATGACAATGTACTATACGTATTTAAAAGATGGCTTGTATTATCTGATTCTTTCTTTTTAAAAAGTTTTAATGCTCTTAACGCAGAAGCCTTAGCTTGCCACAATTGCCCCAACTGCAAATAGCTTTTAGCCAGGTTGGAATGGACAAGTCCGGCCTTATCAGAAAAAGCCGGCTCACCAATGGCCCTATGTAGTACGTCAACAGCTCTTTCATACTGTCCAGTGTCATGATAGACGATCGATAAATTGATCAATGCTGCCACTACCTGTTCGCTATTATCCTGCTGCCGCGCTCGTAGCAGATAGCTTTTAATAATATTTTCTGCACTTGTATAATCTCCCAACATGCTATAAGCATTACCCAATGGTTTCAGACAATATTCTATTATATCAAAATCCTGAAAATCATATCGCTGAAAATGCCTCCACGCCTCTTCATAAGCACCAACTGCCATGGCTATTTGGCTATAGCGCAGGCGATAGTAACCCTCATTAGAAAGTAAAATAACCAAAGCAAGTGCCTCCGGAGCTGACTCAGGCATGCGCCATTGCTTCCGGCGCATCTCCTCAAGGATTGAAAAATCTTTATGCTTCAAAAATTCATCGAGACAGGTATAGGTAAATGCGGCAAGGCTATCATTTTGTTGAAAATAATCAATCTGCCTCTGAAAATCATTGGCCATCTTTGTCTGGCCGTATGCATGACCAAAAGCAAGAAAAATCAGGATATAAAAATACAGAAGCCTCATACCATCAAATCCTCTAAAACTTCCACATCAGGTAAAACATCCACTGGTTGTGAGGTACCCGGGCCTGATAGATATACCTTACGCCTGCTCGCGGACCAATCCTATCCACACCGGCATCAACACCGGTAAAAACTCCAAAGTTAAAATCTGTAGTGCGTTCTGTTGCCTGCACTGTCTCCGTCCGGTTCCTGTCCAGGCTCGGTTCACGACCACCATCAAATTCGATAAAATATTGATAGTCTCTGGATACCTGCTCCCTCTCGAAAAGTTTGGTGCTCACCTGCACCCCTCCTCCGAAGCCTAGAAACCGGCTAATATTATACCTGTAAGAAGCTGGCACCAACGTGATGTTCAGGTAGTTATATTCAAAGTCTTCCGTCACCGATTCGATATCCGTCAGCTCTATGCCATTGGGAAATGGGGTCCTAACTTCATAGGCATTAAAATCTTTATAACTGCCAATACTCATCTGTAGTTCAGCCTGTAAATAGCCGTGATGCGGCATATAGGGTGATACCGCGACTCCAAAGAAATAGTCTTTGCTATCCTCCAGTCCACGAATAGCCTTGTAACCTGCCATTGCCCCCAAAGAAAGCCCGGGCTTGAAGCGCGTTTTAGCATAGTTGGTCAAAATAGGTTCGTTTTTGTCAAAAATAATAGCTGTTCGGCTTGTAGAATTAACTTTGGGAGCCTTTTCCTTCAGCTTCACCCGGTACTGAACAAATCCTTTTGTAGAATCATATTTTTCCACGCCCTTTTGCCTGCTCCCCGGCAGATAAATATTCCTGAATATAAAGGAGATCTGGCTTTCAGAAAATAGTGTATCCAGGCAACTGTAGCTCACCTGAGGTACATTATCAGGGCATATGGGGCATTTTGGATGCATATCAAGCACTTCCAGTGAACTTTTATCCATAATATCGGGCACATCTACATCCAGCTTTATAGTAGTGGCGGGTCCCTCTCCATTGTTTTGGAAGCGCACTTTATACTTCAGCTTTTTATGCTTTCTGGTCCGGTAGTTTAGCCGCGTATCGGAAACGGCCATTTTATTGGGATCATGAGAAGTTGTGATCTCCATTTCCAGGTCTTCCACCTGGTGATTCCCTGAACGCTCGTCTGGTACAAATACGCCTCTGATCTTAACAATGGCACTGGTATCTTTGATCATTTCAGGGGTGGTTTTGAATGTAAAGAAGATATTGCGCCTCTGCCCGGGAGCAAGGTCTCTAAAATCAAAAATCAGTTTATCGCTAAACTCCTGCTCAGACTCATCGATAGTGACGAAAATATGTTTCCTCTTTGTAGAATCTCCCTCTCCAAAATACCGAAGCCCAGCCTGGCCAGATGATAATGATGCCCACTGCGACTCCTCCGTCATTGTATTAAAATATTGAGAAAGAAGCATATTTTCCACCTGCCGCTCCCCATGGTGCGTTCTCACCTCCACTATTTTAAAGTTACTGGCTTTGAACTTCCTTTCATTAAAGTATAGGTATAACTTGCCATTGGTGCCGGATGCCAGCTTGTTTTCATAGCTCATCACCACCACCATCTCTTCATCGGGAACGGGCTCCCGGGTTTTTAGCATTGCCAGGCCTTCAGATTCGTATTCTTCGACAACAGGAAGAGGCTGATGATCAATACTACCTACTTTAACCGGCTGGGGCCTGCTGGGTGGTGGTTTGCCATTGTCATAGTTATTGGTGACTTGTAGCCGCACCTCATACTCCCCTTTATCCTTGTACACATGCTCGGGGTTTTCTTTAAAGCTGTAGTTTCCATCGCCAAACTCCCAGAAGTAGGTGTAAAAAGCCTGAGGAGCGCCGGAAATCTGTATCAATGGCGGTGTTTGAGCCGAAAATGATGCCTTGTTGCCGCTTTGTTCAATGATAATATCAGCTTTTCGGCTGGTAGTATCCTGCATCACCTGAGCAGAAGTGGCAAAAGATACAGTCAGGAGCGCCAGAATAATGCCTGATAGTTTTAACATAATGGTGGATTTAATTTCCTATGGCAGTCTATGTCAAAAAGTGTAAATATCTAGAGGTAAATCATCTGGTAGTCATTAATTGCGACAACCAGCTATCCATTCTTATTCATTTATAATAGGTAACCTTCCCGTAAAACAGGAAAGCTACCTTACAATTATATAAAATATAGTGGAGAACCAATAAACTGCTTATGGCAGATCCTCTATCAATTGAATAAGTTCAGCCTCTGTAGTGGGAGCTAATTCACTGATCACCTCTACGTGATTTTCCCCTATAGTCGCTCCCTGGATGGCATAATGATACTGATCGTCTACAATGGAGACTATAATAAAATGAACTTCCAGGCCAATAGGAATCAGGCCGTAATGCTCAGTAAACATTTCCATTTCAGTGTCATATACATCGAATCTGGCCAGCGCATTAGGTTCCCCGTCATATGACAGATATACAGTACAATTGGTGTTGTCATACCCTTCAGGTACATCTACAAAAATTGTAGTCTTTGGCCTCGGATCGCTGTACCACCTATCAATGTTAGTCCATCCGAAATTATCAGCGAAGGCATAGTAGGTACCGCCTTCACCATTAGGGGTATCACCCACTTCCAAACGCTGCTGTACTTCCACCCACACTACATCACAATCGGCTTCCAGGCACTCTTCATTTTCATTCACAAAAAGCTGCATATCCATTATTCCTTCTTCATTGGGATCTGCCTTTACCACAAGCTGAAAGCCCATTCCTGGTTTTAAGAAGAGCTGCTCTCCGTCTTGTTTGGCATTAATGAAAAATTCACCACCAGATATCAGAGTAGCGATAGAACCATCTTCCTGCCTGCCCTGTGTCGTCTTTTTCGAAAGCAGCATTTCAGCTTTGTCAAAGATCTCAATCAGCTCAATATCTACCTCACCCACAACCTCATTGCCTTCTGCATCAGTAAAAGCGCCAGAATAAAAGGTCAGTTGCGTACCTCTCTCTCCCACTATAGATACGCCATTTTCCGCTGTAGCAGTAAAATGCTGCTTAGCGTCTTCTATATAGTCTGAATATTTTTGCTGCAGAGCTTCTCCGTCAGGCATTTTTATATCATGGATTACATTGCTATCATCGTCTTTACAACCTATGAGGGTTGTCACCAGAATACTTAAAACCAAGAGGGATTTAAAAAATAATTTTGAAGTTTTCATGTGTATTAATTTTAAAGTTTGTACCCCTGTATCAACTGCTTTTTATTTTGTTACCCCGTTTGAAATTTTTTTTTAAAAAGTATCTATTAAATTGTGGCTTTGCTTTTTATAGTTGTACTTGCAATCCATGAAGGAATCAGAACCACATGAGGATCAACGATATATCGATGCATTGTTGAACAATGACAGTGTACTGGTCCGGGAGATCTATGAAAAATGGTCTGCTAAAGTGGTAGCATACATTAAAAAGAACAATGGAGATGAATCACAGGCCCGGGATGTTATCCAGGAAACACTACTCGTTATTTACAGGCAGGCTTATGAGAAGGGCCTGGTGCTGACGTGTCCATTTGAGGCCTATTTTTTTCTGCTATGCAAAAGACGATGGCTAAACTATTTAAAAGAAAATCACAGAAAAGAGGTAACAATTGATGATGAATTAACATCTCTGGATATAGCGGCAGAACAAGTAGCCGACAGTACGGAACGCTATGAGCTCAAAAGTAAGATCATAGAAGAACAGCTTAATGCTATTAGTGAAAAGTGCCGAGAAATCATCAAGCTGACGCTGGAAATCAAATCATTGCAGACTGTTGCGGAGAAATTGGGAGTTACCTACGCCTATCTTCGCAAGAAGAAGTCACTGTGCATGGGCCGCTTAACAGAACTTGTTCGAGGATCGAATGCGTTTAAAAATTTGAATGATCAATAGCCATGGATGAAAGAGACTATCAGCAAATAGAAAGCTACCTTCAAAAAGAACTGGAAGGTGAGGAATTGGCGCGCTTCGAGGCGCGCATGGCAGCAGATCCGGAATTTGCAGCTACTGTTGAGACATATTTGGCTATCAACAGCCACCTGCAAGCACGAGTTGACAGAAAAGAGGGCGAGGAAAATCTAAAACGCACTATTGGGCATGTTTCTGCCGGCCACTTTAATGAAACGAATCAGAAGGGAAAGGTCATCTCGCTAAAAAGTCGTGTTTACTGGGCAGCAGCAGCCAGCTTACTACTACTCATCAGCTTTGTCTACATCCTCAATCTACAATCTACCCCCACCTACGAGGAGTACGCGCATTACGAACCTTTAACCCTCAGCAGCCGGAGTGAAAACGAACAATTGCTCACTCAATCTGCCGAAGCTGCTTTTAACAGTGGGCAGTATACCAAAGCGAGCCAGCATCTGGAAGAGTTGTTAGCCTCAAATCCTGATCATATCAACATTAAACTATACCTGGCACTTTCTCTCATAGAAATAGGAGAATATACACGAGCTGAAGTGCATCTAAAGGCGATAGAACAGGGGAATAGCATTTATGCTCCCACTGCCAATTGGTATTTGGCATTAAGCTATCTGAAACAAGGAGACAAAAGGGCTTGCATAGCTGCGTTAAAAAATATTCCTCCCGAGTCATCCAAATATAAAGAAGCGCAAGAGCTACTGAAAAAACTATCTAGATGATTTTACGCCAGTAGGATGTGGTAGGCTGTATTTCGTTCGGATTAATCTCCACAATCTCACCATTTTTTGATACAACTATAGGAGTCTTTTTTTGCTTTTTGAATTCAATTAATTTTCGGTATGTCTCCTCAAGACCTTTTATGATTTTGTCTCTTTCGTCTTTAAAATACTTGTTGTCATCCATTGTATTCAGCATTTAGTTGCTTCAATAAATTAACATTCGTAATATCAAGCTCGTTCACTGACCCTTCTGCAATAACCTGATAAGGCTCGCCTGAATTATTTATAAACATCCAATTGTCAACTATGGGCATATATAATTTAAAAAAATTATATAATCCACCAGAGTACCTTCTTCGTATTACTTTTTCCGGTATATTATGCCCACCTTCTTTCACTCGAATTTTAACTCGCGAAACAGCCAGATCAGGAGAATTCAACCAAAAGAAAAGCAAAGTGGTTTTATAGCCCTCTCGTTTAGCATCTTAATAAGGCTAACATAGCTTTTTGTTGACAAAGTTGTTTCAAAAGCAAAGTTTTCCCCGATTTTAAGTAAATTCTTAATTCTCGTCAACATTAATCTCCCTGCTTGTATGCCTGCCTTTTCCGGCTGAAAAGGTGACAGGCCTCGCGCTATCTCGTCAGCATTAACAAATTCCCTGCAATCTAGTATCTCTGGCAAAATAGTATGAGGCTGTCGTTTTTCCAGCCCCATTACATCCTGCTATTAGATAAAGTTTCTTCATTTACGCAACAAAGATAAAATTTCACTCAACTAAAATTAACCAACCATCATCCCAATATGGGAAATATTCCCTAATTTGCATTGTGCCTGAGGGGAAATACCAGGCAGAAGCTTTAAATTTTTACTGTATAGGCCTTTTATACACTTGGCACAGCTTGTGCTACTTCATCTTTAAATAAATTTTTTAACGTGATGAACATGACAGGCGCAGAATTTAAATTTTATAAGTGGTTGATAGGAGTAGTGTATATGGTCTTATTCATCCTTATTGTCATCTCCCTGGTAGTATAATTACTGCTTATTTTTTAGGGATTTAAAAAAATTCGCCCAGTTAAATGGGTTGAGTAGCGGGTTAGGGCGCGGGCCGAAGCGATCATTTTGGTATTGAACCCAGTTGTCGATATAGTACCGGTGGTTAAGCGCTCCGTCCATTGGTGTAGTTTGCAGCATCAGGGCCAGCAGTTGCTGGTTCAGGTTTTGGTCATTGACCTCTGTGTCTACAGGCAGGTTAAGCGCCAGTACGGCTTCTTTGAATATCTCTTCTGTAGGAAATGGCATGATCTCCACCGTCTCCAGATAAGTTGTATCTGATACCAGTTCAACCAAGATCGTCAGGTTCTCTTTATCTGTATCAGGCACACGATAATACTGCTTCTGGTATCCAATAGCGCTAATCACAATCTCATCTCCCACCAGTGTAGGCATCGAAAAGTATCCTACACGATTGGTAGTTGTTCCTCTTCCGGCCTTAGGCACATACACATGCACGCCAGGTACCCCTGAAACACTATCCTCTCCCAGGATAATACCGGAAAGTTGTATTACTTTTTTTTGCCCCTGAGCCTGTGACTTACTGACGGATAGGAGGAAACATAGCGGTAGAAGCACCACTAGCCATAAATACTTTCCACGAACCTTTTTCAAACACTTCAACGTACTAAAACTATGGATGTATTGGAATTCCGAAGATATCAATTGAACACCAATTATCCTTATATTGTTCGGTATTTATTTTAATTTTGGTTCAACCCTGACCATAATTATGCGACTAAAAAACTTCAGTTTGTCTTTTGGCTCACAGATCTTCAAAGCATGCTCTGACGAATCACGCCTGCGAATACTCCATCTGATTTTCAGGAACAAGGAGATGTGCATATCAGACCTGGAACAGATCCTTGATTTTACACAAACGAAGACATCAAGACACCTGATATACTTAAAAAATTCCGGCATTCTCAACACCAGAAAACACGATCAGTGGGTGTTTTATTACCTGAAAGATGAGGTATATGAAATTATCAACCAGATATTTCAGTTCTTGCATAAAGATCAGGTGCTCAAAACTGATTATGAAACCTATAAGACCATGCACTCCAACAGAGAGCTGGCGCTGAACAAACTTCAAACCAGAAACTGGCAGCGATAATGCGCAACTATCGTGTAATTTTTTTTGATCTTGATCATACTCTATGGGACTATGATAAAAACTCACACGAAACACTGAACGATCTGTACCACAACTACCAACTCCATACATTGGGAGGCTTTTCATTCGATCAGTTTTATCATCGCTTTGGGGAGGTCAATTCAGGACTATGGAGCCAATACCACCAAGGGGCTATCGATCGGTCTGTTATCAGAAATGAGAGATTCGGGCGGGTGCTCAATCATTTTAAGGTGAGTGATCCTGAACTTGCTTTGCGCATATCCGATGATTACATTTTACAGTGCCCCGCCAAGACGAATCTTTTTCCCTATACGCATGATGTGCTTCGATACCTGAGCAGTAAGTATAAACTATACATTCTTACCAATGGCTTTGACGATGTACAGGAGATCAAGATCAGCCATTCTAACCTGAAAGGCTATTTCAATGGGATGATCACCTCTGAAACAATAGGTTATCGCAAGCCCTCCCGGGAAATATTTCACCACGCAGTGAAAACTGCAGGGGCAACTACTGCAGAAAGTTTAATGGTGGGTGACAACCTTAAAGCAGACATATTAGGCGCAAAAAATGCATCTATAGATTCCATTTACTTCAATCCTTATAAAAGAATCCATAAAGAAGATATCCACCTGGAAATTAACTGCCTCAGCCAATTAATGAATATTCTCTGACGGGTCGGATATTAAAAAGTTATGGCCTAAATTTGCGGTCTAAATCGATTGTTGATCTTTTAATTTTAAAGGAAATGCCAAAAGGAGTTTATACTGTGCCCCTTCCCAAAAACGAACCAGTGCTTTCATATGCACCGGGTTCATCTGAAAGAGCTAACTTAAAAAAAGCCCTTGAGGAAGCCAGGTCAAAACAAGCTGATATACCGATGTATATTGGTGCAGAAGAAGTAAGAACCGGAAAGAAAAAGCCTCTGAACCCCCCTCATGATCACCAGCATTTGTTGGGTCATTTTCATGAAGGTGATGCTTCTCATGTGGAACAGGCGATCAACGCAGCCCTTGGCGCCAAAGAAGCATGGGCAGAATTGGCGTGGGAGCATCGGGCCAGTATTTTCTTAAAAGCTGCTGACCTGCTTGCAGGTCCGTATCGCGCTAAGATCAACGCGGCTACGATGCTTGGACAGTCTAAAAATGCATTTCAGGCAGAAATTGACTCAGCTTGCGAATTGATCGACTTTTTGCGATTTAATGCACATTACATGGTACAGATCTACCAGGATCAGCCCGAGTCTTCACCAGGTGTATGGAATCGTTTGGAATACAGACCGCTGGAAGGATTCGTTTTTGCCATTACTCCTTTTAACTTCACCGCCATAGCTGGAAACCTGCCGGCATCTGCCGCTCTCATGGGCAACACTGTTGTTTGGAAGCCGGCTTTTACTCAAATCTATTCTGCCCAGGTGATCATGGAAGTGTTTAAAGAAGCAGGCTTACCTGATGGTGTTATCAACCTGGTGTATGTTGACGGACCAACTGCAGGTGGTGTTATATTCAACCACCCCGATTTTGCCGGACTGCATTTCACCGGTAGCACAGGTGTATTTAAAAACCTTTGGAAAACTATCGGTCAGAATATTGATAAATACAAAACATACCCACGCATTGTAGGTGAAACAGGTGGTAAGGACTTTATTATGGCACATAAATCAGCCAATGCTAAGGAACTGGCAACTGCTATTGTAAGGGGTGCATTTGAATATCAGGGACAAAAGTGTTCCGCAGCATCAAGGGTATATGTACCTTCCAACCTTTGGGATGACGTGAAGAAATATATCCAGGAAGATCTGAAGTCTATCAAAATGGGAGTTACTGAGGATTTCTCCAATTTTGTGAATGCGGTAATTGATGAGCGTGCATTTGATAAAATTGCAAGCTATATAGACAGGGTTAAAGCGAATGATATGAATGACATCGTTGCCGGAGGAAATTATGATAAGTCGAAAGGATATTTCATCGAACCTACGGTTGTGCATTCCAAAGACCCGCAGTCGCTTACCATGTGCGAGGAGATCTTTGGCCCGGTGGTGACCATATACGTTTACCAGGCTGAGAGATACGAGGAAACACTGGAGCTCGTGAACAGCACTTCTCCTTATGCGCTTACCGGATCAATTTTGGCAAAAGACAGGTATGCTATTGAGCTTGCCTCCAAAAAACTGGTAAATGCCGCAGGTAATTTCTATATCAACGATAAGCCGACAGGAGCTGTTGTAGGACAGCAACCATTCGGAGGCTCAAGAGCATCCGGAACTAATGACAAAGCAGGATCTGCACTTAACCTGTTGCGTTGGGTATCACCCAGAACTATTAAGGAAACTTTCGTACCCCCTGTGGACTACAGGTATCCTTTCCTGCAGGAGAAATAGTTAAGTTATAAAGCTTTTAATACATCAAACCCCCGGATAGAATAACTCCCGGGGGTTTTTCTTTACCCACACCCGCCCCTTACACCCTAAATCACTCTCCCAATAATATTAAGAATGTTACCCCATCCCTATTTCATATCTGATTTCATATCGGGAGAGGGACCTATGCACAAGTAACTATTCCAAAGGTGCATGAATCTCTCCCACTGTTCCCCGAGGCCAAGCTCGGGACAGGCGAGATGACTGTACTTCTAAGAAGGAATTTTACTCTTAACTTAAAAGCATTGAGAAGTGTTCAGAGGGACAGGTGTGGGTTTAACAAACATATAAACCGCAACATTTTCCAAAACGTTATGAAAATATAACAAAAATGTTATTTTTGTGTGATGTAAGGTTTCGTGAAGTAGGGGATGCTTTTATTATCAATAACCCTGTTAACCTGAATGCCACGTTTTTCTCTAAGTAAAGTAGATGAATATCGAAATACTCAACAAGCCACAGGCGACATCATTCATATTAAGTTTCCTTCTGAACTAGAAGATTCTAACACTGCCCCACGCCAGGAGGAGTTACTGGTTTTTGTTGTGGATGATGATCCGTTTTTCCTTCAAATTATTAACACTCATTTCAGCAAACTGGAACTGAGATCCAATAGCAGCGGTGAAGCCTTTAAGTTTAAGGTCAAGAATTTTGCTACCGGAAAAAGCTGTCTCGACAACCTGCATCTCAACCCGGACCTGATACTTCTCAATTTTTTTATTAATAATGGCCTCCCCAATGCCATAAGCGGAAAGGATACACTCGACAATATTATTGAGGCCAATCCCAATCAGAAAGTACTGATCCTTAATGATATCAATGTCAATCTTCGAAATGCTTTCGTAGAAAACGGCCTGCGTGACTACATCATACAGGACAAAGAAGCCCTTGAAGAGCTTACCCGTCTGATAATAAATATTCTTAATCAGTAAGAATACTTCCTTGAAGCAACTATATTTTTGTATAGAATTGGCCTTGGCTTTGTTTGTACAAACGCTTTGAGTTCAAATATGGCTACACCCCTCCAACCCTCCTTTTTTGACTATTTTATAGCAGCAACCGTATTCATGATATTCCTCATGTTCCTGTACCCGATTTACAACAATGATACCACAACATTAGCTGTTGTAATCCCCGTTTGCTTCTTGTTCTCCTGGCTTCTATTTCGACACCTTACAAGAAAGATAAGACAGAGAAACAGAAATCTTCAGAAAGCCTTTCCTGAAGGGTGGCGAGAAATACTTCAGGAAAATGTCAGATTTTACCGGGAACTGGACATAAAGAAAAAGGAACAGTTTGAGCGTGAAGTGTACCTCTTCCTTTTCGAAAAGAAAATAACCGGAATAGACACAGATGTAGGTGATCTTGACAGGCTTTTAGTAGCCAGCAGTGCAGTCATCCCAATTTTCGCATTTTCACAGTGGGAATACGATCAGTTAGATGAAGTATTGCTGTATTCTAATTCATTTAATCAAAATTTTGAAACTGCTGGAGAAGATCGCTATATATCCGGCATGGTAGGCAACGGCATAGTCAATGGTAAAATGCTTTTGTCAAAAAAAGATCTTCATTTCGGATTTATCCATCCTCAGCACAAAAAGAATGTGGGCATACACGAATTCGTACACCTAATTGATGAATCTGATGGTAGTATAGATGGCGTGCCTGATGTGCTTATGGAACATCAATATGCAGAACCATGGTTAAGATTAATGCATCAGGAAATGAATAAGATCAAAAGCAATAGATCAGACATTAATCCTTATGGAGCTACCAGTGAAGAGGAATTTCTTCCGGTGGCTGCGGAGTACTTCTTTCAGCGCCCTAACCTATTCAGGAAAAAACACCCGGAACTCTACCACATGCTCAACAAAATTTTCAGACAGGACCCAGTGAGCATTTTTAGAAAAAAAGTAGGAAGCCTGTTTCAAAAGTAGGGTTGAAGAAAACTCTATAGTGGTTTTAAGAGACGTTCCCTCCAAAGGGCGGGACGAGTTTCAAATATCCATTCACGCCTACCGATTATGTGGCACAATCTATGAACTGTAAGTGGCAATCAGTCGCGAAACTAAATGAAAAACAAAAAAGTAGCCGTTATTACCGGTGCGAGTTCCGGTATCGGAAAGGCCATTGCAATCGCCCTGGCCAAGCAACAATACCTGGTTGTTAATGCAGACGTCAATCCCTCCGGCACTCCGAATGTCGATCATCATGCATGTGACATTACCTCTGCAAAGGATATACATGAGCTGTGGGTGTATGTCAGGCATAAGTATGGAGTCCCGGATGTGCTCATCTCCAATGCAGGCCAGGGGATACATGAAAAATTAGCAGAGGGTGATCCTGAAAAATGGAAAAGAGTGATGGATATCAATGTAGTAGGGGCTTTGAGATTTGTAAGGGCTTTTTTACCGGAGATGATTGGAAATAAAACAGGGGATATAGTTTTTGTCTCTTCTATTGCCGCAGAGCAACCTTATGAATATGGGGGCGTATATTCCGCCTCAAAGGCAGCGCTCAATATGATCGCAGATACACTCAGACTGGAAGCCAGGGAACTGCGGGTATCGGTATTGTCTCCGGGAGTGGTAGATACCGCTTTTTTTGAACACATGATCAGCAGCAATCATAATGTTGACGACATTGGGTTGGGCTGTGTTTCTGCTGATAAAGTGGCTGAAACAGTTTGCAATATACTCTCCTTATCACCGGAAGTTAGCATTTCAAAATTGGTGATAACACCTAAGGACCAGCGAGTATAATTAAAAAGGGTGTAGATGCATGTTCTCCCTATGGGCATCGAAATCCACATTTTCTTAAGAGGTGTTCATCAGGTAGAGGTACAACAAAAAAGGATAAAGCCATTTAACAGCACCTTCTTCTACAACTTTCTCTTCTTCTCCACCTTCTGGAATTGAAATTGCACCCAGGCAGGTTAAACCTAGTACCAACTAAAACTAAACAGCGTGAAGAAAATATTGATAACCGGAGGCGCCGGCTTCATCGGCTCCCACCTTGGTGATGAATTAATAAAAAATAAATATGAAGTTATTGCTCTGGACAACCTGTCTGAACAGGTTCACGGGCCGGACTGCTTCCGGCCTGAATACCTTAACGATCATGTGCAACTGATCAATGGTGATGTACGAGATAAACACTTGCTGGAAGAACTGGTGCAGGAAGTTGATGCCGTGTATCACTTCGCAGCACTGGTCGGTGTTGGCCAATCGATGTATGAGATAAAAGAGTACACCGATGTAAACAACTTAGGAACTGCAACACTGCTAGAGGCGCTGATCAAAAATCCCGTAAAAAAGCTTGTAGTTGCTTCCAGCATGAGTATTTACGGAGAAGGGCTTTATCAGGATCAGGCCGGCAAGTTGCATCAAACCGCCAAGCGATCAATAGAGCAGTTGAAAAACAATGATTGGGAAACATATAACGGGGAAGGCAAGCTTTTAACCCCGATTGCCACACCCGAGTTTAAGGCGCCTAATCTATCTTCAGTATATGCGCTATCTAAGTATGATCAGGAACGACTGTGCCTGATGACAGGCCAGGCCTACAACATTCCGACAACGGCTTTGCGGTTCTTCAATGTTTACGGCACCCGTCAGTCATTGTCTAACCCCTACACAGGAGTGTTGGCAATATTTTCATCCAGGCTACTGAATGAGCGGGCGCCATTGATATTTGAAGATGGCAACCAGCAACGTGATTTTGTGCATGTAAGGGATGTGGCGAGAGCATGCCGCCTGGCGTTGGAAACTGACCAGTCGGCTCAAGAGGTTTTTAATATTGGTAGCGGTGAGAGCTATTCTATACGCGCCCTGGCTCAGCTTTTGGCCGAAACTATGGGCAAAGAATACATTCTGCCAGAAATTACAGGAGAGTATCGTGTAGGCGACATAAGGCATTGTTTTGCTGACATATCCAAGGCAAACAGGATACTTGGCTATTCTCCACAGGTATCACTCCAAGAAGGGATGAGGGAGCTGGTCGAATGGCTGGAAGATCAGATGGCAGAAGATCATGTGGACAAGGCTAAAGCAGAGTTGTCTTCAAGAGGCCTGACCGTTTAACCATAATATGAAGACCATGAGAAAGAATAATAACAGCACTAATAATAAAAAATATTCAAGAAAACGCCCTGATGAATCCAAAGAGATAGGGATCCTTCAATGGTTTCATCTTGGGGAGTATGAAAAAGTAGAACAGACCTTAAATGACCTTAAAACAATAGGAATAAAACATCTGAGAACAGGCATTTCATGGGCCGATTATTACACCAAGGAAGGGGAAGCATGGTACGATTGGCTTCTGCCAAGGTTGTCGAAGGAAGTAGAGATCCTCCCCTGCTTTCTGTATACTCCTCCTTCAATAGGCATTGCGCATAAAACTTCTTCCCCTCCCAAGGGCCCTAAAAGATTTGCTGATTTCATGGATATATTCATTAACAGGTATGGGGAACACTTTGAATGGGTAGAGCTGTGGAATGAGCCAAACAATAGAAGCGAGTATGATTATACACTGGATAGCAACTGGGATATTTTTTGTGAAATGATCATCTGTGCTGCTTATTGGTCAAAGCACTTGGGCAAAAAGGTGGCTTTGGGCGGCATGAGTCCGATTGATGTTAACTGGCTGGATTTTATGGCTCAGCGCAATGTACTTGAAAATGTAGATGCTGTGGGTATCCATGGCTTTCCCGGTTCTTTTGACTCCCACTTCCGCAACTGGAATGACCAAATAGAATCGGTACAAAAGGTATTGGACGACCATAACCTGCAACCGGAAATATGGATAACGGAAGCAGGGTTCTCTACCTGGCAGTATGATGAGAAACAGCAATTGCAAGAGTTTATTAAAGTGATAAATAGCTCGGCAACAAGAGTATACTGGTATTCGCTATATGACCTCTGCCCCAGCCGGTCCACGGTTGATGGGTTCCATCTGGATGAACGGGAATATCACTTTGGCCTGAAGGACTATAAAGGAAAGCCAAAGTTGCTCTATCGGATGATGGAATCATTTGACCTGCATTCACTGAAAGATATTGACTGGTGTAAGAGTAGTAACCCTGCAGCAAAAAAGGCAAGAAAGTCCACCGACAAATATGTGTTAGTTACCGGTGGGGCGGGCTTTATTGGCGTCAATCTGGCTAATCACCTCCTCAACCTGGGGCATAAAGTGATTGTATACGATAACTTATCGCGCCCGGGAGTAGAGAAGAACCTGGAGTGGCTTTTGTCAGAACATGACAGTAAAAGCATTTGGGTAGAGATTGCAGACATCAGAAACTATTTCAACCTGAAAAAAGCAGTAGACCATGCCTGTATGATCTTCCATCTGGCAGGACAGGTGGCAGTTACTACCAGCCTGGAAGATCCGTCATTTGATTTCGATGTTAATATCAGAGGTACATTTAACGTTCTGGAGGCCATTCGCGAATCAGCACATCAGCCACCAATCATTTTTACTTCAACTAATAAAGTGTATGGCAGCTTGCATGATGTTGCTTTTGATCAGTCTGATTTCAGATATGTACCCCGTGATAGAGATATACAAAAATATGGGATCAGTGAGAGCCAGCCCCTGGACTTTCACAGCCCTTATGGCAGCTCCAAGGGCTCCGCAGAGCAGTATGTACTTGATTATGCACGTTCCTTTGACCTCAAGGCTGTGGTGTTTAGAATGAGTTGTATTTATGGTCCTCATCAATTTGGTACGGAAGACCAGGGCTGGGTGGCACACTTTCTTATCAATGCCATTAAAGAAGAGATGATCCATATTTATGGAGATGGCAAGCAGGTACGGGATATACTTTTCATAGATGATCTGGTGAAAGCCTTTCAGTTGGCCTGGGAAAATATCGAAAAGATCAATGGAGAGGCATTCAATATTGGCGGGGGCTTAGATAATTCGATCAGCCTCCTCGAGTTGGTCCATCTGATCGAGATCAAAAAAGATGTTAAGGTCGATCTTCAGTTTGACAAAGTAAGAACCGGAGACCAGGTGTATTATATTTCTGATTACAGAAAACTAAAGAAAGCGGTAGGATGGTCTCCTTCGGTAACTATGTCAGAAGGCATCGATAGGCTCTATCGTTGGCTGCAAAAACAACATAAACCCAATATTACAATACAACAACTAACAAATGGAATTGCTTCATGAATAAAACCGAATTTACAAGTTCTGAGTTAGAAACACCCGTAATAGATCCCTACCGGGCAGCAGTAATCAGCTCCCCGGGATCTGTGGAGTTTGTGCAAAAGCAAATACCACAGCCCCGTGAAGGAGAAGTGCTGGTGAGGCTGGAAGGTGTAGGCCTTTGTGCTTCGAACATCCCCGTATGGGAAGGCCGCGAGTGGTTTAACTACCCCATGGAACCCGGTGTGCCCGGCCACGAAGGCTGGGGAAGGGTTGAGGAAACAGGTCCCGGAGTTGAGCTTACTCCGGGGCAACGTGTAGCAATGCTGGCAGGCAATGTATTTGCCGAATACGCTACCCTTCCTGCTGAAGATTGCATACTCATCCCTCCTGCACTGGAAAATGTTCCTTTTCCGGGAGAACCGTTTGGCTGCATGATGAATATCTTACGTAGAGCTGACATCCAAAAAGGCCAAACGGTAGCCATCATCGGGTTAGGCTTTTTAGGCCTGGGACTGGTACAGTTGGCCAAAGAAAAGGGAGCCCGGGTACTTGCATTATCACGAAGAGACTCGTCACTAAAACTGGCCGGCCGGTATGCTGATCAGTGTATTAAAATGAATGATCACTGGCAGATCATTGAAGTAGTACGGGAGCTAACTGCAGGAAACGGCTGTGAAAGGATAATAGAGTGTACAGGCAAACAATGGCCTCTTGATTTGGCTGCTGAGTTAATAGCTGACTATGGAAAACTGATCATTGCGGGCTATCATCAGGACGGCTTACGCAAAGTAAATATGCAGCAGTGGAACTGGAAAGCAATTGACGTGATCAATGCACATGAAAGAGATCAGAAGAAATATAAAGAAGGAATAAAGGCTGCTATCGATTCGGTGAATCAGGGGCGCTTAAACCCGAAGGATTTTCTGACCCACGAGTTTACATTTGAGCAATTAGAAGAGGCATTTGAAATTCTGAAAAAGTGCCCCGAAGGTTTTATTAAAGGATACGTAAAATTTTAATCTTATGAGTGAAGTAGCAGAAGTACGACAAGACACCCTGCCAAAATTAGGTTTTCTGGGTGTTGGTTGGATAGGCAAAAACAGGTTGGAAACACTGGTCTCTTGCAAACTATCAGACAACATAGCAATATGTGATACCTACCAGCCGAATATCGATGAAACATTAAAGGTAGTTCCATCGGCAAAGGCCTACGAATCGATAGACGACCTGCTCAAGGAAAATATTGACGGTGTTGTAATTGCTACTCCGAGTGCACTTCATGCTAAGCAGGCCATAAGGGCTTTAGAACTCGGAAAAGCGGTGTTTTGTCAAAAGCCATTAGGAAGAAACCTTGCCGAAACAAGAGCAGTGGTAAATCAGGCCCAGAAAATGAATAAACTCTTAGGTGTCGACTACTCCTACCGGTACACCAAAGGTATACAGGCCATTAAAGAAGTGATCGAAGATGGTACACTGGGCAAAATATATGCTGTAGAGGCAGTATTTCACAATTCCTATGGTCCTGATAAACCGTGGTTTTATGATCCGAAGCTGTCCGGGGGAGGCTGTTTAATGGACCTGGGGTCGCACCTGGTGGATCTTATGTTGTACCTTTTCAACGCTCCTTCAACGGAGGTAAGGTATGCCAATATCCTGTCAGAGGGCAAAACTATTTCCAATCACTGGGAAACCGTGGAAGACTATGCCGAGGCACAGCTTTGTACATCAAGCGGGATAAGTATGAGACTGGCCTGTAGCTGGAGACTCTCCGTAGGGAAAGATGCAGAAATATACCTGAAGATCTACGGTACTAAGGGCGGGGCAAGTTTTCATAATGTCAACGGCTCTTTTTATGATTTCCAGGCCGAAATATATTCTCAAAATTATTCTGAAGTGATCGTAACTCCACCTGATGACTGGGGAGGAAGAGCCATTCAATACTGGGCGGAAAGATTGGCAAAAAACAGCTCCTTCAGCTTGTCGAATAATGAATTCATTAAATCAGCAGCACTGCTGGAAGATATTTACAATTTCACAAGAGTATGAAAATACTAATGACAACGGACACTGCAGGAGGGGTGTGGCACTATTCTATCGACCTGGTAGCCGGGCTACTGAGGGAGCAGGTAAAGGTAGTGCTGGTAGCCATGGGGCCAAAACTGACAGAAGCACAGCGGGCGGACCTTCATCAATGTCGCGGGGTCAAATTTTATCACAAAACATGTAAGCTGGAGTGGATGGACAGCCCATGGAATGACGTGGAAAAAGCTGGCCAATGGTTGACCAGGATATATGAAAAAGAGCAGCCGGACCTCATTCACTTTAATAATTACGCGCATGTAAATATGGGTTGGGACTGCCCTAAAATACTGGTCGCCCACTCGTGTGTCAGCAGTTGGTGGGAGGCTGTTAAAAAGGAACCTCTCCCCGGGCGGTTTAACTACTATTTTAATGTGGTGAGGGAGGCATTTCATGGGGCAAACATGGTTGTAGCTCCCAGCGCTGCCATGCTTAGCACCTTTCAGCGTATTTATGGCCATCCGGAAAGGTCTACTGTTATTTACAATGCACTGGCGCCATCTAAGGTCAGTACCGATAAGCAGCCCATCATATTCAGCATGGGAAGACTGTGGGATGAAGCAAAAAATATTGACCTGCTACTGAAGGCTGCAGACAATATCAACGGTAAAATATATATCGCAGGAGCAGGATCCCGGGAGAAAAATAATACGGCAAATGTTACCTTTTTAGGCATACTGAGCCGACCTGAGATCTTTGGCTGGCTAAACATCAGCGCGATATATGTTTTGCCCGTAAAATATGAGCCTTTTGGCCTTTCTTTTCTCGAGGCAGCATCAAGAAGGTGCGCGCTCGTGGGTGGTGACATTGCAACAATGCGCGAATTGTGGGGGGAGTCCATGTGCTATGTAGAACCTGATAACCCGGAAGCGCTGGCCCATACATGCAATACACTGCTGAGCGATGTTAAATATCGCAATTGCATGGCAGCCGAAGCCTATAAAAGATCTCAACGGTATACTTTAAAGAAAAAGACAGAACAATATATAAACCTATACAACAATGTAAGGCACGAAAGCCATACGTTGCTCACCTAAAGAAAAGACCCAATATGAAGATTGTATTATTTTATCATTCGTTAATATCCGACTGGAATCATGGCAATGCCCACTTCTTACGTGGTATTTATGCCTCACTTTTAAAAATGGGACACGATGTAAAAGTTTATGAACCGCGCAACGGATGGAGTCTCAACTCTCTTATCAAGGATTATGGCACCAAAGCTATTGAAGACTTTGAATCATTTTTTCCTCATCTAAGATCTTCCTTTTACGACCCTAAGGACCATAACCTCAAAGAAATGCTGGACGGAGCAGACATAGTGATCGTTCACGAGTGGAATGAACCAGCTCTGGTGAAGGCCATTGGCGATTTCAAGCTCATTCACGATTATGTATTACTTTTTCACGACACTCACCACAGGGCCATTTCCGCCAAGGAGGAAATGAAACGATACGATCTTTCACATTATGATGGTGTACTGGCTTTTGGCAACACCCTGCGCAAGGAATACCTGCATGAGGGCTGGCATCAAAATGTGTGGACCTGGCATGAAGCTGCAGATACGGATACCTACCACCCTATGGTACGTGATGAAATTTTGGGTGATGTGGTGTGGATCGGTAACTGGGGAGATAACGAACGCACCGAGGAACTTCATGAATATATTATCGAACCTGTAAAAGCATTGGGGCTTCGGGCAAAATTTTATGGCGTAAGGTATCCAAAGCATGCACTTCGATCGCTGGAAAGAGCCGGTATAGAATATGGCGGATGGCTGCCTACTTGTAAGGTAGCCGAAACATTTTCTAAATATAAAGCGACAATACACGTTCCCAGGCGATTTTATCGTGAGCATCTGCATGGCATACCTACTATCAGGCCCTTTGAAGCTATGGCAACAAAGATCCCGCTACTCAGCGCTCCCTGGGAAGACACGGAAGGCTTGTTTACTGCCGGTAAAGACTTCCTGATGGCACACTCCGGAGAGGAAATGACTCAAATGCTCGACAAGGTGGTGCATAACGAGGCATTCGCCAGAAACATGGCTGATCATGCCTATTCTACTATTTGCTCCAGACATACATGCATGCATAGAGCAACGGAATTGCTAATCATTTACAAACAGATCATCAACTATAATCAAGTGAGACAGGAGGCATAACTATGCAAAAACCAGTGAATATTGCTTTTTTTGGAAGTAGCCTGGTCAGCGCTTACTGGAATGGCGCGGCCACATACTACCGCGGTATAATTAAAACCCTTCATCGATTAGAATACTCCATAACTTTTTATGAACCTGACATATATGAAAGACAGGCCAACAGGGACATAGATGATCCCGATTATGCCAAAGTGGTAGTATATCAGCCATCAAAGAATGATCTGGGGAAATGCATGAACCAGGCATTAAAAGCCGATATCATCATCAAGGCCAGTGGAGTAGGTGTGTTTGACCAGGAGCTTGAGGAGGAGATCCTGAAGATCAGAAAACCCGATCAGCAAATAATTTTTTGGGATGTGGATGCCCCGGCTACACTGGACCGGGTGATCAACAATAGCGATGACTATTTCCGTAAACTTATCCCGCAGTATGATCAAATCTTAACCTATGGTGGTGGCAAACCCGTTGAAGAGGCTTACCGCCTTCTAGGAGCCAGAGATTGCACCTCCATATATAATGCCTTTGACCCTGAGACACATCATGTCGTAAAACCCCAGGAAGAGTACGTTTGTGACCTGGCATTTCTTGGAAACAGGCTACCTGACAGAGAAAAGAGAGTCGAGCAATATTTTATTGAAGTAGCACGTGCGCTTCCTGATAAAAAATTTATTCTTGGTGGCAGTGGATGGGATAATAAGGCGCTCCCCGATAATATAAAATATATTGGTCACGTACCCACAAAGGACCACAATGCATTTAACTGCTCTCCTCTGGCTATTCTCAATATCAGTCGCGATAGTATGGCATCATACGGGTTTTCCCCTGCTACCAGGGTGTTTGAAGCCGCAGGCGCCGGCGCCTGTATTATTTCTGACGCATGGAATGGTATCTCGGAATTTTTTAAACCCCAGGAGGAAATAATAGTGGCTCACTCACCTGCCAATGTAAAAGAGGTATTGAAATTTTTAAATAAAAAAAGAGCCCGGGAAATAGGCCAGGCTGCATTGGAAAAAGCACAAAACAGCCATACATACGACCATCGGGCCAGGCAATTGAAAACCATACTTCAACCCAAACCATCAGTAGTATGAAAATAGTGTTTATCGGACTTACGGTAAGCTCATCGTGGGGCAATGGACATGCCACTACTTACCGGGGCCTGCTGCGCGAACTGTCTGCACTGGGTCATGAAATATATTTTCTCGAACACGATAAGCCCTGGTATAGCAGCAACCGCGACTTTTCAAGCCCGGAAGATTTTCACCTGATCTTTTATGAATCTGTGTATAAGCTAAGACAGAATTTTGAGTCACTGATACGCAAAACCGATATGGTGATAGTAGGTTCTTATGTACCGGAAGGTGTATCAGTATGCCGGTGGGTTCTGAATATAGCCGAGGGTGTTAAAGCCTTTTATGATATCGATACACCGGTAACGCTCCATAAGCTGGATAATGATGATGATGAATATCTGAGCAAAGATCTTGTTCCTCTATTTGACATCTATCTGTCCTTTTCAGGAGGGGAAGTATTGCAGTTGCTTGAATCAACTTATGGCGCACGTAAAGCAAAAGCTTTGTACTGTTCTTTTGATCCCGGTATTTACTATCCCATGGATGTAGAAAAAAAATGGTTATTAGGCTATTTGGGAACCTACAGTGATGACAGGCAACCAACCGTTGACAGCCTTTTGGCAGAGGCTTCAAAAAAGATCTCTGATCAAAAATTCGTTGTAGCCGGACCGGGCTACCCTGAAGGTATGGCATGGCCTGCCAATGTAGAGCGAATAGATCATTTGCCACCAGAGCTGCACCGAAAATTTTACAACGAACAAATCTTTACGCTCAACGTCACGCGACAGGCCATGATCAGGTTGGGCTACTCCCCCAGCGTCAGGCTTTTTGAAGCTGCAGCGTGTGGAGTGCCCATTATCAGTGATTATTGGAAAGGTCTTACAGATCTATTTGAGAAAGACAAAGAGATATTTATAGCGCGTAATAATGATGAAATGATGGATATTTTAAAGTATACCACTCAGGAGCAGCGTATTCAACTTGGTAACGCAGCGAGACAGAAAGTGCTACTGGCACATACCGCAGCACATAGAGCGCGTGAATTGGTGGCCTACTATGAAGAGTTAGCCTCTTTAGAGCAATACTAATTGCCTGGGCTTATATTAGGAAAGGAAGAACTGGTTTCGGACATTAATAACAGGTGCAATTTATTGTTAACAATAATCAACGAACCCATGATGACAAAAAATATATTGGAAGAAATAGAAGCACTGAAGCCATGGTTTCACAACCTGCACCTTCCTGGCGGGGAACAAACCGCCCCCGACCATTTCCTGGGAGATTTTCCAAAATTTAAATGGAAGGAACTGGCTCCGCACATCCCTGAGGACCTTAACGGCTGGAAAGTGTTAGACATAGGATGCAATGCCGGGTTCTATTCTTTCGAATTAGCTAAAAGGGGTGCAAATGTATTGGGTATTGACCTGGACCCTCACTATCTGAAGCAGGCGGAATGGGCAGCCAAAGCCTACCGGCTGGAAGATAGGGTCAGATTTAAACAAATGCAGGTATACGACCTGGCCAGGCTAAATGAAAAATTTGACATGGTTTGGTTTATGGGCGTACTGTACCACCTCAGGTATCCTTTACTTGCGCTGGATACCATTGCGGAGAAGGTAGGAAGGATGATGATCTTCCAGACACTCATGATGCCTGATAAAAAAGAAAAAGTCATTCGTGACGATTATGGTGTTCACGACAGGGAAGAAATGCTTGAAACCGGGTGGCCAAAGCTGGCCTTTATAGAAAAACGGTTTGCCGGAGATCCTACCAACTGGTGGGTAGCCAACCATGCTGCTGTCGGAGCCATGCTACGCACATGCGGCCTCAAAATCACAGACAATCCCTCGGACGAAGTTTACATTTGTGTTCCCGATCCGGAGAATAGTTCCATACTCGATGAGTGGAACCGTTCTGAATACTTATCAGCTATTGGGAAGCCCTGGCAAAATCAGTCAGCCGACAAAGTAGGGAAGAATTAGTTAGTGTCTGCAAGAAAGCGCCAATATCTGCTTTACGCTTGCCTCAAAGATGCTCTTCCCGACAACTGTACCATAGCCGTTAATTTAAACATCCCGGTAGGAGCGTAATGTCTGTAGCCCTTGTAAAATGATATCTAAAATGCTAAACCCAATCATTTTATTCCCGTCTTGAGTTATCACCTCACCCCTGAACAGGCTGAAATATAAGCACAGAAGAATTGCCCTCTCCTCAAGGAGAGGGAAGTGCAGGCTGTAGTAAAAGCACAGGCTTTTGATAGGTGAGGTGTGAGACCATATATTTTCACAAAGGGTCATATATTTAGGTTATTATGTATATCCTCTGGGGCTATTTTCTCTTAAGTTAACGGCTATGGACAACTGTACGGAACTCCGCTTTTTGGGACTTCGTCCCGCCCTTTGGCATGAACGTTTTCTTAAAGCCACTTAGAGTTTTCTCTAGTTATTTTACAGAAAAAAGCTGCCCAAAAGAAAGTTGCAGTATGGTGGCGGCAATACTTTCAAAGGCAGCTTAATTATTATCACCTGTAGAATGCAGGCTATTAGTCACCTCCCCTCGAACCCCAATCATATTGACGATAGGGATCATCGTAATTTCTATGTCCGCGGGAGGCACGGCCTTCGTTATAACGATTGGTGTCTACACCTCCTCTCCTTCTACGGTACTCCTCATCTTCGCCCCTTCTTTCCAGATCCCTGTCTCTGCCGTGCCGGTCGGAATATCTGGATTCACCATAGCCCTGGTAGCTGGATCTTTCTCGGTCTCTTTCGCGCCTCCAATATCTTTCCCGGTCAGATTCACGGCTTCGGCCCTGACCTTCATACCGGCTGCTTCGGTTTTCAAAATTCTCCGGTTCCCGGCTGGTAAAATATCGATCGGAACCTTCCTGATGTCTTGAGCCGTAAGAGCCCCTGTTGTGACCACGCTCAGCATCACTGTATCGCGACATGCCGTAACTGTCATCATCTCCGGCATCGTAATTACTTTTATTTGAACGGCCGGCATACCTCCCATGCCTGTCATAGTAGTTGGGCTCTCTTCTTTCTTCTTCATCTTTGTTGGCATAAGAGCCAAAAGCCCTGGTCCTGAAATCCGACTCCTCTCTTGTGAAACTACTGTCATCATCATAGCGAGACTGTTCATAGGAACGATTTCTAAAATCCGTAGGTTTGCTTCCATAATCGCGGTCATAACCACGGTACGGTGAAGAGCCGGTATCAGCGCCATATCCCTGATAACGACCGGTATTTCGATAATCACCTCTGCCCTGGTCACGCTCTATATCACGGCCTCTTTCTGACTGCATGCGTGCTTCATAGCCAAGGTTGGTCCGCTCACCCCGACCATACCCTTCTGTATTTCTGTCACGGTCGTCACCGTACCCTGAGTATCGACCGGTGTTCATTCCCAATGGCGTATTCATACCATGAGGGTTAATTCCTACGTTATCGTCCTGGTCACTTTCAAACTGCATCCTGTCTCTCCACCCTGCTGATTGCTCAGTACCAGGTCGGTTTTGCCGGTTCAGGTAATTAAAATCTGCCAGTGTTTCTGCTTTTCTATTTCTTTGCCAGCTCTCACTTCCGAACGAACCGCGTGGCGTTCCCGACTCACCGGATCTTTGCCCGGAAGAAGTTTTAGAGGTTCTCTGCCTTGTAGGTTGCTCCGATTTACTTGTTCCTTTTCCTGTTTTGCCGGTAGAAGTTTTATTATCGGCCGCCCCGGATTCAGTTTCAAACTCACCCTGATTAGCAGCCTGGTCGTTTGTGGCTCCTTTTGCTGTGCTACGGGCTATCTTATCTCCGTCAGGCCTGTGCGCCTTACCGGTTATAGGGTCCGATGCCTTTGCTTTATTTTCTTTATTCTGCTTTTCCTTTTTTTCCCTTGTCTCCATAACAAACACTTTTTAAGATTTGAAAAAATTAGTTGGAATACTAAATGCAGTACAAAACAGTCACCAGCCTGAATGCAAATTTTTATTTATTGATTGTCAACATCTTACACAATCCCCTGCAGGTAGAAATAAGCAGGTTGGGAGAATAATTTTCTCATTATTCCCTAAAATTCTACTGAATATAGTTTGGAATAAAATTTGTCACAAAAGGAAAAGTTTATCGAGATTTTTGGCTTTCACATCACAATCGCACAGCCTTCACAGGAGTATTGAACCAGACCCTGGCATAATTTTTTAACAGGTTAATGAACATGTTTTATTTAAACCTGGAAATTATGGTCAGATCATCGGAAAAAATCAAAGAAAGGGATACCGACAACACAGAGGGCAAAGCAGCCGGTACTAAAAGCTATAAAATTCATATTGTACAGGATGATGAGTCGCTAAGTGTCATTGCCAGAGAGTTTTATGGTAATCCCGCTTTGTGGAAACATATTTACAAAGCCAACCAGCATAAGATCAGCGACCCCAACGACATCCATGCCGGGCAGGAGTTGATCATACCGGAGCTTAAAAAGTAAAAATCACACCAACATACCTGCTGCTGATGTGGAAATGCAGCCCTACACCTGGGTATTGAAATGCACAACCCAGGAGTATTCCGGACAGTTGATGTAGCGATTTTTTGAAAATAACGACTGGCATGTTTTTTAATTCATTAAATGAAATTTAAAGTATATGATGCAAGCTAATAAAAGCACAAGTAAGAATAAAGTCAAAGATACAACCAGACAGTCCTCCAATACAATTAAATATAAGATGATGAACAAGGCGATACGGGGATACTTTAAGATCGATGATCAGGCATATGTGGGTGCTCCTCCTGTAAGTAACAAGCGTAACTACTACATGGATATTTTTGAAGAGATGGGAACGAGGGAAAGTTCACATCGGATGTTCAACAGTATCTTCAAATTTTTGAGAAAACCTTCTCTTGGCAGTGAATATCCGCAAGCATATTTTGCTGTTTTTGATGAAACAGAAATTGAAGATCAGGAACATTTTGATGCCCTGGTTTGGACGCAACTGTACCCCATGCATCAAAAATTAATGAAACTGGAACCACATGAAGACCTGGTATATGACCCTAACGATCCTGACTTTATCCTAATAATTGGCGGTAAAACTGTCAACATCACCGGGTTACACCCAAGAAGCAACAGAAAATCAAGAAGATTTCCCTGGCCGGTGCTTGTCTTTACCGTCAATGAATAGTGCTTACAGGCCAATAATCACAAAGGCTCCCCAGTAAAAAGGTTCCTGATACTTCTCTTTGATTTTTATCTGTGCATTATAGAATGCTTCAAAGCGCTCTTGTCCGCTCATCCAGTTTTCGTAGAAAAGATTCATTAACTCCTGCGTAGCATCGTCATCAACATTCCACATGCTCATGATAATGCTTTTGGCACCAGCGATCCTAAATGCTCTCTGCAGACCATATACACCTTCCCCATTACGCACCGTACCCAGGCCGGTCTCACAGGCTGAAAGCACCACAAGATCTGTATCGTTCAAATCGAGGTTCATCGCCTCATATGCCGTCAGTATACCATCCTGGTCTCCTTCGAGCAGCTCCCCACTGAGGAGAAAATCCTCTGCCCCGGCCAGCACAAGCCCCGATCGTAGCAATGGATTCTCAAAATAGCTGGTAGTAATAATTGCTTCGGGATCCTCTGCACTTTCCATAAAGAACCCGTGAGTGGCAATGTGCAACACACGGGGGTTCCTGATCGATTTGATACGTGCCTCACTGGCCTCTCGCTCCAATACTACTACATGTGCATGCTCCTCAGACTGATGTAGTTGCGATATTCCCTCTATCTCCGTTTTTGTACCTGGCAATGGCACTATGCTTTCACCGCTTCTCAAATACCTAAGCAGACCGCCTCTCAAGCCTCTGCTCACGCCTGAGTTATTCATAGCCTGATAAGTGCCTCTCAACCCGCCTCTGGATACCTTCCCGGCATTGGCAGTGCCGATCTGGTCTTTTTTATACTCAGGGAAGCCGATCAGGTATGAGCTGCTGCCGGAGGAGGACGATGTCCCCATAACCACTTCTTTGGTGTTGGATAATTGGCGGACCTTAATTTCATCGAAAAGATAATCACCGGTTTCCGGATTTTTCAGCGTATTAATATTGATTTGATTGTATACGCCATCCGCTGAAAAATACAACTGCTCCACATGTTTTAATATACTTTGAAACGGCTTCCAAAATTTATCATACGAATGTGTGTCTTCAATTTGGAAACGAATAGCATTCCGGTAGTTGTTGAGGTACTTACCCTCCAGCTCCCCACCGTCAGTTATCAATACCGGTTTAGGGTAATCAACCGTTTCGGGTGTGACGAGCAGCCCGAGATAATGTACCTGATCTGAAAAATGGTTAACATCGTCAAGACCAAAAACTCTGAATCGAACAATCTCAAGCGCAGCTTCCCCGGGTTTCAGTTTATCTCTCACCTGCTGCCATGTTACCTCCTTTTCCTGGTATACCTGCGCAAAGGCAGCAGAGGCACGCACCAGAGAGCGTTCCAGGTCATTGGATACGCTGAGTAAAGAATCTATCTGCTCCTGCTGCCCGGAATTGTTGTTTGAGTACATCTTTGAAATACGCTCCTTCAATGCTCTCCAGCTTTCATATCTGTCGATCAATTCCTGATCACCCTGATCATAAATACTCCGCCTTACTTTTTCAGTAGCATACATGATAAGTCCCTTGGTCTTCAACTGGTAGTTGTAAACGGTACCTAATAATTCAGGCATCTCTTTGTAATTACTCCAGGCGAAAGAATTAAATTGCTCAAAGGCGGGTTTAAGCTTTCCTGAATAAAATTTTGCTTTCTCTTCCTCGCTCAACACACTGAAAAAAGCGCCAATCTGCTTGAAATAATTCTTGAAAGTATCGTCAAAATATGACCCTGCTTTCTTTATATCACCTTTTTTCCAGTAGTAGATGGCCAGGTAATTAGTGACCTCCGCATATTGAGGGTGCGATTCACCCAGAAGTCTTTTTCTCAGCTTTAAGGCATGCTCCAGGTGTTTAAGAGCCTTGCTATTGCTTTGAGCAAGATAAGCTTTGCCCATATTGAAATATACTGTAGCAACATCAGGATTTTTATCTCCCTCAAGCTTTTCAAAAGCAGATCTTGCTGTTTCATACCCTCTAATGGCATCCTCAATACGGCCTGAGAGGCGATAAACATTGGCCATATTATTCCTTATTTTAGCATACATAAGGCTGTTATCACCATACACTTCTTTATTTATGGCCAAAGCCTGGCTAAATACCTGCTCTGCATCCGAATACTTTTCCATATCCGCATATCCTGTTCCCTGATTAACCAGAGAGGCAAGGTAATTGGGATGGTTAGTACCATACAATTGCTCGTCACGCTCCATGATCTTATTGTACATATCTACAGCCTCCTGATACCTCGCCAGGGCCAGGTACACCAGCGCCAGGTTATTGTAAAGGTCATCAAGAGCCATATCTGCCTCAGGTGAAGCCAACTCCTGCAATTGCCTTTCCGCTTCCAGAAAAGTAACTTCGGCCTCGGGAAATTTCCCCTGATTGATATAGACCAGCCCGAGCAGGATCTTTGAAACATTTGCATCTAGTGAACTATTCATCTCCTCCAGGAGTGATATGGCCTTCAAAAGGGCTCCCTCTGCCTTGTCATAATTACCCAGAAGGTTGAGAATATCTCCCTTCTTTGCAAGCAACACAGGATAATAATAGCTGCCCTCGTCCATCTGCTTCAAAACAGTATTGACTTCCACCAAAGCCTGAGTATAAGCGGATGACTGGATCAATACATCAGTATAAAAAGAAAATGAACCCAGGTATTCGTCTGATTCGTTACCATACAATTCTTTGTCTACCGCCAACAGATCAATAGCGGCCTTTTTCGCTGCTTGTAAACTCCCCTGATCGAGATAAACATAGACGAGGTTGTATAGATTATTGCTGTAGTCGGTTGTGTTCCTTGGGCTCAGCTTTTCGCGGTGTCCCCTTTCCTTTTCGAAATACAGTTGTGCCTTTTTTAGATTATTAACAGCATAAAAAGCGTCTGCCAGATAAAAGAAGGCATTGGCCGCCAACGTATCATGTGAAAAAGTCGCCTTATTGATCCGGGCTTCCAATTCTATGGTATTGTCATAATAGCCGCTGTCATAATTAACCATAAGCTGATGGTAAGCGCCCTCATCAATTTGAGCAGTAGAAGCACTCATTGATGCCAGTATTATTAATAAGAGACACAGTAAATGACAGACTAACTTCATGTTGTATATCCTTTGATTTTAACCCATCAATATAATATATGATTCGCAACATGCCCAATAAACAGACATTAATATTTTTAATTAAACATTTATCCTCGGCATAGTCAAAAACTACTTTGATAAGTATATTCTATAGTGTATATTGGGAGGTTTAAATCAATAAAAAATTATGTATCGATCATTACTTTGTTTTCTTTTTAATTTAATACTGATTGGCAGCGCCTTTTCTCAATCCTGCCCCGGAGATGTTAGTATACTGGAGGATGAAAACATCCAGGTTTGGAAAGTGGCCGTGGATGGCACTCAGGTATTTTCACTGGGTACTTTTCAAGGCACTGTAAACGTAGGAGATACTGTGCTGACACAGCCTGTCGGATATGGAGTATATGTAGCAGCTTACGACATCAGCGGCTCATTTATGTGGGTACAGCAAATAACCGGTAATGAATTCTTTGCTACAAATCCCACACTTATAGTGAACAGCACGGATGTGGTTGTGGCGGTGACCGAACTGGAAACCGGGTACGCCAATCATATTCTTCGTGTCGAGGCATTTGGTAAAAGTAGCGGAACTCCCGGCTGGTCGAACAGCTACACCACTCTCGTAACAACCAGCAATTTGCCTTTTGGAGCCCAGATAATGCCGTATGACGGAGAAACAGACGACTCTGGCAACCTCTATATCAGTGGAGCTTTCTCCGGAAGTATTGATCTTGGAGGCACTGTGCTCAACACTACTGCAGGGCTTTCAGAATCCTTTGTGCTGGCCTGCAGTAGCTCTGGCACTGAGCTGTGGGCCGTACAATCTACCGGTAGCAATGGCAGAGGACGCGTATGGTCCCTGGCAACAGATGCCTTTAACGATGTTATAATAGGAGGCCATTTTACGGGTACTGTGGCCTTTGGAGCAAGTTCATTTACCGCCTCGGATGCAAATATCATCAATCCATACATAGCAAAGCTCAGCTCCTCAGATGGTTCGGCATTGTGGGTGGCTGGTTTGGACAACGGATCTTCCAATGGATTTAACAACATCTACAGTGTTACTACCGATACCGCCCGCAACGTTTATTACACCGGTAATTTTAATGATAACATCACTATACAGGGCAACACCGTCAATGCCATAGGAGGAACTGAAATGCTCATTGGAAGCCTTGACCCCAACGGAACACACCTGTGGGCAAATCAGTTGGGAGGGGTCAGCAGTTCTGATGAATTCGGTACCACAATCAATTACAGCATGAATTATAACACAATATTGGTAAGTGGACAAATTGTGACGGATTCGGTTTATTACAACAATACTTATCAGGCTATGCCCGGTATTTTCGGGCCCATGGTGTTAACGCTAAGCATAAACGGAACTATTGATGCTAATCCTGCCAGTGCGTTTTCTGTTGGAGAAACATTCGGATATTCCTCCGCATATTTGAATGATGGCGACTATTTTGTTTTCGGTAGCACCTCTACTAATGATGGAAAAAATATTGACATTACTCAGTGGGCGCCAAACCGACCTAAACCCATTGTCCACCTGGAAATGGAAGACGGTATGCTCAATCCCTCCGAGACATTGACAGCCTATGACCCAGGGTTATATTCCTACCAGTGGTTTAGAAATGGAGTATCAATGCCCGGAGAAACATCCACTGTACTTTCCCCTATCGTTAACGGTCAATACCATTATGAAGCGCTGAATAGCTTTGGCTGCTCTACAACCTCTAAAAAAGTGATGGTATTAGATGGTATAAGCCTGGAGAGCGACAGCCTCGTTTTGGTAGAGCTATATAACAACACCAATGGAGCAAATTGGAATAACAATACCAACTGGCTTTCAGGTAATATCAATACATGGGATGGTGTCACCATTAATGGCGGAAGGGTAACAGAACTCTATCTGGCCAACAATAACATGAACGGTGAGTTTCCACAATCTATCGGATCATTAACCGCTTTGCAACAGTTGTATTTCGATACTAACAACCTCACCGGTTCTATTCCATCAACCATCTGGAATTTAACCAATCTCATACAGCTCAACGTGCATGACAACCCAAACCTCAACTGGCAGTTAGATGCCAACATACAAAATATGACTGCATTAAGCTCGATCAGAGCTTTTAATTCTAATTTAACAGGAACTATACCGGCTGAAATAGGTAATGTTTCTTCCCTCACGGAATTTTGGGTTTCAGGATGTAATCTGACAGGGACAATCCCCTCATCAATAGGAAGCTTAAGCGCTCTCAACACGTTTAGAATAGATGGCAACCAAATTTCAGGTTCAATTCCAACAGCTTTTTGGAGTCTGCCGGCTCTGGCAAACCTTGACATTTCAGGCAACCCAATAAATGATGTCATACCAGCAGACATCAGCAATCTCGCTTCACTCGTAGAATTCAGAGCGAATAATGCTGGCCTTACGGGCACCATTCCTGATGCGCTTTGGAGACTTCCAAATATACAGTACATCACATTAGGTGACAATCAGGAACTGAACGTGCCATTACCTACAGGCCTTGATACGCTTATCCAGCTCAGGGAGATCAGCATACCCAACACACAACCACTGGCCACAGCCTTTCCTGGGGAGATCTATAGCCTGACAAACCTGGAATCACTTGACCTGGGTGGACACCAGCTCACCGGTACGCTGGATGCCCAGATTGGCAATTTGACCAACCTCAGAGGTCTGTGGCTCTGGAGCAACCAGTTGGAAGGGGCCTTCCCTACTGAAATACTAAGTACTCAGCTCGAAGGCATGAGCATCAGTGGTAATAGATTCACATCCATCCCGGATTTTACTACGATGCCTTCTATGGTTCAGTTAGAAGTAGAATTTAACCTGCTTGACTTTGATGACATCAGCGCTAACATCGGTATTGCTAATTTCAGATATAATCCGCAAGGTACAAGACCCCATGCTTACACTACTGTGGACCCAGGGGGTGCGCTTGATCTTATAAACGTATATGATGCACCAGGCAATCAATATCAATGGGTGCTCAACATTACCGATTCCATTGCTACCACAATGAACTATCAGATCACGGGAGCCACTTTTGATGATCTGGGAGCGTATTACTGTAAAATCACCAACCCGGCTGTGCCTGATCTTACAATACAGACAGAATTCTTTAACGTAGCTTTCTCTGGCGCCCCTAAAAGTTTCACGGTTGACAATTCTCCCAATTCAATGGCTGATTTCAAATCATTTTATGCCGCCACCTATGGCACAAATGATGGCGACACATTATATGTGGCAGGATCTTCCATACCCTATAATCGGGGCTTTGCTTTATTCGAATCGCCAAGAATAATTTACGGACCAGGCTATTTCATTAGTGAAAATCCGGAAACTCAGGCTACCAGTGAAACGGCACAGGTATATGGTATGGGATTTAAGAAGGGTGCTGAGGGCTCGGAAGTGTATGGATTGGATATATTCCAGGTGCTACTGAACAATCAAAGCTCAAAGCTGAATGATACGCTGAGAAACGTACACTTCACCGGGAATAAGATCAATATGTTTGGTATCAATGATGATTGCCAGAATATACTGGTAAATAAAAATTATATTACGAATTTCACTTTCGCCTCAACACCTTTAAATGGTGTTAGCCGGTCGTATCAGGATATTTTTATTCAGAACAACATCATTGATACAGTCACTACTGTGTTTGCCAAAGCTACGGCTGCGAAAAATGTTATGACAAATGTGATCTTTGATTTTAATACCATCAATATTTTTACGGATAGCATACAGGATGCTACGGTAACTAACAATATCATTAACGACTACCAGGCTACAGGTAATAGCGCTTCCGGCAACATCGATTATGCCACCGCTGCATTTGCAAACAATAGTGGCCTGCTGAACATTGATAATGATTTTGTGCCTACAAATACAGTAAGTGCCGGTGCATTCTCGGGAACCGACCCATATGTGCTTTCAGGTATTCCTCCTATTCCTCACATATTCGAGCTCACCAACACTGGCAGGATCAGGATCAATGCCATGGCCAAGGCACTGGATGGCGAGGTCATTAGTAAGCTCAATTATAGACTGGGGCAAAACGGAACCGTGATTGACAAAGGTACTGTTAAAAGGCTTGAGACGGGAAATCCTGTAGATGTACTCTTTAGACCAAGGCTTGGTAACGTAACCCCCGGGGGTACCTACGATCTGATGATCTGGGCGAGAAATGCAACAGGGCAAAAAAGTGTGCATCACACCATCTCCTTTGTAGCAGAAACGACTAACGCAAGTGGCAATATCTTTACCTCGGATAACCAACCGGTGACCAATGGTGAGGTGCTGCTGTTTGAGATCAACCAGGAAGGTACCGCCTTCGACACACTGGCCACCACTCTGAACAACCAGGGCGCTTTTGCATTCAGCAATATTGTAATTGGTGATTATCTGGCCCTTGGCAAAGCAGATACTACTGCCTACCCCGGACAGCTTCCGACCTACTACGAAAGAATTGATCTGTGGGAAGAAGCCGATACTCTCTTTATTGACGCTACCAACCCAACTTTCGATATTAGGCTGATTGCCGAACCTAAAAGCACAACGGGTAGTGGCGTGATCAATGGTACACTTGAAGAAGAAGAGCAGGCTGAAAGCTCAGATGGCAGGATGATGGCAAGAAAGAGGGTTGGTCAGGCAGGTGTTTCCGCTCGCAGGGCAGTAAGAACAGCAAGAACATCCGAGGTGGTTTACGAACTTGTGGCCTTCACCTATACGAATGTCAATGGTGAATTCCAATTCAAGAACCTGCCGGATGACACCTATAGAATAAACATTCAGTACCCCGGCTACCCGATGGATACACTTACTGATGTTGACATCACCATCGCTGAAAACCAGCATAGTAACTATAACGTGGAAGCGTTAGTAAAAGATGGAAAAATCGCGGTTACACTGGTCACCACCACAGGACTTATGGATGAGATCATTCAGTCGATCAATGTATATCCAAACCCTACAACAGCAGAGGGAATAACGGTTGAATTTACGAAAAATGTGGAGCTGAAAGGAAGGGTTGAGTTGCAACTATTTAGTACTACAGGTAACCTGGCATTAACCAAATCTTTGGATGCTGCAGTGCTCCGGTCGGAAAGAAAAGTATACCTCCCGTTAGAAGGCTTTAACAGAGGAACGTATATACTCAGACTGTCGCAGGACAAAAAAGAACTAGGAACAGTAAGATTGATAGTACATTAAATAACAGCATGCCATTTTACTTATTCAAAAAAGGGGCACTTAAGCCCCTTTTTTGCTTCTTCAGATCCCTGTCTTGTATCACTGATGCAATGGTCTGGCTTCTGCCGATGTTCGGAGAGATGCGGAAGTCGGAAGTCCGAAGTATGGGCCGTTTCTTTTTCCTGTTATCTAACACAGTGGTTTCCTTTCGTTATTCCTGGCGCAGCCTTTTCTCTTCGTCATTCCTGACGTAGCAGAGCGGAGTTCAGGAATCCCCTGATTCGTGAGAGCACATGAGGTCTGGCTTCTACCACATACCATGCCGCACAACCCCTCGTGAATCTCCTTACAGTCGATTTCGAACCCCATACACACGGCCGCTGGTTCTCTGTA
>NZ_AMZN01000082.1 GCF_000331535.1 Fulvivirga imtechensis AK7 | reverse complement strand
GGATCTACGGAATTGAACCTGCCTAGTGCTGGGTCATACTGCCGGTAGAAGGTCTCGTAAAAGAGTGTAAAGAATTATTCTTGAATCCTATCCAAACTATCTGCCTCTACAACTACATATTTATATTCAAATGGATACTCTTTGCCAAAGGTTTTTATTTTACCAGAAAAAGAATAAATCCGGGGTTGATCATTCCTTACTTTATAGGTAAAGGGAAGATCTTTATAAGTAACTACATGACTTAGCCCATCGATATTTATTTTAATATCGTCCTGAAAACCATATATAACACCTATGAACTCTTCACCTACTTTTACAGAATCATCACGCATTAGAACTTCAAAAAACTCATTTCTATATTCATGCTTGAAAACGCTTTCCAAAATTTTGTTTCCCAAGCTATCTGATAGAATTTCGCCTTCTTCTGAAGTTTTATATTTATAAAACAATTCCCCACCTACAGAATTTACTTTTTCAACATTATCCACAGTTTTTGGATTAACTTGAACCTTTATTAGATTTCCATCTGAATCATAAATAACGGTATCATTCTTTATCTTACTAGCATTCTTCAATGCAGGATATTTTTCAAAGAACTTTTCATCTTCTGTTTTCTTTTTGCCATTACATGCGATTAGAAAAATAAAACTTAACATACAAAACAAAACTTTCATATTATAGGGGGTAAAACAAACAGTACATTTTAATAGTTTAATAAAAATTAGCGGGAATTTGCGGGAATCTTCAAAATTTGCGGGGATTTTAGCCCGGTGATACAGCTAATAGGGTGCAAAACGAAAAGTACATTTTTATACGCATTCAGGTAAATATAACCGGACACATCCATTAAAGCAATACCATTTAATTACCGCCCATACTCTACATATATACAATTTTAGGCATTAAAAAAGGCACATTTAAAAAATGTACCTTTCGTTTTGTCCTTTAGGCTTAAACTGGACGTGTAAAACTGGACATGAAACTCTTACCAGTCGCTGCTCGTGGTGGTGGACATTTGAGCCTTTAAGGTGGTGATAAGATTTTGCACTTTCTCATCTACTCTGGTGAACATCTTTTTGCTGCCTGGCTTGCCTTCGTACTCCTCAAACGTGGTGTGTCTGCCGTCAGTTATCCAGTCGATGACAAAGTGGTCTATAGTGTACCTGTAACGGCCTTCCTTGGCTTCTATAGTGACGGTATGGAACACGTCTCTGCCTTCCATAGTGTGGACCACGTTGATAACTCCTTTGCCTATCAGCTTTGACTGATCAGGATCTTCCAGCTGTAGGACAGCGTTAGCGTCTCTGTAGCTGTTGACAAACCACTCACGGGCTTTACTGTAAAGCTCATGCGCGCTGCCTGGAGCTTCTACGACTTCCTGGTAGGTGTAGAGACCACTCTCAGTGTTTAAGCTCGGCTGAGCACTTAAAATGAATGGGAAAATAAATAGTAATGTAAATGTTGCTTTCATAACTTATTTAAATTGGTTAAAAATGATCTATTAAATATTTTCTCCTCCCCCCTTCACCTATAACGGCAGCGCCACCTTGGAAAGGATATTCCACCTTGAGACTTAGGTATAGGAGCCATTAATATACTGGCGGTTGAGGTTAGTAACATTACTCTGCGGCACATTTCAGCCCAAAGCTTAAATGCCTTTAATCTTCTGTATAAAGTCTCTTCCTTATTTTGCCAGATCTCTCGTAATTTATGCGCTCGCTGATACCAATTGTCTGAAAAAATCCAGAAATCTTCTTTAGTGGCTTTTTTTAAGTTCACTACTTTCATACTTCCTCCGTTAAAAAGTTTTCAGACTGGTTGTGTACAAAGCAGATCTGCACCTGGTATGTATCGCCTAGCAGCTCTATTTCTTCAATGCGTGAACGGGTTTCAAATGGCGGTAAACCTGATGATTGTATTCGTTCCTCTGTCCGCTTAATGGCTTCTTTAATTTGCAATTCAAGGTCTTTCATAACTGTTTGATTAATTCATCAACACTATGTTCAATTAAATCGAGTATCCCTGCTTATCATAGTCTTAAATATCTAGTTTGCCGGGAGCCACCCATACCTTACGACTGTTCTGTCTCCAGCCTAAGTTACGTAAATGTGCCCAATATTGTGAAAGCTCTTCCGGTGAAAGTTGCTTTTCAAAGCGTGCATCATACTCGTTGGGGAATTTGCTTTTCTCGGGGATACCATTGCGGTTGATGTCGCGAATGTAGTTGTAGTGGCGTATGTAGTCGTTAATGCTCTTGGCGTAGCTGAGCGGAAATGAGTCATTTGAGAAATAGGTGTTTAAGAGGCCTTCTGTTACTACAACTTCCTTGATGTTGGCTTTCTCTTGCTTCTTGGCGGTGTATGTGCTTCCTCTCCTGGCTTTGAAATACATGCAGAATAGCTTTAGTTTGTCGTGGGCCGTCTTGGCTTCCATCTCCTTCACGGCAAAGATCTCTCCAAAGCCCTTGAGGTCCTCCTGGGAGAATGGAAACTTGGACCTGATAACATTCTTTTCATGGTCTGTTAAAGGCCTGTTAAAGTCCCAGTTAACGGCACTTAAAACATCACCTTTAAATAGTAGGTATGCTGCACCTTTCAGGGTGCTTTGCTTCCTGGTGGTGACTTTATAGATTGAAATACTCATCATTCATTACTTTACGGTATGCTATGCTGGCCAGCTCAGGATCTACTGGTCTGGAATCTACACGCTTGAGTATGTTATAGTAGTTGATCACCCAGTAGTTTCTAAAAATGAAATCACTGATGTAATCTTTATTATGACGCTTTTTCAAATGGTTGATAACATCACGGATCTCTCGATCACGTACAGCAATGGGATTATTTTCCGGCATATTTCTTAAGAAACGATTGGTATACCTTTTCAAACTGGCTAACAGCTATTACAAGCTCCTTTCCCGTCATGGCCTCCAGTGGCTTGCGTATGCTGCACTTTTCTGACTCGCACCAGCCAGATACATTCTGCTTATTCACCTCATGCGCTGGCAGATCCTTTTGAGCTTCGTTGCGTGGCTGCTCATAACCCATCTGATAGCCCAGGTAAAGGAGCTTCTTGCGCATGCGGCTGTTTTGTGAAGCAAAATACCTCCTTTCGGAGGTATTAGACTTACTTAACTGTGGCTTTCTCCTGCTCATCTGCTGTCTCTGTTTCCGGTAAAACCATATCTATCATTATTCTACACATGCGCTTACGCGTACGGTATGAGTTGGGATAGCCTTTGCCCAGGTAGCCCTGGTTTACATGGTTCACCAGGACTACCCTGCGTTTGATGCTGCCCTTCTTTTCCCTGATGGTGACCTCCTTGTGGTTACCTTCCAGGGCTTTCTTAGATAGCTCTGTGTCTGCATCAATCATTATTGAGTTAATCTTGCCCTCTTTGGCAAGGGTGTAAACGGTTTCGTCTACCGATAGTGTTAATTGTTCTTTCATGATATAAAAAGTTAAAATTTGGTTACATTAATAAAGGATCTCCATCCAGATTCACATAATCTATGTTCCTGTTAGGATTATTTAAATGGTGTTTAACAGATTTCCAAAACTTAACAGAGTGCTTTAGTGCACGCTTCATTTTTGGGCTTCTGGCTCTCTTTTCTCTGTACTCCACGTCCTCCAGTTGCTCATTGACCACTCTCTTTATTTCTTCCAAAGGGAAAACATCCATAACCTAAATATTTACACTTGCGAAATTGAGGTTAATAAGCTTCCAGTTACCATGATCATCACGCTTGTAGAAGTTCATGTACTTGGTGGTGGCCTTTGGATTGTAGGACTCCTTGAATAACCTGATGGCATCCTTCCAGTCGGCATCATCAAAGTCGTTTTCCATGTTCCACAACTTCATAATGAGCTTATCATCAAACTCACCGCTGTTGGTGCGCTCCAGGAGCTGCGTTACAAGCTTGTAGGTCTCTTTATTGCGGACCTTTACAAACCGCTCCAGAAAGCTCTTGAGCTTCTGCTCTGCCATGTCTGCACGCTCATCAAAGCCCTTCTTTGTCTGGCTGCTGTAGCGGATCTTAAGGGTACCAGCTGCATTCTCTATACTAAAGCCACCTTTGCTGTTGGCGTTGACTTCACCGTACTCTTTCATGCGTTCAGAAAACTGATCCATATTTTCAAAAGCTGCTTTTTTGAACTGCTGTAATTGTACCTGTAGACCCTGCGCAGCCATGATCAGGGTGTCAATCAGTTCCTCACGGTCCTGCTCGTACTTCTTGCGTCTGGCAAGCTCTTCGCGTTGCTTTTTCTTTTGGCGCTCCTGGAGGAGTTGTTCCAGCTGATCGTCTGTTAATTTGTCTAATTCTACTGTGCTCATTTTAAAAGGATTTAAATGTTAAACTTCTTGACTTTGCCAGCTCTTTGATCATCGTGTGGGCGCTGGCATGCATCACCGATGAGTTAATATGTATGTTGTCGTGACTGATGGCATGGTAGATCCGGTAATACTTTGCCAGATCTGCCTTGCTATACATGGCCCATAGCTGACCGTTACGGGGATCTTCTATGACACAGATACCAATGTGCAGATCTTTGCGGATCTTGTACATGAATATCTGATCTATCCGGTTCCACTCGGTACACCACCATGCCCAAAACTGTGGCGTTTTAGGCAGGTGCTCCATACCGTATGCGTCTACTTCCATTACCTGCTCCAGGTAGGTATAGGCGGCATCAAACCTCATGGTGCTTAGCTCATCCTGAGATATGCCGGTAAGCATAGATACCTTTGCCATATTTAACTTGTGTAGCTGTCTTACTTTTTGGGCCTGGTTCATGATAGTGACATTTGTAGTTGACCATTGGACCGGCTGCGCTGGTCCCATATGACAAAAGGCTTATTGCCTCCGAACCTGCTGCGGATCTGTGCACGGAAGTCTTTTACCTGCACTTTGATATCACAGCAGTACTTGATTTTCTTAGCGGCTGCGTCCATCGGATCATTCCAGCATACTATTATTATGCACTTCTTCGGGAAACGCTCATGAAGCTGCTGAAACTGATCAAATGTGAGCTTCATGTAGTCCAGGCTATCTATGATCAGCACGCGGCCACTGTTAGGCTTCTGCACCTTCTTGAAGTAAGGCTCAAAGGTGCGCTGCGACTTCTCTGCCAGTATGAACTTACCGGCACGGATCTCATACATCTTGTTGCGCTTGTAGGCGATCTGAAAGGTGGATGATTTACCCTGCTCTACGGAGTTAAAATTTACTTTACCGTAGTGCTTGCAAAGCATCTTAGCCAGACGCATGACGTACTCGGTTTTGCCGTGGCCGCTTGGACCTTCTATAAGCATTCGGAAGTTTTCACAGACAGTGCCTAAGTGCTCCGCCCATTCCTGAGGTAGCTCAAGCTCGTTGAACTTCCAGCTCATGATGTCGTTTTTGCCGTAGTTCTTAGCCATTGCTGCCTCCTTTCTTTGAGTTGACAATGAACCTGAGCGCTGTGGCCCCGGTTTGTATGGATTCCTTATTCATCTCTGCCAGTTCACCGCCTTCATAATGATGGTTGAGTGCTGCTCTGATCAGCTCCCCCGCTTTCTCTGTTACTATGGCTGCGCGGTGCACTACATCATCAGGCCAATTGGGGTGCTTCACTGTGGCGTCTTTCATCTCTACCAGTATGCTGATCAGTGCCCTTTGTTCGTCCAGGGAGGCAGTGGAAAAGATCCTCATGCACATTGCTTTAGTGATTTTAATCTGCATTGGTGTCCTCCTTTCTTTTGTATTCCAATTCAAACCCCATTCCGAACCCTAACCATTCAATTTCTACTGATACACTATACCTGCTATCTATTCTCAGGTAGATCAGTCGGAACGAAGGGAGTAGCTTGGTCCTCTTGTACCAGTTTATGCTCCGGTCTTTGTGAGAGATTTTTACATCATCGTTTTTATGCACTTTCATGATCAGCTCAGTTTTTGGTGCAACTCTAGTAATAGTTTATTCATCAGTGGATGGAATTGAGATGGAAATCTTTGACTGCACTCCCAGAAGCATATAGCTTGCGCGCGTGACCAGGTCATTTTATACTGACCCTTCACCGTATCCAGCTCTGCATAGTATTTTACATAGATTTCTTTCAGAAGGTCTATCAAAATGAAGTACTCAGCGTTCGCTACTGACAACGGTTTGCTTAATTTGAGCATTTCAAAGATTAGGTCTTCTATCAATCTCTCAATAGTGGGCTTGATCAGCATGGCGATGCTTCGGCTTAAAGTCAGCATCACTTTACCCTTGGCGTTTATCTTTACAATTGGCTTGCTCATAGTTGCTCCAGCTCCTTTCTGATCCGTTGGATCTTACACTCCAGTTCACCGCGCAGGCCTTCCAGATCTACCCACTCGCCCGGGCCGCTACTTGCAAGGTCCTGCTTGATGACCTCCAGCCTTTTCTCGTGAAACTGTAGATCTTCTTTTTTTAGGTGCTTAAGCTTTTCGTTAAGCTCCCGGAGTTGGTCGGTGTTTACCTGTACTTCGTGTCTGGTGAAATAGGTTTTACCGTATCGATGCTTCTGCTTGTCAAGCTCCTCGGTCAGCGCTACTATTTCGGTGATGGTTTCACCTATCAGATCATCCCTGCGATCAGCGGACATGAGCTCTTTTTCCTCATCCTCTACCTGGTCAAGTATGTCCATTGCTTTCAATTGCCTCACTCGCCTGCTCAGCGCATCTAGCTTAGATTTGCCGTCTCTGATGTACTTTTTAAGTTGCTTTTCCCTTTCCTCCATCATAGTGAGCTCTGTGGTCTTGATGCGTCCGGGAAAGTCTATGCTTTTCTCTTTCTGGAGGGCTGTCTGTAGCTTCTTCCGCTCTGTTTTCCATAGCTTGAGAAACTTCCTGAGCTGGTCTTTATAGTCCACGTCATTGGTGTACATCTCTCTTACGTCCCAGAATGTATGTCTCTTAAGTGTCATGGTCTTAGTAATCAAGGTTAAACAGTGAAATGATATCCTTACCGTTGAGCTGCTCACCGCACTTGCGAATGTTCTCAAGTATTACCTGCACGTACTGATTGAGCATGTCGTAATCAAAGATGTACTGCGCCAGCACGTTGATGGCTGTGGTGTCTGTAATGCCTGAGGCCTTGCAGATCTCTTTGATCTCCTCTTTTTCTATAGCCTTAAGCTCTACCCTGTTCGGGAAAAACCTGCGCCTGAGCTGTGGGAAACCGGGACGGTTACGATCGGCCATAGTGTTGATCTTGGCTGAAAGCTCCATACCGCTGAGTATCATGCCACACTTACGATCGGTGAAGTCTGCAATCTCTTTTACCAGATCATAGAGGGTATTCTTAAGGTACTCCGCTTCATCAATGATGAGCAGGTAGCCGGTTACGCTGGTAACCTTCTTCTGTATAGCCAGCATACGCGCGCGGTTGCCTCTGAGCTGGTCCTTAATGCCAAGCTTCTTGCAAATCTCCTCCAGCATGTCCTTTGCGTTCATGGTGCGGGTAACCTTAATGTACAGCACTCTGTCATTCTCCAGGGCGTAACGCTCCAGGGCGTAGGTTTTGCCCAGGCCGGTATCAGCCTCCAGGAGTATGCGCTGTTTTTTGTCCTGGGCGCTTTTGCATACTGCCTGCACTAGCTGGTAGTTGGCAGTGTCCCAGTGCAGCTCTGTTTCAAATCGCACGCCTAGGAAGTCGGCAAGGGTGTTGAATACCTTGTCTGGTATGGGGCTGGTACCGGTACCTGTTTTCATGGTGTACTCACCATTTCGGATGCGAGAAATATAAGCCGCGGCTATGCCTGACTGATCGGCCAGGATGTTTGCAGACCTGCTTTCTGATGAGGCTATCCAGTTGATCAGGGCCTCTGTGATTTTTTGTTTGTCTTGTAATTGCATAATTTTAGTACTCGTTTAAATTGTAGTTAAAGCCCCCCTGAGAGTTTGCGCGACCAGGGGGTTTTGCATTTATGTGATGATTGTTGAATCCACTCCATTTCCGGAAGCTGCTTTGCAATGTCCTTGATCTTGTAGGCGTTTTGGTTTGACAGCTTTCTCATAGGGCACTGTTTAATTCAAATTTTGAGGTAAGCAGCTTCGTCACCTCACCTCCCTTTTGGTCAAGCATTTGCATGGTTGACTGTAGGGTGTTAGGGGCTAATGTTGCCCTGGATATACCTATAGTGTATATATCTTTCTCCTCGCTGTATGCTACATCAGCAGTGAAGTGATCATTACCATCTATAGTGATGGCAGCGCAAAGCCTTGTCCTGTGTCTGTAGATGGTAGCCTGGGGACATGACCAGTGGTGGCTATCATCCTGCTTGCGGTTGATGGCAGCTATTTGTGCCTTGATCACCAATTGCTCTGCCTTCAGCATCCTGAGTACGTTGACGTTCTCCTCTACGAAGTAGTCATAATACTCACCTTCAATGTTTTCACTGCCAATTGCTGCAAGCGATACACGTATTACCCGCATATCATTTCCGGCCAGTTCGATGGCTCTCTCGCACTCTTCAAGCTGCTTTTTAAGTGTCTGCATTTCATAGCCTTCTGTAATTTCTGGCGGGTTGAACTCTGCCAATCCATCCAGGTAAGTTTTTCCGTTGTTCATCGTTTAAATTGTTTGGTTAAAAATTCTTCTCGGTCCATAATCAGGTCGTCTACTGATTTTGGAGCGTACAGCCTGGCTTTCTGTGCGTCCAGTGCTGCGTAGTCATATGGGTGTATTTTGATCTTTACCATGTCAAAATCGTTTAAGGTTTTTGTTATTGCCTGGCTTCGCATTTGGTGTGTTGCTGTAAAGGAACCTGCTCAGGTCTTTTGTTTGGTGCTCTGAATCATGCGGTTGATCCAGCCTGAAATCATCTCCGTTGACTATTTGTTCAAGCATATGAGCCCTGGCGGCATTGAGCACTTCTTTATCAAAAGCGTTTTCCGTAACGGCCTTTGTGTAGGTGCCATTCTGGATAGTTAGATCCACGTACCTGGTGAACCTGTTTTCTGCCAGTTCTTTCTGCTTATCCTTGGTCTTTAGGTGGTCGTGTAGGCGTCTTCCCTCGCCCTCAGTGCGGTCTACAAGGGCCTGGTGGAATCTTTCCGGTTTGCTGGCTACTACATGCTCGCCATTCAGTCTTACCGGATCATTGTCTTTGTATAGGTAGACACGCTCAGGTGCAGCGGGATCATACTTGATGTTGAATTTTTCGCCCAGGTACCGGCTGTTAAATTCAGGACTATCAACCGAAAATATCATCTTTTCATTGTTAATGGTAGGCATTATGCCCTTGGTGGTATATTCGTAAGGCTGAGGGATGAATATCTTTCGGTTTACAGACTTACCCTGCTCCACAAGCTTCACCGTTTTAAGGTCTCCAGGCATCTCGAAGAAGGCTTCAAGCTCTAATTGAGGTGTGTATGGTCTTTGCTTGTCGATAGATGACTCAATGCTGGCTTTGTACCGGTCTAGTGGAGACTTGCCATACTTCTTCATGACGTGATAGTTCCAGATGGTGAAGTCTTCGTGTATCTCCTTAATAGCCTTATTGATTGGTACGATCTGCTTTGTTTTAACCAGGTGTGCGATGTATTCAGGGTTGGGCTTGCTGTCAATCTTTGACCCCATAACCGGGCTGCCGGTGAACCCGGTTCTAAATTTTAGTACCTGCTCGTTGAAGTGCTTGAACCAAGGCTCTATTACCTTAGAACGTGAGTTGCCCACAGCGGCCGGAGTGAGGCTTGGAGAAAGAGCCGCAAGGCACTGCTGAGCATCGAAACTCTTAATAGCTGATGAGTTGTCAAACTGGATCTGATGGGGCACGTAACCCGATAGGTTACAAGCTGATCTTAAAGCGCCCTTAACGGCTTTTGAAGTTTCCTTATAGCTGACGAAAAAGCCGAGCACACACCAGCTATGAGCGTCTATTATTACGAATACGTTTAGCCTGGCATAGTTGCCTTTGCTTTCAGGGTCGTAGTAGTAGCGATGAACCGGGGTTCCATCCATCACCCACATTGCATTTGCAAAACTGGCAATCTCTCTGTGAGTAACCATTTCGTATTTACTACGATAAGCTTGCTTTCCATGCCTATTAGCGTACACTATCTGCTGTACTTCTTTACTCATTAAGAAGTGTTTAACCGTGCTGTATGACACAATAGCCTTATGACTCCATCCATGTTGTCCATTACTTGCAGTGTATGCCTGTACCATTTCATTAGCTGTTCGTAGGTACATTTGATAAGTCTGCTCCAGGCTTGGTTTAGCATTAGGCTCGCTGTAGATCTGTACTAATAGCGCCTCCTGCTCTTCGCCTAGCTTCTGGCTGTTGTTGTTTCCGTACTTCTTGCTGATGAGTGAGTCCAGGGCGGTGTATAGATCCTGATCGGAGTAGTTACCGTTTAAAGGCTTTTTAAATAGTTTATTGAAGGGCTTTAATTTGCGTTTAAATACTTGTATGCTGTTGCACTTCCATTTGCTCCAGTCTTTTGCGGCCATCAGATCCTTAGCATCCTCATAGAGATGATCAAGTGAGCTGTAGCCCATAGCGGCCGCATGGCTCCTGGACACTGACGCCATGTATAGCAGCCAGCCTGCCGTCTCGCTCAGCTCCCTGGCTACTTCGTATACATCCGGGTTAGCCAGGAAGTAATCATATGCTTTGGCGGGTGTCGTGAAAAGCTGCTCGATATTGCGCTTCATCAGTTTAGCGGGATCAGGCAGATCATACTTAGCCAGGGTAGGCTCAGGGATGGTGTTGTAGTTGATCAATACCTCACCGTTGACCTTCTCATGATGCCATGACTCCAGGCCGTTGTTACGGTTGCGGTACTTGCCTTTGTTGATGGTCTCCTCCAGTGCTGCCTGAAACTCAGCAGGCACCTGCTCCACCAGCTCGCGCGTACTTAGCCAAACTATATTGTTCTTTACTACCATTTGCTTACCGGGCAAGAGGCTGAGTGTACTCTGGTTTTAGATGGCATGTAGCAGCCGCATTGCTGACATGTGCTGGCTATGGTTAGGTAAGGGCATTGCTTGCAGATAGCGAACCGATCATCTGCCACCTCTTCGATGGAGGGGTCTGCTTTGCCTGCTATCTTCTTTACCAGGTTGGTAGATCCTTCTATGATCTGTTTTGCTTGAGTGATCTTGTTCATTGTAAGGTAGATTTGAGATGTAAGATTTGAGTATTGAGACTCACATGAAGTGCTTTATGTAAGTACTAACTAGCTTTCTGCTTTGTAGATCCAGCTCTGTAAGCCACTCTCCAATGGCTTGATAATTAAGCATGCCATGTTTTGCTCCTAAGCCCTCCAGCTTTGAGATGAGGTGCTTTGCCAAATGGCTACTTTCGCAATGACAGTCTAAGAAGGTCTCAAGCTTGTTGATATTGATGTTATTGAGAAACCTGATTACTTGGCTAAGATTTATTTGATCCATGATAATGTAGATTTGATGTTAAGATGTAAGTATTGAGATCTCACTCGAAAAGGATGTCGTTAGCTTCATCAACTAAGTCCTCCCATTCCAGGTACAAGGCGTCAAGGTCATCCCAAGAAAAGTCATCTGCTTCCACTATTTCGTAGGCTCCTAGTATCAGGTGCTTATTTACTTTGCTTATTCCTGTCCTTAGTAAGGTGATAGCAGACTCCGCTACCTGTCCTCTGTGTGCTTTCGTCCTCATATCTGTCATGCTGATTGTAGTCTTAAGATTTCTGAATGATTGCACTGTACTTTGTAGATCTGCTCGTTCAGCTTTTCGTTGAGTAGCTGAATGGCAGCGCTGTGGATATTGCTGCTGTAGCTGCGGCCTGAAAAGAAGTAGCTCACCGCCCTGGTGGTTACTCCTGCGCGGTCTGCTAACTCTTTGTTGGAGATATCACTCTCCTTGAGTTTGCGCTTGAGTTGCTCCCGCTTTTGTTCGGATAATTTGGAATTATTGTTCATATTTGACTGTGATTACAAGAACAATAATAGAGAAAATTTTCTCTTTTAACAATGTCTATGGAGAAAATTTTCTACTTTTGACACTATGAACCAACACACCTGGCAGGATCGCCTGCGTTCATTTATTGAGTATTTGGGCTTAAAACCTACTTCTTTCGAGGGTTTGGTGGGCCTGAGTCATGGTTCTATAGGTAAGGCGCTAAAGAGTAAATCTTCTATCGGTACTGATAAATTAGAGAAAATATTCTCTGAATATCCAGACCTTAATCCTACCTGGTTGTTTAAGGGATCTGGTGAAATGCTACTGAGTAACGAGGAAACTGTGTATGCTCACGTGGCTGAGGAGTTTGTAGTGTATATGACAAAAAGCCAGACTACAAGTGATGCAATAAAGGAGCTAAAAGGTATGGCGGCTGATGCGCGACAGGCGCACCTGATAGGCCTGATAGAGCAGGCTATTAACGATCTGAGCCGGGAGAATGTGGAGCTAAAGAATAAGCTGCTTAAACTCTATGAAGATAAGGAGAGGCTGGCTAATAAAATAGACAGGCTGCTATAGTTTCTTAAGCTCGTCTACTATCGCCTTTTTGTAGATCTTCCGTTTGCGGTATGAGCGGTATATGCCCAGGAAGATCAGACCCACAACTAACACAGACAAGCCAACGATGGCAAGGGTGATCATCCGCTCTTTTCTGGCGTTCTCTTCCTGCTCAATTTTCTGGATCTCATAAAGTACAGACTGCACCTGGTAGAAATTGTACAGGCGGTCGTTGTTTTGCTGTAGGTGTGCCATGCTGCGGGCGTACTGGTGTATCTGCTCGTAGGCCAGCATAGCCTTTTCGGTGTTGCCGGTGCCCTTGTAGATGTCGGCCAGCATCTCCCTGGTGCGTAGTGCTTCTGTGCTGGTGGTGTCAGTGGTAGCGGTTGCTAGCTCCAGGTAGTATATAGCGCTGTCGGTCTGGTTCATGTTTTGGAAGGTTTCTGCCAGGTTATTCAGCGTCCTCACTGTTGACTCATCCGGGTTTTCTGCATCCTTCATGTCCAGGCTCAGGAGTAGGTAGTGCCGTGCTCGTTCGTAGTCCTTTTTGCCCAGGTAAGCATTACCGGCATTGTTGTAAGTCTTGGCTCGCCTGGAAGCTTCTGCTTTGGTGCCTTCAACTATATGTAGCGCCCTGAAATAGTAATCAATTGCGGTGTCGTACCGGTGAGTTTCTTTGTGTAGTATACCTAGCTCGTTGTAAATGACGGACTGGCTTTTCTTATCATTAAGCTCAAGGTATATATCCAGTGCCTTGGTGTTGTAAAGCGCAGCTGAATCGTAGTCGGCTTTCAGGCGATAGACCTTAGCCATGTTTCGGTACGTTTCAGCCAGGAGGAACTGATCACCCAAATCATGCTTCAGCTCCGCTACCTGCTTGTAGATGTCAATAGCCTTGTCGTATGCGTAGCATTGTTTGAAGATCACCGCTATGTTGAGCATTACATCACTTATGTGTTTCTGGTCGTTAAGCTCCTGATATTGACGTAAAGCTGTAAAATAGTACATGAGAGCGTCAGCCATGTTTTTACTGTTGTAGTGGCTTGCTGCTATCATAAAGTTTGCGTTTGCTGTCTCCTGCTCGGTTTCTGCAAGGCTTAACGCCTGCTTGCCCAGCTCTACGGCTTTGGTGGGATCACTGTTGTAAAATCGGGCTGCACTGTCATATAATTGCTGAAATGACTGAGCTGAAGCCAGGGCTGGCAACAGAGTGCAGTATAACATCATCAAAATTTTCATAATCAGGCTAGGTATAAGAATATACTAATCAAATATACGAAAAGGCAGCAAAGTACGGCTGCCTTAAATCGTATAATATGCCCAAAATACTTACGTCTAGCCATTTGTTCCGGGAGGTGGCGCGGTACCATCATCATCGTCATCATCACCACCCCCTGTCACTGTATCTACAGTAGGTTTGCCAGCGTCAAAAATTTCATCACCGGCCGGATCACAGGCGGAGAGGGTTATCATCCCTATTAAGAAAAAGAATAAGATCAATCGTTTCATAGCTCTGTAATTTAAGATTAAAGAAGTTTTAAAAAGGCTTTAAATATAACACTAATCCGGTGGATTGTTAAGCTTGTTGAGTACTACCTCCGACTCATATACAAACACATGCACCATCAGGTTGTCGTTGTCATGGTCGGTGCGCGTTCTTACCAGCTTCATTCTCTTGAAACAAGTACCTGAACCCTTCCAGCCGTCAAAAAGTTCATTGATCATGTAGGGGTAATCCAGCTGTGTTTTAAAGTCATTGAGCTGCGGGGAGCTGTCCCTGCCATCTACGTACAGATCCTGCACGATATGCAAGGCTATAGGCACATTACATTTCTGAGTGAATGCGGTGTGGTGCACCCAGTCTATTTCCGCAAACTCGATAAACACGGCAGGCCGCAACCAGGGCAGATCATTCTGCTGCTCTTCATACTGCTTGTTGTACCATTGGATGTCTGCCACAGCGGTGCCTCCCAGCCCGGTGAGCCACGCCTCATTGTCGGTGATGCGTTGCTCTATGGCGCTATAAATAATGTTCTCTGGATACATAGTGTTAAATGTTATGTGAATACTCGCCTGAAGCGTTTCTCAAATACTTTCCTAATGTTTTCACTCAGTACCTTACTCTCACCGGCAAACTGCCTTTGTGGTAGCTTGAAGTTCATATTACGTGAGTGCGCTCTTACCTGCATTGACCGGCCAGCTCTCCGCCTGGTGTGGCTCCTTACGTTCTGCGTTACGTTGATGTCAGCGCCTTCATTATGCGCGGCCATGTAGTCCTCCATCTTCAGCAAAACGTAGGGTTTTTGTATTTTTGATGCAATTGATCTGAGGCCGTCACCGGTATCTATGAGCAGACCGCGGCCACGGTTTCGGGGTGCAAAGGCCTTCCTTGCAGGCCACGGCCTGCCGTCCCAGCTTCCCGCGCGTATGTTGTCGATGGCATGGTTTACCATCTCATTCGCTACGATGATCGGCAGCTCTGCCTTTAATGCCTCCAGGCGTCTTATGACTACTTTGTAGTGTGGCATCGGCTATATCTTTTCCCAATGTCCGTTTACTACACCACCAATAAAGGTGCCGTCATTATCATCGTGGCCGCATACTGAACATGGCATCCTGTAGCATCCAGGATGCTTGTGACAATCACAGCGACATTTTATTACTACCGGCTCTGTTGCCTGTTCGCAAGTGTGTGGAACTGGTAGCCTGGTTTTAATACCGTGCTTCAAGTTGTAGCAGGCCTGGCAATGTGATATTCTACTCATATATAGGAATGTTTAAACCGAAATTATTGTCTGCATCGTCCTGGTTGGCGATGTTGTAGTATGGGTGTGTCCGGGGGAATATTACCCCGTCTTTACCCGGATTGCCCAGGAACATCTCTTTGAGCTGTGGCTCTGGTATGTCCTGAGGCCTGGTGCGTTCTCCCTCTGCCAGTTGTCGCACTGTGCAGCGGCATCCCCAATCGTTAGGTGGCATGTAGCTATTCCAGAATGGATGCGTTACCGGCAGTATGACTTTATCCAGTGGCCGGTGGCTCTCTCTTACCCTGGAGTCACCGGCAGTTATGTACTGGAGTAGTGGCAAGGCGTCTGCCTGGCTGAGGATCTGCGTCCACTTGGCCGCCATACGGCTGGAGGCTGTGGCGTGGTTGTACTCAGCTCTCAGAAAGTTGACATTGTACTCCTGGTTGAGCTTGAGGATCTCATCCCTGAACTGGGCAAATGTTCTACGTGCACCGTTCTCATCGAGTAGTAGGGCTGAGGCCTCCTGTAACATGTTGTAAGTCTTGAAGCCTGAGAAAACATATATATTCTCCCTGAGCTTGCGCAGCATCTCCAGGTCAGCACCTTCAGCCACTTTGAGTGTGGTACCAAATCCGCGTTCTACAGATTCAAACAGTTCATTGGCTGTAAGCTCGTACAGCTCCTGGTCAACCGTGACCGTCTCGCCACTGTAGATCTTTTCTATCAGCCGGTCTATGATCTCCAGTAGATCGTCCTGGTATGAGAGCTTGATCTCCCGGTGCTGCTCCTGGGCATGGTTGCAGCGTGGGGTGTAAAGGTTCTTAAGCTGCTCGATCAACGAGATCCCGGAACGGGTCCGGGATGAAAGCTCATTCTGATCTTTCACTTTCCCGGCTCAGGTGCAGCACCTCCGGGCTGCATTAGCTTTTTACGTTCGGTCCAAAGCTTTATGGCAGCTTCGTCAGGGTGAGGTACTCCAAACTCATTGTAAAAGTCTTCAGCGGCAATAGGGATACGTTGCTCCATTTTAAGCCATATATCTGCCTTCTTATCTTTTGGAAGTTCTTCACTTACGATAAAACGGCCATGGTGACCTTCAACAGGATAGCCATGAGGTATCAGTATGTTGTTTTTAAATGGATAGTTGAGGATATACTCTACCATAAGCCGGTCCTCCAGGTTTACGGACTTCTCTACTTCCTGATGTACTGATCCAAGTGCGTAAGATCCTTTGCCCTCACTGCTGGTTGTTAGCTTCTGACCTAACACACCTATTGTTATCTCATCGTTAAGGATTTGGTGCAGGTCTTTATAGGTGGTGCTGGCTCCTGACTGGTTGGCTTCATGAAAATTGACAGAGGTGCCTTTTGGTACAACCACATAAGCAGCCGCTCCCTGAGCCTTTGCCTGTTTGGTTACTTCCTCCCTAGCACCGGGATCGTGTGGATCGTATTCATACCACCTTAGCGGCATGCCAAACATCTCGTTGAAACGGCTGTAATCTGCCAAGTTGCCCCTTTTCAGTAATACATAGGGTGCAATCTTTGCGTACAGGCCCAGGTCTTTAGGTTTTCCAATTTCAAGCATGTAGTACTTGTATGGTTCCTCTCGGTAATTCCAACCCTTTTCTTTTGATCCCCACATCTCCTTTGTGATGATCCCCTCCTTGGGGTAGATATTTTGTCTGGGTATTATTTCAGTATCAACTATCAATCCGTTTTCAAAGACGTGCTCAATCACGTTATGCCCTTGAAATACAAAATCCATTATATTCTCCATATACTCGAAAAACCAGGGCGATCTGAAGTTTTCTCTGATCACATCCACCTCCAGATCTTCCCACTCAAAAGGACATGTTTTAACGGCTCGAACTCTCTTACTTATTACCATGTCAAGGTGTAGGTCAATACTCAGATCGTGGTAAGTGTCAAGCAGTGGTTTTCTGTAGGGGTTTTGTACCCGCTCAGCGCTCTTCACATTTGAAATCCATTTTTGTATGTCTTGGTTACCACGCTGTAGCTGCCCAACGTTGATCTGATTGATCACTATCTCAGGGTCAGTCTGGGCTTTTTGTTTCTTTTCCTTTTTAGCCATTTAAGTAGTTGTTTAGGGTCATTGCAGGGTTATGTTTATAAAGTCGCTCTTAAACGCTCTTAAATACCCTAGCGATTATTTTTGTGTTGTGCATCAGTAGTATGGATTTCTTTTTCTTTCAGATCCGTACTTTACATTGAATTTGCTACCTTCGGAGTCACCTGCCGGTTTGGGGAGGTCAGGCTCCAGTTTTCCGGCTGCCACCATCTTCAACCAGTTAAGCGCATCGGTATACTTATCATTGACATGCTGGGGGACCTGAGATGGTGCAACCCTGGAGTATACCCTGTATACAACCATGTCAACCATGTACATCAGCACAGTTTGATTTCTGGCTGAGCCTGACTTATTGAAGATCCTTGATATATCATACCTAACATTCAAGTAGCTTTCAATCAAAGATTGCACTTTTAGCTCTGTCTGTGTTCGGATTGTTAGATCTGCGTTGATCACCTTATTAAGCACATCGGCCTGTACGTGATCCTGATAGTCTTGTTGTGTTAAAAACATATGCAAAGGGGCTTAATACATTTTGTTACTTCTGGTTCTTGTACCTGTTTCTGGCGGTTGTGACGTAAATACCATTTCCTTCAGTTTGAACATCGCACCCTCTACAGCATCAGGTCCATCCTTCTTGGTTTTAGAACCTACCCGAAACCTGAGGTACTGACTAATCAGGCGCTTTGTGTCTGGGTCATCCTTCAGAGATTCATCAAAGATTACTTTCTTGCGCTCATAGTTACCGGCTGTGGCTGCTATACGTAAATCTTTATCGGGCTTCTGCCTCTTATCTCCTTTAATAGGAATTTGGTAACCGTAATTTTCAGGAGAAGCGGCATCAGCAAAATTTTCATATAGCATATCTAAGAGAAATACCTCTTCCATCCACATTTGAGCTGTAGCGTTATTCTTTTTAAGGAATTCGTCAAGGTCGTAATGCCAGGCCACTTGTTCATTTTTGGAGGCATTCGTAAGGTAAACCTTCCTGATGTGATACTCTCCGTTCATCAGGCCGATCAAAACGAGACATTTAGTATCGGAGTACTCTGACTTTTTAAAGCCACCGTCCAGGTAGCTGATCAGGTACCGGTAAGTTCTTAGGGGTGGCAGCTTGGCAAATATGAACCAGAGTTTTTGGAACTCTTTGCCTTTGATCGAGGGATTGTTAAAGTACTCCGTGTCAGCTTCATCCTCCATCAGGTTGATCATCTCCTGGCACTGCTCTTTAGTATATGCCTCGGGCCATGTAGGGTTACCATCTTTGTCCAGGAGGTTGACCTTTAACCTGAGGCCTCCCGGTTTATCCTTAACAAGGTCGTAAGCACGCTGGATGATACAGTCCTCATCAATCTTATTGTTCAGGAATGTAATGCGGTATTTGCCAGAGATATGCAGAGCGCCAAAACAGTCACCCTGCACATACTTCCAGTGCTGGTCTAACCTGGTAGGATTACGGCATACCTCGGGATCGTCAAAGTCGTCAAACCTGAGGCGGTCAAACCTGGTAGCTTCCTCATCATCCTTGCCACCACGCGGATTTTGCCCGGCACCAAACGCCCGGAAGGATGCACCGTTCTTGGTGATGAACCATTCATCCTGCCAGCGTGCGCCCTTCTGTATACCAAAGTCGTTAATGATGCGCTGGTTTTTCTCCAGGGCTGTCTTGATAGACTTGAGTAATAGCTTTGCCTGCGTCTCCGTGTGGCTAAACAGCGCCATGGAACGTATCTCTCCTTTGAGGTATAGGAATACATCAAGCATGTCAGTAACTGAAGACTTAGCCTGATCCCTGGCCACCATGATGGCGGCTATAGATCTGTCGTTCTCGATCATGTGACGGGTGTACTTCCTGTGCCACTTGGCAAACTTTGCTTTAGCTACTTTGGGGAAGTAGTAGTAACAGAACTCTTCAAAGTTGTTGAGTAGGCGCTTTTTCCTGACTTCCTTTTCTGCATGAGTTTCTTTTGCCTTCTGGTCCGGTGTGGCGGCTTTGATCGACTCACCAAAGGCAGAGAAACGCTTGAGATATTTGACGTTGTTGCTCATTACGATTCCATTTGTTCGGCTTTCATCAAAAGAAAATCATTGATCTGATCTACCAGCCGTTTAGCCAGGTCCAGGTCTATTGGCTTGATGTGGTTCAGTAGCTCCTCATAGCAGAGTACATATTCCTTAAGGCTTACATTTTGTATGTCTTTAATGGCTGCGGTAAGCTTCTTCTTTATGTCGGCCTGTTTACTGGTGGGGATATTATCCTGTGCCTCTATCAGGGTGTCAAGCGCCTCCAGTTGGGTGTAGATCTTCGCTACCTGCTGGTCGGGCAACAGGTTGCGTGCCTGCTTAATGTTCTTCCAGGGCTGCACCCACTTGGTCATGGTCTTATTAGTTACCCCGACAATGGCGGCTATTTCATCCTGAGTTTTATTGCTGTGTAAATACAGGCTCTTTGCCAGCGCCTGAGCTTCTTTCTTAGCCATAGTAAAGCATTTGATTTGTACAAAAGTGCATACTTATAAGAGGGCTGGAAAGGCCGAAAAACTCAGATAGCAATATTCTCTCCAACAGTACTAAAAAAATTAGCAAACCAAATTTTCACCCTTTTAAATGGGGTTTTAAGCTTTCATATTTGCCTAAATGATTTAGTAAAACGATGGCAAAACACACTTTCATACTCTCAGACGAAACTGTAAACGACTACGGGTTTAAGATCCTGACGGATGGAATAGACCTAAAGAGGTTCAAGAAAAACCCAGTGATGCTCTACGCACATATTCGATCATTTGAAAACAAGGGTAAGGAAGGTGTAATACTTCCTATCGGAATGTGGGAGAACATCAGGAAGGAAGGAAAGAAGCTGCTGGGTGATGCCGTGTTTGATGAAGATGATGAGTTTGCTATGAAGATCTCCAAGAAGGTGGACAAGGGCATCCTTAATGCTGCCAGTGCCGGACTTGACATACTGGAGTACTCGGAAGATCCAAAGCTAATGGACAAAGGGCAGACGCTACCAACCATAACAAAGTCAGTGCTCAAAGAGGCCTCAATAGCTGACATACCGGGAAATGCCAACGCCTGTAAGCTATTTGGTGAAAATGTGGTGGTGTCCATAGGCCTTTCAGACAGCAACCCTCAGGACTTAGACAAGCTTTTTTTAACTAACAAACCTCAAATAAAGATGGATTTAATCATTTCTGAAATCAATAAGTATCATGAGATGACTGGTATCACGCTATCAAGCAAAGCCAGTGAACAGGAGATACTTGTGGCTATGAACAAAGTTCTTAGCAAACAAAAGGCTGAGCTATCAGCTAAGGACGAAACCATTACTACCCTGACGGCTGAAAAGGACAAGGCTGTGACCGACCTGGAAGCTGCTCAGGGTAATGCGCTTAAGGACAAAGCTACCACTTTGGTGGATGCTGCTCTTAGTGCCGGTAAGATCGTGGAAAAGCAAAAAGAGCGATACCTGAACCTGGCATCCGCAAGCGATGAAGGTTTTGAGTTCGTCAAGGCTGAGCTGGAGGAAAAGAAAGCTTACCAGCCGATACACCAGCAGCTCAACAGCGGTGCATCGGGCACTACTGATGAGAGCCTGGTAGAGGAGTGGGACAAAGCTCACAAAGCGGGTAAGCTGGAGTCAATTAAGCTGAGCAGCCCAGAGAAGTACGCTGAGATGTTTAAGGCCAAATTTGGTAAGGAATACAAGGCTTAAACATCCTTTAAATAGAGTTTTTACACTAATCAAAATACAATGGATACAATCAAATTTCCCTACGGACCGGCCTCCCTGGAGACGCCAGACTCAGCGGCTGCTATATCCGTGGACATCAAAAACACTAAGACCTACGTGCAGATAAGCCCTACCGAATCGGTAACGCTCGACCTTGTGGCCTCTGATGAGCTGATGGTAGGCTCTGAGGTGCATGTGGATATCATCCAGGACGCTACCGGTAGAGCTTTAGCTTTTGGTAACACCGGTGATACTATTGTAGCCCCGGACCTGGCAGGTGTAGCCAACGACAGAGATACCATACTGCTACAGTGGAACGGTACTGCCTTCGTGGGTGGTGTATGGGCTAAAGTGGTTGATGCTGCTTAATGTCTGGTAACTCATTTTTTCAACTAAAACAAGAGACAAACAATGAAATTTTTTAAGCTTATATTCTTGAATATCCTGATAGCCTGCTTTATGGGTGTGGCTATCGCAGGGTCTATGGCCCTAAACCCCGTGCACACTTCCGCCTGTGTATTTTTTGCGGGGTTAGTTATTAGCGCAGTTAGCCAGGCGCCCTCCGGTGTAGTGTTTAGAGCAGTGCAGGTGGAGATATGGGAGAACTTCATAGCTGAGAACCTTTTCAAGGAGTACCCATGGCTAACGAGATCCAAGGACAGATCTGAGCACGTACTAAGCGGTAAGGTAGTACACATTCCACAAGCTGGAGCAAAGCCTAAAGCGGCTAAAAACAGAAGCGTGTACCCGGTTCCCCTCGTGAAGAGAAACGATACAGATGTAACCTATGCGTTGAATGAGTTCAGTACTGAGGCCACCCTGATATCGAATGCTGAAACAGTAGAGCTGTCTTATGACAAAATGGAATCAGTATTTGGTGATCATAGAGGTGTACTGTCTGAGGAAGTTGCCAGGGATGTACTGGCGCAGTGGTGCCCGTCTCAGGATGCCAACATACTGAGAAGCTCGGGAGCAGACACTGCTGTATACCTGGATGACCAGACTGGTACCAGAAAGAAGTATACACCTGCTGACCTTGCGGCTGCTAAAACGAGGTTGAACAAAACCACTAAGCGAGAAGGTGGACCGCGTGTAGCAATCATGACCGAAGAGGCCTATAATCAGATAAAATCTGACGCTGATGTCATCGACAAAAACAAGATGGATTCAATTGGTGCGGTATGGAAGGATGGTGACCTGATTAAGCTACATGGTTTTGACATTGTGCGTACTGATGTAGTTCCCCGATTTGACAACACTGCAACACCAGTAATCAAGTCATCTGATGCTGATAATGCCGCCACCGACAACGATGCTATACTATGTTATGATGAGCGGTATGTACACAGATCTGTAGGCTCTATTGAGTTCTTTGAAACCAAGCGTGATGCACTTCTTCAAGGTGATGCTTACAGTGCCCTGGTGAGAGCTGGCGGACGCAAGGAGCGAAACGATGAAGTGGGTACAGTATTGATAGTACAAGCCGCTTAATATGCACATTCACTTTGATCATCAAAAGACAGCCGGTACCGTGATCGGTGCCGTGCTGGCCTTTGTCAACAAAGTGGTGGAGTCGGGCGGTGAGATATTCGCGGCCCTAAGTATAACCGTGATTGTTGAGGCCATTGTAGTATCTGCTATCGGAGCCATTACCGGATTTCTGGTCACAACACTCTGTAAGCACATCAAGAACAAAATTTCAAAGTCATGAAAAAATATACAGATGAGGAGTTGGAGAAGTTGGCGCAGGACACTTTCAAGAAAACACCTGGCGCTAAGCGTCTGCTGATTGCCGCCAATGGCACAATATTCCGGGAGGATCAGGCCTACAGAGCAGATGAGTACTGTAAAGCTAATCAGGTGGAGGTACACCCATTTGAAAGAGGTGGTAAGGCTGCCAAAGCTCAGGCTGATGAAAAAGCCAAAGCAGAGTCCGAGCAGGTAAAGGAAGAAACACTCCCGAAGCCAAAGAGCAATAAGGGTAAAGGTAAGCAGGCTTAGCGAACATGAGGGATGTGCCATAGTTGGTCCCCTCCCTGCTAAGACAACATAAACCCCAGGAGAGAGCGGGACTGCTGAAACGTCCCTTTGGGGTGGAGTAGGCAGTCCCATAACAAACAAGTGCAAACCGGGAGGCGCAACAGGGCGCCTCCCACTTAACGATCTCAAAGATGAAAAGACTTACTTATCTGGTAATACACAGCACTGACACCCCTCAAGGCCGGGAGGTTACCGCTGCTGAAATACGCGACTGGCACACTTCACCGAAGCCAAGAGGCAGAGGCTGGAAGCAGGTAGGTTATAGCGACATCATACACCTCAATGGAGATGTGACTAACCTAGTGCCGTATGACAATGATCAGAAAGTAGATCCCTGGGAGATCACCAACGGTGTGGCTGGTATTAACTCACTCAGCAGGCATGTAGTGTACTCCGGTGGTAAAGATCCGGGGGGAAACTTTGTGCTTGACACCAGGACGGCCGAGCAACGGCTGAGCCTGGCTAACTACGTTCGCCAGACTATAGCACAGCACCCGCGTATCAAAGTTGCCGGACACAATCAATTTACCAAGGCTAAGAAGTGCCCCAGCTTTAACGTGCCTCAGTGGCTGAGGGCTATAGGTGTGGCTGAAAAGAACATCTACAACGGAGAGGTAAACCTTTAAAGAGCATTTAAGACATGAAAAAATTTAGCATAGATAATTTCAAAAAGGGCATCATCACCACGGTGTTAGGCTTGATCCTTATAGTGGTAGGTGTAGTGCTTTTCTTTCTGCCTCAGGCTACAATACTGGAGGCTACTACGGTAATCGTACTGGGCTTGTCCCTATTGGGGGTGAAAGATCCCAGGATACCAGGAGGCAAGACTACAATAGGTGTATTCCTGGCGTTGATCTGGGTAACGCTTTTTATCCTGTTCATTACCGGGTGTGTAACCGCTCAGAAATGCGCTGATAAATTTGGTACTGGTGAGACACACACCGTGACGGTAAAAGATTCGGTAGAGGCTAAGGTTGTGGTGCCAATCAAAGGCGATAAGATCAGTCTTAAGATAGGTATCGACAGCCTGCTGGCTGTGCCTTCAAACAAGCCAGTGCCGGATACATTCATCATCAGGGAAGGACGCGCACAGGCCAAGTTCTGGAAGGATAAGTATAATAACTACCTCAATGGTAATGTGGAATGTCTACCTGACACTGTGGTGGTGACTGAGAAAGTGCCTATAGAAGTAGAGGCAGAATGCCCTGATACGCTTGTACTCGATCCTGAAAAGGGGCTTACCTGGTGGCAAAAGCTGTGGCGTGGCTTTCAGTTCTTTTCAGCCTGGGCAGTAATGATCCTTTTTGCCTGGTTGCTTACGAATAGAGTTTTAAGGAGCCTTAAAGCATAGCCGGTATGATCAACAAGCTACTACTTAAGCTCATTGCTTTCCTATACAACTTCACGTATGAAGGGGTGTATTTGGATGATGTAAATAAAAAGATGATCAGGCCGGTGCCCCGCCTGATCATTGACGGTAAGCAATACTATGAATTTCTCCAGCCTGCCGACATTCCGCAAAATAGGTTCGTGCATTACCTCGACTTCAGGGAGGAGAGCGAAATGGGCGTGACTAGGGAGCTACTCAATAAGTACATACAAGAGCTAATCAAGGCTAATGACAACCACGAAAACAGCCGTATAGGTTCGCTGCTGTACATGCTCCAGTCTACGGTCAATGACTGCACGCCTATAGAGGTACTTTATAACATGGCCAGCCTCATGTACTTCGACAAAGATGAGGACATCAGTTGCTATGATCTTGACTACAACCAGGAGAAGATCCGAAAGTTTAAGAAGCTGCCCGACCAGGGTTTTTTTTTGCGGACACTGTGCGAGAGAAGTTTGAAGCTTACTGGAAAGTCACTACCCAAAGACATCGACCTCTATTTGAGGCTAAGCAAGGTCAAGCTCAACGCGTATCAGCAGATGCTTACCGGAAACTGAGGATCAGAAACAGGGAGCGTTTTGAAACCCTGGTATCCCACTACTGCAAAGGTGATGAGGTGCAGGCTGAGAGAGTGAAGAAAAAGACATCAGAGGACTTTTACGGCTGGCTGAGCCGCATGTATAAAATCAAATTAAAGAAGTAATCAATGGCTGCTGAATTTCCCGTACGTGCAAAGGTGGAAGACAAGGAGCTGGACCAGTTGATAGCAAAGCTCCGTGCTGCCGGTAAGGCTGCCGACCTGACCGATAAGGAGATGGGGCAGCTTGAAAAGCAAATCCGTGACACAGGCCGCGCTGATAGACATTTGAACGGGATCAATAAGAAGTTAGGAGACATGAGCGGTCTGCTGGGTAAGGCTGCCAAAGGCGCGTTAGCTCTCTGGAGTATAGACAAAGCAAAGCAGTTCCTTAACACTACAATCGAAATTACTGCACAATTTCAAAAGTTCCGTGCAATACTCGCAAATACCCTTGGATCCGACTCAGCCGGTGCCGCTGCATTCGATCGAATTCTGTTGTTTGCAGCAAAGACCCCCTTTCAGGTAAGTCAGATCACAGACGCTTTCATTAAGCTGGCAAACAGGGGCTTTGTGCCAACAAACGAAGAGCTTACAAAAATGGGTGACCTGACCAGTGCAATGGGCAAAGACATGGATCAGTTAGTAGAGGCTCTGCTTGATGCTACAACTGGAGAATTTGAGAGACTGAAAGAGTTTGGTATTAGAGCTAAGAAGTCAGGCGATCAGGTAGAGTTTGCATTTAAGGGCGTTAAAACTCAGGTTGATTTCACAGAGGAGTCTATCAGAAACTACATACTCAGTTTGGGTGAGCTTGAAGGTGTTGCAGGATCTATGGCGGTTGTATCTGAAACCCTTGGCGGAAAAATGTCAAATGCGGCTGATGCAATTGATCGCTTCTTTGCTGCTCTTGGAGAGAATAAGGGAGGTGTGATTGAATACTTCATTGAGCAGTTTACAGAGCTGACTATGGCTATTACTCAGTTCATAGAGGTAGCTAATAAGAATCCTTTTGAGGATTACGCAAACAAAAGGATTCAAAAAAATATTGAAGCATTTGTAAAGCTTACTAAGGAAGATCAGGTAAACGCTATCAATGAAGTAGTAAAGCACATACAAAGCTATAGAAAAGAGCTGGCCGATCTTGAGGGATTTTATGCCGCGTCAAAGCAAGCAAAAAGTACTGATGACCTGAAAGCTGCCGCTGAAAAATTCGGGTTCTCACTGAAGCAGGTTGAGATCATACTCAGTGATTATGACTTTGAACTGGAGCACTCTACAGCGCTGCTAAAAATCGCTGAGGAAAGCTATAAAGCCTATATGAAGGAGTTCAATAAAGGGTCTGATGATGTTGAGGAACAAACTTCTATACTGGCAAGACTTAATGCTGAATTAGCGAAGGCAAAAGCAGAGAGAGATAATGCAATCACTGAGGACCAGCTTTCTAAGGCTAACCTCAGGATACAACTCCTTGACGCGGAGATCAAGAGACTGATGGAGCTTGGCAGGATCCAGAAAGATATAGTGCCGGATCTACTTGAAAAGAGAGACCCTGCTGCTGAGGCGCGCAAGTTCACTGATGCTATTAAAAAGCATTTTGGTGAGGACTTCCTGCCTGACCTTGAAAAGATCAATGATGACATCCTGAAGGACTTTGAGAACACAATGGATGACATGTACAAGGCTAACCAAGAGAGGCTGAGAAAGCAAAGAGAAGCGGAGGAAAGGGCTAGAAGAGAAAGAGAGGAGATAATAAGAGCCTCCTTTATGCTGAGTGATCAGATAGCTGAAACATATGCGGAGATTGAACGGAACAGATCTAACGCCAGGCTAGAGAGACTTGAAGAGGAGAGGCGTGAAGAGCTTAAGAAAGCTGGTGATAATAAAGCTGCAAAAGAGCGTATCAATGAGGAGTATGATGAAAAAGAACGAGCGATCAAAGCAAGGCAGGCGCGTAGAGAACAGACACTTGCACTTTTTAGCATTGCAATCAATACGGCAGAGGCTGTGGTGGCAGCTATCGCGAAAAGTCCTACAACTTTCGGTTTGCCCTTCAGTGCTTTTGCTATTGCTATGGGTGCTCTTCAAGCGGCGGCTGTAAAAAGTCAATCAATACCTAAGTATAAAGACGGTGTCTATGATCTACAGGGACCAGGCACAGAGACAAGTGACAGCATACCCGCACACCTCAGCAAGCGTGAGAGTGTTGTGCACGCCAAGGCAAGTAAGAGGTTCGGTTGGCTACTCAAACCGATGATCGAGGATAAGAGCTTTAGCGAGCTACAGCTACGTGAACTGGTTGATAAGCACATACCTACGCACCTGAGGGGTGACATCATGCTTACAAAAGGAGGTCGTAAGGGTGATGATATCACCAGAGAGCTGAGGGATATAAAAAGGGCTATTGAAGGCAAACCGGTGAGCCACATTAATGTAGATGAGAATGGCTTTAATGTAGGTATACAGAAGGGACAAATGTGGACTAATTATGTATCAAAAAGATATAGTGCTTGATGTATAACTATTACCTGTACCATAAGGACTTAAAGACAAAGGTCAGAATAGAGGACCCGGTAGGATGGGACGGTCTTGGAAAGTCTATTAAGCGTGATAAGAAACTGCACGGTGTGTTTTTTGAGTATACGCCAAAGTTACAGTTCATTAAAAAGGGTAAGGCTATAATTCACTATTTCTATGAAAAGTACGGTATAGAAACGGAGCTAATACTTATAGTGAAAGTGCTTGACTCAACAACAAAGAAATTTTCAGAAGATTACAGAGGTCGCTTAAATCTTACTACGCTGGAAATAAGCAAACTATACGCCACTTGCAATGTGGAGAACACAGGGTTTTTACAAAAGTTTAAGAATAGGATGGACGTAAAGGTGGACCTGCAAAGTAAGAAAACACAAGGTGGTAAGACTATTACACCTTTTAATAGTGAAGTGCAGACAATACAAATGCACAGTAAGACCATAAGGATGAAAGCCAGGTTTGGTTTTGTGGATGATGGTAATGATGAAAATGTGCATGTGCCAGATAATGAGTTTGACGTAGAGCACACGCCTCCATTTAAAGAGAAAATGAATTTTCTTACAGGTGCTCAAGAACCCTTTACAACCGATAGATTTACCCCAATTCTTTCAACTGAAGGTGAAGAGTTTCCGATAGGAATAACTAGCAGGACAATACGGGTGACTGGGAGTGTTACTGTTTCAACTAGTATACCGGCTGAGGGCGTTTACATCCGGCTCCTACATGGCCCTGTGGGAGGCTCATGGCAAACCGAGCAGTTGTTGCAAGCCAATGGCCAGAGCACATACACGGTTGATTTTGATGAAACGATAGTAATAGAGGCGGAAGAGGAGATTATTTTTATTGTAGGGCCTGATCCTGATTCTGGAAATCCGCCAGGTCTACCAACTTTTACTTACCACACAGATAGTATACTTGAGATGAGCGAAGACACAACTTACCCGGCAACAGACTGCCCGGTAATGCTACTTCATGAGATATGGGCGCGGGTGTGTCATAGCATCACAGATCAGGAAGATAGCTTTAAAAGTTCTTATTTTGGTCGTACTGACTCTGAGCCAAGATCGTATTTTGCTGACGGAGCTGGCAGCCTCCGGGGTCAAACAGATGGAAAGCTCCTTAGAGGGTTCCCTTTTTCAGACAACCCGATGCACGCAAGTTTTAAGGATATGTTTGAAACATACAATGCTGTTGACGGAATAGGCGTGGGTATAGAAAAGGAGGATACAAGGGAGATAATAGTGGTGGAGCAAGTGAGTAACTTCTACGTGAATGAAAAGAGCATCACGCTCAACTATGTTAATGACATTAAAAAAGAGGTAGATGCTACGCTGTATTGGAATGAGATTTTAGCAGGATACAAAAGATGGGCAAATGAGGAACAAAACAACCTGGATGAATTCAACTCCAGAAAAGAGCTGACGCTGCCGATAACACAGATCAAAAATAGGCTTTCATTGGAAAGTCCCTACATAGCAAGCGGCTACACGCTTGAGTTTACCAGAAGGGAGCAATATGAAGAGGGAGATGCGAAAGACAATATAAATGATAATGAAAATTTCATAATTCAACTCAGGCGTAGTGGCGGTGGCTTTGTGACTGATAAGGATGAGGACTTTGCTGTGTTGAATGGTGTGCTAGATCCGGGAAGTGTGTACAATGCAAAGCTTTCAATAGCCCGGAACATAATCAGAAACGGGCCGGTGATAGCAGGATCATTATATAAGACTGAAGATGGTATTAAGATCAACTTTGGTGAGGGTAATACTGATATGGTGAGCAGGCTGAACAGTGAGACGGAGGAGGTAAGCGAGGGAGGTGTGATCACTAAGGCACAATTAGGCAAACAAATTTGGATACCGGAGAGGTACATATTTCGGCATAAGCTAACAATCGAGGACTGGAGAACATTGAATATGTATCCTACCAGGTATGTGGAGTTTAGCGCTACGAACAAAAATCATAAGAAGGGCTATCTGATGGAGGCCGTGCCTGATCAGAAGACCAGAGAGGTAAGTTTTCAACTATTAAGAGCTAATTTGTAATGGCAGTACAATTCATATCATATTGTAATACATCGCATGGGTATATAGCTGAGGTTTCTTATGATCCATCAACAAAAACGATCATTGGAGGGAACCTTACATCGGATATTTGTACTTCTGGTCAACCAAATGTTCTTTATCAGCATAAAGAAGGTAATATAACATATCTGGTAAAACCCCAGAATATACATCCATATGCATTTGTTACAAGTTTTGAGGATCCTGTAGAAACTCCATGTGAAGTGGCTTTGAATTCTGTAGGTACAACAAATGCATCTAGCGAAAATACAGCGGATGGTACGGCCACACTGAATGGCACAGGGTCAGGCATAAAAACCTTCTCTATCGGAGGTGTTAACTATCAACAATCAAACATATTCACTGGGCTTCTGCCTGGCCAGTACTTTGCGTATATAAAGAATACTATGCAAGATGGCAGAACCTGCATAGATTCTCGTAAGTTTCAAATAAACTATAATGAGGTAGTATGTAACCTGAAAATAGGAACTGTCAAAATTGACCCTGACGCTGGGGGTAACGATGGTAGTATTACAATAGAGACGCTTATCAATGCTGTAAAGCAGGTGGAGTATAGGCTTAACCTTGAAGCCTGGCAGGATAGTCCTAAATGGGAAAATCTGTCAGCAGATATATATCAGATATCAGTGCGGTATAAGTCTCAGACCACATGCGGAGATGTGCGGAATGTACTGGTAAGTGTGGTTACGTGTGACGTTAAAATTGAGAATGTAATCGTATTGCATGAGCAAACGATTTTTGCGAATGATGGCTACCTGAAAGTTGTAGCCTCAAGTAGCAACGGACCGATTCAATATAGCGTTGATGACGGAGATAACTATCAGTCCAGCTCTGAGTTTTTTAACCTTCCACCGGGTACATACCAAATAAAGGTCAAAGACTCTCAGGATTGTACTGACGAAATATCAGCCGCGATTAAGAGGTTTAGAACGGCTACTATTGATATACCTATAGTTCAGAGTCACCGGTTTGTCCTGGACAATACAGAGCTGCAAAACTTTGATAACACCCTGTTTAGGAATATGAAATTTCCCGGAGTGCTCCAGGAGTGCTACTACCAGAAGCTACAGCAGAGTGATATCACGTATTTGCAGTTCCGGTCAAACTACGAGAGCAACACGCTCAAGATCTACGACCTTGAAGATACTTTAATAGAGACTTTAACACCCGTTAAAAAGACTGCTTTCACTGACTATGAGGAGTCTGTTACCGGATATATTACCGCTGGCTTTGGTGGTAATGTATGTCAGATATATTTCAGTGACGGTCTGCCTGAGTTCGCACAGGTAGGGCAGCTTATTACACTTGAGGGTTTTGCTCAGGCGGGTCTTGATGGAGATTATTTAATAGAGGATATACGCCCTGGGGACCGACACGCAGAAGGCTTTGAGGCTATAATAATTACTTTCCCTACAGACTCAAACGTGCAGAGTGGTACAGTATCAGCAATCTATGACATCGAACCCTATGAGGTGTGGGAGCAGATCATCAACTGGGGCAACTACAATAATGATAAGTACTACATGGTGCTGGAGGGTAGTGATGATCAGTTTGGGGAATACAGAGCTGAGAGCGAGCCACTGGAGCTGAAGGCCACACAGCCGGATACAGTACTTATCAAGTACAAAAATTTTGAGAACGCCTATAAAATGGACTACACAACCGGGATCATTAACCTGATACGTGTAGAAGGAGATCTGAAATGGCCAACACCTGGAGGTGAAAGGACAGTGACAGAGGACAGCCGTAATAGGGCTATCAAGCTGGCTGAGAATGTGACAAGGAACCCTCAGTTGTCAGTGTTTGAGGTACCACCTTATCTGGCTGAAAAGCTGGCATTTGCATTCGGACATGATTACATACTAGTGAATGATGTAGAGTATCAGACTGAGGAGGATGTAGAGATAGAATACTTCCAAAACGATGCATTTGCCAACGCTAGAGCCAAGCTGAGGCAGGTGGATCTTATTGCGGACAATACCGATGACCAGGGCGATGTAGATACCCCTGTAAATATACTAGAGTTGAATAATGATCTATTTGAAGTTAACCCGGCATGACACAGTTTAGAACCACCAACTTTCCACGTCTGAAGGAGCTGCTAGAAGCTTCACCCGAGGACTTTCTTGTGATCCGCAAGAGCAGCGAGGGAAAAGACTATAAGATCCGTAAAAGCAACCTCACAGGCTCAGGGCAGCAGGTGTCACTTGCCTGGGACTCAGAAGAGGTTTACGATACTCCGGCAACCAGCATCGGGTCCGGTAATCCTGCTTATGCTGAGTTTAACAATAAGCTTTGGAAATCAAAGATTGACAATAACCAAGGCAACCAACCGGCAGAGGACGCAAACTGGACTGAGGTGTCTAAGAATGAAAGCGGTTTGGTGCCCCATGCAGCTGGCGTATACACACAGGAGGAGGTATATGTTACCGGAGTGCCTAAGGCGGGTTATCCTAAGTGCCTGCTGAGGCTCACGGTGGCTACACGGCCATATGAGACGACTGACCTGGTGGCTGAGTATGCTGCCGGGGATTGGGAGATAATAGGGTTTATTCAGGCAACTCAGTCAGAAGTAGATTTAGCCATAAACGACATCAGTTTTGTAACTCCTTTGACACTTGATAAAAAGTCTGCACCAACTTTTACTCCTACAAATCAACTGACATTCAACAGCAACAAAATAGGCCTTCAGCAAAATGGTGGAACCTGGAATTTTACATTAGCGGCTTCAGGTAATATTAACGGAAAGACCATATTTTTGATTCTAAACACGCCTGATGCTGTTACTTTTAGTTCGGATTTTGTTTCACTCGATTCAACTGTGCCCGATGTGTCAAAGAAGGTCCACTTTTTTGGCTATTATAATCAGCAGCTTAACAAGGTATTCTACTCTATTAAGAATACTGCCGCTTCTGATCTTACTGCCCCCACTATACAAAGTGCGACTGTTGAGGACAGTGCGGACACTTCACTTGTTGTAGTCTTTAATGAGCCGGTGACAATAACTGATTTAACAGGCCTTTCTTTAGATTTTACTACCGGAACTGCGAAGACATTGCAGAGTGTCTCAGGATCTGGAACAAACACATTGACTTTCACGCTCGATGCGTCAGTAGTTGAGGCAGACGTATTCACTTTAGAGGTAGCTGCTAGTAATAACATTGTGGATTCATCTAGTAACGGCCTTGAAGCAACTAGTCAGGCGGTCACAAATAATGTAAGTGATGCTTTTGATGTGTCTAGTATTAGCCCTGATTTCATCCACCTGCCAATGGATGTACAGGGTACTAATTCTGATCCGGCTACAGTATCAACCGATAAGCTGACATCAACATCTTATGACTTCAATGGAAGCAACTCGGGCGTTCCAAGAAGCATTCAAAACAGTAAGGAATGTCTTGACTTTGGAGTAGAAAACCTCAGTTCTCAGAGTACCGCACTATCATCTTTATTTCAAAACACGTTCAGCATATCGGTTCAGATTAAGCTTAATGACGGACAACCCTCAGCAGTGGGATATGTGTGTTACATAGCAAATACAACTGTCAGCCGATTCTGGATAGATATAAGGACTGACGGGAAAATAACGGTTGCTTATGGATGTGATTCCACAACAGTGTTCGCACAGACCGCTAATTCTGTTTTTGCAGATGTTGCAATGTCTGATTTTGTTCAACTAGCTGTTCGGGTGAACAGTGGTTCAAATATTGAAATCTTGATAGATGAGGTTGTTCAGACGCTTTCTGGCTCATTGGACGGAGACATAAGTGGTTTAACAATGGCGAACTTTAATTCCTCAAACGCTAAGTTGGTGATTGGCGCTCAAACATCTACCGGGACATCACCTCTCGATTGTTATATGAGACACTTTACGTTACAGCCCGTAGCTTATACGGCACAAAACTTAACCGATCTTGCAACGCTATGATGTTAAATTTCATACATAGCATAGCGGGTAATATACCGCCTCTAGCAGTACTAATAATAGGAGACAGTATTGCCAACGGCACGTCAAACGGTACTACATCCGCACAGGCCGGGACTCTTTATGAGTTTAGATCTGGAGTATTGACGCAGATAACAGATGATTTGCAGGATGCAAATACAGGTGGATATATGCCTTCATTTGCAGAAAAATTGTTTGAGTTAACCGGTAAGCAAACATATGTAAGTGAGAACGCTGAGGGAGGCAGCGAATTTAGCCCATATCTTGATAATAACAACTGGAGCCAATCAGGTAATTTGTATGCGCCTATGGTTGCCGAGGCTGAATCATTTGAGACTTATTTAGGCCGGAGTATAGATGTCATAATCATGATCCTAGGGATTAATGATGCTCGGGGAGATACTTCACTAGCAACTATAGAAAGTGATGCGTTTGATCTAATAGACAGATTAGCTGTGGACTTTCCTGACGTGCCCGTGATGATTGTGCAAAGAGGAAGGATGTCAGGCGGATCATACGCAAGCGACCCGCAATGGATAGGCGTTGGTGAAATAATTACAAATGGCGTAGATGGTCTTGTTGAAACCTACTCACATGTACATCTTGCAGAGGACTTATCCGATACGGATGAATATCCTATATCAACACCAGCGGCTTATTATGATTCTCTTCATCTTACGCAAGAGTATAACAATAAGCTGGGAGAGAACTTAGCCATTTTTTACGCGAACAACATAATGCAGTAATTTTTTTTAACTTTTAACAATAGATCTATTATGAAACTTTTTCACATGAATTTAGCGCTCACTGCATACGATCCCTGCGGTGCGGCCTTGGGTACCTTCACACCAGAGGGAGACTGCCTTGAGGAGGGCAGTTTGATTGTTGGTGCCATGATGATTAAAAAGGGTGTGGACGTACAAACGCTGATCGATGCCGTCACCATAGATGCAGCCGTCGCCGCTGGAGACGTTAAGATCCTGAAAGGGTTCTCAGGTAACTGGGCCAGACCTACGGCAAACAAGAAGCCTGGTATGGCGTTCAAGCGAGAGAAAACGAGTTCGTTTACTTACTCCATACCATTTAAACACTATGGTGTAGATGCCAATCTTGCCTTTTGGAACACTGTTAATTTCAGCAACGATTGGAGCATGGCCTTTGTGTTCGAAGACTTTAAGATGTTTGGCGCACTGGATGACCAGCTGGCTGTGATCCCTATGGACTTTGATGTGGCGCCTGCTAGTGACGAGGAGCTAGGCGGCTCAAGGAGAATGGAAGGTACTGCCAACTGGACCGTTAAGGCCATGCCTTACCTGTTGTCAGACACTCCGGCAGCTGTGTTGGCTACTTACTTTAAGTAGTGTTTAAGTGGTGGTTAAACGTGGTTTAAAGGGCGCTCTGTTGGGCGTCCTTTTTGCATTGCGCGGCTCGCTGTAAAAATGTACTTTTGGTTTTGCTAAAATGTACTTTTGGTTTTGCCGAATATAATATCTCATTAATTTGAAGTGGGAGCAACTATATAACTACCGTCAGGAGCATTTATTATTTTATAATACTGCATCGTACCTTCAGGCCTGTTTCTGTAGTAGTACAGCCCTGGATATCTTTGAGACTCCATAAAAAGAGTATAGCCATCACCATTTAGTTTATTCCGAGGATCTTCAAAATGAAGATTAAATAAATCTACAGTCGCTCCTAATTCATCATTAGTCAACCTAAAACTTAATACACTTAATACATTACTCGGATTCCCTAAATCTAAAACACCGGTTGGACCATTTTTCCATGCTCCGCTAGAAAAATCAACCTCTGTAGCTTGCCCACCTGGCCCAATAATTACTATATTCCCATTTGGCAAGGATTTTAAGTTATTTAAAAACCTACCATATGCATTTTCCTCCCTGTTTTCCTTTAAACCAGTACCAGACATAAACTCATTCCACAGCCTTTCAAATAATCCACATTTAGGGCAATCTCCATCCATGCCTCTAGCTTTCGTAAAAGTAGTTTCATAGCTGTAAGACGTTTCATCTGCTACTCCATCGTACTCTCTCCAACGGGTGGTAGTTTCAACCACATACAGCTCCCCGTTTACAAAATCTGTTTGAGACTGATGTGCTCCATATTTATTTGTGAAGTCACTTCCGCCCATCAGGAAGTAATCCCG
>NZ_AMZN01000081.1 GCF_000331535.1 Fulvivirga imtechensis AK7 | reverse complement strand
CTGGAATTTTCGTAGAGCAACGGAGAAAATATTCAGGATCCCCAAAAACAAAGTCGGCAATCGGCAGGGCCGGCAACCTAGTTTGCTAGTATTGAGTGAAAGACGAGTTTGCATCGAAAACACGTACATTACTCTCCTCCTGGGAGCGTTTCTCCACCTCCGGCCTTTGGCCACCTCCGCCAGCGGAGGACAGTGCTAATAAAGTTCACAATAATTTGATTTAGCATTTTCCCCCTTTGGCAGTGAGGAATTGAATAATTCTCTGACTATCAGCATGTAATGACAACTTGTCATTGGTACGGAGGAAGGATCTTCCTAAGTTGTTAATAGTATCCTTGAACTTAGTAAGATTCTTCGCACCTCCCCGAGGACAGACAGAATGACCTTAAAAAGAAGTTTTCAGGTTTGTGCCTTTCGGTCCTTCTCGCCACAACCTCATTTGCTTTCGTTCATCAGTAATATAAGAGATGTGTACATAGAGTAGAGATTTAGGGCGAGGTCAAAAATACCATCCCGAAATCAGACTAAAGCCGCCTTATCCCACCAGTAGTCCTTTACCGTGGCTATTATAGCCACGAGTTCCGTATATTTAGAGGGCTTTGTAAAATAAGTATTTACTCCGTTTTTATATGATGATCTGATATCATCAGCAGAGCTGGAAGTGGAGAACACAATAACGGGTATATGTTTCAGATCGTTGTTCTGTTTTATTTCCTTCAGCGCCTGGCGTCCATCCTTCTTCGGCATGTTCAAATCGAGGATAACAATGGAAGGATTTTGAGGATTATCCTGTAATATCTGTAATAACTCTTCTCCGTCCCTTACAAAAATGAGGTTAGAACTGGCTATACTGTTCTCATTAAGGGCATCTTCTATTAGCAATCGATCGTCTGCATCATCTTCCGCAATGATTATAGAGGTTATTTTAAACATGCTTTTTTATTCCGTGAGTATTTCCCTATCTTTCCAAACACACATGCATAATAAAAGAAAAGGCTGGATGTAAACTTATCAATTAACTTTGACTATTACAATATTAATATTTTCATTTGCGAAATAAGTCCACTAATAATGAAACGTAAAGCAAGCAAATTCGAACCCAGAAGAATAACGATGCTGCGGGAGTTGCTTCAGATGTCGCAGGTGAAGTTTGCAGAAAAAATTAAAATTTCACAAGGCGCACTTTCTCAAATTGAAAGCGGAAAATCACAAATATCCCTTGATACGCTTCGCAACTTAAGCACAGAACTCAATGTAAACTGCAATTGGGTAGTACACGGTACTGGAGATATATTTCATGGAGAAGAGAGAGTGAAGCAGCAAGAGACCCCTTCACAAAAAGTGTTTGTTGATGTAAAGATTGGAGATTTCCCGGGTATACCTTTGGTAGGTGAAGAAGCGCATGCGGGTTATATTGAAAGCCACGAAGACCCGGAATACATAAAAACACTAAGAGTTTACCAGATCCCGGGTTTTGAAAACGGCAGCTACAGGCTCTTTGAAATAGAAGGAGAAAGTATGATACCCACTATTTACCCGGGTGAGATTGTAATCTGTGAGTACGCTGAGGATAAAGAAAGTGTTGAAAACGGAACGCTATGCGTATTGGTTACCAAAGAGGGTATTGTTGCCAAAAGGGTATATTACTACGAGAATGACAAAAAGTTACTGATCCTTAAAAGTGATAACAGCAAATTCAAGACCTATAGCCTTGAAAGCAAAAAAACTCTTGAACTTTGGAAGATCAGGGGAAAAATAACATCTGTATTTATAGAATCAGGATTAGTTGACGCGAAGAGAATGGAAAAGCTTGAAAATGACCTTGAAATGCTCAAAAGAGAAGTAAGGAAGCTATCTGACAACAAAAAAGAATAACAAAGCCACACCTCACTCGTAAAGCATCTACACCTATAAGTTGGTAATACTATCTGCTTTTGGTTTAGTTTTTTTGATATTAAGCCAGATATGAGTAAGTAGAAGGCAGCGCATATTACCAATAGTCCTCCTGTTGTTGGTTTTTTCACCAACAACCAAAGCTACCCAAAGCCAATCCCAACAGTTTAATCGTTAAAATTATAAGCTCTTTACCAGCTCTGCCAAATACAATTCATTAAAACAAATTGCTTAAATCGAAAAGGTAATTGAACAAAAACCGGATACATGCATAGCATCCCGGTTAGAGGCAGATGAGTATTATTTGATAACCACCTACCGTTAATGGTGAAAATACCAACAAGGGGTAGAGATTTTTTGTGAGCTCAATTAGCACGGAGTAACTTCCTCGCAATGCAGTGTCAGTAAAACCATCCTTGGCTGGCATAGTTTTTTCTCTTATTATATCGGAACCAACATATCAAAAGCTATGACTAAAAATCACGGATCGCAAATAAAGAATGATGAGAAATATGAAGCGCTGCGAGATAAAGGCATGAGTAAAGAAAAAGCAGCGCGTATTGCTAACACTGAGGGCTCCGGAAAGAAAGGGGGGAAAGCTGGCAAGTACGAAGATCGCTCCAAAAATGAACTCTACAAAAAAGCAAAGGAAGTAGGTATTAAGGGAAGATCTGATATGTCTAAAAAAGAATTGATCAATGCCTTAAGGAACCACTAGTTGGTTCCTTAACGATTTAGCAAATGTTAGTTAGTGTCTAAGAAAAACGTCAATGTCTGCGTTATGCTCGTCCCAAAAATGCTCTCGTACCTCAGTACGCTCCGCTTTTTGGCACTTCACAAGCCTTGACCTTAACGTTTTCTTAAAGCCACTTAGAGTTTTCTACAAACACTAGTTATCCTTCTCGGTATTAGTCACTTTTCGCGCTAACAGTTTTACCGCATAGTTTATCACAATTACCAGTACAGTCACTCCAATGGCGAGTACATATTGTTTGAGGGCCGCACAAGCACCAATACCACAGCAATAGAGCATGGTAGCTGCAGTGGTGAGGCCTATTACCCGCTCTTCGGCACGTGCTTTTAGGATTGTGCCGGCACCGATAAAGCTCACACCCACAACAATGGCTTCCAGCACCCTTATGGGATCAGCGGTAATAATTTCAGCCGGATTGTATTTATCGATAAAGTCTACCAATGGTACTGTTAAAGACACAATAAGGGCGGTAGCTCCACCTACTATCATATTCGTTCTCATTCCTGCGGGTTTATGTGCAGTTTCCCGCTCAAGTCCTATAAATGCAGTCAGCACAGTGGCTACTAATACATCTATGAAAATGGATAGCTGTCCCTGATACTCTTCCATATAGTCTAAAATTTATATCGCAGCGTCAGCCCGTGTGCATCTCCGGAAAACAAGTTCCAGGAAAATTTTCGATCCATATTAACATGTCTGACCTTGTGTAGCGCCGGCACCAATATGCCATTCAAAACACCGATGGGTATCCCAATCATCAGGTCTGTCAGGAAGTGTTTCCCGGCGATAAAACGAAGGTAGGCATTTCCCAAGGTACTTATTGCTGCGGCAGAATAAAGCGTTACATGAAGTCCAGTGCGCTCAGGATAATAATCAGATACAACTTTGGCTACAAAAAAAGTTGAAGTAGCAGTCAGTGACGGGTGGCCCCCATAGAAAGAGTTCTTCGCTCCTCCCCTTGTTTTTTCAGACATAGGAGCATTATCCGCGTAAACCAATGGCCGGAATTTATCCACGTGGGCAGCGCTCATACTGTACATGCTACCGGTTAAACTCAAAGCTTCAAGATACATAATGCTCAATCGTCCGGCATCCCTTCTGATGTTATCATCAAAAAGAACTAAGAACGGGATTGGAAAAGATGCATAGAACAGCACGTCACTATCTTTATTGGCTTTTTCAGAGTATCGAGGCTGAAAGTGACGGTTGATCTTGATCACTTCCTCTTCCAGTTTTAAGTTTTCAATAGTGGAAGCATGAGCACCTGATTTTTGGTCAATTTTATAAAAACCATAACCGGTTATTCCTATTCCGATAAGCATCAGTGGAATTTCCACTTTTTTATTAACCTCATATGGCGATTTCACCTCCTCACGCTGGCTCCAACATTGAAAATTTATGGTAAGTGTTATAAACAAAAAACAATAAATAGTCGGCATTCTGATAAAATGTTTTGATTCCTTTACCTAAAAAAAGTAAAAACCATACCCTTATCATCAATAGCAGGTTAAATAGTTGAAATTCAATGCATTAACCCAATATCTTCCTGAAAACCCGGAACAAAAAACGGGGAAGTTTATACACTATTTGAGCAGAAGGGCAGCAGAAAACCCATAGCTAGCTAATGAAAAAGACGGAGCAATTATTACGCTGACTTTCTGATTTCTTTTTGCTCCTGACCCTCGGTATTTATGGGTTAAATATGCCACATTTACAGACAATATACCTAAAGCGGCACCCACTAAAACATCTGACAGCCAGTGCTTATTGTTTAGAAGCCTGTAAAACCCGGTAATACTAGCTGCGGTATAGGCCACTATTGAATACCACGGACTTCTATGGCCTAGCTCTTTATGCATAAAAGTTGCCCCTAAAAAGGCTTGGGTGGTATGCAGGGATGGAAAGGATGCAGAACTGCTGTTGTCCGGCCTTCTGACCTTAGTAATGCCCTTTAGCGCAAAGCCCAGGCTATATCCAATGATGTTGGCCTTAAGGAAGATAATAGTTTTATGTTTAAAATTATTTTTGCTTTCAACACCCAATAAGTCGAGCCCATACACTACCACCGGAGGGCCATACCGCAGGTAATCATCCAAAGTTGAGGCAAAACCCGGAAATTCAGCGGTTAGTGTTTTCTGCACCCCAAACCTGTTTACCGGTGCGCGCTCTGAAGCCGCATACAAACCAACTCCTGTTAGCGCCAGCGGAACTGCCGTAGCTTTAAAAAGATTGGTCTGGTGCCATTTCTTCCTGGTTTGAATATCAATTGAGGTAGTGTCAGCAGGTTTATCCTGAGCCCGAACACCAGGAGATGAGAAAAAAAGAGGAATGATCAAAGCCAGCACTGCTGCCCGCATCATTGGATATAAACAGTTTTGATATTCATAAACTCCTTTATACCAAATACACCCAGTTCACGGCCATACCCGCTTTCATTGATCCCGCCGAATGGCAGCCGCGGATCTGATTTGACCAGCGTGTTCACAAAGCAGGAGCCTGCATTGAGCTCTTGTTCAGCTATTTGTTCCCCTCGCTTTACGTCTTTGGTAAATACTGCTGCACCAAGTCCAAAAGAAGTATCATTGGCTATGCGAATGGCGTCTTTTTCGTCATTTGCTGTTATAATGGCCGCCACGGGCCCGAACATTTCCTCATCATATGCTGGTGAGCCTGGCCTGACATTGGTCAGCACTGTTGCCGGATAATAGGCCCCGGCTATATCCGGTCGCCTGCCTCCCAAAAGACAATCAGCTCCAGCATCAATACTGGCTTTTACCTGTCGATGGAGATCGTCTCTCAGATCTTCTCTGGCCATAGGCCCCAGATCCGTATCGTCAGCTTGGGGGTCACCCATTACCTTTGCCTGCATTTTACTAACTATAAGCTTTTCAAATTGGGCCTTTAACGGGGCCACTACTATAAATCTCTTCGCTGCAATACAGCTTTGTCCTGTATTGATCAGGCGGCTATTGACGCATGTCTCTGCAGCATGCTCAAGGTCCGCATCTTCCAGGATAATGTAAGGATCGCTTCCTCCGAGTTCAAGTACTGTTTTCTTTAGCATCTCACCAGCTTTGGAAGCCACAGCTTTACCGGCAGGGGTACTACCCGTAAGGGTAACAGCTTTTACATGTGGATGCTCTATTACCTTACTCACCTCTTTGGAGCTTAGCAAGATTGTCCTAAAGAGATTTGCCGGGAAACCGGCTTTTTGGAATAATTCCTCTATAGCCAGCCCACAGCCCGGTACGTTGGAGGCATGCTTTAGCACGCCTGCATTGCCAGCCATCAAAGCAGGGGCAGCAAAACGTATAACTTGCCAAAAAGGAAAATTCCATGGCATCACCGCAAGTACTACACCCAATGGTTGATAGGAAATATAGCTTTTTGCAGCATCAGTGCTCACCAATTGAGGTTGTAAAAAGGCCTCTGCATTCCCGGCATAATATTCACATACCCATGCACACTTCTCCACTTCTGATATACCCGCCTTTTTAACTTTTCCCATCTCCTCAGTCATAAGGCTGGCATATTTGTCTTTTTCCTCCTTTAGTATCCGTGACGCATTAAGCATATACTTCGCACGCTCATTAAAACTGGTTTGTTTCCATGAAAGCCACGTTTGATGCACATCATCAATAATACTTCTGACATCATCAATATCCATTTCCACAAAAGATCTGACCTTCTTTCCTGTTGCAGGGTTGATTACATCGGTACCCATATTTTTAATTTCTTTTAAATGATAAAATTGCAAAGCCTATACCCTCGTGCCATTTTGTGGAAACGTAATACGAAAAATGGTTCCTTTACCTACTTCACTCTCCACTCCTATTCGGGCTCGATGGCTGTTTACAATATTTTGAGCAGAAGTAAGCCCTAGACCCATCCCGCCTTTCTTGCCCGTAAAAAAAGGGTCAAAAAGTTTCTTGATCTCATCTTTAGGTATTCCTTTGCCATTGTCTTTAATACAGACAGATACGGTTTCTTTGCTGGATACTGTCTCTACAGTCAAAATTCCATCCTCTTCCTTCATGGCCTCCACGGCATTGATAATTATGTTAAGAAAAGCTGTTTTCAGTTGTTCCTTATCCACTGCAACGAAAGGCAGGTCATGTTGAAAATTCTTTATCAGATTAATTCCCCGGAGTTTTATTCTGTCAGTGGTCATACTCAAAGCCTCTTCTATTACATCATTAAGACTGCCTACCTCAAGGTTTAGCTCCCTGGGTTTTGATGACTTCAGCATTTCGGTAATCAATTGCTCTATGCGGTCGGCATTCCTTCTGATTATATCGAAGTACAATGCAGTGTCGTCAGAATCTTCCACTTCGTCTCTCAACTGCTCAAGAGCCAGGTTGAGGTTGGTCAGTGGGTTTCGCACCTCATGTGCCATACTCCGCGCTATCTGACCCGTCATAGTCAGTTTCTCCGCCATCAGCAATTCCTCTTCGGCACGTTTACGCATGGTAAGGTCATGAATTATCCCCTGATAACCATAGACATTGCCAGCATTATCGTTAAGGGCAATGCCGTTGATCAGACAAATTATTCGGGAATTATCCTTTCTGATAAGGGATACTTCAAAATCTTTAAGATGCCCTTGTCCGGCCAGCATTTGATTGAAGTATTGGTAGTCATCCTGATCATGAAACAAATGCTTCATGCCCATTTCAAGAAGCTCATTTTTGCTGTAGTCCAAAAGGTTTTTCATACTTTCATTCACATCAATAAATTGATGCTCCTTATTGATCATATAAATGGCATCAACCGAACGCTCAAACAACGATCTATACTTCTCTTCCTTGGCATTAAGTTCCTTAATAGAGTTGCTATGACTAATTGCATAACGGATGCTCCTTCCCAGCATGCTGGCATCTATTTCGGTCTTGATCAGATAATCTGATGCGCCCAGTCTCATAGCTTCATAGTCGATCTCGCGGTCACCTTTGCCTGTAAGCAGTATTAGCGGCACTTCACAACCACTACTTCTAACGGATTTGATGAAATCAAGGCCATTTTTAGCACCAAGTCTGTAATCTACCAGGCAAATATTGTAATGGTTAGTACATACCGATTCCACAGCTCGTTGATAGTCAGATTCCCACTTTAGGTTGAAAGTGGTCTGTCCGTTGAGCTCAGCAAGATAATCTTTTACTATAACGAAGTCATCTTCGTCATCATCTATTAAAAATACGTTGATCTGTTTATCCTTTGCCATGTCTCAATCTTTTTGCCCCCCCTTCGGCAACTCAACAATACCAAACCAATAGTCTCCGATACGCCTGGTAACATCTACCAACTCATCAAAAGTAACAGGTTTGGAAATAAAAGAATTCACTCCCAGATCATAGCTCCTGATGATATCCTGTTCCGCCTTGGAAGTGGTAAGCACCACGACCGGTATCCTTCGTAAGTCGGGATCGTGCTTAATATGCCGTAACGCCTCACGACCATCCATTTTTGGCATATTGAGATCAAGCAGGATCAGGCCGGGTTTAGGTGCGTTTTCTTCGTTATACTGTCCCCTTCGGTACAGATAATCAAGTAGTTGTTCTCCATCCTCTACAAAGTGCAGATCGTTGGCCAAACGATTTTCAGTTAGTGCGTCTTTTGCCAGCATCCTGTCATCCGGATCATCATCCGCCATAAGTATGGTGATAGTTCTTGCTACTGGTTGATCATCCATGATATTTAATTGTTTATTGGTAATACAATAGTAAAAGTGGCTCCTTTACCTTTTTCACTTTGGGCTTTGATAAGTCCATTGTGATTTTGCACTACTTTCTGACTGATAGCCAAACCTATACCCGTCCCCTTAAATTCGTTTCTCCCATGAAGCCTTTCAAAAATATTAAAAATGCGTTCTGCATACTTTGCATCAAATCCAATTCCATTATCATTAATGTTGATTTCGACAAAATGTTTACCCGGATTTACATTAAAGTCAAATTTATTTTTCACTACAGTGCCTTTCAACTGCTCTCCTCTAATGGTTATTGCCGGCTTTTCTCCCTTGGGAGTGAATTTAATGGCATTGCTGATCAGGTTTTGAAACAACTGCCTCAACTGCATGCTGTCGCCAATAATAGAGGGCAGATCATCCACAACAACTTTTGCTTTACGCTCTTTTATCCTGGTCTCAAGATCAATCAGTACGCCCTCAATTACGGCATTAAGATCTACTTTTGAGAATGGTTCTATATTCCGCGCTACTCTGGAATATTTGAGCAGGTCATCAATAAGAGACTGCATTCGTTCTGCGGCATTTTGCATTCTTGCAATGTAATCCTGCCCCTGTTCGCCCAGTATAGTCTCAAATTTTGTCACCAACCTGTCACCAAAAGCCCGTATTTTACGCAATGGCTCCTGCAGGTCGTGAGAGGCAACATAGGCAAACTGCTCCAGGTTCTCATTTGACCTCTTAAGTTCTTCATTTTTCTCTAAAAGCTCGTATTCAGCCTGTTTTTGAAGTGTAATATCCTGAAGGGTACCGATCAGGCGCTCGAGATTGCCACGATCAGAGAACTTAGGTGTACCAATAGACCTCACATACCTGACAGTCCCATCCTTTAATTGGATCCTGAAAGTCATGTCGAAGCCGCGATAGTCATTGATAGCACGTTGTATTGTCTTCTCAACATCGAAATAATCTTCATGAAAGATAAATTCCATGAAAGCCTGCTGCGAAGGAGAGAATTCCGCAGGATGTAACTTATATATTTTATAAACACCCTCTGACCAAATGATCTTATTGGTGACCAGGTCCCATTCCCAGCTACCCATTTTCGCCATATTTTCAGCGGCAGCTAATATGATGTGGTTTTTTTCTATTTCATCCTGCGTTTTCTTCTTAATAAGCAGAGCGCCCAAAGAAGAGGATATTTGTTGTACCGCAGTCACCAATTCCGCTATTTTTTCTACCTTGTGCTTTGAGAAAAATACCGATATGAGCACAAGATCACCATTGAATATAATAGGAATGCCAAAAGCTGTGGTAAGTCCAAATTCCAATATGCGCTCTTTTCGAATGAAATCCTGCTCGCCAACCTGCCCCAGATCTTCAATATAGTTGCCATTGAAGGTTTCCAGTATCTTTCCTGCAAAACCCTCCCCTTTCTTCAGTTGAAGGGAAAGTGACTCCTGATGAAGGTCATGAAACGCGTCATTACTGGAGTAGTGTATCTCCGACATTTTCAGCCGATCACCTTCGGGAAGCCACACCTCGTTATAATCGAGTTGGAATCTTTCGCTTATACGTTGAAATATTTGATACAAAGCCTCATCGAACGACTGTGCATTGGCTATTACAAGGTTGAGCCTGGCTATAAACAAACGCTCTTCTTCCGCCCTTTTTATCTCAGAAAGGTCGCGCCCCTCAAAGATTACCAGTGACACCTGCCCGATGTCATCCTTTATCGGTTTAAGGGAGAAGTCTATGGGCAATATTTCTTCATCGGTGCCTTTCATTTGCGTTTCATACCTCACAAATGCACCTGTTGCAGCCTTTTCCACGGCATCCGGTAAGTCAATATCCGGATCGCCATCCGGTTGCCACCATGGAATTTCCCACAGGTATTTGCCCGCCACATCCGCTTTTGATATACCGGCAAATTCCAGAGCGGTCTGATTGGCATCCAATAACCGTCCCGATGGCTCCAGAAGGCCAATAAACTGGAAGGTTTGATTAAAAATAGCCTCGAACTTACGCTGGCTTTCTTTAATTATATCGGCATCCTTTTTTCTTTCTGTAATATCCGTGCTAGTCGCAACGCATCCATCTTCCAGTTTTACAACCGATACATCAAACCACGAGTTTGTCCCGTCATACGGATAGAATATTTCTTTTTTCTGTGTTTCGCCTGTCTCTACCGCCTGTTTATAAAGGTCAAATAGACCGGCAGACCTGGCCCCCTGCCAAAAATCCAGCAGCCGGCCTCCTATTGTAGGCAGATAGGTGCCATCAGCCTGCAGCTTGCCTTTTCTATTGGTAAGTACTATTTCAAAATCCACGATCTCGTCTGCTTCATCTCTTATTGCTCTTAGAAACATAATGGCTCCTGCGGAACTGTGCAGCACTTTCTGAAGAGACTCCTGAGCAACTATTTTCTCGTTGACTTCTTCGCTAAGTTGCATAAGATTTTTCTCCAGCTCTTGCTCGGTGGCCACTTTGGTTCTTAATGATCGATAAAGCTGTGAAAAGAGGTAGGCAACAGCGATGATGGCAGAGACAAAGCTTAAAAATATTAAAAGTGGTGTAACCTTACTTGCATAATCCTGTTGAGAGGTACGTAAACGCAACTGTTCCCACTCTGTTTCTGACATGCGATCTACCAACCTTCGGATCTGACGCATATTATCATGACCGATATAGAGCAAACTATCTTCATATTCATTGAAAGCCTTGCTTTTGTTTCTCAGGATAAACTCCTCAATAATATCATACTGCCGGTTGACCAGATTTCGTAGTGAATCTGCACGTTCATGCTGAACCTTTACAAGGGTAAGGCTGTCCACCATATTTATCTTTGAAAGCGCCATCCACTTGCTATTGTGATAAGGCTCCAGGTATATGGAATCTGAAGTAAGCTGATAGCCTCTGTGAGCGTTAACGCCATCCTTTACGTAAGAGATAACCTTCTCCAGCTCACGAAGGATAACATTGGTATGATTTATCCATTTGGCATCATCCATTAAATTATTTAAACTCCTGTAAGAGAGGTATGATATAAGTAGTAAAATCCCGGAAATAATTCCGAAAATAATTTTAGAAGATTTTATTGAAGCCATGGATATCCTATAAACGGGTACAATTTTCTACAAGTTGTGTAGAAAATTTTCCACACATGGAGCTTTTTAAATCCATTTGAAATATTAAAAAAGGGCTATATAGATATAAGAAAAATAACATGGTTTGATAACACTTATTATTATGAATTATTTAGAAAATTCTATACCTGAAAAATAAGGAAGCAGGGTAGATAAAAAAATAAACCACTTCTGGTGAAGTACAAAACCGGTGCCTGTATGATGACAGGCACCGCAACTATACGTTAAATATTGATATCGTAAGCCTTGAGTTTGTTATAGAGGGTCTTCCTGTCGATATTTAATACCTCAGCCGCTTTGGTTTTATTATATCCGGTTTTTTCCAGTACACTGATTATAGCACTCCTTTCTGCATTTTCAGATACGGATTTTAAGTTGGTAACATCTGTTACCTGCGTATCTGTAGGAGCAAGAGCGGATGAGAGATAATCGGGTGAGATTATTTCGGATGGCAGACATTCCAGATTCACTCGATCATTCTGGCAAAGCAACACCGCTCTTTTTACCACATTCTGCAATTCGCGGAGGTTTCCATGCCAGTAGTAATTCTTCAATTTTTCCTCTACATCATTTTCAAAACCTTCTATTTCCTTGCCCAACTGATTATTAGCCAGGGCAAGAAAATGCTCAGCAAAAATGAGAATATCTGTTTTGCGTTCACGAAGAGGAGAGAGTTCAATTTTAAACTCATTTAGTCTGTGGTAGAGATCTTCTCTAAACTTACCGTTGCGCACAGTTTCTTTGAGGTCTTCATTAGTGGCCGCAATTACTCGCACATCAATATCGATATCCCTGACTCCTCCCAGGCGTTTTATCTTTCTTTCCTGGAGTACCCGAAGCAACTTAATTTGATTTTCGTAGGTCAGGTTACCTATTTCATCGAGAAATAATGTACCACCATTGGCCAGTTCAAAGCTTCCCTGCTTATCTGCCAAAGCTCCGGTAAATGCTCCTTTTATATGACCAAAAAGCTCACTGCCAGCCAGTTCCTTTGGCAATGCACCACAGTCGATCGCAATAAAGGGTTGATCTCTTCGTCTGCTTTTGTTGTGAATAGCGTTAGCTACGAATTCTTTACCCGTACCGGTTTCTCCCGTAATGATCACAGACATATCAGTGGGTGCAATAAGGTCGATGTGCTTCTGAACGATCTCTGACTGACTACTTTTACCGGAAACATAGGTTTTGGGTTGTACTTTTGCTTTCCTGTTATTGTTGTTACGGGCATGCTCTGCCTGGTGCTTTTGCTCCTTCTGCTGCTTGATGGCCTCTTTAACCGTAACCAGGATTTCATCGGGATAAAGTGGTTTGGTCACATAATCATATGCGCCATGTTTCAGCGTTTGTACCGCTATTCGCACATCGGAGTAGCCGGTTATGATTATAACGGCCGTATCGGGATTGATGATCTTAATTTTTCTCAGGATACTAATACCATCTTCATCAGGCAGCCGGTAGTCACTTATCACCAGGTCAAAACTGGTCTTTTTTAAAAGCCTTATCCCCTCTTCTCCAGTGTTTACATATTCTACCTCATAGTTGTTTTTAGTAAGGAATTTATTAAGCAACAGACAAATATCATTGTCATCATCTATTATAAGTATTTTCTCCATCTGATTTTCTTATATCTTTATTGTTAGCTGTTGTGTGATGAATGAGATATTTCAAGTTCTTCAAGAGCATTAACAATCATTTTTTTGTTGAAAGGTTTTGGAATAAAAAAACTAGCCCCTTCTGAGCTGGCTCGCTGTCTTTCGACATTACCGTCATAAGCACTAATGATAATTACTTTAGCGTCAGGATTAGTTTTTTTCACTTCAGGTATTAGATGGAAGCCAAGACCATCGGGTAGATTGAGGTCAAGGAATACAATATCATAATTATTCTCTATCAGCTTTTCGAGTCCTTCAGACACACTATGAGCATATGTTACTGCAAAACCCATTTTCTTTAGCATTCCCGATAAAAGCAGGCAAATTTCAACTTCATCATCTACTACCAGTATCTGCTCCTTCATACTAACCGTTTATATTGGAGGTTTTCACCCTTTTTCGCTTTTTCATATAGTCATCCAAATTGATCTTCTCAAAAAATAGTCTGGATAGAAAATATGTAGTGCTAATGAATACTATAAAAGCCAACATTATAGCCAAAAGCAGTTTCACAATTATCATGGTCAGGTTAGGTTTATCATCTGCACCGATGACTGAAAAATCTATACCAATCTTACAAAGTCACTTCCTGAGCTGATTTAAAAGCTTTGCAGACATAAGGTACGGAATTTTCGTTGAAAATGTGTAAAAAATTCCACAGTTTAGAGGTGCTTCCTTCTCACGTTGGTTCACCTGTTGTGCTGATAATTCGCATCAGACTTATGTTTTTGCATGGCATAAGATTTTCTATAAACAGCAATACAACTAACCCTTATGAAAATGAGTGACATATTGTATATTATTGCGGTTATCCTGATCATTGGCTGGCTTTTAGGATTCTTTATATTTAGTCTTGGCTCGCTGATCCACATTCTTATTGTATTTGCTGTTATTGCTATTTTGTTTAGGCTTATTCGCGGCAGAAGACTTTAAGCTATGGAAAACTTTGACCTGACTTTCGAAGAGTACACGGAAAAAGTATTGCCGGAACACCTGGGGGCTTTAAAATCGCTTATGGGCAGGGCTTATCGGGTCAAAGACCTCTTCGGCAAAGGACAGGGCGAAAAAAGTATAATGAAAAAACTGGGAAGAGACACCGACTTTAAGGGTGTATATGCGTTTATTGATGGGAGTGACGTTATTTATGTGGGCACCTCAGAAAAGGTCATTAATCGCGTAAGTTATCAAATCAAAGGTTATACAAAATACCAGGCCCACCTGGCATGGGAGTTAGCCAAATACAATGACCTCTACATCAACAAAAGGCTCAAAATACCAAACCTGGATAAAGCCAAGAGTATGATCATGAATATGAAGGTTATGTTTCTGGAGATCTCCTCTCCCGTGGAAAGGCACCTTACGGAGATCTACAGTTGCATGCACTTCGACTGTAAATTCAACTTCTTTGAAACGCACCGTTAGCTTGCAGCTTTGCAACTTCAAGCTTTAAGCCTTAAGCCTCAAACTGCAAGCTGCAAGCCAGCCACCTGGTCCGCAGCACCATAAACAGTCTGTAAGGTCTGCAACTATACAAACCGAAAACCGAAAACCGAAAACTGAGAACCGTGAACTGAGAACCGTGAACTGTGAACTGTGAACTGTGAACTGTGAACTGTGAACTGTGAACTGAGAACCGAAAACTGAGAACTGTGACTACAGCGCAGCGCTTATTTTTTCTAATGCTTCTTTTCTATCCCCCTCATCGGCCGGCTCCTCAAGGGGCTCATCTTCTTTGTCAGAAATATAGGCCAGATGTATAAACATAGGAAAATGATCGGATCCAATATCGGGTAATCGCTCTAAATGTATCAGACAAAATTCTCCGCTATGAAACACATGATCGAGAGGCCATCGAAATACCGGGTATTTAACGTGAAATGTATTAAAAAATCCCCTCCCCTTTCGGGGGTCCAGAAGCCCGCTTATGCGCTGAAAGATCCTTGTACTTCTGGACCAGGCAACATCATTAAGGTCTCCCGCTACGATCACCGGAGCAGAGACATGTTCTATTTCTTTGGCCAAAATATATAACTCGGCATCTCTCTCCGTAGAGGTTTCATTTTGAGTCGGACTGGGAGGCTTGGGATGGACTGCATATAGTTTTATTCGCTTTCCATTGCGCAATTTCACATAGGTATGAATGGAAGGCACATCTTCCTCTATTAGAAATTTTACTTCCGGAGCTATTAACTCGAGTTTGGAGTATAGCAGCATCCCATAGGTATTGTCCAACGGGTATTTGATGCGGAATTCATATCTGTGCTCCAGCCGCCTCATCTTTTCCTCCCACTTCAAATTAGTCTCCACCAGTATTACAATATCGGCATCCTTTCTTTCGATGAGATCCAGGCACCGGTCATAGCAATTGTTATACATATAGACATTCGAGATCATCAGGCTCACCTCATTTTCTTCCCGGGTATTGTGCGCTTTTTTAGATTCATGAGGGGCAAAATAGGTATAGGGATAAACGATAGTTGTTTCGTAGATCAAAACAACAAGTAGTACACTGATGGCAATAATGTGCCAGGTGATGCTGAAGTCCCAGGTCAGCAAAAGTCCACCCAATGCCAGGTATCCAATGATTACCACCTGCCATTGGGGGAAGTCGAAGAAGCGGATCCACCAGGAGTCCTTTTTAATAAGTTTGATAACAGATGCCACCACTGAAATGGCAGCAGTTGTTAGAAAAAATGATTCCACAATGGGCAATTTTTACCGTGTTTTAATTTCTACAATTACCATATCCAAACCCTTTTTATACTCTTTTTCAGCAACTTATAAGGGTGGCATAGATTTTTAACAGTAGTAAGCCAAAAACGTTAAGATTTGATCAGTAAAAAATTTGTAATTACTACCGCATCTGTTTTTGCAGCGATGATAGTGGCTGCCGTGGTGGCTATTTTAGTATTTGTAGATCCCTGGATAGAAAGCCAAATCAAAGATCGGCTCAGGAGCCTGGAGAAGGATTCATTGACCATAACATATAAAGACCTGGATATAGATCTTTTATCGGGAAGTATGATCCTTAAAGATGGCTCGGTAGAACAACATACCGATGGTCAAAGTAACTTCCGGATCACTGTCGAAAAGGTGAATGTTTCCGGCTTTGATATCATCTCTTACGTATTCAGTAATAAAATTGTATTGGATCGTCTGGAAATAGACTCCCCCAACATCCGTTATACTCTGGCCACCCGGGCTGACTCTGTTGCCAATAGCCATTCCGGGGTACAGTTGCCCAAGATAATGATCGAATTGATACAGTTGAAAGATGGCGTCTTTAGCATCGTGGAGGTAAAAGACAGCGTAAGCGCCATAGTAGCTGAAGGGAAGTTTAAGGTAACGGCCGGTGATCTTGCGACCGATTCCACCGCCACCCGCAACTACAAGTATTTTGATCTGCAATCATTAAATATTCAGGCCAGCGATGTCAATTATGTGATGGCCGACAGCCTTCATAACATGCACATCAAATCCATCTCCTATAACCTCAACGAAGAGGCCATAAGGGTGGACTCCTTACACATCCGATCGTTGTATAAAAAATACGAACTGGCTCGTGTGGCAGGCCATGAACTGGACTGGATGGATATCTACAATCCTGCAGTGACGGTAACAGGCATGAGGCTGGCATCAATTGCTGGTGGTTTTTATGATATTGATAATATCACCATCGAAGGATTTGATGCAGTGTTGTTCAGAGACAAAAGGCTTCCGTTCCCGGATAAACCTGATACAAAACTGCTTCACCAGGCGCTGGCCGATATACCTTCACCGATCAGCATAAATACCATAGAATTAAAAAAGGCTAATGTCGAATACCAGGAACACGTGGCGGAGGGCGGGGAGCCGGGCAATGTTACTTTCAATAACCTGTACGCTACTTTTTATAACTTCACCAATGTAGACTCCATAGCAAAGAGCGTGAAATACACCGCTCACATGGACGCGCAGTGTAATATAATGGGAAACAGTCTGTTAAAAGCCTCCTTTTCTTTCCCGCTTATTGCCTCTGAACAGCCATATACTGTTTCGGGAAGCTTACAGGAAATGGACCTGACAGCCTTCAACCCGATGCTTGAACGGGTGGCATTCACCAGCATTGAAAAAGGCCGGCTGGTTGACCTCGATTTTGACTTTCATTACAATACTGAGCAGGCAAATGGTAAAATGAATTTCTCTTATGAAGACCTGAAGATAAATACAATAAGTAAAGCAACTAATAGCAGCAAAGGTGCAGGCCAGGATATAAAATCTTTCATTGCTAATTTGCTGATATTGAAAAAAAATAACCTTAAAGATAAAGATGATTTCCGGGTTGGCGATATAGACTTCGCCCGCCATAAAAAGAAGTCCATCTTTAACTACTGGTGGAAGTCTTTGCTGACCGGTTTTCGCTCCAGCACAGGACTATCCGCTCCGAAACAGACAGATGAAGAAGACTAAGATCAGAATAAAAACCCGGCATTAAAGGTAAACAGTTTATCCTCATCAGAGATCCCATACCAGGCAGAAATGAGAAAGGCATCAAAGAAATGCAGGTATAGTCCAGGTCCGTACGACCGGTGCATACCACCAGCTCCACCGTTTTTTGCCCATACACGGCCATGATCAAAAAATCCCACCACCCCGAAATCGCCCTTAATAAGGCTATTGCGAATGTTAAATACCTTAAATCTCACTTCATTATTATTGTAAAAGCTTGTCTTGCCCGCAAATCTGTTTCTCCTGAACCCTCTTAACCCACTTTCATTCCCGAGGAAGTTGGAATGATAGAAATAAAAGTCTCCGGTATTGGTAGCTGCGCCAAGCCGGGAAGCGAAGGTCACTTTCACTGGCAGGTTAGGTGTGAGATATACTTCGAGGTCGGTCCTGTAATTGGTAAACCTGGCATCACCGGTATTCAGTTCTTTTAGAAAATTGATCTCATTAAGCCATGAAAACCCTCTTTCTGGGTTAACCTCATAATCCAGAATAGAAAGTCTGGTATGGAACCTAAAGCCCATAAAGCGGGCATGGCTTTTTACCATCCCCTGGTCTACAAATGATGCTGTCAGAATATTATCTTCGTCCTTGTCGATATTTACCGACTCATAGCTAGGTCCCAATCCTACTTGCATAGCTTGTGACAAGCGCCTTACCAAGACCGGACTGGCAGCAAATCTCTCCATACCAACCCTGTAAAAGTTTATATCCCGCTTATTCTCTGAATTATTACCCTGACCAAAGTAGTTAAAAACATAATTAGGCCCTTTGGACCCCACATCGATGTAGATGTCCCAAAGCGGACCAAAAACAGAGTAGAAACGACCTTCGTACAACACATCCACCGCATCAGTCCGTAAGGCATAGTTGGCCTGTAGCAGGTGGCTAATTTCCAACGGTTCACGCCTAAAACCCTGTTGTTCTATTTTGATGCCTCCGCCAAAGTAAAATCCATCATCTATATTGTATTCCAATGAAAGCCTGGGGCCAAAGTAGTCATATTCAAAAGAGTTGCGGTGATATTCATTGACCCATGCCTGATCAGAAGTGACAACCAGTGTCTCTTTACCCGGATGCAGGTTGGGCTCATTGGTTTTAGTATCATAAAAAATAGTTTTTTTACCTCCCTTGCCCACATACGAGCTGTCGATAAGAATATCTTCTTTCTCCGCCCCGCCAATCACCCTCACTTTTATGCCGCGATCCACCCTGCCGTGGATGACGAATTTATCATGTCCATCCCTTCCAAACAGCCTGATCTCATCAGTTTCATCACGAAAGAACACGCGATCATATATCTTCTCTTCTACGGTACCGTCCTTTTTCCTTCTATACACTTCCACGCGGGTTTCTTCATCATTTATCCTGTGGACATCAAAAAACTCATGCTCTTCACTACCTACTATTTCCACCTCCTCAGCAAGGAATTTATAATATTCTCTTGTATATGTGATCAGATTATTTCTTCGTGCTTTAATTTTTGCTGCGATCTCAGGAGCCGAAAAAGAATAGACCTCACCTGGAAGTTGCTTCATCGCTTCGTCAATTACCTTGTCTGTCAATTGCTGTTGAATCTCTTTGGCTGCACTTAGCCATTCTTCCTGAGAAAGACCGTTTAGAAGTCGTCTGTCCAGGTTGCGGGCAGAATAATTGAGTCCTTTTAAATCTCTAATTTCATAATCAAAATGACTAAAGTTTCTGAATGTCCACTTCCTGCTCAGAAGCCAGGGAATAATACCATCGTATAAAGAAAAAACCTGGTCTCTGTCTCTGGCCACCGGACGAAAAACTGCCCCTCCGTTGCTTTTTTTATACTCGGCCCATCTCCATTGATTATCATGCCGGTCCCAATCACCTATCAGCATATCAAAAAGTCGCGATTTCAGATACATCTTTGAATCCACTTCATTTTCATTATCGTCATGTAAGTGATCAAATAAAGTCGATGTGCTCACTATATTTTCAGAATGCCCGAACCGCTCATAGCCACTCAGATCTTCATCCGGCCGGATCTCTATAAAGCCCAGCTTACCTCCAAAATCAGTAATATATGGCCCCAGGTAGGAGGTAAATGGCGTATAATATAGCTCAGGATCGGTGTAATAGAGTTCCAAAACCTTAGACATCTTTGGTATGGTAAGTGCTCCGTAGGGGTGGGCTGTGGAAGTCTGATCTTTCACAAAATCGTGTATCCAGCTACCTCTAAAAATATCGGGTATAGCGCTGGCCGGGAATTTATCCACTGAGCGCAGATTGAATTGCACACTATCATCATTAATAAACCGTATTGTTATGGTTTGTTTACCGCCTCCTTTATTAACCGGCTTTAACCCTCCTCTATATGTTTTAAGGTCGATGTAAGGCACAGTTACAGGGGTGGTCCATTCTTTCCTGTAGTGGCTGCCCAAAAAAAGTGAGCCAACTTTGCTGATCTCATAATTTTCATTTGCGGCTATTGTTTTCACGCTGTCGCGATAATCCGGTACCTCCTCACGATCTGCCACCTCAGCTTCCTCTGGATTCAACCCATATAATGCAATTCTAAACGACAGTTCTCCTTCAGGGTCTTCATTTTGTACAATGTAATATTCGGCCCACACTTCTCCGTTCTTATAATATATCAGTTTGCAAAAGCCTTTCTTTTGATGCACATAAGTAGCGCTGAAACCTCTGGCTGCAAAATTTAACTTTGAGGCTGAACCACTCACAATATGATGCATAAGTCCATATTTCCTGAGCTGTAAATTATGGTCATGTCCTGCGGCATATATTACGTTGCCACGCTGCTCAATTATTGATAATATTGCTCTTTTATACTGTTGAAAATCGGCATTGGGTATATCCTGTGGCGAAGCTCCTGCTTTTCTTAGGATGGGATATAACGATCCTATAACGGGTAACGGAATATACAGCTTGTCTCTGACTAACCGGAGAGGAAAGATATTATCGAGAAGGTTATAATGGCCGCCATGGTTTCCATTACTGAATATAGGGTGATGAGCAGCCAATAGCACATGTCTTCCATCATTTCTTCGGATCATATCTTCCAGTTGGATCACAAAATCGAGCTCATCTTCCACGGTACAGCCATTTTCCGGAGCATAGGGTTTGTCAAGCTTTCGAAGCCACCACTCAGTATCTACAACGATGATTGTCAGCGCATCATTTACCCGTACCTCTACAGGCCCGGGGCAGCCATTACTCGGCACAAAAGCATTGCTACCATTGAAAAAATCTTCTACAAATTCCTCCTGCCTTTTCAACTGGGCTAACCCATCGGGTCCGCTGTAATCCCAATCGTGATTACCAGGAATAAATATTACTCTACTACTATGCTTGGCAGCTTCCAACTGCTTTAGGAGTATTTCCTCCTTTTCCTCGCGATCATCATCAGACTCAGGAGGTAGCCCTCTCTGATAAATGTTATCTCCCAAAAAAACGACTGTAGTCTCAGAAGAATCAGACTCCTCAGACAGCTTATTCTTAAGCAATGCCATAACCTCAGCCTTGTTATCGGTTACTGCTCCACCATCACCGACCAAATAGACCGTGTGGATAACTTCTGCCTCTGGCTTGGCAGCTTCCCTCCAATTGAGATGTTCTTTGGCGATGTAAGGCTTAATAGTATTGCAGGCATTAACGATTAGAAAAGAAAAAAGAATGGTAATAGTACTGACTCTCGATCCTCTGAAAAACATATGATTCCTAAAGATTTAGCTCTTGCTGCCAATTGCAAATTCCATGAAAGAAAATCTCATCTGTGAACCAGCCAAACAATATTCGAGCTTAGCAGAAGAAAAGCATTGATATTTTTTTGAATGCTGATAATCAACCACAAGATCAATGTTGACATAATGGGGAAGTTATTCCTCAACTGTTGATGAGTTGGCTGTATAATTCGTTAATCGTTAATGGTTAATGGTTAATGGTTAATGGTTAATGGTTAATGGTTAATGGTTAATGGTTAAATGGTTAATGGTTAAATGGTTAATGGTTAATGGTTAATGGTTAAATGGATTTTGAATGCATGTAACTTATGGCTTGAAGCCATCACAGCTATTGAATTTTTTACTTTAATCGTCTTGTGACTTCTTTAAATCATCAAACGAGACAGAGTCATCAGTTTTCTTTTTGAAAGCCTGAATGAAGGCATTTTTAAAAATATTGCCGATAGTCGGCCATACCGCACTTTTGACATTATTCAGGTCGCCTTGCATAGGTATTTTAGTGGCAAACTGATCTTTCGGCTGATTTTCAAATAATTCCAGGATAAGGCCAGAGACTGCTTCCCAAGCCATCTCAAGTGGCTTCTTTTTATCCTCGGAGAAGTCTATCAGCTTAATATCCGTTAAAACAGGCTTTACATATCCTGTGAGTATTCCATCTGAAACAGCCAATTCGCTGTATAAATTAAAAACGCCCTTTTCGAAGTCCAGCTTCGCATATGCCTGTGTAAAGTCATTGAGCGCTGGAAGTGAAACCCCTTCAAATTGCACCTCCAAATCCAGGTCAGGTATTTTTTTCAGCAAGTTGGCTTTTCCCATCATATCAAGCCTTCCTCCCCCTATGGAAGTGGCAGTTGCCCGGACATCCGAGGGTAGCTCCACCTCCTTGTTCTCAACATTACTCAGATTGGTGGCATTGAGCGTCAGGCTGTCTAAGGATATATCTACCTTTGGCTCGGCAGTATAATCCTTAAATGCGATCTTACCATTGTGTACACTAAAGCGGTTGATTTCCAGAGGCATTAATTCCTTTATCGGCTCCGTCCAATCTGCTTCACCTCCCGTCTGCTCGGCCTCACTTTCGTTGGACACACTGGTTATGAAATTTGCTTTAGCGTCCACCAGGCTTACCTCTCCTACCAACCTTCCGTCAAATAGCGCATCCCACTGCACTGAAAGGTCTATTACATCAATATCAAGAAATGGCTCAGGCAGTCCCTCACCTGTTTTCACCATTTTCAGCTTATGGATCCTGTAAGCACCTCTGTACAGGTGCAGATCAACATCCTCAATGGAGCCGCTATATCCAGGCACGCCATCCAACACCTTATTGACATAATCAGTTACCCAAAAAGGCAAATAGATCCGTATAGCCACTAAAATAACGACAACTATGAGTAATATTTTGACACTTCTTTTGACACTTCGTTTCATCTGAATATAATTATTTTTCAATGGCCACATGGAATTCGCTACAAACTTTATTCATCCTCGGTTGGTATAATTTTGGAAGCCTAAAATTTATGCTCATTTCATGTGTATTTATTTTGTATTGAGATATTATTATTATTGAGTATTAAGACAAGAGAATCATTTTCCCAAGCCTGAGGCTTCATTTTCCAACTGCCGAGTCCATCTCTCTGGCCTGTCCAGGATAGTTAAAGTTTATGCTTCCTAATCAGGTGTTTACAACGCCATCCTCCTGTTCCACCTCCTTCACTTTCACGATCACCGCATTCTTATCCGGGCGTATATGATGCCCCATTTCACGGGAATATACATAGGTAAATTCGGCACCGAACAATACGATCAGCGATGAATAGTAGACCCAAATAAGCAGCAGTACCAGAGAGCCTGCCGCGCCATACGCGCTTCCTATTGAGCTGGTACCCAGGTAGAAACCTATCAGGTATTTTCCCAATGCAAACAACAATGTAGTTACAAAAGCCCCCACCCAGACGCTACGCCACATTATTCGGGCATCAGGAAGTATTTTAAAGATCATTGCAAAAATGAGGCTAATTACTATTAATGAGAAGGCAATATTGACAACGGCTACCAACTCGTAGGTAATCCCCGACAAGTACTCCGAAAGGAAGTTCCTGAACACAACTATCAAAGTATCCACCACTAAAGACACCAACAGTAAAAAACCAATACTAATGACCATAGCCAGTGATAGTAATCTGTTCATTATAAACTTTAATATCTCTCTTTCGGGTTTTGGTCTTATTCCCCATATCTTATTTAAAGCATTTTGCAACGAAACAAACACTGTGGTAGCGCTGAATAATAATGTTGCGATTCCAATAATTCTGGCTAATACGGATGATGATGTTTCATTGGCGTTTTGCAGTATCCTTTGCACCTCTCTGGCACTCTCGGAACCGATCAAGGTCTCTATCTGTTCCATCAATCCGCCCTGCACCACCTGCTGTTCGTAGGCAGAACCTGCCACTGTAACTGTAATAAGCAATATGGCGGGCAATGAAAATATGGTATAAAATGCTATAGACGCACAATAGCTCATAGGATCATCCTCGAAAAATTCAATTGCCGTACGCTTCAATATGAACCATCCTTTTGACAAGCGCATTTTTATCTTCATTTCTTAAATATTCATTTTTACTTTCTTCTCTACAGGTATTTCATCTTCCATGATCCGTATAAACCAAAGCATGAGTATAACCTCCGGATACCAGTTCATGAAAGCATAAAGTGCAGGAACGTCCCCTAACAATGCAGCACCTACATAGGGCACAATAGCCAGGAATGCAGCTTTCTCAAAAAACCTGGAGACAGGGCATAAAATAAGGAAAATAAGAAAAGCAAAAGCCAGTGGTACAACCACTGGCCTTCCTAAATAAAGCAGAAAAATTATGACAAAAAAGGAAGCTAAGGCATAGAAAAGTTGCCTTATGGAAAAACTCATCCCTTCACCCGTCATATCATTCACTATAGGCTATTATACATTGTGAAGGTTAATGGTAAGCACAGGTACATCGGAGCTCATGGTCAACTCTTCAGATAAATTATCTCTGAATATTCTGAAGAAACCATCTTCAGCGTGAGAGAACACTGCCAGTAAACCCGCAGAATGAGTTCGCGCAAAGTTGATCAGGCCTTTCTCTTTATCATCACTCTCTACAATAGTCACCGAATGATCTTTAATTCCATACCGCGCAGCAAAGTCGATTAATTTTCTCTCGATTTTGACCTTATCATTTGTGCCGGGTTTTACAATGTTCACTATGTCAATCCGCGCGCCAAGACTATCTGCCAGATCATTTAAATAAGCTGCTGCCTGTGAAAAATTATCTTTGCTGTCTCTCTCAGTATCCAGGCCTAATATGATAGTATTGTAGTCAGACTTAACGTAGTGCTTCTTCACCGACAATACCGGGCATGTAGCCACTTCTATTACCTGTTCGGTATGGTTACCTGAGAAAAACTCATCTGCAGACTCTTCTCCACTTGTGCCCATCACTACCAGGTCAATATTATAGTCTTTAATAAAATCGACAATACCTCCCTTTAGCTCGTCATCATATACCTGGAAGTGAATTGTCCGTCCACCTGCACCATATTTAGTTGAAAGTGCACTTAGCTGCTGCTGATACTTCTGCACTAGTTGCACAGTATATATATTTTCCTCATCAGCATATTTCTTATCGATTTCTCCTGTGGCTGTAAAAGTTTCCACGGGATGCTCCGTGAAATTAATGAGATATATTTCCGCATCAGCTCTGTCAGCAATATCAACTGCCACACGCAATGCATTTTCTGAAATATCCGACAGGTCAGAAGGTACAAGGATTCTTTTCATAGCTTATAAAAATTATTTTCAGCTATGCCAATGAAAAAATCGCACCAAGAGGAATAAGAACCGGAATTCTATCAGAAATGGCTCTTTGTGAGGAATATTATAACTGTTGACCGCTCTTGTTGTGAAATAAATTCTACACGTCAACAAGAAGCCGGACGGTTAAGATAACAGTACCGCTTATTAAGAAGCTGGTTATGCCACCGAGGCAAGATGAATAATCTCTTTCGAGATATCTGGCGTCAATGGTTTAACGAAATATTTTAGTACACCCTTATCTTCACATTCCTGCATATCGCAGAAGCTGCTTGATGAACTAAGTATAACTATTGGCAACTTGCTCAACTCTCCATCCTTTTGCATCTCAGAAAGAAATTCTTTACCATCCATGCGAGGCATGATCAGATCAAGCAGAACGATAGAAGGTCGCTGATTGGTATTATTCTTAAAATAGTCGGTGGCTTCCGCTCCATTTTTCAAACGGATGATATTACAGTTCCCACAGAACTTTAATAGCATAGTATGAACAATGAAAGCATCTATGTCGTCATCTTCTACCAGTAAAATCAAAGGAGTATCCTTCATAAAAATTATTGCCTAGTATTTGTAAGAAAAACTCTTAGTGGCTTTAAGAAACGAAGTTCCAAAAAGCGGTAATCCCGTACAGTTGTCGGGAAGAACATTTTTTTTGGAACGAGCGTAACGCGGCTATTAGCGTTTTCTTAGAGACACTAAATAAATTTCATCTCTACATTGTATACCGCCACTCATACCCGGGTAACCTACTTAATCACTTTTATTTGACACAGATACTTTTCCGTAACAAAAGAGGCTCGACACTTACCTGATAACAACAATACTTCTCTATGTTTAAACATTATTCTGTATCTTCGCCCGATCCATGACGAAAGAACGACTACTCCTTTTGATCCTTGCCGCGGCTTTGTTTACCCACATCATGGATTTCATGATCATTATGCCGTTAGGGCCACAGTTAATGCGGTTATTTGACATAACCCCTCAACAGTTCAGTCTTTTGGTATCATCATATACTTTTACAGCAGGTGGTTCCGGCTTTCTGGCCGCCTTTTTCATAGACAAGTTTGATCGCAAAGCCAGCCTTACCTTTGTTTATATAGGCTTTACAATAGGTACACTGGCTTGTGCTTTTGCTCCCACCTATGAAATTCTCCTGATCACCCGCTCTATGGCAGGCGCCTTCGGTGGGGTGTTAGGAGCGTTGATCTTATCCATAGTAAGTGATGCTATACCCCTTGAAAGAAGAGCGGCTGGTATTGGCTTTGTAATGGCGTCCTTTTCTGCTGCATCGGTATTTGGAGTACCCTTTGGGTTATACCTTGCAACGTTATTCAGTTGGCATGCGCCATTTTTGTTTTTAGGAGGTCTTGGGGTGGTTATTAACGCTCTCATAATAGCATACGTACCATCCATCAAAGGCCATCTCACCGAGGCAAAGAGCCAGGCCCCTTTGAAAATGTTGAAAGCCATATTCACCCGCAGAAATCCTCTTATGGGACTGCTCTTTACCTCTATGCTTATGTTCGGGCATTTTACTATCATACCTTTTATCGCTCCATATATGGTAGGAAATGTCGGCTTTACGGAACAGGAGCTCACTTATATTTACCTTGTCGGAGGAGGGCTTACTATATTTTCTTCCCCAATGGTAGGACGCTTTGCTGATAAGTACGGAAGGCTAAAGATATTCACTATTTTTGGTGTTTTAGTAATGTTGCCTATACTGATTATCACCAACTTACCTCCTATCCCGCTTTGGACCGCGCTGATTGTTACAGGTATATTTTTTATCATGGCCAATGGACGGATGGTGCCATCAACTACTATGGTGACATCGGTAATCAAGCCGGAAAACCGTGGAAGTTTTATGAGTATCAGGTCGTCTGTTCAACAGATGTCCTCCGGATTAGCTGCGCTGGTAGCTGGTATGGTCATCTCCGAAACACCTTCTACCGTAACAGAAGACGCTAAGGCCTTATTGCACTACGAATATGTTGGATACATCGCTATTATGTTCAGTATTGTAGCAATAATTATTGCAAGGCAACTGAAGGTTGAGCAGGGCGCATAAGAAAGCCTCTTTTAATCATCGCTCCCCAGAGGCAGGTGTCTCAAAATAACGATCATCACCCCTGAAAATAGTACAGCATGATCCTTTACTTGCCTGGCGGCTTCTACCTGAGGCGCTAATGGCCTTTCCACAAGTGTCTCCCGGGCAGAAAAATGCTCAGAAATAATCCTGCCCCAGCAAACACAAGAAACCATAAGAATGGAAAAGCTCAGGGACAGGAGCAATGTTTTTTCCAGGTTGAAATGTTTTATACTAAACATGAAGGTTTGGTTGTTTATAACTTAGACTGGTTATGTCAGTATTTTGTTACACGGATATCAATATTTTTTAACAAAAAAATTAACCATTAAATTTTATTAGCAACAATCGCATGAAACTTTACTCGCACGGGTAGCTTACTCTCCAAGATAGGAGCTTTGCGTATCAAACGGATAAGCGGCATTAGCCAGCTCCGCCATTTTTGTGAGATTGACCGCAACAGGCTTTGCTTTATTAACGGGAATTAGCCGCCCCTTGATTTCCTTTGCAAAGCTATTCTCTTCAGAGATCAGATCTGCCTGTAAGGAAGCTACATACTTGTCCTGATCATCAAAAATCAGAACCTCCAAAGTAGTGCGATCAGTAGAAAGGGTACCCTTGAATATAAAGAGGTCTCCGGTACGCTCCATGATGTAGGAACCAAAAACAAGTTTGTCTTCCATCTGAAGGTTTAGCTCAATTTTTTCATCCCCGGCATACCCACTGTAGTAAAAAAGACTATTTTTAGCTTCCTCCTCTTCAAATTGGGCGTAAGCATCATGGGTAACGGAAAAGCCCATTACAACCACCAAGAAAAGGAGTAAAAGTTTAAATTTGGCAGTTACTGGCATATTGACTTGCTAAATTACGTATAAAATCCAGTAAAAACCAAAACCATACCAACAGTATCAAAACAGTGCAATTTATTTTTTTCATAAATTTTGTAAGAAATTAACCACAATCTACACAAGTGATCTACGCGGGAGATCCATACAATAGGTGAAATCAAAAGAAAAAGAATTTCTGGACCTGATAGCAAAACATCAGAAAATTATCCATAAGGTATGTCATTTATATACGGATAATCAAGATGATCATGAAGACCTTTTTCAGGAAATTCTGCTTCAATTGTGGCAGGGGTACCCAAGGTTTAAGGGTGACGCCAAGGTTACTACCTGGATGTATCGTGTGAGTTTATATACTGCCATTTCTTCTATAAAAAAGAAGCATAAAAGAAAGGAAGAGGCCATTTACATACAAGAGCAAGAGCAGATAGAGAAAACTGATCCTTATGAATTTGAAAACCTTAGAGCAGCCATCGATACCTTATCGGAAACAGATAAAGCCCTGGTAATGCTCTACCTGGAAGAGAAATCTTATAAAGAGACAGCCGACATCATGGGAATGACAGAAAGTAATGTTGGCGTAAAACTCAATAGGATCAAAAAGAAATTGAAAGAAATACTAATTGCGCAATAATGGAACTTGACGAACTTAAAAGGGCATGGAATACTAAAAGCCCGAAAATAGAATATACAAAAACGACCCTTAATGACATATTTGAGATCAGAACTAAGCGTGCAGTGGGTAAGATCAACAGAAACATGCTTTGGGATGCAATACTAATGCTCATAGCCACAGCAGGTTTTATTGTTATTACTTTTGCTCTGGGGTTAAAAAGCCGGTTCATGATCAGCGGAGAGCTTATTTTAATTGCAACCATACTGGGTATCCACTACCGGATTAAATATCTGACAATCAATAAGTTTGATTTTGAAGACAGCGGTATAGGGGTAGCCATACGGAAAGTAATAAAAAGGCTTAAAGGTTATATTATTCTTTACAAAATTCTGATCCCGGCGTTATCGGCTGTCTTGTACCTTTTATATTGCTCAAATGCTTATTATTATGAATATGGCAGCTATTCTTTAAGTGAGTTGGGCACATCCTCCATCGCACCTGTGCTACTGATCACAATTACGTGCTACCTGGTAGCCTGGAAAGTCACGCAAATTATGTATGGCCAAGAATTGAAAAAGCTACAGGAGCTATCCAATGAATTTGATACTAATCCTTAAGCTGTATAATGCTTTTTACTAATTCGGGATTTATAAAAGCCACAATAACTGTGATAATCATGACCAGTATCATTACAAGTAGAAGTCCAATAAAATAAGTTAGAATACCCTTTACAAAAGACCATAATCTGTTGCCCGTATAAAATCTGGAATAGGCAAATCCCATATATAGTAGTGTAACCACCAACATGGAATAGTTGGTATTAATGTCGGTGAGTTGAAAAAATAAGACAGCAAGAATGGTATAATTAAGCGAGTGGGCATGTACATAAAATGCCACTACGGCTGTTTCAATTATATTATATCCTTTTTTTAGGAAAAGAAGGTAATTGGCTGCAACAAAAAATGGCATAATCATAAATGATAGAACCTTCATATGCCCCATTATAAATCTTTGCAAACCTACACCCTCTTCCATATCAGCTCCAAGAGGTGTCATTAACTCTTTTGTTCCTTGAGTGAACCTGATCATGTCGATTTTAAATATCGACACGATGAGAACGTAGACAGTAATCAGAATGAAATAATACCCAATAGGACCAATATATTTTACTCTGTTTCCGCCTATAAAAGATGAAATTACCTGCTCCGGCCTAATGGTCAGGTCTCTTATGGTCTTTACAAACTTATTATCCATCCCCAGCACGCGCTGATTGAGCTCACCAAACAGTGTCCCCCATTTCAATTGCTTAACGGCCGTTTTTTGACCACAATTACCACAAAAGTTGCTGCCTGACTGCATACCGCAATTGACGCAGGTTACTTCGCTAATTTTCACCATACCTCTTGAAAGATAAAATCAGGACAATTTAATATTCTGAACATTCTATTGGCACAAAACCACAAAAAAAATTTTGAAAGACAATCCGGTTCACTTACCTGTCCAGCCAGTTCTTAAAATCATTTACCCTGTCGCGGCTTACGATCACACCCTGATCAGAGCAATGGTTTAATATTATTTTGAGCCTGCTGTTGGAGTAGCTAATGATGTCATTAATAGCATTTAATGAAATAAGATATTGCCTGTTGATCCTAAAAAACCTACCGGGGTCTACCATTGCCTCTATTTGCTCCAACGAATAGTCCAATAAATGATTTTTTGCATCGAACGTACAGCAAAAGGACGCCTTATCACGACTAAAGAAGTATTGGATATCATCCACCGCGATAGACTTGATGTGCTCCCCTACTTTTATAACAAACCTGCTTTTGTATTTATTAGTGAGCATAGCCATGGCTTCGTTAATTTGCTCCATCACGTTTATTCTTGGGTGGTGGTTTAGAGCAAGCCGCTCCAGCTTTTCAAAAGCTCCGGCCAGTTCTTCCTCATCGACAGGTTTTAACAGGTAATCAATGCTGTTTACCTTGAACGCTTTTAGGGCATATTCATCAAAGGCAGTGGTAAATATCACAGGTGCTTCAATATCTACATGCTCGAAAATTTCAAAGCTTAGACCATCCGCCAACTGGATATCCATAAAGATCAGTTGTGGTTGATTTCCAGGTAATCGCAACCATTGTACAGCTTTTTTGACCGAGTCAATTTTATTGAGGATGTTGATTTGATTGTTATGGTTTTTAAGCAACCTCTCTAATCTTGTAGCTGCCGGCCGTTCATCTTCAATGATCAATACATCCATATCTATCTACTTTAGCAAGGGTAGTCCGACAGCAAAGTTCTGGTTTTTATTGCTTATTGTCACCGGCCGGTCAGTCAAAAATGAATACCGCTCCTTAATATTTGACAAACCTATTTCTGATGACTCTCCTTTGATAATATTCTTTTTTTGGAGGTTATTTACCACCATTAAATATCCATCTTCCAGGTATAGGCTCATATGTAGTGGTTCGTCTGCTGATATCACATTATGTTTAATGGCGTTTTCCAACAACATCTGAAGCGCAAGTGGCGGAATGTTATAATGATCCGTATTTCGCACATCAATAGACGTAATGAGACTTTCTCCATACCTGATCTTTTGCAGAAAAAGGTAAGACTCCGCGAATTTCAGTTCTGTACTTAACTCCACCAGGTCTTTATCGCGCGATTCCAGCACATACCTGTAGACATCAGACAGTTTTTTAATAAATTTCACAGCCTGGTCCTGATCTTCATATACCAGGTTGCTCAGGGCATTGAGGCTGTTGAATAGAAAATGTGGGTTCACCTGGTTTTTCAGCGACTCGTACTTTGAGCTGATCACTTCCTTTTTCATTCGCTCACTTTCCACCGCCAGTGTTCGCCACGATTTCAGAAAAGATATGCTGTGAAGCACCAGGGATATGGCCATTGTAACTATTATGGAAATTAGGAGTGTCCATTGAAAAGATCCTAAATGGATATCCCAAACGAACTTAAAAAAGTAGAAAATACCTGTAATTGCTATTGCAGTAAAAACAGCATGCGCAAGGACACCTGCTATCAGCCTTTTTCCCGGGTGCTGCAACCAACTATAATACTTATCCACTAAGTTGTTTGTAGCTTCATTCCCTTTCCACAAAATTGCCCAAACACAAAAGTTAATGACAATCAGCTTCAAAAACCTATCGGTGTCGTGTATGCAGCTTTGACATACTATGTAGGCGAATGGAAGACTTAGAAAAAAAATAACCAACAGATCCTTACCCTGCCGGACCCAAAACGCTTTTTCTTTTGGAAAAGTGATCATTAAAGACTTAAATTATTGTCAAAAAATCCAATATACTATAAAACAAAGACATCCCTCCACCCTGCCGGGCACAAAAATTATATGCACCCGTATTTAGTACCTCTAAAAAGAGGGGCCTCACTAAGAATCAAAGATAAAATGTCTTTGAAAGATGCCTCCATGTTGACAATCCCTCTTATTGAAGTCAGACTTAACTAATGTTTGTAAGAAAACTCACGACTCATCGTCATTGCGAACGAAGTGCGGCAATCCCCTCTTCTTTAACGTACTTAAGAGGTGATTGCCGTACTTCGTTACCGATGACGCTAATTCTTCGATTCGTTATTTATTTAATGTGAGTTCGATATAGTAGAACCGATTAAATTGTATTCGTATTCAAAAATAACCTAAAAACCTGTTTTTAAGATCCCCGAACTTGCCTCGGAAGGCACGAAGAACCTTACTAAGTTCAAGGATACTACCAACAACTTAGGAAGATCCTTCTCCCGAAAGCTTTTTTAAGGCTTTTTTCGGGATCGGATTACTGCCTTTTTCAAGCATTTCACATTATTTAATTTGAATTGTTGTTTTGGTGTCTTCGGGCACTTCCATAGCTGCTTTGTGAAAAGGCGCAGGTCCGAACATACTCCTGGCATTGTTTGAGAAGCCATACCCCTCCTCAGGCCCCATCACACCCATATCCAGCTTTCCATTATTATTTTCATCATGAATAATGGAAACAGCATATGTCCCGACCGGCAAACCTTCAATTTCGAATACATAATCTTTTGTTGATGTCACGTCAATTGACATGGCCTTCACCTCTTTCTTAAGCCACGCGGCTTCCGAATCAAAAAGCGTTAATAATAGCTTTCCCCTGGAAGGTAATTCACCCTCTACTTCTACCGTCAGCTTAACTAGCCTTTGGGTATCGTTACTCTGTGCATTCAGCACCCCGGCAGCTAAGAACACTGCAATAAATAATAGTGTTTTCATTGTGTTAATGGTTAATGGTTAATGGTTATTGGTTATTGGTTAATGGTTAATGGTTAATGGTTATTGGTTATTGGTTAATGGTTAATGGTTAATGGTTAATGGTTAATGGTTAATTCGTACTTCGTACTTCGTAAATCGTAAATCACTAATCACTAATCACTTTCCGCATCTTTCTGCCGATGACTCTGCCCCTTTCTTCCCCCAGGTGGGCGCGAGTGGATTGTCTGATATATAGGTGCTAAATTTTTCAACTGCGGACTTCAGCTTACCACAGGCTTCACTGGTATCCGCCCCAAAAAACTGTGCCGTGCCATACTCCATTTGGCCCATCAGGTATAGCGCCCTTGGGTTGTCAGGGTTATGCGCTATGGCTTTTCCAAATGCCTGCATGCTTAGTGGTGCATACTGCTGTCCTCGTACTGCCGGATCAACAGTAACACGGATCATATGAATGAATCCTTCCAAAGCCATTAGCTCTGACTCCCCGGGGGCCAAATCAAGTGCTTTGTTCACCTTCCTCATGGCCAAATCCAAATATTGGTCTTTAATAGAGGCCTGCTGACTTTTATTCGCCATCATTACATACCCAAAGCCTGCATAGTAAAGCGGTTCCCACTTATCCGCTTCTCTGGCAGCAATTCTGTCAAATTTGTTGATCACTTCCTGGTATTGGCTTATGCTGTCTGCCTGGTAGAGTGATTCAATGGCCTCCAACATGACCTTTTCGTATTTGTTGGCCTGAGCTAGCTGTATCCACAGCAGCATCATCAATGATAATAGTGCAGTTTTCATAATTTTTCTGGTTGCTTGTTTCTGGTTTTCCTATTTACTATTTCCTATTTCAGATTTACTCATACACGCAACCATGCCCACATTCCCTCGTGAACCTCCGCTGCGCTACGGTTTCAGACTTCCTATAACACTGGCAATTGATTCACAGATTTATTTTTTGACAGGGTGATAAATATACCAAGGAATATAAACCGGGGTGCAGGTTGCTTGATAGCACGCAACACGTACTGTCCGTTTTCATCTCGCTGGGCGCTGCTTTCATACCCAAACACATTGTCAATACCAAGCACGTTAGTCACTGATGCGTGGATAATGACATTCGTCTTCATCAAATAGCTGAAGTTCATACTCAGGTCATGGTAAGCCGGTGTTTCCTCAGTGTTGAATCCTGCCAGGTTTGGGTTGTGATAAGGCCGGCCACTTGTATAGCTGTAAGTGCCCCCGACCTGAGTTTTCAACGAGCGGATAAAGTATTTAAAAACAGCCGAAAAATTGTGTTTTGATGCAAAGCGAGGCCTCACCCGATAGGGAAAATTGCGATAGTCTCTTTCAGTATCCAGGAAAGAATAAGAGAGCCAGTAATCCACTCCTTTAAAAGTTATATTATCCCTCCAGAAAACGTCAAGTCCCCGGGCATAGCCACTGCCATCATTAGTATAACCTGAAGGATCAAAATTGTTGTCACCAAACTTAATAAGGTTGTCATAATCTTTATAATAGCCTTCTACCCGAAATGTTCGCCCCTTGATCTCATGCTGATAATTGATGATATAGTGCTGCGCTCTTTCATCTTCCAGATCTGATCTGATTCTGATCAGCTCATTGGTGCCTGTCTGGTTAAACACCCCATATGCAACGGATAGTTGACTATGCTCCCCGGTTTTAAATGCCATCGAGGTGCGCGGAGCAAAGTAACCTGCTTCCTGCAGTGAGTTGTACTCTCCCCTAATGCCAACTCTTGCTACAAATCTGTTAGAAGTATATACCTCAGCTTCACCAAATGCGGCTGTGGTGTTTTTGTCGAAGCTCAGATCTTGTTCCAGGCCTGCCTCTCCCGGATATCCGAAATTATAGTCCTCTGTAAAATGCTCCGCACCAAAAGTGAGCGCCACTTTTTCCGATGCATCATGAGTAAAGACCGATTTAAAATGAAGTCCTTGCACTGCTTCTTTATAATTGTCCTGGTTTACCTTTGTTTGCTCTTCGCTACGGGTATATGAAACTCCCGATTGCATTGTCCAGCGGTCATTCAGAATACTCCTGTAACTGGTATTGAAGTAGTTATAAAAATTTGTTAACGCCACCCTGTCATCAATATCCTGAGGTAAGATCCCGGACTGGTAAACGGTGAAGTCTGACCAACTGAAGTTTGTGTACAGCTTCAGCATATCACCCTTTTTTAATTCCTTCCTGAACATAACATTACCGTCTGCAGACCGAGGGGCTTCATCCCACTTCATCTTCTGACTGACGGCCTCAAAATATGGGGTGAGATTGGTATATTGAAGTTTTCCGGCCACGGCACCCTTACTTAGGGCATGACTATGTGAAACATCTGCTCCCACAGACATAAGCGAGATATCTGTGCGGGTTTCCTCCGGCACATCTTTGCTTTTCAGGATTAAAGCCGATGAAAGCGCTTGTCCGTATTCGGCCGAATACCCACCGGTACTAAAGCTGGTACCACTGAACATAAATGGAGAGAACCGACTTCGGCTTGGTGTATTCGGGGCAGAAGGTGAGTAGGCGCCCATTACCTCAAGCCCGTCTATAAAAGTTTTTGTTTCATATCCCTCTCCTCCTCTGACAAACAGTCTTCCTGTTTCACCAACCTTTTGAGTGCCAGGAAGGGTATTTAGTGCACCGGGAATATCCGCTGTAGCCCCGGCTGTTGTCACTATATCCAAGGGCTTTAGCACTTCCCGGCTTTTTTCTTCCCCGGCCGTAAAAGAGCCCGCAGTGATAACCACTGCCTCAAGCTGGTTGATACTTTCAACCATTTTTATACTTACTTCCAGTTTCTCGATCGGTAGTACCAACTTCTCTTCGTAGTTCGCATAACCTATAACAGTAACTTTTAGCTGGTGGGAGCCCGTTTCAGTAGTGGTAAAGCGAAATCTGCCATTGGTATCAGTTGATGCTCCATCATAGGTTTCTGCAATAAAAACATTGGCGCCTATGATCGCTCCACCCTTCTGGTCAGTAACCACACCGGAAATCAAAGACTGAGCATTAATGGCAGAAAATGATAAGCAAAAAGCAATAATGGTAAAATATCTATTCATGAAGTTTGCTCCGTTTAAATCTTCTTCAAAGATCATATAGGAAATACCCGAAGCGAAAAAAGAGTTACCAAACCGTAGAATTAGCCGGAAGAGTTGATATTTTTAAGTGAAGAGCCGGATTGAGGCAATTCAGAAACCCATTTGCAATGACAGTAAAGGATAATTTTTCGTCACAAGCAGACTATTATGCCAGGTACCGCCCGCACTATCCACAGGAGCTATATGAATTCTTGTACAGCCAGGTTAGCAGTTTTAACACAGCATGGGATTGTGCCACGGGTAATGGTCAGGTGGCTGTTGAACTGGCCAATCGCTTTAAGTTGGTCCATGCTTCGGATATTAGCCAGCAACAATTAGAAAAGGCACCCAAAAGAAATAATATACACTACTTTATGGCTCCATCTGAAAAGACGCAGCTATCAGCAGGTTCAGCAGACCTTATAACAGTTGCACAGGCGCTGCACTGGTTTGATCCCGGGAAATTCTACCGGGAAGTACAACGCGTCATTCATTCCAAAGGTATTTTGGCCTATTGGGGCTACCAATTATTAACCATCAATACACAAATCGACTTATGTGTCAGGAATTTCCATGATGTTGTGCTTGGTGAGTATTGGGATGATGAAAGAAAAATATTGCTGGAGGGGTACAACAGGATAAACTTCCCGTTGGTCGATAAAAAGGCAGCCCGGTTTTACTATAAAATTGAATGGACACTATCTGAGATGGAGGGTTACCTTAACTCTTGGTCTGCCGTTCAAAAATATATCAAGCTAAACAATGAGAGCCCCTTACCGGTTTTAGTCAGTAAATTGGCCGACATGTGGCCAGGCAAAAAGACGGTTACATTTCCCATCTTTTTAACACTTGGGAAGGTTCACTAACTTCGGAAAAATATTTTCTTATATATTTACGGGATGGAAATATTTCTACTACCTGAAACCTGGGTTGCTTTGCTTACTCTTACGTTCCTGGAGATTGTACTGGGGATAGACAATATCATATTTATTTCTATTGTTTCGAACAAACTCCCTCATCATCAGCAAGGTAGAGCCAGGCTCATAGGCCTTACACTGGCGCTTGTTTTCCGTATAGGTCTCCTTTTGGGTATCACCTGGGTGATCACTTTTACTCAACCCCTGTTCACCCTGTTTGGAATAGATTTTAGCGGTAGAGATATTATCCTTTTGGTAGGTGGTATTTTCCTGATCTTCAAAAGTACTATGGAGATACACCACAAAATGGAAGGTGCCGAAGCTGAAGAAACCGCAAAAAAAGGGGGCACCTTATTTTCAGTGATCACACAGATCATACTACTTGATCTTATTTTTTCTTTCGATTCTATATTAACAGCCATAGGACTCACCGATCACGTTATTCTTATGGTGATTGCCGTTGTGGTTTCCATATTGGTTATGATGATTTTTTCAAAGAAAATTGCGGATTTTATCGGTCAGCACCCTACACTGGAGATCCTGGCGTTATCATTCCTGATACTGATTGGTTTTATGCTGGGCATTGAAGCTGTCCACTATCATGTGCCTAAGGGGTATATTTATTTTGCTGTATTCTTTTCACTGATAGTAGAGTTCATAAATATCAGGATGAGAAAGAGCCGGGAACCGGTAAAACTAAAAAAGCGAATAAAATAATAGTATCTCCGATTTACATTTTTACATTTAGTAGTATATACTCCTGGCAATCTTATTCAACCAAGAACCAAGCCTGGAAATGATGAATTCAGTTATGACCAAGTTCCGTGGCATTCAAAAATGCATAAAAGGTACCAAAAGGCATATTTTGGAACTCGTTGAGGAGCTGGAAGCTACATTTGACAACCATGATCCCGAAACTATTGCCTCCATACTTCAGCATTATAGAAAAAAGCTGAGCATAGACATTGAGAGGCTGGAGAAAGAATCAGAACTACTCGATTCACAATTTGGTCGCGCTGTTGAGCAGGAAACGCTTAACCTTCGCCGGGAAATTGAGCACCTGAAGAAGACCAATGAAACGGTGATCTCGGACAACTACCTGTTAGAATATAAGAAAAAAGACCTGATGCTGCTGGCTGATAACCTCGAAGATGCCTATGAGGAGATATACCAGAAAAATGAGGAGCTGCGTGAGCAAAAGAAGCAAATCAGTGAACAGGCTGAAAAATTAAGCGCTGCCCACCAGGAGATCCTGAAAAAGAATGAGGAGCTGGAGCAACAGAAGGAAGCTATGCTGGATCAGACGGATTACCTGCATGAGGCGAATGAGACTATTTCAAAAATGCATGCCGAAGTGCAAAAACAGAAAGATGAGATCCTGAAAAAGAATGAGGAGCTGATCAATCTGAATAATGAGAAAAATACCCTGATAGAAATTGTTGCCCATGACCTTAAAAGCCCTCTAAATCAGATCAAAGGCATGATCAGCATTATCAAACTGACAACCACCGAAGGTAATGATGAAATGATGAAGTACCTGGACACCATAGAGGGTAGTGCGAACAGACTCAATGAGATGATCGGAAAGATCCTGGATATAGAAGCAATAGAATCTCAACAGCTTAACCTCAGGTTGGAAAATATTGATCTGTCAGCCATTGCCAGAGATACAGCAGAAAGGTTTGAGGTAGTGGCCAGGGAAAAGAACATCAAATTAACCACAGATATTGACGATAATATCACCGCTTATCTTGATTGTGACTACACCTACCAGGTTTATGAAAATCTGATATCAAATGCCGTGAAATTCTCTCCATGTGATAAAAAGATCATTATAAGACAGAAGGTAGTTGACGACAAAGCTTTGTTCGAGATAACAGACCAGGGCCCCGGTATTAGCGAAGAAGATATGAAAAAGCTATTTGGTAAATTCCAGAAGCTGAGCGCCCGCCCAACCGGCAATGAAAGTTCCACTGGCCTGGGGCTGTCAATTGTCAAGAAATATGTAGAAGCTATGTCTGGCAAAATATGGTGTAAAAGTATTGAAGGTGAAGGGGCTACCTTTTTTGTAGAATTTGATCTGGCAATGTAAATGAGAAAGTTGGTAGCGCTGTATAAGAAATATAAAGATTATGTCCGTGTCGACCTGCTCATGTATGGCGTAATGATCCTGATGATCATCGCTTATTTCGTTTATGAGATGATTACGGCATGATGAATTTAAAACGGCATCATTACTTCCTACCTCCAGGGAGTAGCACTTCGATCAGGATGGCTCGAATAATATAATCCGTCATAAACATAAAAGATACGAAAACTAAACCTAAATTCGTATTATTCAACTTACATTATTCCCATGCCAATATCTTCATTTGTTTTGATTGGTGCCATTTTGGTAGCACTATGGTTGTTTTTCTTTATCTTTCCTATTAATCTATGGATTACCGCCATATTTTCAGGTGTGAGCGTCAATCTTTTTGATCTTGTGTTCATGAGATTTAGAAAGGTACCTCCCGGACTTATCGTCAGGTCATTGATCCTTGCCACAAAAGCAGGCATACAAAATGTAACCACTCAACACCTTGAAACCCACTACCTGGCACACGGAAACCTTGTAAATGTCATTAAAGCACTGATCGTAGCGGATAAGGCTAACCTGGGGCTGAGTTTCAAACAGGCAACAGCTATTGATCTGGCCGGTAGAGATGTGCTTCGTGCCGTTCAGGTTTCCGTAACTCCTTACATCATAGTCGTTCCGGCTATTACGGCCGTTTCGATAGATGGCATTCAGCTTATTGCAGAAGCACGGGTAACAGTGCGTACCAATATCCAGCGGTTGGTAGGCGGAGCAGGTGAAGAAACTATCCAGGCCCGTGTGGGTCAGGGGATCATTTCCAAAATTGGAACAGCAAAAAGCTATATTGATGTACTTGAAAAGCCGGAGGAAATCTCTAAAACCGTATTGGCGAATGGCCTGGATGCCGGCACGGCATTTGAAATACTGTCTATTGATATCGCTGATATTAACATCGGGCAAAATATTGGCGCTATGCTTCAAATAGATCAGGCGCGGGCAGACCTCGATATTGCAAATGCAAAGGCCGAAAAGAGGCGCGCCATGGCTGTGGCTCTTGAACAGGAAATGTTAGCCCGCGTACAGGAAGCCCATGCAAAGGTGATACAAGCTGAAGCAGAAATACCTGTAGCCTTATCTGATGCTGTAAGAAAAGGGAGACTGTTTAGAGGTTGATAACCACAGCCTTCATCCGAATTCAATGCTATTTAGTGCTTGCTAGAACTCCAAGTGGCTTTAAGAAACGGTCAAGTTCAAGGCTCGTAAAGTACCGAAAAGCGGAGTCTCCTGGGGATGAGCATTTATGGGGCAAGCATAGCGCAGACATTGGTGCTTGCTTCAGAGACACTACTTAGTGTTTCTAAGAAAACTCACAATTTATCGTCATTGCGCCGTCCCGGGCTTGCCACCATAGCTGTTAACTTAACAATAAATATCGTCCCAGAGGACATACGCGGCAACTTAAAGAAACTATGACTTTTAGAAAATACATGTTTCACACCTCACCCATCAAAAACCTGTGCTTTTACTGCAGTCTGTACATGAAGGTGTCTCAAAAGTCAAAGTCATCCTGAGACTTAACATTTTTAACAAAATGCACAAAATGGGATGACGAAATTAAAGCCCGAGATATGCGTCATCGGTAGGCAACGAGGGACCTTACTCAGTTTCAAAGGCAGAATTCACAATCTTAGGAAGGTTCTTCCTTCGTCAGAATGACTGTTAAATTAAATTTTTGACTTTTGAGACACCTTCCGGTTCTTCTGTGCTTATATTCAGCCTGTTCCAGGGTGAGGTGATAACTCAATGTGAGGAAGAAATTGATTGGATTTAGAGTTTTTCCATCATTTTACGAGGTCTACAGGCATTGAATTCCTAGCGGAGTGCTTAAGTTAACGGATATGGGGCTTGCCACGAGGAGGAATCGAAGCTATCCGCTGAAGTTGTAATCTCATTAAAATTTATTAGCTGTTATATATTCGTCTGAACGGTAAGACTAAAAAAGTCATAGCCTTTAATTTTGCAGCACGCTTTGTTAAACAGGTGCATATATTTCATCGTTATAAAAGGAAATCGCAGAACATGACTAAAACATATCTAACCCTACTTCTTATCATACTAGCCACAAGCCATGTCCTCGCTCAAAAGGAAATTGATAGCCAGTTTAATGCCTGGTATATGTACTTTGGAAATCACCGTTTGTCTGATCATTGGGGCATACACACCGAGTACCAATGGCGCAGACATGGGTTAGTAGACGATGCTCAGCAATCTTTGCTTAGGCTGGGAGTGGATTATTACACTAAAAACAGTCTTCAAATCTCTGCAGGGTATGGATGGATCGTGTCTTATCCCTATGGAGCTCAGCCGATAGCCTATACTTTCCCTGAGCACCGGATATGGCAGCAACTGATCACGAATCAAACCTTTGGAAAGTTATACTTTAATCATCGTTACCGGCTCGAGCAAAGATGGATGAGAAAAAAGGTGCCTGGCCAGGATGATGGCTATGAAAATGCCGGGTTTAACTTCCGCAACCGGGCAAGATACCGGCTGCTTGTATCAGTCCCTCTGACAAATAAGGAGCTAACTGACAATACACTGTTTCTGGCCCTATATGATGAAGTATTCCTGGGCTTTGGAAAGGGCATTGGGAAAAATATTCTTGACCAAAATAGACTTTATGCTGGTTTAGGCTGGCGCTTCGACAAAAATTTCAATGTGCAAACCGGCTATCTTAATCATTTTGCCATCAAACCGGACGGAGAGAGAATGGAAAGAAACCATACTTTTCAACTGGGCCTCACCTATAATCTTGATTTTCGAGACAATTGAATAATATTTTAACGTGAGTTCGATATAAAATCCTTAAAAAAGGGTAGTCATCCTGAGGCCTCCAACAACTTTCTATTGATTTTGTGGATAATGACAACCTGAACGGCCTTGAGAAAATGGCGTTCCGCTGACGGCCAAAGCCTTTAGCGGAGGTCGTAAGAATTTCAATGCCACACGTACACTTTATAAATCACACTGTTTGAGCCCCGTTTTTTCACGGGGTGAGTTTGTGATTTGTCATCGCAGGCATTGAAATTTAGCCATTTACTCACAGCCTTGACTTTTTTTGTTATCCCGAAAGCTTTAAAGCTTTACGGGAACAAAAACGTAAGACATATGCTATGAAAAGTCACAATAGACACAAAAGTTACAAACTGAGCAATAAGACGCTGTCATCTGACTATCAGCATGTAATGAAAACTTGTCATTGGTACGTAAGGAAGGATCTCCATAAGTTTTTCTTATAGACACTATTTAGGGCTAGTAAATAGCACGCGGGCCAACAAATAAAAATTACGAATATACTGGACCGGTTGGGTAAGGATCATATATTTGCATCCCTCGAAAAAGTATCTTTTAACAAAAAATCAAAAGCAAAGAATGAATACCTGGTACTCGTGTAAAATCAAGCACAATAAAGAAGGAGAAGATGGATTATTAAAGCAGGTAACAGAGGCATTTTTAGTAGACGCAGTATCCTACACCGATGCCGAAACCCGGATAAATGAAATTGCAGCTCGCGACATATCCGGAGAGTTTGCTGTGACGAACATTACCAAAACCAATATTGCCGAGGTGATCAATTATGAAGATGAGGAAACCTGGTTTAAATGCAAGGTTACTTATTCTACCGTAGATGGTGATAGTGAAAAAGAGATGAAGATCAATACTTACATCCTCGTGTGCGCCTTACATGTAAAACAGGCATTCGAGAGAATAGAGAAGCATTTTGAAGGCATGTTGGTACCATATGATATACCTTCCATCACCCTCACCAATTTTATTGAAGTATATCCATACATCAAAGATGAAATTCCCGCTAACTTAAAGCCGTTGGCCGAGGTAGAAGCAGAAGACGGGGAATAGCGGGGCGCTAAGCGCAGAGCGCTGAGCGTGACTTTCTGCGCTCCGCTCTACGCGCTACGCCAACAATATTTCTCTTACATTCTTCTTGATCTTATCAGAAAGCTCATCCGTGGGCAGGTCATTGGTATCATTACCAAAAGGATCCTCGATCTCTTCAGCTATCAATTCAACGCTTACCAGTATAAAAAACACCAACATCACGATGGGAATAGTCCAGTAGCCAAATTCTGCAATAAATGCCAGCGGAAGCGTTGTGGTATAGGTGAAGATAAACTTCTTAATATACATGCTATAGGAATATGGAATAGGTGTATTCCTGATCCTTTCACATCCACCTAAAATGTCAGAAAACTGCTTCATCTCCTTGTCCACCAGAAAAAGTTGCTCTCCTGTAATCACTTTATTCCGATACATGGCAGTCAGCTTTTCATAGAGCATCAAAGAAATAGCATTAGGGATATGTTCCTTACCTTTTAAACGCTGTAAAAATCGATCTCCGACAATATCCAGCTCCTCCAGGTTGACCCCTTTTCTTAAGTGCTCCTTCATTGCACTAACAAAATTAGGGATCATCTGAGCGAAATAGTTTCTTGTCTCCTCATCTTTTTCGGGCAAGAAAGAAGCGATCTTAAATGACAGGTTGCGGGTATTATTAACCAGTAGCCCCCATAACTTACGCCCCTCCCACCAACGGTCATAAGCAGAGTTTACTCTAAAAACCAAGAAAAGACCCAATACAATACCCAATAACGAATGTACCACTGTTGTGCTATATAACTGCAGCTTAAAATAATCCAGCAGGAGATAAGAAATTAGAGTGGTGTACACCGCCATAAATAGGAGTGCTGGTAATAACAGCTTCAGTATTTGCCGACTATAGGAATGAAATATTAATGCAAACCAAGTCTTAGGGTTATATTTTACCATGTCATCATATAAGTAAGGGGCAGCAAATTAACCGGAGTTTTAAGAAATTCCAAAAGCCCTTTACAACCTTTTGCAAATAAAATGCGTATATTATTCATAATAACATTAATATGATATCAATTTAATATCACTCTTATGAATCAGGAAAAAGAAAACAACCCCATTTCAGGCTACATTATGTTGGTAATAGTGGCCCTGCTGTTTATTATCAGCCTCTTATTGCTTATAGCCTCAAAGCAGCCTTTATTTGGCATCGGTATAGTTATCAGTCTTGTGCTGTGCCCGGGATTCTTCTTTGTAAACCCCAACAGCTCCCGTGTATTGGTTTTATTTGGTGCTTATAAGGGCACTGTAAAAAAGAACGGTTTCTTTTGGGTAAATCCATTTTATATTAAAGACAGCATTTCCCTCCGGGCGAGGAACTTTGACAGCGAACGTGTAAAGGTGAATGACAAGGTCGGAAACCCGATACTGATAGGTGTCATTCTGGTATGGCAGGTACGCGATACTTTCAAGGCTGCTTTTGAGGTAGATAACTACGAGGAATTTGTAAGGATACAAAGCGATGCTGCCGTCAGGAAACTTGCCGGCATGTATCCCTACGATAATTTTGAAGATAACGAAGCAGAGATCACTCTACGCTCTGGTTTGGATGAAGTGAATAACGCACTGGAGGAAAACCTCAGCAATCGCCTGAAAATAGCCGGCATCAAGGTAATAGAGGCACGGATCGGCTACCTGGCCTATGCTTCCGAAATAGCAGGCGCCATGCTTAGAAGGCAACAGGCAACGGCTATAGTGGCAGCTCGTCATAAGATTGTAGAGGGAGCCGTAAGTATGGTGGAAATGGCCATTGACGATCTTTCGAAAAGACAGGTGATCGACCTGGATGAAGAGCGAAAAGCAGCTATGGTGAGCAACCTGATGGTGGTACTGTGCGCAGATAAGGATGTGACGCCTGTGGTTAACTCCGGCACCTTAAACCATTAACTTTATGGCCTATTTTAAAGAAACCCAAAAACTCAACCAGGTATGGCTATGGGTACTTCTAATGGCCGTTACAACGGCTGTTGTATCATTATTAAGCTATCTTCTCTATATGCAGCTATACCAGGATGAGCCTATTGGAAGAAGGTCGCTATCCGATAATCAGTTGATCTTGTTATGCACAACAGTGTTAGTGATCATGACTATTATTGATTGGACTATCCTGTCAGGTAAATTAGAAGTAGAAGTAACAAGCACGGCCGTTAGGTACAGGTTCTTTCCATTCATACCTGGTTGGAAAATATTGAAAAGAAAGGATATTGCCAATTATGAAGTACGTAAGTTCAATTTACTAAAGGATTTCGGAGGCCGTGGCTACAAGAGCAAACCCGGAAGTGGTAAAGCAATTAGTGTAAAGGGAAACAAAGGCTTGCAACTGACCTTAAAAAATGGAAAAATATTACTTTTGGGAACTCAAAAGCCACGAGAGATCAAACAAGCAATGGACAGATTAGTAAAGCAACCTCACTATGGCTAAGAAAAAGCCTTTTGTACTACGATTAGACCCTGAGCTACTTCAAAAGGTTGAAAAGTGGGCTGCTGATGAATTCCGCAGTACCAATGGTCAACTGGAATGGATCATTCATCAGGCACTGAAAGATGCGGGAAGATTAAAGAAAAATAGCAAAAGCGACAATTAATTATATTTTTGTAGCTAAACGAGAAAAGTTATGAAATGTTTGTCGATCATCCTGCTTTTTCTGATTTACGCATCACTTACTTTTGGTCAGGACTATGTAGTTACTGTACAAGGCGATACCCTAAGAGGCACAATACACATACTATTACCCACAGAAACACACGAAGAAATAGCAATAGACACAGGAGAGAAGAATGAAAAATTGAAAGCCTTCCAACTCCTTGAGCTGAATAAAGACGGGGTACAATACCGGTCTGTCAAATTTGGGAAGATTTATAAGATTATGGAAGTGAGGACTAGCGGATATCTCAGCCTTTTTTATTTCAGGTCGGAAAACCAATACTCCTTTGGCTCTCCCTACCTGCTCAAAAAAACAGGTGAAGGTATTGAAATATCTACCTTGATGTTTAAGAAAATGATGACTGGTTTTTTGAGCGACTGTCCTGAAGTGGCGGGAAAAATTGAGGATAAAACTTATAAAAAGGGGGATCTTAGTCAAATAATATCCGAATACAATCAGTGTATCACCAGTCAAACTAAAGCAGCTTTTAACTCGTCTGCACCTGAAAGCACGGAGCCGGCCACTAAAATTTCCTCGGATAATCCGGCTATAGGAAGTATCCGAAGTATTAAAGAAGAGATCAAACAGGCCCGTGTAGAGGCCAGCGACATCGTGACATTGTTAAATGATGTGGAGCAGAAACTTTCAAAAGGTGATAAAGTGCCTTCCTACATGATCTCAGCACTGAAAGATCAGGCTGCGGAGTTTGATTTTATTATTGACGATGTAAACAAGCTGATCGAGCTCATAAAATAATACTTTATGTCTAAGAAAAACCTGCTTTTACTGCATGGTGCGCTGGGTAGCGCAGCACAACTGGCCCCGCTTAAAGAGGAGCTTTCCTCTCATTTTGACAATATACAAAGCCTAACCTTTTCCGGTCATGGCGGACAATCGCTAAATAGTATTGACTTTAGTATTGACACATTCACCAAAGATGTGATCGCCTTCCTTGATGAGCGTGGTATAGACCAAACGGATATCTTTGGTTATAGTATGGGCGGATACGTAGCACTGAACCTGGCATTGCTTCACCCTACTATGGTTGGCCGTATCTTTACATTAGGAACTAAGCTGGAGTGGTCTGCTGAGATCGCGCAAAAAGAGGTGAAGATGCTGAATGCAGAAAAAATTGAAGAAAAAGTGCCTGCTTTTGCGAAAATGCTCGAACAACGTCATGCTCCTGTCGGTTGGAAAGAGGTACTACAAAAAACGACCTCCATGATGATTAACCTTGGAAACGGAGCCGCTTTGTCCTTCGACCGGTTTAAAGACATCCGGCAGCCGGTAGTGATCGGTATAGGCGATGAAGACAATATGGTGACCATGGAAGAGTCAGAAACTGTTGCCAACCTACTTCCCGGTGGTGAACTCAGGGTTTTCAAGGGTTTTAAACATCCGTTGGAGCAGGTGGATGTGAAAATTTTGGCAGAGGAGATCAAGCAGTTTGTTAGCTGATGTTAATGCCTGACCTTATCGATCACCTGCAAAAGAAATTTAAACAGTTTCTAGACTACAAAAGACAGAAATCTGAAGCAAAAGAGCATTTTCTGTCAGTTATGAAGCGCTTCAAGTTTTTAGATAATGCCTGCAAGGAAGTAGAGTTTTTCTTTTATAGTGAGTGCGAAGAACGTGCGCAGTCATTAAAGGAAAGTTTGGTTAAGCTACATTATTTTGCAGAGGTACACCCCTCGCACAATCAATGGCTAATCACAGGATATACCCCCGAAATGGATATAAATTCCGAGGCCTTTGATCAATGGGTAGAAAAAATGTGTGAAATCAGCTATTTGCATGATGCTGCCTTTGATGGCTATGGTGTGATCTGTGACAATCCATATGATGGCGAATATCCTTTTCAGGAAGAGCGGCAATCCTAATGATTAAATCTCAGCCATCCAACTCCTCAACTTTTTACTCACCCCATCCCTGAATTGCCAAGAAATTTCTTAATTTTGCGGCTTCTAAAAGAAACAGAACGATGGCAGAATACCCCTTCAACGAGATTGAAAAAAAGTGGCAAAAATACTGGGCTGACAATAAGATCTATAAAGCCGCGGTAGATCCTTCCAAACCAAAATTCTACACCCTGGATATGTTTCCCTACCCATCCGGTGCAGGCTTGCATGTAGGGCACCCACTGGGGTACATTGCTTCTGATATTGTATCGCGATTTAAAAAACTCAAGGGGTACAACGTACTTCACCCGATGGGGTTTGATGCCTTCGGACTGCCTGCTGAGCAGTATGCTATTCAGACAGGCCAGCACCCTGCCATCACCACTGAAGAAAATATAAAAAGATATAAAGAGCAGCTTAAAAACATAGGCTTTAGCTTTGACTGGGACAAAGAAGTGCAAACTTCCGATCCTAAATTTTATAAATGGACGCAGTGGATCTTCATGCAGTTGTTCGATAGCTGGTATAATAAAGCATCGGATAAAGCCGAGCCTGTAAACAAACTGATTGCCATCTTTGAAAAAGAGGGTAATACTCATGTGCATGCTGTTTGCGATGAAAATACACCTCTGTTCAGCGCTGGCGAATGGAAAGGATATTCTGAAAAAGAACAACAGCAAATATTATTAAAGTATCGCCTGTCGTACCTGGCGGATACCACTGTAAACTGGTGCCCCGCATTAGGCACTGTGCTTTCCAATGACGAGGTAAAAGATGGTTTTTCGGAGCGTGGTGGACATCCTGTGGTAAAAAAGAAAATGATGCAGTGGATGATGCGCATCACTGCCTATGCCGAACGCTTGCTTCAGGGTTTGGAGATCATAGACTGGCCAGAGCCACTAAAAGAAATGCAGCGGAACTGGATCGGTAAGTCCATTGGCGCAGAACTGGATTTCAAGGTAGTTGACAGAGGTGTAGACATTACTGTGTTCACCACACGTATTGACACTGTATTTGGCGTTACTTACCTGGCCCTGGCTCCTGAAAGCGACCTGGTACAACAATTGGTGACCGAAGATCAGCGAAAAGAGGTTGAAGAATATGTAGACGTAGCTAAAAACCGTTCTGAGCGTGAAAGGATGACTGACGTCAAGCATGTTACTGGAGCTTTCACAGGCTCTTATGCCACGCATCCTTTCAGTGGAGAAAAAATACCCGTTTGGGTGGCAGATTATGTACTGGCGGGATATGGTACCGGTGCCGTTATGGCTGTACCTTCGGGTGATCAGCGGGATTATGATTTTGCAAAGCATTTTGGATTGCCCATTGTTAACATCAACGACTCTGCCAATATCGAGAAATCGGCCGACCCTACTAAGGAAGGAAAGATCATTAATTCTGACTTTTTGAACGGTCTTAGCCCTTTGGAGGCAATGAAAAGAGGTGTTGAAGAGTTGGAAAAAAGAGGTATTGGCAAAGGAAAGGTAAATTACCGCATGCGCGATGCCATTTTTACCCGGCAAAGGTACTGGGGTGAGCCATTGCCCGTATACTTCAGAGAAGGTATGCCCTATCTGATGGATGAATCTGAACTGCCGGTAGTATTACCTGAAATCGACAAATACCTGCCTACCGAAGATGGTGCGCCTCCATTGGGGAGAGCCGAAAACTGGCAAACTAAGGAGGGTTATCCCATCGAATTGAGTACAATGCCCGGCTGGGCAGGCTCAAGCTGGTATTTCTTCCGATATATGGATGCTCATAACGACAAGGAATTTGTGAGCCAAGAAGCACAGCAGTATTGGGAAAGTGTAGACCTGTACATTGGTGGTTCCGAACACGCAACAGGCCACCTGTTATATTCCCGTTTCTGGACCAAATTCCTTTATGATATGGGATATGTCACGGTAGATGAGCCGTTCAAAAAGCTGATCAACCAGGGTATGATCCAGGGACGCTCAAATTTTGTGTATAGGTTGACCTTGACTTATTCTATGCCTGCTAAATCGGAAGGAATTGATAATCCTGAGATATTTCTATCCAAAGGCGTGGTTGACCGGATCAAAAAATCGATTATTACCAAGGCTGAAACTGATATAATTCATCGCCTGATCTCAGAAGGGCTGGATAGCTTCAACAAGAAGCATAATACTGATTTTGTCCCGCAAGAGATCAACTTCAATAGCATCTCCCCTATTCATGTAGATGTCAATATTGTTGATAATGACATATTGAATGTAGAGCAGTTCAGGAATTGGAGGGCTTCTTATGAGGACGCAATAATTATCACAGAGCCTGATCGTCAGTATATCTGTGGCACTGAAGTAGAGAAAATGTCCAAATCAAAATATAATGTTGTCAACCCTGACGATATCATTGAACGTTATGGCGCTGACACGTTAAGGCTCTACGAAATGTTCCTCGGACCACTAGAGCAGTTTAAACCATGGAATACCAATGGCATAGATGGTGTTTTTAAATTTTTGAGAAAATTCTGGAACCTCTTCCATGATAGTGACGACAACTTTACGGTTTCTGACGGGGAGCCGACCCAGGAGGAATTAAAAGTACTTCACAGAACCATCAAAAAAGCACAGGAGGATATTGAGCGCTATTCGTTTAACACCTCGGTGAGTGAGTTTATGATCTGTGTTAATGAGCTTTCAGCATTGAAATGCAACAAACGTAGTATACTTGAACAACTCGTTGTAGTCGTTTCACCCTACGCACCCCACATAGCTGAAGAACTATGGCATAAACTCGGGTATGACACCACCATCACACAGGCTGCCTATCCGCTTTTTGATGAAACTTATCTGACAGAAAACCAACATGAATATCCGATTTCCGTTAACGGTAAAATGAGGGCAAAAATGAGCTTCCCGACCGATATGCCAAGAGAAGATATCGAAAAGCAGGTATTGGCTTCGGACGCCATACAAAAATGGCTAGAAGGCAAGTCGCCTAAAAAGGTGATCGTTGTGCCCAAAAAGATCGTGAATGTAGTTGTATAATGAAAAAAAGTTACTTCGCCTTTCTTCTATTGGCTTTGTCGTGCGTCACTGCTTTCGGGCAGGAAGAAGATTACCCGTATTACAAAAAGGACTGGCAGGACACCATTCCGAAACAAGAGGTACCGGTTATAGAGCAACGCACCAAAATTCGGAAGTATGATGAACCCGGGGACCTGAAAGGATCCATCAGTGTCGGACTAGGGATCATCAGCCCCGATGATGTAAATAACTACATCAGAAATGATCTCAGCTCCAGAGGGATATCAATTATCAGTGGTAGCTCTGATATGACTTCCGCCCTGATGGCAGGAATCCAGTTATACTATGTGGTAACGCCTAAACTACAGGTAAAGGGTATTTTTGATTTTGCTATTGGCATCAGTTCCACCGAACTAATTAACCAAAGTGACTTTGTCACCTATACGGCCACCAGAATATCGGCCGGAGTGGGCGCTAACTACTACTTCGGGGCAAAGCGTATCAACCCGTACATAGGAGGGGCCATTTTCTTTCATGCACTGAGCTTTGAAGGGTATAAGGGGACTACTGTAGGGCCAAGAGCTGAGCCAGGGGTGGCATTTAATTTCGGTGAACGGTTCAAAATGGAGGCATTCCTGCAATTGGATGTTGCGGAAGCTTCTGCCGAGAAACTGAGTCAGTCCATGACGATTGATTTCAGTTCCCTCAATGCAGGTGCTCGTTTCTTATTTAGGTTGTAGCTGATTTTTCTGTTTTTCCGGGCATGGCTGCTTGGGCTTTTTTTCCACCAGTAGCTGTGGTCACCAATAGTATACCACCTATTACCACCACCGCACCGAGTATTTGCATGTAGGTCAGGCGTTCATCCAGAAAAATGTTAGCTAATATTATTGTTGATATTGGTCCCATACTACCCAGGATTGAGAAATTAGAAGCTCCCATATGTTTGATGGCAAAGGATATAAGGTATGATGGTATAACAGTCGATATCATCGCCATTAAAAAACCAAGTGCATACACCTCTTTAGGATATGCGAGTATATCGTCAGTGCTTGTAAAGCTATAGTGTAGTACCACACAAACACAAGAAACGATCATAGCATATGAGGTAAAAGTAACGGCACCGAATTTGGGGATGAGATAACCGCTGCCTACCAGGTAAAACGCGTAGGTAAGTGCACTTAAAAACACCAAAAAGCCTCCCAATAAGACTTCTCCACTGTTTTCCACACCTAATTCTTCTCCAAAAGTAATAAAAATACCTATGTAGGTCACAATTATTGCCAACACCTGCACTCTGGTGGGTATCTTTTTAAAGAATATCCAGGTAATAAAAAGCACCAGCGTGGGATAAATAAAAAGAATAATCCTCTCAAGACTAGCCTTAATATACTGCAAACCCATAAAATCAAACAGGCTTGCCAGGTAATACCCTATAAAGCCAAAGGTCAACAGCCACAAATAATCCTTTTTTGTTATCTCTTCCGGTTTGAACGGACGCTTGATTAGCGCTATAATGAGATACACAGGAAGGGAAAAGGCCATGCGCAGTAACAGCAACGGTACCGCAGAAATTTCATACTGATAAGCCAACTTGACGATCACTGCCTTGGCGGAAAAAAATATGATCCCCATTAGCGCCAGTGTAACTGCTATAACCTGAATTTTGGGTGATTTCATCTGAAGGTGTTTCAGGCGGTAAAAATAAGATAAAAGTTACATAACATCGCCAAGAGCGTGTAGAATAGGTGATGTGGCCGTATCACAATGGGTGGTACTTCCAGTAATGTTCAGGATAGAAGAGCCACCAGCTTTGGAAAGAGTAGTAATGGAGGATGACTTTAGTGAAGATGACCACTAGCAGATCATCATTATTTAGATCTGTTAGAAAACTATTGTCGCCATCGGTAGGAATCGAAACGATCCCCTTTTAATGCACGCTAAAGGAGAGGGGCTTCGTTACCGATGACGGCTTTAAAAATGGAGCGAAGCAAACGTCTCTGCGAGCGACTGAAAGGGAGCGCGGCAGTCCCCTAAATTGAAAGAACGGTTAAAGTCGTGAAGTAGTATAGTTCGCGTTGTCGATTGGGGCATTGCCACGTCAATGTCATCTTCCTTTTGTCAGATGACATCTCCTCCCAACATAAAGCTCGGGGCAGGTCGCAATGACGGCTAAGATCATCATGCTGAATAATACGTCATCGGTAGGAACGAGGGAACTTGCTAAGAAGCATAGATCAAACGACTTAGTAAGATGCCTCCAAAGTCGGCATGACAACTTTTTTATTGGAGTCAGACCTTAAACTAAAGACTATCCACCGATAACATGGCCAATATACTTAACCGCAGAGGTAAGCAGAGAGGAACAGAGGAACCAGGAGGAAATTCTCAGTTGCCTCAGCGTTTTCTCTACGAATCTCTGCGGTTAGAACTACCCGTTAGCTGTCATAAAATGTCCGGCCTTCTGTCATTTTATTCATACCTCAGAGACCTCACAGGATTGACCTTCGCAGCCTTTAGTGACTGGTAGCTCACCGTAAGCCAGGCAATAACGAATGCTACAATTCCACTCAATGCAAAGATCCAGATGCTAATATCTACCCTGTTAGCAAACCCGTTCAGCCATTGATCCATTGCATAATAAGCAGGATAAATAGACAAAATAAATGCTATTACCACCAGCTTGGCAAACTCTTTCGACATCAGGGAAGTCACGCTCCATACACTTGCGCCCATTACCTTTCTGATGCCTATTTCCTTGGTTCGTTGCTCAGCCATAAAAGCAGCAAGACCAAATAAGCCAAGACAGGCAATAAATATGGCAATCACAGTGAATACAGTAAATACCTTGCCCAGTCGTTGCTCTGCCCTAAAAAGAGCATCGTAGTCTTCATCTAAAAATGAATACTGTAGTGGTTCACCGGGAGCATAGGCCTCCCAACTGGCAGCTATAGTTTTTATAACCTGCTCAGGTCTCTCTCCCGAGAAGCGGGTGTAAAGAATATTACCCTCTTTGGTCAGTTGCAATACCAAAGGCCTTACATTCAACTTCAGGCTTTCAAAATTAAAGTTTTTCACCACCCCGATTACATTCATCCGCTTTGGTTCATCACCATTAAAGTTGATGATCTTTTCTTCCAGCGGATTATCCCAGCCCAGCTCTTTCACGGCAGCCTCATTAAGCACAACAGCCATAGAATCCGAGGGGAAATCCCTGGAAAAGAACCTGCCCTCTACCAATTCAAAACCTAATGTCTTCATATGATCATAGTCACCAAAGTAGGTAGCCATAATGTGATCGTGCTCATCGCCAACCGCCCTGAAGATGGTAGTATTGTTCACTCCTGGCACCATATTATTTGAAAAACTGGTACCCAAAACTGCTGTACTGGCATCAAGATTGTTTTTAAAGGCCATCTTGTTCTTCTCCAGTCTATCTGTGTCTTCAATGATCAGGATGTGTTCCTTGTCGATGCCCAGGTTCTTATTCTGGACATACTGCAACTGCTGGTAAACAATAGCAGTACAAATAATGAGTACGATCGATATCCAGAACTGGAAAGTAACCAAAAAACTACGGATACCTCCACTCTTCATTCCCGCTCTTAATTTCCCTTTCAGCACCTCCGTGATCTTGAAACTGGTTAAATAGAAAGCAGGGTAGCTGCCGGCCAAAATACCCACAAATAATACAAGAGACACCAGGGTAATCACGATCATTGGTTCACCAAGAATATCAATTGTCAAAGTTTTGCCCGATAGCAGGTTAAAATAAGGAAGTAACGTATAAACTACAATTAATGCCATCACCGCGGCTGACACAGCATACACCATAGACTCTGTCAGGAACTGAGCGATCAGTGTACTTCTAAACGATCCCAGGGTTTTCCTTAAACCAACTTCTTTTGCTCTTCCTGCCGACTTGGCTGTGGTCAGATTCATAAAGTTGATACAAGCGAGCACTACAATAAACAAACCAATACCACCCAAAATAAACACATAGGACATGTTGCCGGCAGGCTCCGGTTCGTCCTGTAATTCTGAATGTAAGTGGATATCATACATGGGCATGCTGTAATATTCATAAATACCCCCCTCGGCTCTGAATTGCTCCAGCGATTTACCCATGAACTCCTGTAATACGGGGGTAACATTACGCTCCATAATAGGCTCCAGCTTAGCATCTACACTTTTGGCAGTGCCTTGCTCATTAAGTACATAGTAGGTCCACAGGCTGTTGCTCAGCCAGTTGGTCTGGTTCATCCACGGAAATGTACTGGAGGATAACAGGGCATTAAACTTCAGGTGAGAATCCCCCCTGGAATTCTCCATGATACCGGTGACTTTATATTCTGATTTATCATTTCCAATGGACAGCGTCTTATCCAGGGCCGTCTCCTCCCCAAAGTACTTTCTGGCCAGATCTTCACTTAGAACAATACTGTTTGGATCCTTCAACACGGTGGCAGGATTACCCGCAAGCAATTGAAAACTGAATACACTAAAGAAATTGGAATCTGCTGCCATTATTCCTTCTTCATTAAATGCCAGGTCTCCATTTCTGAATATCCACTCACCCATATTATTTACCCGAGTTGATTCCTCCACTTCCGGAATTTCTGCAACCAGCGCTTTTGACATAGGGAAGCTGGTGTTGGTGGTGTATATCTCCTGCCCCCCAAGCTTCCCATGCAGATTTATCCTGTAAATACGCTCACCTTTAGCATGGAAGTGATCGTAATTCAGTTCATCATAAATATACATAGCAATAAACAAGCATCCCGCAATACCAATAGTAAGGCCGAGTATATTAATGATCGAGAAGAACTTGTGTTTTGTGATGTTGCGCATGGCAACTTTCAAATAGTTTTTGACCATAAAAATAAAAGTTGATACTGTTCTAAGTAGTGGCTTTAAGTTAAGACGCGGCTGCATCATGTGAAGTTACAGCCGAGTAAAAAATATTTATTCATCCCGGAGTGTATTGACCGGGCTCATGGAAGCAGCATTATAAATTTTGAAACCAACTGTAATAGATGAAACCACTGTAATGAGGATTACACCTGCAAAGAAGGTTAAAATATTGGCTCCTGTGTAGTAAGTCCATATACTTGCCATCAAAGAATCAACCATATAATAACCGGCCGCAGACCCTAAAATTGCCGCCAGGATCAGGATGATGACAAACTGTTTGTTCAGATGACGGGCAATATTTCCTATGGAAGCACCAAGCACTTTCCTCACCCCTATTTCCTTCATCCTTTTAATAATATTCAGAGACACCATACTGTACAGCCCCGAAGCTGATAGTAGTGTAGCTATAATACCAAGGAAAATAAATAGCTTTAAAATATTGTTATTCACCGTAGCTGCCTCCTGAAACTCCTGGTCAATAAGACGCCCGTTGTAAAGTCGGTTTGGAAATACTTCTCGCCACTTTTCTTCCATGAACTCGTTAACAGCGATCAGCTTTTTTGCATCTGTCTTTACAAGTATACGGCTATACTCTTCCGGCTTATTCAATTTCAGCATAGTAGGCTCCACGGGTTGCCATAAACCCCTGCCATAATAATCTTTGAATACCCCCACAACATAGAGCTGGATAGTATCTCTCCAAACGATTTTCTTTCCTATGGCATCATCCCAGCCAAAAGCCGAAAGTACTGATTCGCTTACGATCACAGATTCCTTTCGGTCTGTCTCCGAATCTTTCTTGAAATTGCGTCCTTCCAGCAGGGTCATTCCCATAATATCCATGTAGCCTTCACTTACCTCCATAATATCTACCTCCCTTTCAATATCCTCATGCTTTACAGGATCATTGTAGTAGCTGGACATAATGTGATGTTTGGTGCCTACAATATTCTCAATGTCGCTACTTTCTATGAGAGCATTTTTGTACACCTCAAACTCATTTTCACCATTGATATAGGTATAAACAATACCTTCCTTTTTAAAACCGTAGTCAAGCTCCTGCTGATATTTAGCATTTTGAATAAAAGCCACTGCTGAGATCAGCGCTATCAATGAAATACTGTACTGTAGTGTAAGCAGCGCCCTGGTAAAGAAGTTAGTGCCTCCAAACTTAAAAGTACCTTTAAGGATACTCGTCGGCTCGAACTTGCTGATATAGAATGCAGGGTAGCTGCCGGCCAAAAGACCAGTAAACATGAGCAAGCCGAACATAAATAGAAAGAAGCCGGCATTGCTCAGGTAGTTCATATCCAATTCAAGAAATTCCCACATCTGATTGTATGCAGGAACCAATATTTCAGCCAGGATTATGGCAACTATCCCCGCCAGCAGGCAAAGTGTCAGGTTTTCCGTCAAAAATTGTATGATCAACTGCTTTCTTCTGCTGCCCATTACTTTGCGAATACCAATTTCCTTAAGCCTGCGGCTCGACATGGCTATAGCGGTGTTGGTGAAATTAAAAATGGCTAATAGCAGCACAAGAAAAGCCATAACAGCGGGAGCTACCACCGCAGCAGTCGGAAGGCTGCTCCGCAACCAGTGATTTCTGACGTCCTCTCTTTCAGACCTGATCGCCAACCCTTTGAAGGGGTCGAGGTAGAACTGTGAAACCTGAAAATCCTGCCGGGCCTGATTCTGATGGGGTACATATTTCTGCAACTCCTTTTCGATAAAAGATATTTTAGATTTATCAGTCACCTCGATCAAAAGCGTATTCCACCTGTCCCAGCTATCTTCTTTGATTTTATTATAGACCTCAAAGTAGTTATCAAAATGAGTAACAGCATCAAATACAAAACTGGAATTAGGAGCTATCTTCTCAAATACACCCCCCACAATATATTCACGGGTGCCACTATCAAGTACATGTGTGATCTGTTTCCCTAGTGCTTCCTCTTCGCCAAAATATTTTGTAGCCAGCTCACTACTGATGAATATTTTTGATTTGTCGGCAAAATCCGCCTTCACACCCTGTTTCAAGGGAAAGGTGAAAAGATCCAGAAATTTCTCATCAGCATAGCTAATCCTCGTCCTGAAAAGATCATCTTTTATGCGAACATTCCCACCATCAGGAATATATCGAACCACTGCGCCTACTCCTGAAATATTATCCCTGATCAGGTTGCCTACTGGCATGGGTGATATACCATTTTTCATTTTTTGTCCTTGAAAATCACGAATGAAATTCACCCTGTAAATGTCTTCCGCATTCAGGTGCTGCTCATCATAACTAGCATTGTAATCATAATTGAGATAAGCCACAATGCAGCAGGCCATGGCAATACCCATTCCGAAAACATTGATAAACACGAAGATTTTACTCTTCCAGAGGCTTCTGAGTGTGATTTTGAAGTAGTTTTTAAGCATAGTTGTATCATTTATTTTGAGTCTGCCTGATAATCAGGCAGTTTGACCTTATTTGCAAAAGACTACAAAGTAGAGTGAAAGGTTGCTTTTCACTACTATAATTTTTGACCGGGTACTTTGTATTGCATAATACGTATTCAAGATAAATTATGTTACAATTAAAATTTTTGTGGATAATGACATTACGGAAGAAACTGAGGAAACAGAGATCACAAACTACCACGTCATCCTGGAATTTTCGCAGCACAGCGAAGAAAATATTCAGGATCCCCTTGATCAGAGGTAGATTCTGAAGCCCGGGTACTGCCGCGAGCTGGGAGATCCCGGATCTGCCTCCCAGTGGGCCATTGCTGTATGTCCGGGATGACGATAGTGGGGTATTTAATAATTCATTGATTATCAGAATCTAGTAAAAACTTGTCATTGGTAGGCAACCAACAACTTTGAGTTGATTTTGTGGATAATGACAGATACCCAACTAGCGCGGAAGTTACTTCCGTGCTTCAGCCACTTTCCATTCTCAGGCTTACTTTAACCCGAGTTATGCAATAGAAATCTATTCCGCGTCAAAACTGACAGTAATCTAAGCATCCCGTCATTCGCCGGGACAGGCATTACTCAAATTTTGCTACTCACCATAGCGGTGCTATGCCTCCGTTGCAAAATTCTGCGTGAGCACTTATCTCACAGCCACTTTTGTCGCTCATCACGAAGTCTATTGCATAACTCGGGTTTAATTTTGTTCTCGATACATCTATCTATACCTGCTGACTTGCTGCGTGGCTATGTCACGGAAGTAACTGCCGCACCAGTGGCTGCATATCAGGAAAATCAACTCAAAACTCTCTGTTTAAGGTCCTCGTTCCCGAGAGAGCCAAAGCTTTCGGGATAACACGCAATAAAGGAGTTACCTGAACGGCCTTGAGAAAATGGCGTTAAGAATTTCAATGCCACACGCACACTTTATAAATCACACTCTTTGAGACCGATGGTAATATGGTAATCGGGCGAGTTGACTTTGATACAGCCTCATCTTACTGGCTACTTTATGTCCACATTAGCTACCGCAGAGTGGTCCAACTGAAGTATCCCCTGCTTCATGGCCTCCTTAATTTGGTTTAGCGTAGCCATTTTCACCTGCTGTATTTCACTTTCATTGCTTACTTCAAACTCTTCAATCATTTCATTCATACCTTCTTCGACTCGTTTGGGTTGCTCAAATTTTTGTATTACAGCATACGAAAAATAATTCAATGGAAACTCCAGCAGTCCTTCTGATGCAGGCAGTAAGATCGTATAGTTTTCTTCCTCATCCTCCTCTTCCTGTTTAGCCTGTAAAGGAGCCACCGTCAAAACACATCCTTCAGGCAGCATGACCGTGGCCCCTAAGAATGATTGCCCGTCATCTAAAAGCGCTCTATTCCTTTCTACCTCCACCACTCTCTTTATATGATTGTATGAATGGCTTGCTACGGCATTATCTATATCGATTTTCATGTTTTCATACCTCCAGATGTGAGTCAACTGAGGGTTGTTAGCCGTTTCCACGGCCTTGTTCAGATCGGCTTTGATCGTAGCAACAATATTATCGCTTAAAATCATATCAGCTTCCATAAGCTCGTGACTTCTCAAATACTCACAGGTTTTTGGATATAACTTTTCTGCAAAGATCTGATACAGTTTACTGTCATTCATATCCAACAGTCCCTCCTTTGGGCCCTGGTAAACAGCAGCAATGTCTGGTTTCAAAATCGAAGGGCCGGAAAGAGCTTCATCAGCCAATAAAAGATAAAAATATCCTATCCCTGCATCTCCCATAAACAAGCTGACATCACCACGAAGACCGGAATAACCTGAGATATAAATATTATTTTGCTCTTTATACCTCAATGCATGGTCAGCTACTTTTATTGCAGACTGATAATAATCAGGTTTGCCTAAAACTCTGGCTGCCTCAAGAAACAGGATGGCATTCCCTCCTCCCCCGTGACATAGAACATACGGGACATTTAGCTCTTCCAGGTCTACACTTACTTTGGTAGTTTTACTTAGTGCTTTATACAAATCCTGAAGATATTGATCCTTTTTCAGCAATTCATATGCTCGCACCCTTGACAGACCGATACCAGGCGCTCCGTGACACCAGGCCGACATATCTCCTGCTGCAAAGAAAAATCCTTTATTGCCATTCACATACTGCTCCCGATGCTCTTTAAAAGATTTCTCATCATAGATTCCCTTTCTAAAGTCCGGCCAATTTTCATATTCAGCATTATAAACGTGGTTTTCATAAGCAAATGCCTGTTCTGCAATCCAATAGAAGGTCTGGTTTCCGAAATAATGGCCTAATTCCAGAAATACATAACCAATGCCACTTGCGCCATGGGAAAAACCACACAGGCCGGTGATGTTATTAGACGAACGGTCCCAGTACAGACCCTGCTTCCCGAAATGCGCCCTGCTTAGGAGGTGTTCGGTAAAATGCTCTATCTTTTTAAGGATCTTCTCACTGCCTGTTGCGGCATGCAAGTGCAAGAGCCCCAATATAGCCCCTGAACTTCCGTTGATCAGATCATCAATTAACCGGTCGCCTTCTAGAAACGATTCGCAATTTTCTACTATCTGAAGTGCTTTTTCTTTATAGGTATCATCTTTAAAATACTCAGCAAGTTGTAGCATCAGATATGCCACTCCCATACGACCCGTATAAAAAGCATAATAGGAAGTTTTGTTATCCGTACAATATTTATCAAGCCATCGTGCTCCCTCCACCATCGCTTCCCGGTATTTCGGATCGTTGGTCCTTTTGTGCAATTCCATAAAAAAGTAGACTATTCCGGCCACCCCGGAATAAAGGCTTTCGGAAATATGCCATTCAGCCTGGCTGTCAGCGCCTAACGACATCGTCTCCCACCAATATCCGTCTTCATTTTTGTGTGCTTTCGCAAGCAGGGAATCGCCAATGGCAATAGCGCCTTGTAAATATTTTTGGTTCATTTTACTTAGGTTCAGGTAATAATTTAAAACTTTCTCTCACCAGATAAGCCAGATACCCCTCATCTCTGTTCATAATACCCATTCTGTTGTTGATCATATGGATATAACTGTCATAGATAGCCCAGCGTTTTGTTTTCTGCTCAGGAATGGAATCCGACTCTCTGGCCTGGTACCATTCGGGGATCACCAACTGCCCATTTTGTTGAATTTTCACAAGCTGTTCCCTGATCTCGCGCATATCTGCTATCCATTGGTTCAGCCATTCCTGGTCAAAGGACTGCTCTTCTTCAAATGCCTCCCAAACGGTCTGAAAAAAGGGAAGCAAGGTATCTTTATGTGCTTCAAAATTGCTCTCAAATGCCTGCAATGTTTCTGCTCTTCTTTTCTCCATCTCTTCCTTTGAAACGTCCTTCTCAAAAAAGTAGTAGGCTCGGGGTAGCCAGTTCTGAAATACATTGGAAAAGAAGTGTGTAGCTTCCTCCTGGTCCATCCCCATCCCATAGGCAAAACCGAGGTGTAATTGTATGGCTGCTCCCAGAGCCCTGTTGTAGTCCCAGCTATCCAGGCTCTCCTCTATAACGGCAAAAGTGGAATTTGCAGAGGCCTGAAACTGCTGCTCTGCAACCAGTATAGCTTCCTTGCCGCCATATCGATCGGTTTCAGGATCATATTCAATGAATTGTATGGAATCATTGGGAAACCATCGGTGTTCCTCCGGGGCATCTTTCAGCCAGTCGGGATCGGTTCTTTCAGAAGGATGCTTATCAAACCATGCATTGAAATGTTCTATCAGCATGGGCTTTACCTTTTCGTCCAGCACATGGGCTTTACCTTTAAACCGGAGCCTGATATGAGGACCCTTCTCCCAGTACCTGATGAAAAAATATTGCTCTGCGAGTTGATCATCCATCACCTGACGAACGATGGGCTGCACACCTTTTACAAGAAATTCCTCCCAGGGCTCACCGTAATATAAATAAGCAGCCAGCCATTTTTTTGATTGATCTGAAGTCATTACTGTTGATTTTTATTATACCACTGAACTACAAACTCAGAAACATACCTCGAATCATCCACCTTAAGCATCTGGTTGGATGATGGCAACATTTCTACCACCTTCATACTCAATGGCACCCTATCTATTAGTTTCTCCAGTAGGTTAACCAACAATGGGTTAGTAAAATCGATATATTGAGGCTTATAATCGTCTCTAGTAAGTTTTTTTAGTTTTTCCTGATCCAGGTTCTCCATGCCCCAGCGGCTGGGATTTACAAAAACAAATACTTCATCAGGCATCTTATTCTCTTTCCTCCATAAATTTACCTTCTTGAAGTACTGCCAGTCCGAATCGTTGGGGTCACGCTGAGGAAGGAGCGGCTTGGGAACAAACCATGACTTCCTCTGAAGCACAAGCAGATCTTTATAGACTATTCTAGGCAGCACATTAATAGTCGGTGTGCTATTCTGCGCTTCTTTCTGTTTATCAGCATCATTAACCTTCTTCTTTTCATCCTGCTCCGGGGCATTCAATTGATTGATAGCGTTGGTTAACGGTTGTGTAAACAGGTATTCTGCTTTCGTGAATTTTTCCAGCAATTGAAACAACTGAGACCTTCCCTGGTGCCCTTGAAAACCGAGATCAAAGACATGGGCCTTTTTACCGGTTGACTTCTGATGAAGGTTAAGCGCTCCTTCTTCCTGATCATAAATGATCTCGAAATCTGTGATCGGGATCTGTTTATCCGCTGGCAACGAATTATGCCCCCCGGGCATCCATATCTCATACGGCATGAGTGTGGGGTGCAGGTTGGCATTGAAATAGGAGGCGTCACAATCTTCAACGAAGATAGTTTCACCATTACTCTGCTCAATATTCCAGCTCCTGGTTTGCTCAGTCACCTCCTTATCAAAAATATGTAGAAAACGGCTGATCATTTTACCGTAGCCGGGGAAGGTACTGTTCACTACGGCTTTCAATTTGCCCTCTTCATGGAAAAACTGCAGAAAAGAGCCGTATGAATTGGTGTGATCTACACCGCTGCCAACTCCTACCTCACTATTGGCCTTTTTTACCGGCTCAAGTTCAATCTTCAGTTCATCTTCATTCCATTCAGTGATGGTTTTCAGTTCATCTACCAGCGCCTTTTTCCACTTTTCTACCAGCTCATTTCTTTGTTTGATCTCAGGTAAGACTGAAATTTCATCCTCCGTTTGCTTCTGAGCTTCAGCATTATCTTTACTGTTGTCACTTTCACCTTCTTTAGCTTTGGCTTCCTTTTCCTTCAGTTCCCTTTGTTCCCTGGCCTGCTTTTTTCTCCTTTCCTCTTGCTCCTTTTCAGGCTTTTTATACTCTCTGAAGTAATCTTCATAAAAAGTAAGCAGATCTATAGCCTCATTGCCTCCATATTTCTTCAGAAAATAGGCCTTCATCTTGTCCTTTTCGTCCTGATTTCCCTGGAAAAGTCGCATTTCATGTAGTAGCTCATACAAACTTTCTATGACATGTTCCATTTCCTGCTTATCCAGCCTCGCCTTGACCTCACGTGTTGTATCTTCATAGAACATCTGTTCCGGCTTGAAGGTAAACATGGTGGATGTTTCATGTTTAAAGGTTACTTCCTCATCTTCCTTCTCCTCTTCTTTGGCCTCTTCTTCCTTTTTTTCATCCCCGTCTTTATTTTCCTCTTTCTGTTTCTTTTTTTCTTCTTCCCTTTTTGCTCTCCACTCCTCCAGGCGTTCCTGCTCAGTTTTTCTTTCATCGGCCGGTAGCCCCGCCTCCTCATGTATTTTCATGCATATCTCCCGAAAAGTATCATATGCCTGCTGAAGAATAGTTTTCCTCTCCTCTACAGCGCTACCCGCATACCTGTCGCCTAATTCGCGGATATCCCTTAACTTTTGTATCAGCTCATCAATGTGTTCTACATTGTTTTCCACCAAAGTGGATAGTGCTTCGATAAGCCTAATATCCCAATCAGGATCAACACCGGAAACTCCCAGATGGTACTCCAGCAGTCCATAGCCAATGAGCTGTTGCACATAATTTTCAAGCTCTTCCGCAGAAGCATCAATATCATTTTGCAATGCCTCAACAAGCTGCTGAAACCGGATCCCGTCAGCCTGTTCCTGCACTAATCCGGCAATATGTTCCACCACAGGATTGTAGGGAATACGCTGAAATGATTCAATATTGTTGTTATTGGTCAGGTATAAAAAGTGATCACCTCTGTTTTGAAGCGTAGGATTACACCTCAATGGAAAAAGCATGTAGGCAGGCTTATAATTTCTAAGGAGGTCTACCAGGTATTTCAACAAGTAGTTATTAAGACGCATATGCCCTTTTACCTGCTCCCTGGCGTTTAAGGATGTGATGTGGATACCTCCTTCAACATTTTCTTCTATCCTCCCTATCGACAAATTGGTGAATGTGCTAAACGGAGAAGTCTTTGCGTACATCCTGGTCAGGTACTGTAGCAGACTCTGCTCCACCTGGTATTCTTTCTTTCTGAATTGGTCTACGGGACGTTCTTTAAAGGAATCGAGCCTATTAAGCAGTGTACGACTGGAGAGGATCAATCCTTTCTTTAAGTGCTCTGTATCTACAATGTCTTTCAAAATGATTCGACCATTGTTGAGCTCCGCAATGTACAGATCTTCACCTGATTGCTCCTTTTCCTTTAATTTCTTAACTAAACTCAGGTATTCTTCCAGTGAGGCCTTCAGACTTTCAGGCACTACTTCCAGAGTTTTGGCTACTTTGCTGTTTTTGAGTTTTCTTTCATTAAATATATCCCTTCGCAGGTTTTGAACTACGTTTTGAACATTGGGGTCATCGCTACCGCTAATGAAGTTGAACAATTCATCGCACAGAAGCTCTTTTTTTTGCTGCTGTTCAGATCGTAATTCAAATATCTCTTCTACTATAGAGTTGGACTTCGGGAAATGGAGTGCGGACCATTGTTCATACGTATCTCCTCCTAATCTGATAAGAGTATACGGAAACAATTCCATAGATTTTTTGCTGTTAGTGGTATAGGTTGTTAATGTGTTACCCATGGGTGCTCAATTTTAATAAAATTTTTCCTTTATTGTTTTAATGGTTTTCAGGGATATTGCTATCCTGAAACTTATGGTTTAGGTAATTTCCCGGCAGACTCTACCTCTAAAATTAAAAATTATAGGTTGAACTTAAAGCCTTCAAAGGTATAATGTAGGAAAAAACAGGCTTTTCCCCCGAAATATGAAGAGACACACAGGGAGAAGTATTTCACTTCAATGCATCCAGGACAAATCCAGTGTTGTATTAAGCTGCTTTAGCCCTGATCAAATCTTGTTCTTTTCTGCTCATACTTCGTTAATAAATATTTGAACAGCTACTGCTATGCAAATATTTTTGCCTTATGCGGGCAGAAAATAGCTGCAATTTACCCTACACCAGTGTTAAGTTAAGCATACTTAAGCCATACCAAGCTTTGTTATTTTTGTTCCATGCTGCCTTAAAAAATACTTACGTCCCGAAAGCTTTAAAGCTTTCGGGATGCTCATATTTTTTGCGTTGCCTGGAACAAAAAAAACTGCAACTTATACGGCACAGTACACTTAACTCAACACTAGTTGACCCTGTCAATGATATTTCGAAGTTGATTAAATACTCTTTCAATGAGGCGCTTATCCTCTGTAATGATCTCAGCAGTACCCTGCATCTCCTGTTTGAATGCCAGCTCTTTTTTGTATGTACTCACCAACCCATTTTGCATGGATATTCTAATGCTATACATGTTATCTCTTGGAACCAGCGAGATAGATTCTACTTGTCCTATCACCATGCCATATTCATTGGAAGGATAGTTATCAATCTGAATATTCACTTTTTGCCCTATTTCTACTTTTCCGGATCCTTGCACCGGCATAGCTACCGTACCAATGATGTCTTCAGAATTTGGTACTACGATCATCACCTCTTCTCCGGCCTGAGCGAATTGATTATCACTCCAGAATTTGGAAAATGACACCTTACCATCGATAGGACTAATCAGCAGATAGTTTTGCTTCCATCCAATCAATTCACTTTCCAGCTTTTCATAGGCGGCAACAATACCGGCTTGCAACTGGTCAGCTTCCTGCTCTTCTTTCAGCCGAAGTTCATCGATCTGGGCTTTCAGTTGGGCTATCTGAATGTTGTTTTGAATAATGGATGACTGTAAACTTTCCTTATTGCGCTTACTTTGCAAATAATTGGCTTTTGCCCGATACATCTCAGGTTTGGTGCCAGACCTTTGAGAGTATAGGGTAGAATCTCCCTCATAAAGCTCTTGTGAAAGCTCTATCTCTTCTGCCAGAAGATCCATCTGATCCTCTAAACCCCGGTTTAGCTCCACATAATACTGCACTCGATTAGCCAGGGCTTCCCGCTGATTTTTATAAAAAGAAATGGAGGAAAATCTTTTGGCATCATCAATTACAGATGTGAAGGATAAATATATATTCTGAAGTGCCCCCAGGGAGAGTGATTTATCCATTTGAATTTTTCCCAATTCAACAGGCCTTTTATAAATTATACTTCGTATACTATCCAGAGACCGGCTTAGTTGAAGTATGTCTTTGGTCGAAGCCGGGTTTTCAATTACTGCCAGCAAATCATCTTTGTTAACCTGCTCTTTATCACTCACCATCAGCGTAATTCTTCCATTAGTCCGTGCCATCAGATGTACTGGCGGCACTTCGGTAGTGAAAACTACGCGAGCGGCCACAGTATCAGGATACTTAATGAACCAACTGGCAGCTATCAAGATCAGGATCACCATAAGTATGACGGTAATCCCCCATCTGATCAGCCAGTGTGGTACATGGCTAAGAATCTCCTGTACTTCCTCGCTCCTTAATTGAATATCATTTTGTTGTTCAGGCATAGGTCAATTTTGGGAGTGCCAAAATACACATTGCAATCATAGCGTAAAAGTCTATTACACGATATTACCGGAAAACTAGCTGTTTTCCGTGATAATGGACAGCATTTTTACTAACACCCCTTCCGCACACCCACACATCACGGTATCCGGTTATTTTATTTTTTGGCTTTCAGCAGGGATTTACACACTCGATTTATTCAACCAATTTTGGAAATCACTAAACCTAAAAATTAAATGAAGCAGAAAAAATTAAAATTAGAGGCATTGAAGCTTAAAAGCTTTATAACAACTGAGGAAAGGTTAAAGGCACAAACCATAAAAGGTGGAGCACCTATTTCTGCATACGGCAATTGCGAGCCACTACCCTATTCGGAGTTGTGCATCGTTACTTGTCTTTGTTCGAATACCTGCATGACCGACTTATGCGGGGATACCGGAGGTGGAGCTTCTGGCATATGTGACGGCACAACTACGCAACAGCAGAAATAATAAACACTAAGCCTAAATAACATGAAAACTTTAGAAAACTTAAAATCATTTGAATTAAAGGCTCAGCAGGTAAAGGATCTTACCGGGGGAACTACTGATCCTATATCCTGGATTGGCACACTAGGTGAGATAACTCATCATGGAGCCATAAGAATACTCGGTACGGGGATAGCTTTAGGCGCTGCTTTTGGTGTGGGGTTTTATGCGGGGTCTCTCATTTACGATAGCTATAGTACGCAAATATTAGACGGAATAGAATCTATTGACACACTTTTAAATCAATAAACAATGAAAAAGAACAAACTAAACCTAAGCGAATTAAGAGTAAACAGCTTTGTTACAGATGCTGATGCTGTAAATCAGGAAACTATCAAAGGTGGGGTTATTGACAGTTGCGTACCTGAATGCGGAGGAACAGGATTCCCTACTATTCCTGCCAGTCCTCTTTGCGCATCTCATAACTCTTGTCAATTGCTCTGTGATGGTGATGTCATGACATACTAGTAGATTTCGCCCATGAATAAGCGGACAACGCAGATAATGCTGAACTCATTCTTTCACTTGTAAGAATGAGTTCATTTTTTTTCCGCCACATTCAAAAGGTTCTTATATTGCTTTTCCTAAACCTTAAGTAAGATGAATGATTTAAAAGAAATAAACATCATGATCGTAGATGATCATAAAATGTTCCTTGATGGTATAACATCGCTACTTAAAGAACACTCTGGGTTTAACATAGTGGCTAGCGCCAAGGATGGAAATGAAGCGTTAACAAAGCTGACAGTCAATAACAGTATAGATGTACTGATCACTGACATCAGTATGCCAGACCTTGATGGAGAAGCATTATGCAAAGAAGTAAAACGCAAATATCCTGACATCAATATCCTGGCGCTTTCTATGCATAGCGACAGCAAAAGCATTAAAAAAGTACTTAGAAACGGAGCTAGTGGCTACATATTGAAAAATACCGGTCAGGAGGAATTAATTGAAGCCATTCAGCAAGTAGCCCAGGGACAAACGTATTTCAGCGAAAAGGTTAAAAACAATATTATGGCTGGGATGACAGGCACGGAAGAAGATGATGACTATCAAAAAATTCGGCTTACCAAGCGGGAAGTTGAAATTCTTAAGCTCATTGCCTCTGAATATACTACCAATCAAATTGCTGATAAATTATTTATCAGTCTTCACACTGTAGAAAGTCATAGAAAGAACATCATGCGAAAAACTAAGGCCAAAAATATGGCAGGCCTTATTAAGTATGCGGTAAAAGAGGGGATAGTGGAGTAGTCGAAACATGGCCATGAACAAATCACACCTGTATTTAATTCGGGCAACCCGGTATGTTTCGGTTTTGCTTTTTCTGATCAACGGTTCTCTGCAGGCTCAAAGCACCAATTCAGAAAGAATAGATAGCCTAAAAAAAGAGTTGCAGAACGCAAAAGATATTGAATCCGAAATTGACATTTTAAATGAACTAAGTTACTCTGCTCTTGATATTGATTACAACCTTTCGCAAGAATACAGTCAAAAGGCGTTATCCTTGAGTGAGAAAAACGGCTATGATATCGGAAAAGCCACGGCACTTTACAATATGTCACTTCATGCTTTTCAACTGGGCAGCTATGATAGCACATATGTATATTGTGAGCAAGCCCTCATAATTAGTCAGGAAAGCGGTAACAAAGTACTTTCAGCTAAAATCATGAACCGCCTGGGGGTTACATATCAAACTTTAGGTAACAGGAAAAGAGCGTTGTCAAATTATCTGAGTGCATTGAGAATTTTTGAAGACGACAATGACAAAGGAGGAGTAGCCGCTGTTTGTAACAAACTTGGAATTTTTTATGAAACACAACAGGAGTACGACAAAGCGCTGAAATACTATCAAAAGGCCCTGGATTATCACCAGCGCATTGGCGGACCTCGCCAACAAGCTATTGTAATAAATAATATTGGCGTAGTTTATCATAAAACTCAGCAACTGGACAAGGCTTTGGAGCATTATCAAAGATCGAAAGCCTTGCTTATTAAAACCGGTGATAGTATCAACATTTCTATCAGAGACATCAACATAGGAAAAATTCATAAAGAATGGAAAGATTATGATAGCGCTTCAGTGTACCTGACCAGTGCCCTAAAGGCCTGTGAAGCATCCGGAAACAAAAACCTTCAGTTGTATACTCTAAACCAACTTGGAGAAACCAAAATAGGCAAGAGTGAATTTGATTCAGCATTTACCTATTTACAAAGAGCACTGCGGTTGGCTGCGGAAACCGGAGAGAAAGAAGTTGCACCTGAAATTTATAGAAACCTGTCAAATACATACTATGGTCTAAGACGGTTTAAAGATGCCTACGATGCTAATGTAGCGTATCATCATCTGAAAGACAGCCTCTTTAATATTGAAAGAAGCCATGATATAGCAGAAATAGAGGCAAAATATCGAGTATCGGAAAAAGAAAAAGAAATTTCTCTATTGAAGAGTCAAAGTGAAAAAAAGGATATTATCCTTTATTCTTCTATCACAGGCCTGGTACTATTCCTCATCTTAATTATTCTGATAGTTAATGATTATAAAAGAAGATCCAGAGCTTCTCGTCTTATTAATGAAAAAAATGAAGAGCTCAACAGGCAGCGTATATCCGAGCTGCTAAAAGAGCAACAGCTAAAATCCATTCATGGCAAACTAGAGGGACAGGAAAACGAAAGAAAGAGAATTGCCAAGGAACTACATGATGGTATTGGTGGCACCCTGGCGTCCATTAAACTCAACCTGCAAAAGGTCAAAGACGAAAGATTAACCGATTTGATAAACGACATTGATAAAGCCTGTGAGGAAGTGAGGACTGTATCTCACAATTTAGCCCCACCTGCTTTTTTTAACTCGGCCCTGACAGATATTATCCGTGACTTCGTTGAGAAGAGTCTAAATCGTCATAAAATCAACGTAAACCTTGAGTTTTATCCTGAAAAAACCTTAAACAATATTTCCACTGACCTACAGGTAGATCTTTATCGTATCGTTCAGGAGTTGGTCACTAATATCACCAAACATGCAGAAGCATCTCATGTAGAAATAACAATAACTGCGCATGATCACATCATTAACCTTATTGTGGAGGATGATGGTAAAGGGTACATACCTTCTCAAAATATAAAAGGAATAGGGTTGCAGAATATTTCTTCAAGAGTCAACGCACTAAATGGTATTATTCATTTTGATTCAAAACCCGGTAGAGGGACTGCCGTAAGTATCGATATTCCGTATCAACATTGGAACTTCTCCACTCGGCAAGTAGAATTGAGAGATGGTATAAATGCCTGATACTCATAGTAAACCACCAATTAAAAATATCCCTGAATTCCGGGATATCCTACTCTGCTACTTTTTTAATAAATTGCATATCCATAAACCACTAACCTAGCCATGAAAAAGAAAAAATTAAGTCTTAATAAACTTAAGATAGAAAGTTTTATTACAACGGATGTGCTACGTCAGCTACACGCAGGAAATTCTATAGCAGATAGAAGAAGTGATAGCGACTGTCCTAAAAATCATTCTGACCAAAGCTTCTGTAGTTGCGATAGTTGTGTAAGTTGTACATGCCACACAGAGTTTATTTGCACTAACAACATCAGTGATTGCTACAGCATACAGCCATGTGATGGACAGCCCTACTAAGTAGTGTCCTAAGAAAACACCAATATCTGTGCGTTACGCTTGCCACAAAAATGCCCTTCCCCACGGAACTCCGCCTTTTGGATCTTCATCCCGCTCTTTGGCAGGAATGCTTTATTAAGGCCTCAGAGTTTTCTTACAGACAACACTAAATGAAAAATTGATATTATTTCAGGTAAAAATCAAAAGCTATGAAAAAGAAAAAATTCACCCTTAAACAATTAAAAATAAGCAGTTTTATTACTTCAGAATCGCAGAGAAACATCAATGGTGGTGACAAAGGCTCGATCAGTGATAACCGAAGTGACAGTCACTGCAAGCCGACAGATTACAGTGGGTGCTGTTATTCAGACGGCTGTCAATTTACTGATAATCCGCAGTTGTGTTATACCATTCAACCTTGTGATGGGATGATCCCATAAACATCCTGCATTTTAAAATGAAACGTGGATGTGGGTCTTTTTGAACTTACGTGCAACAAGTCGTGCGTGTACAAGAAGGGATTAACCGGCTTACCCCGGTTTGAATCCACTTAAGACCATCTATTAAACTATAGCAAGCCCCTCCACTTCTTTAATTACGGCAGAGTGGCGGGCTTTTACTACCCCTATCTCACTTAAAAGCTGAGACTGACTATCCAATTGCCTGCAAAGAACTATATTCTTCTCCAGAAGCAACTGCTTTTCATGTCGCGTTAGCGTAGTCAGGCATGTCACGGGATGCAGCCCTGCAATATCAATTCGCTCTTTAAGGCTCCCTTTTCTAGGGTAATCCCAGCCAACGAGCGCTAGCCCCATACAACTGCTATACTGAATAGCATCGCTTGTAAAACGCGTATTAGTAAATATCCACCCTTGATGAATTTTAGATTCATGATCAGGATGCTTTTTCCACTGCCTTTCGATATCCTTAAACCGGGAATGAATGTATAATGGAACTTTTACATCACAATGTCTTCCCTGATCCCTGTGAAATTTACATTCCACCATAAAATGTTTTGTACCTTTCTCAGCTATTACATCAACTTCATGATTGACACAGTGTCCTTTTACTATTACCCCCACCTTAACCAGAAACCCCTGATATTTAAGGATCTCCCCTATGAAATTTTCAAAGGGGTATCCCGTGGGTCCCAGTTCCATGATGGCTTTTTTCAGTGCATACCGTGCAGCCGCAGGCCGTGAGTTTTTGCGCAGCAGGCTAAAAGCCTGTTTATAGATTTTCTTAGTTGATATACCCTCGTAAAGTGAAGATTTTACCTCCTCTATGATCTTTCTCACTAATTCATCACCCGCACCAGATTTTTCAAGAGAATGTTTGAGCTTAAATACATCAAATGCATCCTTCTCTCCGGACATCTTTGTTATGGTTACAGCGGTCATTCAGTAGCTATTTCTCTCTGATGGTTAGCAACATGCGCCAGAAGCGCTTTCAAGCTCTCAAGATAGTCAGAAAAGTTTTTGGTGTCAATCTGAGAATGCTCGCCCCTGGAAATAGTAGCAGGATTTTCGTCCAGATGTCGATAAAGCTCGGGATATTGTTCCTCTATTTTTAAAGTAAGATCATGGATCTCTTTCATCAATTCTTGCAAGCGTTTCATCGTTATTTGGGTTTGCATTAACAATTCAAGGGCAACTTTAAGCCCATTTCATAAATTTTACTCGGTCATGAAAATATTTACTTCGAACGCACGTGTAAAGTAATTTTTATGAATTTATAATGATTGAGGGGTAACCAGAATGACAATTGCTCACACATGGTGATGATATACGTCATATAAACATATTACTCACCCATACATCAACAGGTAGTGGTATTCCGGTATTTTGAAAATTCCCTTAGTACCGTGGTTTTTGTAGCCTTACTTGTTAATATATCTCAAAACAATGTTCAAACTGCTAAAAAACGAAGCAAGCGAGTCACTCTCTCCATTCCCAATTATAATATTAAAACACACATATATCTACTACACCTCAAGGGTTATAATACCTAAAATAGAAACATTAAATCTTTCTTTTAAATTAGTATTTAATCAAATTGATCATTAACACACATTATGTGGACACCTTTTAGAATAACACTATATGTATGCGCACTGCTGCATGTGGGTACTTTAGTTGGGCAAAATAGGTCCATTGATAGTTTAAATGCTATCCTGGCTCAGGATACCCATGATTCAATAAAAGTAAATGCGCTTAATGCATTGTCTCAACTTCTGGTATATTCTGACACAGAAAGAGCCATTGACTTAAGTGACAGAGCCATACACTTAAGTAAAATCTCAGATCTCCAAGCTCACCAGCAGTTGAGTACTATAACAAGAGCACTATTACATTATCAATTAAGTGAACTCGACTCTTCTAAATACTACTGTGATATAGCTATAGAGTTTGCGAAAGCAAATAACATGAAAATCGATCTGGGCAAGTGTTATAACCTGTTAGGTTCTATCTACCTGGATCTTGGTAATTATGGCTTAGCGCTTCAGACTTACACCCAGGCTTTGAAAATATTCAAAGAAGTCCCGTTCCCTAGTGGAATAGGTGCCAGTTTGAATCGCATAGGTGCTTTTTACACAAAAAGGGGAGAGCATGAAACTGCTCTTAAATACTACAGAGAAGCGCTCGAAATATTCGAAAAAGTCAACCGGTTTGATCAAATTACGGTCGCATTAAATAATATAGGCATTTGCTATTTTAAAAGAAAAGAGTACGAGGAGGCCTTAAATTATTTTATGAGCTCTCTTGATATGTTAAAAGTGCACGGTCCTGAAGAGCAAATACCTATCAGAATAATGAACATAGGCGAAACTCATGCGAAACTCAAAAACTTCAGACAGGCCGATAAATACTTAACTCAAGTTGTGACCTATGCCGAAAAAAACTCGCACCCTAAGCTATTATCTTCTGCATTACTTTACCTGGGGATACTTCGGAAAGAACAGATTCGTAGATCTGAAGCATATGAGTATTTGGAGCAGGGTTTGAAATTAGCATCAGCACATTCATTAAAAGACCTGGAACTGGAATACTACCAAAACCTATCCAGCCTCCATGCAGAACAAGCCGACTACCATAAAGCTTATAATTATTACTTAAAATTTTCCCTGCTAAAAGATAGCTTATCATCCATCGAGCAAAATAGAGAGCTCTTATTAATGGAACAACGGTTCGAGGCAGAGCAAAGTGAACAAAAAATTGCTCTACTCCAGCATGAAGCCGAAAAAAAGAACATTATCCTATACTCTCTGATTGCAGGAACAGCTCTCCTTATTATATCCTTTATTTTAATATTTATTAATTATAAAAATAAACAAAAAACCATCAGGCTAATCCACAGACAAAAAGAAAAGATCAGCCGACAGAAAATTACAGATCTATTGAAAGACCAGGAGCTCAGTTCAATTAAAAATAAACTTGAAGGGCAGGAAAATGAGAGAAAACGAATTGCACAGGAACTGCACGATGGCATAGGTGGAACAATGGCCAGCATTAAAATGAACCTGCTTAAACTAAGCAATAACGAAACACCTTTCAAAGACCAAATATTAGATATTATAAAAAGAATTGACAATACTTGCGAAGAAGTCAGAACTATATCTCACAACCTGGTTCCTCCGGTATTTTATAATTCAGCATTGACCGACATCATAGAAGATTTTGTTAATAAAATGATCAAGGCTCGGTCAATATCAGTGACTTACGAATTTTACCCAAAAAGACAACTTGAAAACATTAACAAAAACATTCAAATCGACATTTATAGAATAGTACAAGAATTGGTTACCAATGCTATCAAACATGGCAATCCTTCAGAGATCAGTATTTACCTCACTAAACATGATGATTATATTAACCTTATGGTTGAAGATAATGGGACGGGTTTCGCAAACAATCGACCTGCCGATGGTATAGGTTTAAAGAACATCCGGTCAAGGGTACTGGCGCTAAGTGGTCAAATTGTTATTGATTCTATTCCTGGAAAGGGCACCACCGTTATAATTGACTTATTACTAAAAAAGGATAAGTCACAGCTACAACCACAAGCTCATATCCCCGAAAACAGTGATATTTAAAAATGCTACATTATGGTGATGAAATTACTCCAGAAATATGATAATTTTATTGTCATTTTCTTTTCCAAATATTCTCTATAAGAAATTAAGTTAATTAACCATTACAACCTAATAGATATGAAAAAGCTAACACTTGAAAAACTACGTATTAAAAGTTTTGTTACTTCAATTGATGGGCAACACATCAAAGGAGGACTCAGCACACATGTAGTTACTACATCAGTTTCCTCTGACAGTGATTCTCAGAACGCAGAAAACTGAGAAGCACTAAGATGATTCCGCTTCCAGACTTAAAAGCAGGCAGTTTGTCTGCTTTTTTAGTTCCCCAACTCCAACTGATTCTTAACAAGACGATAGTAATCCCCTCTTTTAGCAGTTAGCTCAGCATGAGTACCTGTTTCTGTGATGTGTCCTTTGTCGAGTACTATTATCTGATCCGCATTCTTAACAGTACTCAACCGGTGTGCTACTACAATAACGGTGCGGCCCTGGAAAAACCGGTCAAGGTTTTCCATGATCACTTTTTCGTTGTTGGCGTCCAGTGCATTGGTGGCTTCATCAAAGTAGATATACTGCGGGTTTTTGTAAACGGCACGCGCGATCAGGATACGCTGTCGCTGTCCCTGGCTTAGTCCATGGCCATCATTTCCAATCTTAGTGTTGTATCCGAGTGGTAATGATTCTATAAATTCCTGAATATTAGCCGTTTTTACAGCATACAACAGCTTTTCCTTATCAATATACTCGTCTTTAACGGAGATGTTCTTTGCTATGGTATCAGAAAAGATGAAACCGTCCTGTAATACAGCCCCGCATTTATCCCTCCACAAGCGGTTGCTGTAATTATTCAGGTTTATATCACCAAGCCGAATCTCACCCTCCGAAGGCTCATAAAACTTCAATAGCAGCTTGACAAGCGTTGTTTTTCCACTGCCACTGGCTCCTACTATGGCCGTTACTTTCCCCTCTGGTATCTGCAAATTAATATTCTTAAGAGCGTATTCGGAATGGGGCCCTTCATACTGGAAGCTGACATTTTCCAGCCTTAGAGACATGTCTTCCGGGAAGATGGTGATCTTGTCTTCTCTGATATCCTCCTCATCTTCTTTATTATGTATCTCTCCGAGTCTTTCCAGGCTTATTTTTGCATCCTGGGCGGTATGAATGAAGGTCACCAACTGGTTGATGGGCGCATTTAGCTGTCCTATAATATATTGAATGGCCAACATCATACCGAGTGTGATATCACCATCGATCACCGCTTTGGCTGCCAGGAAGGTGATCACAATGTTCTTCAATTCATTGATAAACGAAGAGCCGGCCTGCTGGTATTGATTCAGCGCTAACCCGCTGATGCTTACTTTGAATAACTTGGCCTGTATCCTCTCCCATTCCCACCGCTTTTGTTTCTCACTGTTATGCAACTTGATCTCCTGCATACCCGTGATCAACTGGATCAGGTTACTTTGGTTGCTGGACATCTGATCAAAGCGCTTGTAATCCAGGTCCCTGCGCTTCTTCATGAAGATCATGATCCAGGCCATATATAAAGCGCTCCCTATAAAGAAGATGGCAAAGATCTGAAGGTCATATATGGCCAGTACAATGCCAAAAATGATCAGGTTGATAAACGAAAACAGAATGTTTAAGGTGGAAGATGTCAGGAAAGACTCGATACGGCTGTGATCACCTATCCGTTGAAGCAGATCACCTATCATTTTTGTATCAAAAAACGATACTGGCAGCTTCATGAGCTTTATCAGAAAGTCTGACAAAATGGAGATATTCATCCGTGTGCCCAGATGCAGCAAGATCCACCCCCGGATAAATTCAACTGCCGTTCGACTAAAAAACAACATCAGTTGGGCGATCAGGATGAGCGTAACGAAATTCAGATCCTGATTTTGGATACCAATATCAACAATTGATTGTGTCAAAAAAGGAAATATCAACTGTAGGATACTGCCCACCAGCATACCCAGGAAGAGCTGAACAATAAATTTTTTATATGGTCTGAGGTACTTAAACAGGAATTTAAACCCCGATTTGTTCACCTGCTCATCCTCCGTTTTATAAAAATCGGGAGAAGGCTCCAGCAATAACACCACGCCTATTTCTTCACCTTTATCCCTGTCACTCAACCATCCGTCCAGAAACTCCTTCTTTGTAAGCTTAACCAGTCCATGTGCAGGATCGGAAACCAGCACATGTTTTTTGGTAAAATCATAAACTACTATGAAATGCTGCTGCCTCCAGTGAGCAATAAATGGTGTGGGGGCCTCTTCTTTTAACTTTTCGAATGGTATTTTGGCTGCGAGGGTCCTAAAACCTATAGATTCAGCGGCATCACTTATTCCCAGCAATGAAACCCCCTCCCGGGTGATATAACTTTTGTCTCTTAGCGTTTGTAACGAATAGCTCTTCCCATAGTGTTTTGCAATGATCCGCAGGCACGTGGGGCCGCAATCCATTGTATCAAGTTGCCGGTAATGGGGAAATCTTTTTAACATATGCTATCTCAAACGAGCCGTGAACTTACTAAATTGATTCAAGCCAACAAAGATTTTATAGGAGTTAAGCAGGACAATACCGGAAAACAGCTACTTCCACACCTGAATATTGGATGAATGGATGCAGGTATTCTCTAATTGTGTCTCTACTTCAATGTCTGCGTTATGCTCGTCCCAAAAATGCTCACGTACCTCAGTACGCTCCGCTTTTTGGCACTTCACAAGCCTTGACCTTAACGTTTTCTTAAAGCCACTTAGAGTTTTTGTGTTTGTCCCCTATCAATCTGCGCCAAAGGAGAAAACTCCCAACGAAATATTTCATAAGTAAGGTTCTTACCTTAATTTATTATGAATGCATAACAAATTATCCTTAATTCATGACTCAACCATTAAATCCAATATCTAAACCTAACCATTATGATCAAAAAAACCTTACTCCCTGTCTTTGTTGGCTGCTATCTATTCTTCTTCACCAGTTGTCAGGAAAATGAATTAGGCCCCACACAAAACCCGGCAACAGATGGATCACTTGATGCTCTGGCTCTTGACGTAGTAGAGCTGTTGAACGAAAGTGACGCCTACCATCCGGTAATTTCGACCTTAGAACAAGAACCTGTCGGCATATCGCTGTCTGACCTCCTGTTCAGTATTGATATTAATAGTAAAAGTGGATCAATCTCCCGGCTACAAGCAGCAGCAAAAGCCGCTGAGGACCACCTAAAGGTTGAGGTAGCCCCCGATAAAGTAGAAATTCCCGAATTATGGCTTCACAAACCCAACGGGCTCTCTGTTATCAGCAAAAGTGATCTGTTGGTGGCTTATCCGCCTGCCGGGGATGAAACTGAGTGGAACCATATAAAAGCTTATACAATGGATAAAAAAGTAGTATATCTGGATCCAGCGAAAGCACCAGATGTACCTGTAGTAGTCATCGAAAAGTATGGATTTCAGGCATTTAAGCAAGAAGCTATCTATATGAATAAAATGCTAAAGGAAGCGGGGCTTCAAAAAGAGGAAAGTTTCCGGGATCTTGCTGAAGCAAGAATGACCAGTACAGGACTGGAAACCACTATACTTGACAAGATACGTCTTAATGACGATCAGGAACCATGGATTTTAGGATCAGCAGAAATATATGCCATTACTTCCGGTATCCGTAACGACAATAATGAAGCAGAGATAGCCGTGATACCCATGTACTACCTTGATAAAGAGGGTAAAACCTACTATCCAAACCAGATATTATTATTCTGGGATGATTATGCCTACCAGGCAGCGAATATCCAACTGTTTGAAAAAGATGGTAATCACAATTACCAGGAGTTGGTATCAACATTGGTAAACGAGGTTACTGCACTTGTGGGAAGTTTAAGCGGCAAGCCCTGGATCACAGCGCTTGGCAAAATCGGAGCCGCCATTGTTGAAGCGCTTCCCGACAGCTTCTGGACTAATGATGATGATTATGTAGACTCATATTATACTATTGAGAAAACAAGCACTTATACAGACTACTATGGTGCCGGAGGAAATGCGAAAGCGAGTATGAGACCCTATTTTGTGCCGGCAAACTAATTTCATAACTCGTTATTATTTATGGCATTAATTCAAAGTGGCTATCTCAAAAGCCCCGTCATCCTGCCTGTCCCGAGCTTGCCTCGGGGAGGCGTCCAACAACTTCAGTTGATTTTGAGGATAATGACATTATACCATCATTAACCACAGAGGAAGCAGAGGAGGAACAGAAGTCATAAACCACCACGTCATCCTGGAATT
>NZ_AMZN01000080.1 GCF_000331535.1 Fulvivirga imtechensis AK7 | reverse complement strand
TCCCAATGGCTGAAGTTGACCCGATGTGCTCATAATATAAACCCTCGTATTCCTGACAGGCTTACCGATAGGAACAGTAGGCCTAGCTGTATCTGTCCTGACATACTTGTATATAAGAGAGGTTACTGTCGTCTCGGTGGGACCGTATTTATTGTAAAAATCATATTTAGGGTAAAATTTATCTGCTAACTGTCTGTTACATTCCTCCCCACCAGAGGCAACCCTCCGGATAAACCCGGCTGTGAGAGTAACACGTTCCAGAAAGGTAGGCGTGGCGTGAAGGTGTGTAACTCCATGGAGGGTAAGGTAAGCATTGAAAGCCTCTTCGTTTACTATAACATCCTTACTGATCAA
>NZ_AMZN01000079.1 GCF_000331535.1 Fulvivirga imtechensis AK7 | reverse complement strand
CCTGGGGAAAAGGTATATAAGACGGGAGACCTGGTACGTTGGCTACCGGATGGTAATATGGAGTACCTTGGCAGAATCGACCACCAGGTGAAGCTCCGTGGCTTTAGGATAGAGTTAGGAGAGATAGAGAGTCACCTTGTAGGACATAATGCTATTAAAGATGCGGTAGTAGTAGCCCGGGAAAGAGAAGGAGACAAGTACCTGGTAGGCTACTATATATCTTCGGAGGAGATTTCGTTCGAAGAACTTCGGGATCATTTATCTCTGAGCTTGCCAGACTACATGCTTCCGGTTCATTACGTTCATATGGAGCGATTTCCGTTGACCCCGAGTGGCAAGGTAGACCGTAAGTCCTTACCAGATCCGGAGATGTCGATATCGGAGAATTATGTTGCTCCGAAGACTAAAGAAGAGCAGTTGCTGAGTGATGTATGGAGCAAGGTGTTGGGAGTAGAAAAGGTGAGTACCACGAAGAATTTTTTTTCATTGGGTGGTGATTCCATCAAATCTATCCAGATAAGTTCTCGGGTTAGGTCATCGGGGTATGAAGTATCAGTGCGTGATATTCTTACCTATCATACGATTAGTGAGCTGGCTCCTTACGTGAAGAAAAAGACCAGGATCTCAGAGCAGGGGGTTGTTACAGGAGAAGTTCCACTGACGGGTATTCAAAAGAAGTTTTTCACGCAGGATTTTCACTTCCGTCATCATTTTAACCAGTCTGTGATGTTTTGTTTTCCTGAACGGATCACCGAGCTTGAGGTAAGGAAGATATTTACCCACCTTCAGTCACATCATGATGCACTACGGATGAGATACGAGTTTTCAGGCGAAACAGTTGTTCAGTACAATGAAGACCTGGATTACCCTCTGTCAGTAGTTGTCCGGGACCTGAGTGGTGAGGAAAATGGCGATGAGCACCTCATGGCACTTTGTGAGGAGCAGCAGGAGAGTATAGACCTGGAACGGGGCCCGCTGATGAAGTTGGGCTTGTATGATCTTTCCGATGGCAGCCGGTTGCTGATAGTGATCCATCATTTGGTGGTTGATGGTATTTCGTGGCGTATACTTTTTGATGACATTGAGACGTTGTACAATCAATTGAGGAGCGGTGATGAGCTTAAACTTCCGATGAAAACGGATTCTTTTAAGTTGTGGTCTAAAAAGCTGGAAGAATATCGTAGGAGTGGTCACTACAAATCAGCGCTTGCATATTGGAATAGTGTTTTAAGCAGAGCTCAGATAGCGATCGGGCGAGATCACGCAGAAGGTTCCAATAAGCGTCAGGATGTAAGCACTGTGGGTTTTCAACTGAGCAGGGCCTATACAGAGAAATTATTAAGCAAGGTAAATGGGGTTTTTCACACCCAGATCAATGATATTTTGCTTTCGGGGCTTCTTCTGAGTGTTCATCATCAGTTTGGGTCCGGCTCTTTACGTGTAGATATGGAAGGGCATGGGCGAGAGGAGGTATTGGAAGGATTGGATGTTAGTCGTACTGTTGGTTGGTTTACAAGCTTTTATCCTGTTGTTCTGGATGTTTCGGCAGGGGAGGAGTTATCTTACCTGATCAAATCGGTGAAGGAGTCTTTACGGCAGATTCCCAACAAAGGGGTGGATTACCTGATGGGTATGTACCTGGATTCTGCGATAGCGGTAAAAGAGCACTCTTTGATCAGCTTCAATTACCTGGGTCAGTTTGACAGCGATACTGAAGGTCGTGTATATAGTATTTCCGGGGAAGGTCGTGGTTTTGAGGTTTCACCTTTGGAGAGCCGGGAGCATGATTGGGATATTACCGGTATGATAGCTGGAGGCCAGTTGGAACTGGGCCTTTCCTATAGCGAAAAGCAGTATGAAGGATCTACGATCAGGAGTTTGATGAGCACCTATGAAGAGAGCCTGAAGCTGCTGATTGCGTACTGTTTATCCTATGAGAAGCAGGAGTTGACTCCATCAGACCTTACTTATAATAAGCTAAGTATTGATCAGTTGGATGCCATTCAGGGGAAAAATGCGATAGAAGATATCTACCCACTTTCACCGATGCAGGAGGGGATGATATTTCATACCCTGATGGATGAGACTGCGGATCACTACTTTGGGCAGATGAGTTACCGGTTGGAAGGCGCAGTTAACGTAGCCCTTCTGGAGAAGAGTTTTCAGTCTCTGGTAAAGCGTTATGATGTGTTACGTACATTATTTTTACTGGAAGGTTATGATCGTAACCTCCAGGTGGTTTTGGTTGACCGTGCGGGTCAGTTTATATATCAGGATGTAAGGGAAGAAGTATCAGCATATGGTAGAAAAGCTGTAGTAGAGAAATACCGGTTATCAGACAAGGCGGAGAAGTTTGATTTAGGGGAGGAGGTTCCGATGCGGGTGAGGGTTTATCGTACCGGAGCTGAAGAATATGAGTTCATATGGAGCCATCATCATGTGTTGATGGATGGGTGGTGTATGAGTATATTGATTAATGAATTTGGAGCTCTTTACCAGGGCTACCTGGCTGGCCGGGAAGTGCAGTTGCCGGCTGTCCAGCCTTATTCCAGTTATATCAGTTGGTTGGAAAGCAGGGATATGGAA
>NZ_AMZN01000078.1 GCF_000331535.1 Fulvivirga imtechensis AK7 | reverse complement strand
GCTTTTTTTGACGGTATTTCAGCTATTCGGCTTAGTGTTGTGCGCTGGCTGGCTATTCGCCAATCTTTCTTTTTAATGTAATTTCTCCTGTAGTTTCCCTTGAAGTCCAATATTCTCCTTCCATTGTCGTCACATTAAATCCATCAAAATATAAAACTGTTGAACCGTAGTGTATTTCACTTCTTTCCCTTACTCCAGGTCTTGGGGTGTTTAGATAAGAATAAAACAGTTGTTGTTGGCCTCGATCTTGGTCAATGTCAAACGAAGCTCCAATACTATAACTCTTACTTTCTCCTGTTTTTACTTTTACTTGTATATGGAAAAAGCTTTGTCTTATTGAAACATCTGTTTGAATTGAATCAAGATTTTTATCGTTCCAATTTGATTTAATTTCTCCTGTCCAATCACCCGCTAAATTAGGAAACGGAACAAGCCAAGGATAAAATATTTTAAGTTTCCAAGCCCATTTAATAAAGATTAGCCAAACTATAATATTTAATGAAATTGTTGTTGAAATATGAGATAAGGCTTTGTTGAAATCAATACTATCTAAATCTTGTGTTAGCAGGAACAAAATAACATAAGTTCCGAAAGCCAAACCAAGAATTGCAAATGCAAAAATTCTAATATTATATGTTACCATTTTAAAATTCTAGGTAGTTCCATAGTTGTCCCATATATTGATTGACATCCTTGCTCGACCATTTTCTTCCACCATGGAATAGATAAAATAATTCTGAAACTTCACCCCAGCTTTTACAATCTTCTAAAGTCTTTGTATGGTTGTACAAATAAATAATGGATTGTTTGAGCCTCTCTGTCCAGGTATCGTAATTGTTCATAATATGATTAGGGACATTCCATGTAAGACACTCCAAGAGAAATGAAGTTATATTTTCATTTACATTTTCTCCATCCTCAATCATTCTATATCTCAACTTTCTATGTAATCTAGTTAGCCTTTTGAATCTACGGTATGTATCGGTGTTTTTACTTATTGCATTGGAAATATGTTGTTTTGGAAAATTCACTATACCGTTTCCTTTATCTGCAAAAAACTTTGCACCTAAAACATAACTTCCTGACTTATTGTATCTTCTGTAATTCCAAGTTGGAACCACATCAGTTTGTATTCTATAGGTGTTACCTACTATTGTTATGCACTTATCATTTCTTTTAACGTCATCCCTACCGAATTTTTGTACGAGAGCATTTTCCACATCATTTTTAAATTCATTAAATGAGTAGCCGGATGGAGGAAGTTTATCAATTCCTACATCAGCCTCACTTTTGTCATTTGGTAAATCAAAAAAGAAGCCACCAGTATATCGTACATTAATGTCAATATCGCTATTCAGTCGAACATTTGTATCATTTGCATATGATCCTTGTCCAAATGTTTCCGTTGATTTATTTTTTAGTTTTTCAGCTGAATTTATGGCGTCACGTACCATTTTTTCAGAATTTTCTAACTTGGTTTGTTCAGATTCACTTGGCGGTTTTGTCCAATTGGTTAATGTTTGTTCGCTGAATTTAGGCATTTTCTGCTATTGATTTGTCTGATTTTTATCTTTTGAAGATGACCTGTTTAGCCAGCTTGCGCACAACAACCGAATATATGCAACGTTGCATATATATCCTCTAGACCACACACAGATCATTATCCGACTACAAACGACTAGAAACGTCTGTAAACGAATATAATATACACCGCCAGTACCTCACTCCCACGAAAGCTTTCCCAAAATCCCAGATGCCTTTCCGAAAACACTTGAAAGCTCAAAATCAGTCAACACGGTGTTTAAGCCGTTCCAAAAGATAATCAATTAAAAGCAAAGGATTTTGACCACTGTAAACGCGGAAATCGTAAAATAGCCTTGATAGGCTGTAATCAAAGATTTCACCCAACCCGGCTTAGGTAATTTTCACTATGAAATTGGGTAAAATGTACTAATGGATAGTCTTTAGTCTTGAGTGGTGGTGCTATTCTGTTTCTCCGAATGCTTTTTTGAAAGAAGGCAGTCGGCAGGGGCAGTTGGCAAAGGTGGTCGTGTAAGACAGTGTTGGGTATGATCCAGTCACCAACAAAGGGTGGATGAGCTACAAGCTTTAAGCTGTAAGCGGCAAGCGGGGTTATTCTTAGTTTTCACTATATCATCAGATTATACACCATCGGCTAGCGACCTGTTACTTTCTCAGCGCACACCTAATTACCCAACCCCCTGATAAAATCAACCACAACATCCGAATTCCAATCAGCCTTACCCACGTGTTTATAGTAGATCACACCGTTTTTGATAATGTAAGTGGTGGGAAGTTGCTTAAACGACAGGTCTTTTGGCAGGGAGTCTGAGTAGTGATAGAAAGGAAGTTGCCAGCCTTTTTTATCGATCAGCTGCTTTTGCGTTTCTGCAGGTTCATTAGAAAGAAAATAGAATTCTACCTCCGATCCCAATCGGCTATGAAGCCGCTCGAAGCTTTCCATTTCAAGAATACATGGTTTACACCAGGTGGCCCAATGGTTAACAATAATGGGTTTGCTTTGTACATTAAGCTGAAGGGCGATGGAGGTACTATCACCTGAAACAGGCACCAGGGTGAGTGTTTCATTCAAGCGTGTATAAAGGTGTTTCGGAGGGTCCAATTCCTGGGTCAGCTTTTCTAATTCAGGGCCGAGAACAGTTGTGGTATAAATAAAAAAACCAATAATCGGAATGAGAAAAATACCCATGCCGGCCAGAAGTCCCCAGATAAATGATTTAGTCCTCATAAGGATGTTAGGTTTAAAGAAAGCCCCCGGCAACCGGGGTTATTTTTTGTTAGCTGCCAAATATATCAATGCACCAATGCCCTGAAGAAGTACAACTACCCAAATCCATCCGGTGTTAAATGCCCGGGGATTTTGAAAGCTCTTTCTTATCAGGCGAATAATGGCATAGGCCACCAATCCGAAATTGGCAAGCAAAATAACAGCGTATAGAATTTCTATCCGTTCCATATATTAAAAATAGCAATGGCCAAAGCATGCCGAAGCAAGTGATGCTGTACAATATCCGACAATATCCAGAAGATCGCAAAGTAATTTGCAATCACCGTCACCATCACAAGCATCAGACGCTGTTTTGTAGCAATCGCCTATACAGCTATTAATTCGCCCGCTGGTTGATTTTGAAGAGAAACTCAACTCGTATAAGTCACTGTTATTGAGTTTTCTCCCGACCATACTGAATTGTTCTACGCCATCAAGCCCATAAAACGATACAGTTGCTTTTGAGAGGTCGGAATTGAATGTCCGAAGCTCAAAAAAAGATTTAAATTGATTATCACTAATAATAACATTCAGAACACCGACCTCTAGACCAACAAGTTTGGTAGATAATTGATACAACGTCTCGCCATTTCCTAAATCAGTCTCCACCACGTTATCAAAATTGAGGTTAGCGTTATATTTTTCAAAATTAGTTTTAAAGACGGTGTATTGTTCTGAATGCAGAAACTGATCCAGTTCAGAATCGGAAATCTGGTCACTTTCCTGATGACATCCACTCATTACCACTAGTGCAGTAAGTAGTGCTAGATAAATTGATTTTTTCATAGTTTTCATTTTTAAAGGTTTTAGTTAATAATGGTTGCCAAGGGCGCTTTCATATATTTTTAGAATTAGATTGAGCAGATCTTTCAATGTGGCATGCTTTAAATGTCTGTATGTTCATAAGATATCCGGTAAAATTTACATTGGAATACAAAACTAACATTTTATAGCAAAGTTGCTATAATATTAAGAAATATTTTGCCTCAGCTTTACCCTGTGCATAAGATCAGGGATAAAGAGATACTTGAAAAATTTGGTACCAATCTAAAGGTCATAAGAAAAGAGAAGGGGTTGACACAGGAAGAATTGGCTTTTCGGTCAGGATTGGCCCTCAGCCAAATAGCCCGTATTGAAACGGGGAGGTTGAATTCTTCTATTTGCACGCTTATCACCATCGCGAAAGCCTTGCAGATAGAGCCCGGGGAGCTGTTGAAAGCTATGTGATGCTTGTGCCTGCTTTAGATTAGGTAATTTTCACTATGAAATTGGGTGAAATGCACTAATGGATAGTCTTGAGTCGTGAGTCTTTAGTCTTGAGTGGTGGTGTGCAAGGAAGTCTGCTTTACTAAGCCTTTGAGGATTGGTAAAGCTTTCCGGGCTACGGAGGTAAGCTTTACCAAACTTTGGAAGTTTAGTAAAGCACTATCTATCATATTGAGAAGCAACATCTTTAAACTCACCGCTTTCTCAATCTATAACCAATATGTGTTCCTATTCCCAGTGATAGTTCGTTAAATGAGTCCAGCTTTTGAAATCTGATAAAGGTATCTATTCTCCTGAAATCACGGCTTACCTCCAGGTCATATTTTACATGGTTATCATAAAAAGTTACTTTGCCCACCACCATTAATCGCCACCATTACTTTGGCTTTGGCTCTTTTATAACCTTAAAATACTTCATATTGTGCTGTAAGATACTCCCTACAGTCACTTCGTTATCCTCATAAACGACAGTCCCGTAGTTACATTTATCGAGGTTTGTTACTTTGTAGGTTAAATTATGCCCATTTCTTCTATTCTTTTGCAGAATGACACCCTCAATCAGACAGTCAAAAGATTCATTGTCTACCACATAAGAAAATACCACTAAACCCATTCGGCCCTCCCGGTCCCGATTGTGGCCACTGTAGGGAATCCGTATCGTGTCCCCCACCGCTAACTTTTTAAAGTATTTCTTGTTTACCTTTTCTTCGGCTTTCATTTCTTCTTTTATTTCATCGAGTTGTGGCTTTATGGGTACAAATTCTCTTTCATAGCAGGGTGTGGCTGCTTTAAACAGCCCTCCATCAACTGCCTGTTTATGAAGTTCGGAAAGCTCATCGAACCTCTTTCTGCGAAGCCTGTCAATCTTACGATTAGACCTGTAGTGATAGGTAGCATCATACAATAAAATAACCTCAATGTAATTACAGTAATCAGAAATTGATGCCCACTCATGACCTATCCAGCCAAAGGCTAGATCATTTATCCCCTCAGGAACTATGATTTCAAAGTACCCATTCAAGTCTGTTTGCCCTAGTAATAGAGTATCTTCCCCATAAATTTGGGCTTCCGGAACAGTTACGAGTTCTTCGTTTATTACTCGCCCGTTGATAGTTTGTTGTCCATAAACGAAAACATCTGCTGCTGTCAAGAAAAAAGAGGCAAAAAGGATCGTCAAAAGCTTCAAATTGTTAAGGTTTTATTTCACTTGGTTTTAACATATTCATGGCCATCCCAAATCAGTGGTTTATAAAAATAGCGTGGTTAATAATCCAATTACACCAATAAGAATAACCACAATTCCTAACTCTATTTTACGATCATGGTAGTTAAGCCAGTTTCGCGTGTCGGGCTCAGCTACGATTAAATTCGTTGAAGTTTTAGCCCTTTTTCTTCTACTATATTTTAATTCTATGTGTCCATATTTTTGCCAGAATGTATCGAAATCGAATTCCTCAGGTTTGACTACGATCAAATATTCAATAGCTGATTCGATTCTTTTTCTTTGATCCGTGTGTATGGCTGTATGCTCTCCTAATCCCCAAAAAATCAATGCATATCCAACAATTATCGTTATTCCAAAAAGTCCAAAAATCTCTGAATTGTCTAAGACGAATTCTTTTAAATTTGATATTTCACTATTCTTGATAAAAAATGCAATGAGTATTGTCGTTATAGTGCCCCCTAAAGAATAAAAGAACTTCACAGCAACATCATGAGGATGAGAAAAGTGATGATCTCTATCTTGTATTAAGAGTTTTATCAGCTCTATTCTACTAGGTCTTTCTTGCATATATTAAGGAGTGTTATGTAAAATGGCGCGTATAAAAACACATTATTGTTGCCCGAGCATCAAGCAAGTCAAAAATATAAACTTCCGGAGGTTTTGATACTCTGCAGTCGCTCGGCTGTGCCGGGTGACGGATATTTGTTTTGTTGTGCTGATGGCCAAGCTTCATACTGCTCGGCTCAGCCGAGCTTAAAACTATTCCCGTTTTTTAACTCCTATCCGTATATTGGTCACTCGGCACAGCCGAGCGACTGTAAGAAAAATGCTATGAGTATTGTCGTTATAGTGCCCCCTAAAGAATAAAAGAACTTCACAGCAACATCATGAGGATGAGAAAAGTGATGATCTCTATCTTGTATTAAGAGTCTTATCAGCTCTATTCTACTAGGTCTTTCTTCCATATATCTACATTGCCTAACGCATTATACTTAATAACCCTATAAAAAAGTTTGTTCTTAGCTTCATTAACCACAGTTATTTGTTGTCCATTTCCATTTCACTTTATTACTTTACCCAAAGTTAAATGACGGGTCGAGCTTCGTTTCTTGCATTCCTACTCTAAATATTGAATAAGTCACGTCTTTGAATGGATCATCATAACGTCCGCTTAGTAACTGGGCTTCGGTTATCTCAGAAGGGACCAGTTTTCCATAAGACGGATAGAATATTGCGTCAGAATCTACAATTGTTTCAAAGTCTTTACCTCTGGCGAGTACTGTAAACCCAGGGTTTAACGAGCCCATTTTTATTCTGGGATTACCTGCGGTAAAATCGTTTTTTGCCTGTTCAGAAAGCGCAAGTCTAAGTGGTAAGCTTTTAAATAAAATTTCCGGCTCCGACTTATCGAGACGATTCAAAAGCTCATCTAACATATTAATGGCTGTAGATGTAATTGCAGGGAAGCCAACGGTAGAGATCAGCGACTTTCCTGTGTCAGACTGCATGAACCTGAAAATTCTTTGCCACCACTTTGGCTCTCTATGCTTTACCACTTCAAAAGTCATTTTGCTTAAACCACCAGGGATTTCGATCGGCCTGTTACCAAACGCTTGTTTAAAATCGGACTTTAGATCCTTCGGGTCAGCTACTTTGTTTTTTGCTTGATTATATAAGTTCAAACCGGCAGCAATACTCCAAAAAGCCGTATCAAAATTTTTGTCTCTCGAATTTTCATCTTTTCCTATGTTAATCCTGATCGTTGCTCTCGAATTTTTATCGATGTCTTCATTCGCGCCAATATGGAAAGAAAGCATTTCAAGATTGACAAGCACATCCGGTTGCTCGCTACTTCCCTTCAAAACCGGCTCTACCTGTGATGATTCTTGAATAGAAGGTTTGTCTAAGCTGTTGGATAGTTGAAAATTGACAAATTGATTTGATAGATCTAACATAGAAGGATTGGGAGAGTTATCAGCAACATATGATACCGCTCCCATGGCTTCTGGTAAAGCCATAGTTGCATATTCAGGACGCTCAATTGCTTCTCTTAAATCCCTGATTCCTTGTTCGTTGTAAATTGAAGTGATTACATCACGTTCTTTAAAAGTAAATAATTCCATTTTTTTGTTTTATGGTTTAATCTGAAATACTCCTGTGGCTATTTTTCCCGGTAATTTCAACATAACTCTGTTCTTGAATTCTTCCTTCTTTCCGTAAAGATCGAAATATCCCTCGGCAGCAAACATGGCATGTGAGCCCGTCCAAAGTACCATCCCATAAGATTCCTGAATCTTTTTCGTAAGCCTAAGTCTATATGCTGGCGTCACTGAGTCCTCTAAGCCAAGAAATTCATAAACATTTGGTGTGAATGTGCCATCATTAATTATTTCCACTGCCATCTCAAATGAGTCCGGGATGATAAATTTGCTAAAGCGACTGCTGTAGTCTCCATTAAGTTGTGCCATTTTGCAAATAGTGGCGAAGCATAAATGAGCATACTCGATTATCTTTTTATACTCGGACTGCTCGGCAGCACTTTTGGATTCGCCTAAAATAAATGAAGACTCTCTTTTGGCGTAGTCTAGCTCCGCTTTCGTAAAAGCTACCTGTTCTCCATTTTGCAACCTAATGTCGTATTTATGAGAATTCCTATTTAAAGTGAATACGTCAAATCCATAAGTATACATCGCAGCTTTAATTACAGCAACAGAAGCACAATTTCCAGCTCCTAAAGACTCCTCATCCCTCCCCTGGAAAAAGGCTGTAAATAGTAGATCTTTCATATAGTAGTTTAAGTAAGAAATATTTTCCCCGGATTACAACTCATTCGAAAATAATTCATAAACACAACAAGTTATGATCTCTGGAAAGGTGAAAATCTCAAAAGCCATCATTAAAAGATGTGGGTGAGAATTTTGTTAGTCTTTATTAGGTAATTTTCACTATGAAATTAGGTAAAATGTACTAGTGAGCTGCAGGCTTTAAGCGGCAAGCAGCAAGCAGGATGTCCGTTTCTGTTTTCTGTTCCCGATTATGGTTATGTAACCGTGCTGCTTTACTAAGCCTCTAAGGACTAGTAAAGCTTTCCGGGCTACGAAGGTAAGCTTTACCAAACTTTGGAAGTTTAGTAAAACACGCTCTGAGGCTGTTTAGTCTTGAGTGGTGGTGCTATTCGTTTCTTGCAACAGCTTTGAAAGTAGGTAGTTGGCACTGGCGGCTGTGGGTTTTAAGATAGTGTATTGGATGTCCGCTGTTTCGCTGGTGAAAACACCAAAAAAGAGCAGTCTTTTAGTAAGTCCATGGCTTTTTTCACTTGTCATTCCGGCATCCTAAACCGCGGAAGTAAAAATAGTAAAAGCTATACAAATAGTAAACTTTTAATAGCTTAGCATATTCGACAAAATGGTGCTTTTTATTTACTAAAACTACCACTGCTGTACAAAAAGCCGTTTGTTAACATTAACATGAAAAATATCAATTACCTCATTACACTTTTGATTTTTAGCACATGCCAACCAACTGAAAACAGGAGTAACAATTCACAGCAAAACGAGAGTGCATTCAAACAAGTAAAAAAGGCGTTTGCCGCTTATGACAACAAACCTGTATTCGTAGATACATATCTTTATGAGAAAGTATCAAAGAATTGTCTCTTACTTGATGTAAGCATCAAAGAAACTTCTGTACCTGTACTCCTTGTTGATTGGAACAACAACGGAAGCTATCTTGACTATAGCGCTGATTATATAGGTATCCAAAAAAGCACGGTGAACAAAGATCAGCAGGTTATCCTTAGCCTTTTAGAACCTTTTGTTGGTATTGAAGTAAATGGTGATGCTTTTGACCTCAGGTTCAAGCAAGACAAGGGTACCATTAATACTATCGCAACAGCCAGAAAAGAATCAGGAAAAACCGACCTGGTTTACCTAGACGAACTTCCTAATTTAAGGGTGAAGACACTGGATGGTCAGGATGTTGGCCTTAGATCGCTACTGGAGCATCATCAGTGGGTACTATTAGACTTTTGGGCCACATGGTGTGCTCCATGCATAACGAAGCTTCGGGAATTAGACGCGGCCGAAAGCCAGTTTAATCAAAAAGTGGCTATAGCAACACTGGCATATAATTGCAGCGGAGCAGACGAATTTTTAGTAAAGGAAGGGCTTTCACACTGGACCCATTTAAAAGCTGACAGTATGGTAGTTAGAACTTTTCAGATTACTTCCGTTCCTCGAAATTTTTTATTTAACAGTGAAGGGAAATTGATTAGCGCAAATATCAGTACCGACAAGCTGGTGGAGATAATAAATGGCCTCTAATCATGACTCTGCCGTTTTTTGTTAATAAAATGAAAAAAAACAGGAGGCAAGATGCACAACTCCTACACCGGTTGCTTAACCCGGCTTTACCAAACTTTGGAAGTTCAGTGAAGTAGCCTCCAAATGGTCCTTACAAATTTTCCCGGCCTGCTTGCCGGGCAAAGAAGAAATCATTACTTTCATCTGCTGCCCATACTAACATGGTGGCAGCTAAAATAATGTATTGGTCGGGGAGATCGTTAGCAATCAAACGCTGAATGAAGAAATCTATGCCTACGCATGCTGAAAAAAAGCACGAAAACAAAAAACAACCTGCTGCTAATGAGGTTTCCCGAAAGCGGGATGATCATTCACCTGCTTTCCAGTTTGTCGACAACCGTCCCGAAGCCATCGCTCAGAGAGCACTGCAGGAAGTGGTCAACAACAGTCCCCAGGTGAAGGAAGCCGCTCAACTGCAGGCGAAATCTGCTAATGCAATACAGAACTCTTCCTCCCAAAAGAAAAATAATAATACAGGCCTGCCTGATCACCTGAAAACGGGAATTGAAGCCCTTTCCGGCCACTCCATGGATGATGTGAAAGTCCATTACAACTCAGACAAGCCTGCTCAGCTACAGGCACACGCCTTTGCACAGGGAACGCATATTCACCTTGCTCCGGGCCAGGAGAAACACCTGCCGCACGAGGCGTGGCATGTGGTACAACAGAAGCAGGGAAGGGTGAAGGCAGTTTTTCAAATGAAAGGCAATATCCACATCAATACTGAAGCCGACCTGGAGCATGAAGCTGACATTATGGGTGAAAAGGCACTAAAAGACGATCATGGCTCCATTGATACTACCCAACTTAAACAGCAGTACTCAGCACCCTCCAAAAATGTTTTTCAAATGAGGCATATTGGTCTGTTTGGATTGGAAGCTGAGGTAGTCGGTGAGAGATTAAGTATAACATCGCTCGATTTGGAGGAGGATAGTAGCTATCCTATTATTAGCGACCCGAATGTAGTGCTTGAAGAATATAGCTTGGGGAGATTGTCGCGCACAATCAAAATTACAACAGATAATGAAGTTAAAAAAGTTGACAAAGGAGTGGCGGCAGTGAGGTCCTTTACGGTAGAATTCATCCAACATCCAGTAGATATCCTAGGAGATCCTAAGTCTTTGGAAGAAGCTGCACAAGATTGGCAAAAAGCAGCCGCCTTTTGGGCTCAATTGTTTGATCAAAAAGATTCTATCTCGTTTACGGAGATGATGGAAAGTGACCCGAATGTTACCCTTGAGAACGATTGGGAAAGTCCACAGTTCGATCCTCATGAGGGTAATGCAAATATTACAACAAAAACGACAACCGATAGTAAAACCAATAGCCTGGATTGGACAAAGTTAGCCCCCGATATAGACGTGAAATCCGAAGACCCGCAAGTATCTCCTCAACTTACAGCAGGGGCCTCTTTAATTGCCCTTGAGAAAAGTTATCTCGCAACCCTTCACCCCTTAGCCCAATCAAAACCTTTTGACAAACAAGCGGCTGATAAACTGACTTTCAAATACCCTGAAAATGACGAAGAGAGGGGTGAAATGGAATCTCTTGAGCTCATTAAATTAATAACCCGTTACATCAGAGACTCTCGCCGACCTGTTTCCAAACAGAAACGATATGGAAAGGAGTATATTAAATTAATGTCCCGCACTTCTTTGGATTCTATATTTAACGGGATGAGTTCACCCGGAAAGAAAGCTTTTCTCAGGCAAACGGTGAACTACTTGAACGGACATGAAAATGATATGAGCAGATTATTCAAGGTTGTTCCATCAGAACTGGTGATAGGCCAGGACGCGAGTAAAGAAGAACAAGCTTCGACAATTACTGTGGAACATCTGTTGTTGACTTTAATCAAGTTGAAAAAGGATGAAGCGGCCAAAATAGGATTTAGCAGAGACAACGAAGCGCCACAAGGTGATGCTTTTTCCCAGGCCGGATTAGCTGGTCTGAGTGAGATCAACCCCGAGAGCGATTATAACATTACGAGGTTTGGACTCAACGAATCTGACGAGATGATGAAAGGGGTGAAAGGAGTAATTTTTGAGAACCGCTTTGCCAAAGTAATTCCTCTTTCTGAAATGGCAACACTTTTTGTTGAATCAGCCAGAGCCTTGAAGCTAGTAGAGGAAAGGATGCAGCATGAGAAAGATAAAGCCGTGGGGCTGGTACCCGTTTCTGAAGTCAGAGACTTAACTCCCGGCACACCTCAAACAACCGGTGTTATAGAAGAACGTAACGTTTCTGGAATAGAATGGTCGGATAGTAAGTATTCGGGGTACTAACACTGCATGTACTATAGAACCGTGGTAGTGCCTGCTTCCTCTGCAGTCGCTCGGTTGTGCCGGATGACGGATATTTGTTTTGCTGATAACAGACTTCATACGGCTCGGCTCAGCCGAGCCTTAAAACTATTCCCCTTTTTAACTCCTATCTGCATATTGTTCACTCGGAACAGCCCGAGCGGCTGCAAGAATGCTTAAAACCACTAACAAATAGGACCAGCAAAGTAGCGGTTTCACATCCTCCCGAGTACACCCTCCAGATACTCCCTGATTACCGGCTGGCTGTCAGAACCTTTTTTTAAGAAATCTTTCTTTTTCTTGCCTCTACAAGTAATGGTTATAATATGCTTATTGCCATTTGAGATGGACCTTAAATTAAATGTAACTTTTTCCTCGCCGAGTCCGGGAATTAAAATGTTATAAAAAAAGAGGTCCCGATCGATGCCGTCACTTAGGGCATAGCTACCCTTTTTTGCAAAATCCTTTTGCAGGTGAGTGATCAGTTGTTCGATATCTCCATTTAAATTGACCATCAAAGCGTGCGATGCGCCAGTCTTTGAATTGGAAGAAAAACCTTCACTGATTTTGAAGGTAGTCCCGGTTTGTGCTAGCAATGTAAGACCGAATAAATTGAAGAATAGAAAAAAACAAAGTTTCATTAGCATACTTTTTTGACAATAATACGAGGTAAAATGCTCCCTTACAAGCCCCGCCATTAATTATGCACCCGTAGTCTGTGCTCACAGGCAATTTACCAACTAAAACCACTATTGCCTCCCGGTGGCGCCTGGTGTGGTTGTTTTTTCCGCGATATTACAGCTCTTGATCTCCTAAAGAGGTACAAACCAACCGAAATTGATTTTGGCACCATTTGATCCGAAATAGCCAGCTTTCGCTATAACACAATATAAAGAAAAAAGAGGGTGAAAATAGTCAATGAATTCAGTGATCATTGCCAGTTTCAGATAACCCATGCCAGATTTATTTATTTTTTATCTTTTCAGCGATTTAATTTACTTAACGTATCCAATTCCGAGAAACTACGTTAGAAGTCACTCTATAGACTTGGTGTATCTCTTTTACTTTTATGAAAAAATAAACATTTCCGTAAAAGAAAAAATCAATCAATACGTCTACATATAAAAAGCCACCATAGCAAACTCATGAGTAAATCCAAAGTGACCATAGGCCACGTGTTCAAAACCATTGTCTGGCCCAGAAGAAAGCATTTATTAATAGGTCTTTTCCTGATCATTATCAGCCGGTTGGCCGGCCTGGTATTGCCGGGGGCATCCAAGTACCTGATGGACGATGTTATTCCTAACAATAATATGGAGCTGCTCAAAATATTGTTGCTGGCTGTAGTCGGCGCGGTGCTTATACAAGCCGTTACCTCGTTTGCACTGACCCAGATCCTGAGTGTGGAAGCACAACATCTGATCGCTCAGCTTCGAGCCAAGGTACAGCGACACATCATACGTCTGCCCATCAGGTTTTTTGACAATACCAAAACCGGAGAATTGGTTTCCAGGATCATGACTGATGTAGAAGGGGTGAGAAATATAGTGGGAACGGGTCTCGCACAGCTTTTTGGCGGGCTGCTTACCTCAGCTATCTGCCTTGTGTTGCTCATTAGCATCAGCCCGATGATGACCCTGTATGTTTTAGTGCCGGTGATCATATTCGGGTTGATCTCCTTGAAGGCGTTTGGCTACATCAGGCCGATCTTCAGGGAGCGCGGGGTGATCAACGCTGAAGTAACAGGCCGGTTAACAGAAACGCTTGGAGGCATCAGGGTGATCAAAGGCTTCAATGCCGAGGAGCAGGAGATCAAAACTTTTGAATCGGGGGTAACGAGGCTGTTCCAGAATATCAAGAAAAGCCTTACCTCCACAAGCCTTGTTACCAGCTCGGCCACCTTTTTACTTGGCCTCGCCTCCACCGGTATCATGGGTATCGGTGGGTACATGATCATGAATAATGATCTGTCTTTTGGCGATTTTCTTGCTTTTACACTGTATTTGGGCTTTATGATTGCCCCTATTGTACAAATGAGCAATATCGGGAGTCAGCTTACTGAAGCCTTTGCTGGCCTTGACCGTACGGAAGAGATATTGAACACCCCCCTGGAGGATGATGGCAATGTCAGAACCGAAGAGTTGAACCATGTAAAAGGAGATATATCTTTTAAAAATGTATCCTTTGCCTATGAGGAGGGTAAGAATGTTGTCCACGACATCAGCTTTGAGGCGCCTTCAGGTTCTGTGACGGCACTGGTGGGTACTTCTGGTTCAGGGAAAACTACCATAGCTGGTTTGGCGGCTTCTTTCCTGACACCGGCAGGGGGACTGGTGGAAATAGATGGCCGGGATCTAAGCAAGATCAAGCTGGAGAGCTATAGAAAGCACCTTGGTGTGGTGCTGCAAAATGATTTTCTGTTTGAAGGTACCATCAGAGAGAATATTCTGTTTCCCAGGCCGGATGCCACCGAAGATCAACTGATCAACGCGGTGCGTGCTGCACACGTAGATGAGTTCACAGATCGATTTGAAGAGGGACTGAATACATTGATTGGAGAAAGGGGAGTAAAGCTTTCCGGGGGTCAGCAGCAGCGTATTGCAATAGCGAGAGCTATTTTGGCAGACCCCAGAATACTGATCCTCGATGAGGCAACTTCGAACCTGGATATGGAGAGCGAAGCCTATATACAGGAAAGCCTCAAAGGGCTTATGAAGGGACGTACGACTTTTGTCATCGCTCACCGCCTTAGCACCATTCGTCAGGCTAACCAGATACTGGTGATCGAAAACGGGGAGATCGTAGAGCGAGGACAGCATGATGAGCTGATTGCCAAAGAGGGTAGGTATTATCAGCTTTATACGTATCAGGCAAGGATATAAAGCAGTCGGCAGTTGGCAATGATATATGCTGGTAAGTTGTGCTGTATATTGGTATAGGCACGCGTTACGCTATCTAAATGCGCGCCAGTAGAGGGTTTGATGTTTCCTGTTTGATGACCAGTCCCCAGTACAACTGTTCTCGGTTCCCAGTTCTCAGTTTTTCATGAGTAGCCAGTAACAAGAACACTGATCGGCAAGTAGGATCCTGAGTATTTAGTCGTGAATATTGCGTTACGAATGCTGCTTTACTAAGCCTATAAGGACTAGTAAAGCTTTCCGGCAAGCAACCAGTGACCAGCGACCCGCACCCAGCAGCGCTAAAGCCCCAAGCGCTGTACCAGTAGCTTTCTTTTCCTGCCGCGCTTACTGCCATAGATGGCAAATATGCCGGGATAGAGCATATAGGTAAAGCCGGAGATAATAGAGGAAAACCAATAAGGGGAGAAGATCCAGGCGAAAAGGACCGACAGCAGTGGTACTGAACCCATGATGATATTGGTGTAAAGGCTGGTCCTGGTGTCGAACATCTCGATTTCATTTAGCTCGAGTTCCTCACTTTTTTTCAGTGCATATTTGTACATCAAAGTAAGAATAGCAAAAACGAGCGCTGCACCAAGTCCGTATATAATCATCAGTTGGGGCATTTCCTCGTTGGAAATCATCTGCACTCCGCTCAGTGTGGCGCGTTCATATCCAAAAAGGCTCATGAATATATTGCTGTAAATGACCACCAGCAGCTTTGCAAGAAATTTTAGCGGATATACATAAAACAGCACTACAAACAGCAGCATAGCGTTAAATACTACAATCCGCGGGTTGCGAAAGCCATAGCGTATGAAGAACTGAAAGTGTTCATACCAGATATACACGATCAAGGCCATACAAAGCCCAAATGGCAACAGATCGGCCACAAAAGTGAGCATCTCGGTAAAGTCTTTAGGCATCTCGGTAGAAACAATAAGCATGGTAATTGCCAAGGCAAATACAGCATCGCTAAAGGTTTCGATACGGGTTTGCTCTTTACCCCTGAACCGAAATTCTTTGTTCATGCCTATCAGGTTTTCTTTTATGCTTTCGCGGATCATGGGGTCAATATAATACCTCCCCCGGTAGTTTCAAAGTCATACTTTTCAGGAAGTTAGGCCAACATTTTCCGAAGACACTTATTTTTTCACATAAATTAACCATATTGACAAGTGATATGATCAAACTGGCCAAAAAAATTGCATTCATACTGACCCTGGCTCTGCTACTGGGGCTGATGTTATTTTTCTTTTTTGACAAACCCCTGCCGGAAGGTGAGGAAGGCCCGGCCGCAGATCAACTGGCAGATAAAATGCTTCGCGCTGTAAACTATCAGGCGTGGGAAAGCACAGTTGCAGCTCAATGGACCTTTTTCAGAGGCCATAATTTCTTATGGGATAAGAAGAGAAATCTTGTTCGGGTGCTATGGGATGATTTTCAGGTATTGCTAAGAACCACTGATCAGTCGGGAAAAGCTTTTAAAAATGGGAAGGAGTTGAGTGGAGATGAAGCTTCCGAAGCATTGAAAACGGCCTGGGAATACTTTGCCAATGACTCGTTCTGGCTGGCGGCTCCGTTTAAAGTATATGACCCGGGCACCAGCAGAAAGCTGGTAAAAACTGATCGTGGAGATGCTCTGCTGGTTTCTTACGCTTCAGGAGGGGTTACCCCTGGAGATTCCTACCTCTGGATACTGGATGATGATGGCACCCCTCAGGCCTGGCAGTTGTGGGTACGGATCATCCCTGTGGGAGGGATGGAATTTAGCTGGGAGGGGTGGGAAACCTATGAAAACGGGGTGAAGTTAAGCAACTTACATGATGGCATTATGGATATAAAAATATCCGATATTAAACTGGCCATGGAGGTGTCTGACCTCAATGATGGGATAGACCCCTTCCAAAATATGTAAACAACCTGGCTATGGTCTTTTAGGTTTGTAGTTTGCCTCGTTAAATATTTTCTTGGCATCTGAGATGTTCATGAGCTCCGGGAGGGTCACTTCCTTGTGCTTCTGCATATACTGATTCACAATTTCCCAGCCAAGCCATGTACCAATGCGGCCCGGGGCTTTTTCTCCGATTTCGAAGGTTTTAGGACGTTCATCGATGTATTTTTTCTTCACCATATGGTTGGTTTCATAGAGCAACTGATTTTCGATGAAATGTGCCCACACAATATCCCTATTTTCGCGTACGCCTTTTAGCTCCTCTGGCGAATACCAGATCAACACACTATCAGGAGCACATGGCAGCATACGTTTGGCAAAATAAAACGACTTCCCATAACCAATCATATCAGCGAGCATGGTTTTGTCCGATACATCCGTTTTGTTGTACTGCCCCGATATTCCATACAGCAACATAATGGATGGTACAATATACTCTGGCCGGTACCTGTCCAGCATGTACTGATAGAGGCCTAGGGGCCTGAATTTGGCATGATCACCCAGGTAGTAGTCAAGCCCGATTACGATGAGGGAATCCGAAACATAAAGGTCATTATCGAGACCGGTGGCTATGGTCTGAACTTTAGGTAGCTCAACATCAGGGTAATAATATTTTAGATGAGTAAAAGCAGTGTTTAAATCGGCTTTAAGCGCTGACAGATCGCCAAAAACTCTGTCTATTTCATGTCGCAGCGTATCAATGTGTGGGTTTTGAAATCTCTTGAACAAGACCTCCATCATAATAGAGTCATCAGGATATTGACTCTGCTTTAAAAAGAATTGCGTAATAACCGGGTGCGCCTGTAGGAATGAACGCAGCTCCGATTTTGTTTTCACACTGAGCAGTTGGTCTTCTAACTGCTCAACTTCCAGTTCTATTTTTACTGCTGATATGTCAGGCTGGTATGCGCATTCTTTAGTTTCATCGTTGCATGCTGTGAATAGAAATGCAGCAGACATAATCAGTAATAATACCCGTAGCCCTTTTATCATAACTAAACTATTCGTTTATTTTGTCGTTAATGTTTCAAAAATATTGAACACACTAAACAAAGTGAGTTCGATATAAAATGCTTGAAAATACGCAGTCATCCTGACGAGAAGAAGGATCTTTCTAAGTTTTTAATTGTACCCTTGAACTTAGTAAGATTCTTCATTCTTCCCCGAGGCAAGTTCGGGACAGGCAGAATGACCTTAAGTAGAGTTTTTTGTCCGGTTTTCCTGATATGTATACCTTTAGCTTCGCTATGTAGAACTCACATTAATAACTAAAAATTATACTGTAATGAGAAAAAATCTGCTGTTGATTGTCCTTTTATTAGCATCTTCTTCTATTGGTTTTGCACAATTTAAACTGGGTTTCAAATTTAGCCCGACAATTTCAACTAACAGAATTGATTCAGACTCCGGGGAAGCGTCTTTTAGTTCTGACGGGGCAGGGTTAAGATTTACCGCCGGGTTGATAGCTGATTATCCGCTTACCGAAAACTATTATTTCAGCTCAGGAATACTTTTAGCGTCAAAAAGAGGGGCGTTTAAAGCTAAAACAGCGACAACAACTACCACTGAAGAGTACGCACTTCAATATATTCAGGTGCCAGTTACATTAAAGCTATTTACTAATGAAGTATCGCTTGACAAGAGGATCTATTTTCAGGTAGGTGGTACGATAGAATTTAACGTGAAGGAGGAGCCCAGGAAAGATAGTTACGTGTTTGTTGAGGACTTCAGGCTGTTCGATACTTCGCTATTGGTGGGTGTTGGGCTTGAATATAAAGTTGGGGTAAACACCATTGTATTTGGAGGGTTTACCTACAGCCGGGGTTTGCTCAATACTATCGATAAGCATTTGCCCTTAGATGAAGATGTCATTCTCAAAAATGACTATATAGGTCTGGATCTGGGGGTTAAATTCTAGTCTTCTGACCTGTTAACCATATCGATGATCTGCCTTTTGGCAAATGATGGGTCATAGTTGTTGTAAAAGCCGGACAATATCCGGTGCGCAATGTGTGAATAGATGAGCTCTTCATCTGTTTTTCCTTCCTTCCCCAGCCAGAATACCCTTTTGGGGTGCCGCTTCATATCTTCAATATATTCAGCAGCCTTTCGATATTGCTCGGGAGTATAAGTAAGTTTAAATGTAGTTTTTACGGTAGGCATACTTTCCCAACTTAGAATCTGTTTGATAATTTAAAAAAATCGTAAATCAATAACACATATTATTTATAAAAAGTTGATTTTTAAGCAATGAAGCAACTAAGCAAAGGCGTACTACCATTTGCAACTCTACGTCCGGACAGACCGGGTACTATGAATTTGAATGCTGACCGGCCATGACTTTAATGCAAAAATTATTTCGCCCGGTCGATAACAGCCCCTTGATACTTTTCAGGATCGTTTTTGGGCTGCTAATATTCCTCGAGGCGTGGGGAGCAATACTTACCGGGTGGGTAAAACGAGCTTTCATAGAACCGGTCTATACCTTCCCCTTTATGGATTTTGCCTGGCTACAACCCCTGCCCGGCTATGGTATGTACATCTACTATATAATTATGGGTATAGCGGGTCTGATGGTGATGTTGGGCCTATACTACAGGCTCGGTATCGGTATCTATACCATTATGTGGTCCGGTGTTTATTTCATGCAAAAGACTAACTACAATAACCATTATTATCTGTTGGTACTCCTCTGCCTTCTGATGTGCCTGGTACCTGCGCAAGCATATGCTTCAATGGATGCAAAGCGAAGGCCTGCTTTGAAAAGCCTTATATGCCCGCAGTGGTGTCTTTGGATCTTTGCACTGCAGATCACGATTGTATATATCTATGCTTCGGTAGCCAAGATGCATGCCGACTGGTTCTATGCCAAACCGGTAAGCATATGGTTTGACTATAAGAGCGATTATTTCCTGATAGGGCCTTTGCTGGCAAAAAAGTGGTTTCAGTATGCAGTGGCATATGGGGGTATTCTTTTTGATCTGCTGATTGCCCCCGGGCTGATCTGGAAGAAAACAAGAAAGTATGCTTTCATCGCCTCCATTTTCTTTCATATTTTTAATTCGGCGGTTTTTCAGGTAGGCATTTTCCCATACATGGGCATTGCTATTGGTGTATTTTTTTTCGAACCGGAAGTGGTAAGGAAAATATTCTTTAAAAAGAAACCAAAACCAGCAGTGGTCAATGATTCGTTGTACAGCCCAAAGCCATTGTTGATCATGGCACTGGCAGTTTATTTTGTCATACAACTATTACTTCCTCTTCGCCACTGGCTATTTCCGGGCAGCTCTATCTGGACGGAGGAGGGCCATCGCCTGGCCTGGCATATGATGCTTCGCGTAAAGACGGGCTTTGTAAGCTTCGATGTTGTAGATCCGAAGAGCGGTAAACAATGGAAAGTGCGTCCGGTGGAGTATTTAACCCCAAAGCAGTCAAGGGCTGTAGCTACACGGCCGGATATGTGCTGGCAGTTTGTGCAGATACTTAAAAAAGAATATGCCGTAAAAGGCTTTCCTGAAATTGAAATTTATGCCAACAGTTCGGTAAGCCTCAACGGCCGGCCTATGCAGCCTTTATACGATCGTGAAGTCGATCTTGCCAAAATTGAATGGAAACGTTTTGAACATTCGGAGTGGTTGTTGCCACTCAAAAGCGATGACAAATGATTCTAATGCTATTAAGCTAAGAATGTCATCCCGCAGCAACCAACAACTTCTGTTGATTTTGTGAATAATGACACATCATTAACCACAGAAGAAACTGAGAAAACAGCGATCGCAAACTACCACGTCATCCTGGAATTTTCGTGGAGCAACGGAGAAAATATGCAGGATCCCCAAAAACAAAATCTACAATCGGCAGAAGCAGCAGGCAACCTAGTTGCTGTATTGAGTGAAAGACGAGTTTGCATCGAAAACACGTGCACTACTCGCCTCCTGGGTGCGTTTCTCCACCTCCGACCTTTGGCCACCTCCGCCAGCGGAGGACAATGCTAATAAAGTTCACGATATTTTGATTTAGCACCCTCTGGAAAGGCCAGCAATGCTCTTAAGTTAAGGACTGGCTTCAATAATAGGAGTTGTC
>NZ_AMZN01000077.1 GCF_000331535.1 Fulvivirga imtechensis AK7 | reverse complement strand
AACTGCAACTTATACGGCACAGTACACTTAACTCAACACTAGTAAAAACTTGTCATTGGTAGGCAACGAGGGATCTTACTCAGTTTCAAAGGCAGAATTCACAATCTTAGGAAGGTTCTTCCTTCGTCAGAATGACTGTTACATTAAATTTTTGACTTTTGAGACACCTTTATTTTACATACTGCAATTTCTTAACGCCAATTGCTTTGCTTCCTTGTGGCCAAGGTCGGCAGCATTTTTCCAATCTCGGCAGGCGCTTGAAATTTTTCCTGTTTTTTGTTTACAATTACCACGATAGTAATAGGCGCCTGCACTGTCAGGTCTTAGAAAAATGGCCCAGTTATAATCTGTTATTGCTTCTTCAAAGTTTTTATCTGCCATATTGATCTCTGCCCTTTTAAAGAAAAGCTCATAATAAATAGGAGGCGTATTTTTCACGGACATTACCAACTCAAACGCTTTCCCATAGGTAGAGCTTTGCTGGTCTTTGAACATACGTTTGGCTTCATTGTAGTATTCCAGTGCCTTGCTTATATTTCCCAAATGATCATAATAAATGTTACCAATAGTGGTCGCCAACTCGATGTTATTCTTATCCCTGATAAAAATATAATCCAGTGCATGAATGGCCTGCCTGTAATTTTTTAATTGATAATTGCAATCTGCTATCATTCGCCATGTATTCAGGCTCATTGGACGTTGATAATCACGCAACACTTCGAGGTTTAGTACTGCTGATTGATAGTCAGCGTGCTTGTACAATGCTATCGTTTGATCATACAAGCCGGCCAACATCGCTTCTTTTTTCACCGCGTATACTGATTCAATGGGGTTGTCTCTAATGAGGCCTGTGATCATGTCAAAAGCCTGACGATACTTGCTGTTGTCATACAGTAATTGGGCCTGAGCAAGTATTTGATCATTTTTAGCTTTTAGCTCCAATGCTCTTTGTTCTTCCAGGTACAGGTTGATTTTGATAAGTCCGGTGATAAGTATGGCAACGATACAAACCGCAGTAAGGGTAAATAGCTGTACCTTATAGTAGTTTTTGTCAATTTTGTATGGGGGTGCCGTTTTGTAGTTAGGTGCGTATCCCCACGGTTGCTTACCATATCGATCATAAACGCTTCTTTCCGATCTTCTTCGAGGAGGGTGTTGTGAAGAAGTTCTTGTGCGTTGTGTAGCCTCGTAGGATTGGTATGAATAATTTAGAATAAGATCATACTGCGCTTTTTTGTGTGCATTAGACAATACCTGATGAGCTTCGTTGATCAGCTTAAAGCATTCTTCTGCATCTTTATTATTTGGGTTGCGGTCAGGGTGATACTTCAGAGCCAGTTTCTTATAAGCGGCTTTAATTATTTCGTGATCAGCATTCCGCGTGATGCCCAATATTTTATAATAATCAAGCATATAGCTAATTTAAACAATTACAATGGCTGTTTTACATTCCCCAAGCTGCTTTTCTTTAAATATTCGTAGTAAAAAAATGCTGCTATCACAAAAATGAGCAATGATATGAATTGCGAATGCGATAGATAGCCCTCTACAACAAATCCACGGGAGACATCTCCTCTAAAGACTTCTATGACCGACCTGCCTATGGCATAGACCATCAGATAGGTAAGAAATAATTGCCCTTCAAACTTCTTTTTAGACTTTAGGAAATGTAGCCCGATAAGGATACTTAAGATCATCAGTGCGCTATAGAGTTGAGTCGGATGCAAAGGTGTATTCAATGGAGCGAGACAAGCGGAATCGGAAAATACAACAGCTAGCGGGCCATGCCATTCAATACCATGGCAGCATCCTGCCATAAAACAGCCTAATCTGCCGAAAAAATGTACAATACAAGTAGTGATAGCCATTATGTCCAGCATGGGCCTCGTGGGGAGCCGATGTTTTTTAAAGAACCATAGCATGGTAGGGATGGTGAATAACAAGGACCCATAGAAGACAAAACCCCTTCCTGAAAGAAGATCACCGAAATTTTTTAAATAGAAAGCCGGTCTTTCGAAAAAAAGCAGCGCCTTGCCGCCAATAATTGCTGCGAGCAGTAACAGCAGGAACAGTGTGTTCACGGCATCAAAGGAAAGATCAAACTTCTTTTTGGTTTGCCAGGCCACGTAGGTTACACTGAGTATCGCTCCGATGACAATAAAAAAACCGTAAGAATATATCGTTAGATATTCGCCGAACCAATTTTTTAAAAAATCTGGCAGCGGTATTTCAAACAGAATCGGATGCATTTAATTTATCTTTAAAAAAACTCCAACTTATCGTCATTGCGACCTGTCCCGAACTTTATTTAACTTTATATCGGGAGGAAGGAGCATCTGACGGACAGGAAGCTGCTCCTAACGTGGCAATCCCCCAATCAATAACGAACACCATATTGCTTCAAGACTTTAACCACTCTTCTAACTTAGGGGACTGCCGCGCTTCCTACCGGTCGCTCGCAGTGACGTTTAAGTTCAATTTTGGGACTGCCGCGCTCCTTATCAGCCGCTTGCAGTGATGTTTGCAAAGCCGGTCATTGCGAATGAAGTGTGGCAATCCCCTCTCTTTTGCTGCACATCGCTTCGATTCCCACCGATGACTACAAGTATTTTCTTACAGCCAAGTAAGACAATTGTATAAACTGCTTTGCCAACATTTTATTTTATGCCGAAGTGTAAAGGTAATGTTTTTCTCAGTTCACCGTTCACAGTTCACCGTTCACCGTTCAGAGTTTATAGTTTTATCATTACATAGTGCTTCAGACTTCCGACTTTGATCTTCGGGCTTCATACCCACCTCTGTGTCTCCTTCCGGGAGGAGAGTTGGTTCGCCTGTGTTAACCTGACTTCCGGTCACCGTGAACCCCCAACATCATCAAACAATCAACAAACCCCAAAACATCAAACATCAAATAGAAACAGGAAACGTCAAACATCAAACAAGCCACCAGAACCAGTCACCAGTTAACCAGTCACCAAAAAGCCAGTCCACTTTCCTTTCTCATTCTTTTAATGGTTATTTGCACGATGTTTACGAAAGGGGTAAAATACATGTTGGTGGCGGGTTTTGTATTTGCATTGATGAATGTTTTCGTAAAGCTGGTACCCAACATTCCTGCGACTGAAATTGTGTTTTTTCGTTCGGTGATCTCCTTAGTACTTAGCTATGGTTTTTTAAAAGGCAGCCAGGTTAATATATGGGGTGGTAATAAAAAAATATTGTTACTCAGAGGGCTGAGCGGAGCCATTGCGTTGATCTTATACTTCATTACTTTGCAGGCTATTCCCCTGGCGAGTGCGGTCACAATTCAATTTCTTTCACCGATATTCACCTCTATATTGGGTATTTTTATTGTAAAGGAAAGAGTAAAGCCACTACAGTGGCTGTTTTTTCTTATTGCATTCGGTGGAATTGTAGTTATACAGGGCTTTGACCATCGGATAACACCGCTTTACATGATAATAGGTGTTTTTGCTGCATTCTTTTCAGGTCTGGCGTACAACTTCATTCGCAAAGTCAATACCACGGAACATCCCCTGGTGATCGTATTTTACTTTCCCCTGGTCACTATTCCGGTTACTGGTGCTTACTCGTTATTTGAATGGGAGCAACCGGTGGGGCGGGAGTGGCTTTTCCTGCTTCTGATAGGGGTACTCACACAGGTAGCCCAATACTTCATGACCAAGGCTTATCAGGCGGAGGAACTTTCAAAAGTGGCCAGCCTTAAGTATATCAGTATCATCTATGCACTGGGTTTTGGCTGGATCATTTTTGATGAAACGTTCAACCTGATGACCTATGTCGGTATGTTGGTCGTGCTGGCCGGTGTATCCTTGAATATCTGGTATAAGCACAGCATGGCTGTCAAAAAATGACTATTTTTGAATAATTGAAGAACTTTTTAAGCATAATATTTATGGCTGGACATAGTAAGTGGGCAAATATTAAGCGTAGAAAAGGAGCCCAGGACGCAAAGAGAGGTCAGATATTCACAAAACTGATCAAAGAGATCACAGTAGCAGCCCGTGAGGGCGGACCGGACCCCGAAGGTAATCCGAGATTGAGGTTGGCCATTCAAAATGCCAAAGGACAGAACGTACCCAAGGATAATATTGAACGTGCGATCAACAAAGGATCTGGTAGCGATGCGGTGGATTACATAGAAACCACCTACGAAGGGTATGGCCCTCATGGGGTGGCAGTTTTTGTAGAATGCGCTACGGATAATCTCAACCGGACCGTAGCAAGTGTAAGATCTTTGTTCTCAAAGTATGGAGGAAGTCTCGGGGTCAATGGTTCTGTTGACTATATGTTTGAAAGAAAGGGCACCTTTCTGATCGTGCAAAATGAGGAGACGGATCAGGATGACCTGACTTTGGAACTGATTGATGGAGGAGCTGAGGAGGTAGAGTTTAACGAAGGGTATGTAGAGGTGACCTGCGCGATGGAGGACTTCGGCAATATGCAACACAAGCTCGATGAGCTTAGTTTGGAAGCTGAAACGGCAGAACTGCAAAGAATACCCACCACGACCGTAGCATTAGACGATGAGCAATTTGACAAAGTGATGAAGCTGATAGAGGCGCTTGAAGACGATGATGATGTGCAGAAGGTTTATCACAATATCGAGGCCACGGAGGAGCAGTTGCAGTCGATATAGGGTAGATCGGTATAAAAAAACGAGGCTGTGTCAAAAGTCTCCTTCTAACGTCCTCCTGAACTTGATTCAGGATCCCCTGATTAGATTTTACTCATTTTCAGGGGATTCCAAATCAGTTTGGAATGACGAACTACTGGCTTTTAACACAGCCTTTTTTATTGTGTTCTAATCTTTAAAGCTTAGCAATAAGATCAGCTACGCGGTTGGAGTAACCTGCTTCGTTATCGTACCAGCTTACCACTTTCACTACTTTACCATTTGTTGAAGTCATTTGAGCATCAAATATGGATGAGTGAGGGTTGCCGATGATATCGGAAGAAACGATAGGATCTTCAGTGTACTCCAGGATACCTTTCATAGGTCCTTCTGAAGCAGCCTTCATAGCAGCGTTGATCTCTTCTACGGAAGCCTCTTTTTTCAGCACACAAACCAGGTCAGTTAGCGATCCGGTAGGCGTAGGTACTCTTACCGCATTACCATCAAGCTTACCTTTAAGCTCAGGAAGTACGAGGCCAACAGCTTTTGCAGCTCCTGTAGTGGTAGGAACAATGTTGATAGCAGCAGCTCTTGCCCTTCTCAGGTCTTTATGAGGACCATCCTGCAGGCTTTGGTCTGACGTATAGGCGTGGATAGTCGTGATGAAACCGCTTTCCAGTCCGAAGTTATCATTTAATACCTTAGCTACAGGAGCAAGGCAGTTGGTAGTACATGAAGCGTTAGATACTACCTCTTCGTTTCCGGTCAGTATGTCATCATTTACTCCTAATACCACTGTAGGAATATTTCCTTTGGCAGGTGCGGAGATCACTACTCTCTTAGCGCCTGCCTGTATATGTTTTTTAGAACCTTCTTCATCCACAAATCTTCCTGTGGATTCCAGTACGACATCTACATTCATTTTTCCCCATGGCAACTGAGCAGGATCACGCTCAGCCAAAACCTTAATGATCTGGCCATTCACTTTAAGTCCGTCATTAGTAGCTTCAACTGTACCGTCAAATCTACCATGAATAGAATCGTACTTAAGCAGGTGAGCGAGTGTAGCTACATCAGTGAGGTCATTGATGGCAACTACTTCAACATTTCCTTTTTGTAATAGTGCTTTGAAGGCTAGTCGACCTATTCTTCCAAAGCCGTTGATTGCAACTCTAGTCATTATTAGTGGGTTATGGTTACTGTTAATTTCGCGGCAAAAATACAATACACTGTATCTAAAACCAATTAAAAGAGGTTTTAAAAAAGATGTAAAATTTTCAAAAAAATTTAGTCACCAGTTTTGGATTTATAAATCACCCGTATATCTTTGCATCACCTTAATAAAAGGCCCGTTCGTCTAGGGGTCAGGACGCCAGGTTTTCATCCTGGAAACAGGGGTTCGATTCCCCTACGGGCTACTAAACCAGGCTTGAGCAATTTGCTCGGGCCTT
>NZ_AMZN01000076.1 GCF_000331535.1 Fulvivirga imtechensis AK7 | reverse complement strand
TTCAGGCTTTTTTTGACGGTATTTCAGCTATTCGGCTTAGTGTTATGTGTCGTTTTTCTTTTATCGGGAAGCTCCTTTAAATCTTGAATGCAGAGTTTTAATTCTTCAATCCATTCAACATTTATATCATTATTATTTTTGGAGGATTCCAATACCGTTTCTAAATGTGGAAGTAATTCTTTGTCTTCCAGCTCAATTATAGCTTCAAAAAGTATACTTCCAAACTCACCGTCTATTAGTTCTCTGATAATTATGTCCTTGACTCGACTGTCTTTACGTTTTGCTAATCCCAAAATAGCTTCAAGTTTCGTATCCTGATGTCTATCATTTACTCTATTCCAAAGAGCTTCCCTTATTTTTTTGTTATTTCTGTCAATCTGGGTTCCTATTCCAAATGTTGCCCAATCGCGGATATGACTTAATCTATCTGAAGATAATTGAATTAATGTCTTTATTGCCTGTGGATCATCTATACCGAGTAATGCCGCTACTAAACCTTCCTTAATATATTCATTATCATTGTTTGAGAATCTGCATAACTCTTGTATTTGTGATTGATTAAGATCGCTGTTGTTATGACTGATTGCATAGAGTAATGCCATAAGAACTTTTGGGTCAGTTTCTGTTTGCAGTAAGTCGAAAAAAACTTTTATTGATTGGTTTAAAAATGGTCTAGGTGGCAAACCAAATTGCGCAAGAATATCAATTCCTATTTTTCTTTTTTTCGGATCCTCTGATTTGGTTAATTCTACACATTTTAAAAAAAGGGCTTCGCTCGGCCTTTTCCGTAAGACAGAAATATTTTCCCAACGAGTTCTTTCAGATTTGTTATTGATGAGTCGTAATAATAATTTGTCATCAGTCCAATTCTTTCTGCTCATACTTTGGTTTTTTTGGAATGACACATAACGTTCAGTGGAAAAATAGTAGTTTTGGCTGAGCGATGGCCTTTGGGCGACTATTATTTTTTCCACAATGTTGTGGTGCGTTTCTTATATTAATTGTCTAATTACATTCATAGGCAGAAACATTTTTTCGCTATCGGGCAATTGTTCAAAACCATATTTTTCATAAAATTTTACAGCATTTTCGCTAATTGGATCAACAACTACAGCCATTGCCCCAATACTTTGTTCTGATAGAGTATAAGCTCTGAATAATGCATCTAATAGAAGATGTTCACCTAGTCCAGTTCCTTTAGTTTTAATGTCTCTAGCTAACCTACCCAACAGAATTACAGGAGCGTTATAGTTTTTAGGTACTTTCTTTATGAACTTTTCCGGAATTAAATCTCTTCCCAGACTTTCGCTAGTTAAAGTATAATATCCAATCACATTTTTGTGTTTATCAATAGAAACAAAGCAAGTTGCTAATCTTTTTTTGATGTCTTGGCTAACTTGCTTTTGTATGTAATCAGTTAATGATTTCTCTTCGCATTCAAAGTTTTTCCTATTGTGTGATTTTTCTAATAAGATTATCTCCACTTTTAAGATATTTTCGATTTATATCTTTTTGCAGCTTCAATTAGATTTTCATTTGGTTTACTGTTGCTAAATACAGCGTCAAAAAATATTTCTCGATCTTTTTCAGTAGCTATGATTCTGTCATTTTTTGCTACTATCTTTTCCGCTTGTTTTTTAACCACTCTTACGATGAAACTGCTGAAAGATTTATCCCCACTTAATTTTTGGGCTCTTTTGAAAATTCTCTTATCAGTAGAAGATACTCTTAGTTCGATACGTTCGTCCTTGTTTATTTGTGCTTCCATCATTATTTTGTTTTACACAAATGTACGACAAAAAACCGTACAAAAAAAGTGTACTTCAAATTTTGATTAACATTAAATTTAGAGCGGTTCGAAAAATGGCAAGGCTTCAGTCTTATGCGGGGAATGCACCACAACGTCCAGCTATGATGAGTGGGGATTAGAAAGCACTAATCTCTCCATCTGCTCAAAGCCACACCGCTGTTTAAATTTAAAACTTGTGGCGGACTTTCCAATCCCCACGAAACTATCCTGACCGATGAAACCCCATTCATTCATAGCATTTGTTGTGGGGAGTTATTCTTCGTCATCCGATTCTTCGTAGTAGATGTCAAATACCACTTCGAGATTTCGTTCGCTCAGCATTTTCATGGATTCTGGAGTTAGTTTGAATCCACGATTCCAATTGTTCATATACCCAGCAACGTCCATCCAAGCTTCGTACTTTGAAGTTAGTTCGTTCCAGTGTTCGAGGTTGGGAGTTAGACCGTTAAGAAGTTCGTGAATCTTGATGTTAATATCTCGTTCATCACGTTTAGTAGTCAAGTACCACTTCCCCCAATTTGTCATTCGTGTTCGCCCTCTGTTGCCCATTGGATGCAGTTCGTTTGGATTCCAAGCTTTGGTTGGTTTTGCACCAATTAGTTGGGTGATCTCATCCTTGTTAAGCTGTTCCGAGTAAAAGTTGATCCCAACGCTGGATTCTTCAAGTTCACCTCCAACTTCGGCAATATGTTCAAGTTCGTCAGGGTTCACTGGCTCCCTGATAATCTCTTCTCCATTCTCGTCAAACCATCTAGTTGATTGTTCCATATGCGATTTGCAGATATTCCCCACAACGACCAACTAAAATGAGTATGCGCCCCAGTTGCTAGAAGCATTGACGTGCCTTGTTTGCAATGCCCTTTCATATAGCTCAGTGCGCATATTCATTTTAGTGTTTGTTACCTACAGTTTAATCACCTACGCTGATTAGATTTTTGATTTTAACGTGTCTTTCCACGTTAGGTCTCCATTGATCTTGATTCGCCATAAGCTCAGAAAGCTTTTCTTGGAAGTACACTTGGTACCATGTCTTTTTATGAAAATGACAAATATTATTATAAGTCTTTTCTGAATGGATCATCAGCCTCAATAGAAAATCTTCCTTAGGCTTACGGTGATTATTTACTATTTTACTTAACAGATTAGCGTCAATATCAATATCCTTAGCAAAGTCAATTCTCTTGCTATAAATCGTATCAATATATGAAGTCAAGAATTTTGTAAAGTGATTTTCCTCTTGATAGATAGGCTCTTTTATAAACTCCTCCATCTTCAGTTTTAGTTGTAATAATTTAGCCTTTATAATCTTGTCAGAAGATAGGTTCTTCATTCTTTGAAGTCTAGCCTCCATAAGTGCTTTGCCATCATCAAGTTGCTTCTTTTTTGAAGTATAGCGAGAATCTACACCGAATTCAGCACCTTCAATTTCTTTGAATTTATTTTTTTCCTTAATCATAGTCATAAGTGTTAATTAACTCTAGTATTTCTTCTATTTCAACGCTTAAAGTCATTCCCGTTATATTCATTCCAAATTTATCAATATAGTGTTGCGCTATTGCTCCCTTTGGTTTTAATGATACACAGGCAAGTTCTCCGTATTCTCTAACGGCAATTTTTGAAATGAATGTGATAAGGTTACCAGCAATATTTTCATATTCTTTGTCACTTCCTTTGTTTTCTTTAGATACAGTAATTAGCCTAATATGAATTCGCCATTCTTCTGGAATTCGTTCAACTGAAACAAGTCCTAGAATATCGCTTGACCCAACAATTTTTATTTTATAAACCTCCTGTGATTGTTCTTTTTTCCAATCAAAGAAATATCGACTTTTCGTAATAGATTTATAATCATTTGCTTGAACTGCTTCTATCTCTACTTTGTACTCTTTCCCATTAGCAGAACTTATAACTATCATACAACAAAGATACCAAAAAAGTTTCCTAAAAATGGAAATAATATATAAAGAGTTTCCAGAAAATGGAATAAATGATAGTATTGTTATTGTAGGTAACGTTTGAGCAAAGTGCGGTGCACTTTACTTGCAATGCAACAATACCTCAATCTAATAGATTTTTTATATTTTTAAAAGAATTTATTGCCACATGTGTGTATATTTCTGTTGTCTTGCTGGAATTGTGACCCAACAACACCTGTATATGCCTTAGGTCTGTTCCTGCTTCCAGCAAGTGTGTGGCAAAACTATGTCGCAGCATATGTGGGGTAACTTTCCTTCTGATTCCTGCCTTTTTTGCCGCCCTGTCCACAATTCTAACAATACTTGTTGAAGAGTACGTACCTCCGGTTGCCCCTTCAAATAAAAATTCTTTCGGCTTGTACATTTTATAGTAGTTCCGCAGATCTGAAAGAATAGAGGCACTTAACAAGGTAAATCGGTCTTTACCTCCTTTTCCATTTCTAACGCTGATCAATTGTCGTTTACTATCTATATCTGTTATTTTCAGGTTGATGAGTTCACTTCTTCTCAACCCTGCCGAATATAGAAGCGCTAAAATGCATCTATGCTTAATATTATAAACAGAGGCAATCATAGCTTTCACATCTTCTTTACTAATAACCTCTGGGAGCTTCTCCCTTTTCATTGGTCGCTCAATGTCATAAAAACGTGAAGGCATCTGAAGAACTACTTCATAATAAAATTTGATGCTATTAATAGTTTGATTCAAGTAGGAATCGGACCTTTTTTCCCTGATCAAGTGCTGCAAATATTTCCTGATTTCATCTTCTCCAATATCTATCAAATCCCTCTCGTTGTAGTAATTGATAAATTTTTCAAACATGGCAATATATGTTCTAGCGGTGTTTAGCGCATATTTCCGCACTTCTAATTTCTGAAAATATGCTTCCGGGCATGCACGATAGCCATCTTTGAGTTTCCGTTTTCTATAGCTCTCAATATCGGGAGGTGCTTCATTTCGTTGTATGGGCTTGTTAGGAAAAAAATAACTGCAATTCACCCAGGCCACACCTTTGAAGATGGAAAATATAGCATCCAGATTAGTTTTTGTGTTTTTCACATATACCATATTGTAGTCATTCGACCATTTAGGGTTCGAAAGCTCCTTCACGAGAGCCGGACAGAGAAAAAGTCAGTCGAACAAATTGCCTGCAGTGCCACAAACCCATTACCGGAAGGCTAGATAAAAAATACTGTGATGACCATTGCCGCAATATGTATAACAATAAGACTAAACGTACCGATGAAAAACAAATCCAAAAGATAAATAGTACCCTCAGAAAAAACCGTAGAATTTTGAAAACACTTTGCCCGGTTGGCAAGGCCACAGTAAGAAAAGAAGTACTTGATGCCATGGGCTATAGCTACCAATACTTTTCAGGAATATACCGCTCACCGTCATCGGGTAAGCTGGCATATTTCGTCTGCTACGACTACGCCTTTAGCCCTATCAATGAAAAAGGTATAGACAAGGCACTAATTGTCCAAAAACAGGATTACTTCGATAAGTATCTTCTGAATCCATGGGCTAAATATTGAGAAGTCTCGTAGCCCGTAGGAGGACGGCCCCTCAAGAAATGATCCGGCGGATCATTTTAAGGGAGGGGCCAGCCTGCAGGGTGAGTCCGGGGAGCGGTGGCGTTCGATTCCCCTACCTTTCAGTTGCTTCAGACAGTAGAAAATAAAAAAGGCCCGAGCAAGTTGCTCAAGCCTGGTTTAGTAGCCCGTAGGAGGACCGACCGTTAAGAAATGATCCGGTGGATCATTTTAGGGAGGGGCCAG
>NZ_AMZN01000075.1 GCF_000331535.1 Fulvivirga imtechensis AK7 | reverse complement strand
TGTAATCCGTTGTGCCCTCCACCGTAGGTGTTCGGTTCAACAATAGCTATACTCAATAGGGTGTGTTGTGGGTTAGGTTCTTTCAGTGGTTTTAGCTACTTTGCTACGGGGGACAGTGACTCACTTCGATCACCCTACTGAGTATAGCCTGAGCGTTGTATGCCATGCGGGAACGGAGAAAAACCCACCGCACATTTTAGCGCATTTGGTTTTTGCCATCACACAAACCTCACCCCAAAAAAACCAAAGAGCTAAAAACTTCCCACGCTCGTGGATGATAATAATTCGAACTATTCTTATATTGAAAAACGAGATAGTTAAAATTATAATACTATCTTGGCTGGATAAGTTTAGACGGAAATGAACCGAATAAAGGAAGTACTTGAAGAGAAAGGAATTAAACAAACTTGGTTGGCTGAGAAACTTGGAAAAAGTTATAACATGGTAAACGGATACGTACAAAACAGACAGCAGCCAAGACTTGAAATATTGAATGACATTGCAAACATCTTAGATGTAGATGTAAAAGATTTGATTGTCTCTAATAAGGGTTAATATGAATGAGGCAGAAACTAGAAAAGACATAATTGATGAAAGGCTAAAACTAGCTGGATGGAATGTTGATGACCGTTCGCTGGTAATAAAGGAGCTCAATATTATTGTAGATGATAATTTGGTTCAAGAAGCAGCCACACCTTATTCGGGGCGTCAATTTAGCGATTATGTTCTCCTTGGAAAAGACGGTAAACCTTTAGCCGTTGTTGAAGCCAAAAAATCCTCGGTTGATGCTTCAATAGGCAGAGAACAAGCCAAACAATATTGCTATAATATTCAATCAAATGTAGGTGGAGATTTGCCGTTTTGCTTCTACACCAATGGATATGAAATATTTTTCTGGGATCTAGAAAATTACCCTCCACGAAAAGTCCATGGGTTTCCAACAAGAGAAGATTTAGAAAGATACAGGTACATTCGAAAAGCTCGAAAACCTCTATCTGGTGAATTAATCAACACAAAGATTGCCGGACGTGATTATCAGATAAGAGCTATCCGCGCTGTAATGGAAGACCTAGAGCGAAAAAGAAGGAAATTCCTTTTGGTAATGGCAACCGGAACCGGAAAGACCAGAACATGCATTGCAATGGTTGAATCTCTCATGCGTGCTGGATGGGCAGAAAAGGTTTTGTTCTTAGTTGACCGCATTGCACTTCGTGATCAAGCATTAGAAGCATTCAAAGAACATCTTCCAAACGAACCAAGATGGCCAAAACAAGGTGAAAAGGAAATTGCAAAAGACCGTAGAATTTATGTTTCGACTTATCCAACTATGTTGAACATTATCCGCAATGAAGAAACTATTTTGTCTCCTCATTTTTTTGATTTCATCGTCATTGATGAAAGCCATCGTAGCATTTACAACACTTACCAAGAAGTGCTCGACTATTTCAATACAGTTACACTTGGATTGACAGCTACACCTACAGATGTAATTGACCATAATACGTTCAAGTTATTTAATTGCGAAGATGGAGTTCCAACCTTTGCTTATTCCTATGAAGAAGCAGTAAACAACATACCTCCCTACCTGTGCAATTTTCAGGTAATGAAAATCAAGACAAAGTTTCAAGATGAAGGAATAAGCAAGCGTACAATTTCCCTAGAAGATCAAAAACGCCTGATTCTCGAAGGAAAGGAAGTTGAAGAAATCAATTACGAAGGAACAGACCTTGAGAAAAGTGTCATCAACAAAGGAACGAATGCCCTAATCGTTAAGGAATTCATGGAAGAATGTATCAAAGACCCAAATGGCGTTCTTCCAGGAAAAACGATTTTTTTCTGTGCGAGCAAAGCCCATGCAAGAAGGATTGAACAGATTTTTGATTCACTCTATCCTGAATACAACGGGGAATTAGCCAAGGTTTTAGTTTCAGAAGACCCACGGGTTTATGGCAAAGGTGGTTTGCTTGACCAATTTACCAACAACGATATGCCAAGAGTGGCTATCAGTGTAGATATGCTCGACACAGGTATTGATGTTCGAGAACTTGTCAATCTTGTGTTTGCAAAACCTGTCTATTCCTACACTAAATTCTGGCAGATGATTGGACGTGGAACCCGATTACTTGAGCCATCAAAAATGCGGACTTGGTGTGCAGAAAAAGATGTGTTTCTCATTCTCGACTGTTGGGACAACTTCGAATACTTCAAACTCAATCCAAAAGGAAAAGAACTCAAAGCTCAAATTCCAGTTCCTGTAAAGCTTTTCGGCTTACGTCTTGACAAAATTGAATTAGCTCAAGAGAAAGGAGAATCTGAAATTGTTGCATCCGAAATTCTAAAACTCAGAAAACAAATTAATTCCTTACCTCAGAACTCAATCGTGATCATGGAAGCGAAAAATGAGCTTCAACGATTAGAGGATGAGAACTTCTGGATAAAACTGACAACAGATAAAATAGAATTTCTCCGCTCTGTGGTTAAACCATTAATGAGAACGATTTCCGGTGAAGATTTCAAAGCCATGCGATTTGAGAAGGATGTGGTGGAAATTTCACTGGTTGGACTGACCGATGACAAAGAGAAGTTTGAAACACTCAAAGACAGTTTAATCGAAAAGATTTCTGAATTGCCCTTATCGGTGAATATCGTGGCAAGAGAACGGGAACTCATCACAGACGCACAAAGCAATAAATTTTGGTCAACGATTTCAGAAGGCAAATACGATCAACTGATAGAAAAGCTTAGCCCATTGATGAAGTTCATCGATTCAAGGGTTTCTCCTTTGGGCCCTGCTAAGTTTGACTTTGCAGACTTTACCTCAAAAAAGGAATTTGTTGAGTTTGGGCCACAAAATGAATCGGTAAGCATTGCTAAATACCGTGAAATGGTGGAAGAAAAAATCAGAGAATTAACCTCCACCAATCCGATTTTGCAGAAGATTCAGAAAGGTGATCCCATCACAGAAGAAGAAGCCAATGAACTGGCCAATGAGTTACACGAGGAAAATCCACACATCACTATTGATTTGTTAAGACGGGTTTACAATCACCGAAAGGCTCAATTCATTCAGTTCATCAGACACATTCTCGGTATTGAGATATTGGAAAGTTTCCCTGAAACAGTGGCAAAATCATTTGATGCATTCATTCAAAATCATAGTTACCTATCTGGACGCCAATTGCAGTTTTTGGATTTGCTCAAAAGCTACATTCTCGAAAAAGGTGAATTGCACAAACGGAATTTAATTGAATCTCCTTTCACCATGATTCATCCGCAAGGAATAAGAGGTGTTTTTAGTCCACAGGAGATTAACGAAATATTAGTATTAACAGAAAAATTATTGGCAGCATAATGTTACAGAACAACGCAAAACTAAAATCACTCATCGTAAGCCTTTGGGATACGCTTTGGAGTTCAGGAATAGCCAACCCTCTGACGGCTATCGAGCAAATTTCTTATCTGCTTTTCATTAAAAAACTGGATGAAAATGAAAAGAATGTCGAACGGAATATTGCTGAAGGTTACTGGACTGAAAAAGACTACACATTAAAATTTGGCGGAGAATACACCCCTTATGTAGATGTTGCTAAGCTTGAAGCGGAATACAAAAAATCGAAAGATAAATCAAAGACCATTGAAGAAGTCATAGCTGAAGCCAGACAGCCAAGAAAAGCAGAAGAATTGCGTTGGAGCTATTTCAAGAATATGTCGGCAGATGCCATGTTACAACATGTACGTTTCAATGTGTTTGACTTTGTTAAAAAGCTGAACAGTGATACGGCCTTTTTTACTAAGCACATGGAAAGTGCAAACTTCGAGTTGAGAAGCCCTTCGTTGTTAGTAGAAGCCATTAAAAAGATTGACGAAATCTATCTGGAAATTGAAAAGGATGCGGAAGATGGCAAACAAACTATTCAGGACATTCAGGGCGATGTATACGAAATGCTGCTCAGTGAAATTGCCACTGCTGGCAAAATGGGGCAATTCCGTACACCAAGGCACCTGATTAAACTGATGGCTGAACTAGTTGAGCCTAAGCTAGGCAACAGAATTGCCGACCCGGCTTGTGGTACGGGTGGGTTCCTTATAGGTGCTTATCAATACATTCTAACCGATTTGGTGCGAAAAACTGAACCCAGCAAACTGACCATTGATGAAGATGGATTTGAAAGCGGTATTGTCTCTTCCATCCTAACACCTGAAAATAAAATAATACTGGATCAAGGCTTGATCGGGTTTGATATTGATGTGACCATGGTTCGCCTGGGTTTGATGAACCTAATGATGCATGGAATTAATAATCCGCAAATTGACTATCGCAACACACTCAGCAAATCGTACAACGAAGAGGCCAGCTACGATATCGTAATGGCCAACCCACCGTTTACAGGTAAGCTGGACAAGGGCGACATCAATCCTGATTTAAAGATAGATTCTACTTCTACTGAATTATTGTTCTTATCCCGCATCTCAAAGATGTTACGTGCAGGAGGAAAAGCCGCTGTGATTATTCCTGAGGGTGTTTTGTTCGGAAGCTCAGGTGCACAAAAAGCCACACGTGAAATGCTCCTCAAAGACAGTCAGCTTGAAGCCGTTGTTTCCTTACCTCAAGGAGCGTTTAAACCATATACAGGTGTAAAAACGGCTATTCTGATTTTCACCAAAGTACAGGAGGACAGTAAGGATTGGCATACAGAGAAGGTCTGGTTTTATTCGGTAGAAAATGATGGCTACTCATTGGATGACAACCGCAGAAAGCTCAAAGAGAATCCGCTTCCAGAAATAAAAACCGCTTTTGAAGCAAGAGCGAAAGTCAAATACGAAAACCGCAAGAATCACTTCTTTGTAGAGTTAAAGGAGATACAGGAAAACGAACTGGATTTGAGCTACAACCGATACAAAGAGTATGAATATGCAGAGCAAAAATACGACCCACCAAAAGAGATTTTGGAAAAGCTTATCCAGCTTGAAAAGGAAATATTGGAAGATATGAATGAACTAAATAGCTTGATAAGGTGATAAAAAAGCTCAATGATATTTGTTCATTCGTTTCCGGCAATGCATGGAAATCATCTGAATTTGCCGATGAGGGTATTCCAATCATACGAATCAATAACCTAAACACCAACGACAATGACTTCAAGTATTGGCAAGGTGATTACGATAAAAAGTATTTGATCTACGAAGGTGATTTGTTGGTCAGCTTATCAGGAACCATTAAAACATTTCAATGGAATGGACCTGAAGCATTATTGAATCAACGGATTGTAAAGGTGACTGCAAATCCAGACACCAATCAGGATTGGGTTTACTACCAAATTTCGCATGTAATCGAGCAGATTGCCAACAAAGGCAAGCATGCGGTCATAAAGAATGTTTCCATAAATGACTTAAAGAATTTTGAGGTAGATGTTCCTGATTTTCAAACCCAAAACAAAATAGTCGCTATACTGGACAAGGCAAGTGCCTTGGTGCAAAAACGCCAGCAGACCATAGATTTGTTGGATGAGTTATTGAGAGCTCAATTTTTGGAAATGTTTGGAATGAAAAATCCAGATTTTCAAAAATGGGATGAAATTGAAATACAAGATTTAGCAAAAGGAAATAAGGGTTCAATGAGAACAGGACCCTTTGGAAGTAGCCTAAAACATGATGAATTTACTGAAGAGGGTGAAGTTGCTGTTTTAGGAATTGACAATGCTGTCAATAATGTATTCAAGTGGGATAAAAGAAGGTATATCACCAAAGTTAGATATGAAGAAAGCTTTAAAAGATATACCGTTTTCCCAAGAGATGTAATCATTACCATCATGGGCACAGTGGGTAGGTCAGCAGTGATTCCAGATGACATTCCATTGTCAATAAACACAAAGCATTTGGCTTGCATTACATTAGATGAGACAAAGTGCAATCCTTATTACTTGGCATACTCCATACATTCTAATCCCTTTACTGCTTTTCAAATGAAAGCTCGAAACAGAGGTGCGATAATGGAAGGATTGAACCTAGGAATTATTAAAACTCTAAAGCTTAAAAATGCACCTATTTCTCTCCAAAATCGATTTGAGAAAATATACTTTTCAATAACTGAGAGAAAAAATTCGTTGAAGCAATCAGCATCAAAAATCGAAGATTTATTAAACGCACTGCTTCAAAGAGCCTTTACGGGCAAACTAAATTTAGATCTTTCAATTGAGCTTGATGCTTTACTAGAAGAAATCGACCTTCAAAAATCCGAAAACGATTTATTCAGCATCATCACCAATGAAGAGTATTTGTTGAGTTTGATTAATCGCCTAAACAATCAAGAGTTTGAAAGTCAGGACTTATACGACAAAGCTAAACAAGTCGCTTTTCAATTGCTAAAAGAAGAAGAACGTTTGGCACAGGAATTCGATGAGCAAAGCCAAAGCCTAAAACTAGTCGTAAAATGAAGCTGCTGAGTTTAGAAATAGGCGAACAATTCAGAAGTCTCCATCCGGGCTTTAAGGTGCATTTTCACAAGCTCACCGATAAAGGTGTGGATTCCATGTTGGAGTTTCAGCCCTTTTGTTTTGCCGGCCTAAACGGTAGCGGAAAATCCAATGTATTGGAAGCACTGGCAGCAATATTCTACCATTTGGAGATGTGTGTAGCCAAATACCGACCCGATAGTTTCGAAAAGCACTTTAGCAGAAGTAAGTCCACGCCAGATGCTTTTACTTTAAAGTATCTGACTTGTAGTAGCAACAAAAATGATTACGTGCTTTTCCTTGCCGATATCGTCACTATCACCAAAGAAAAGGGCAAAGAACCTGTCATGACGGTTGAACCCAATCCTTTCAGCAAAGAGAAAGGTGCGGAAGCAAGAGAAGTTTCCTTAAAACCATCGGCAAGATCACAAGTACGTGCACCAGGAAAAGAATTTTTACCAGACTTAGTAGTTGGTTATTCATCAGGAGAAAACGAAATATTGAGTTTGCCCTTTATTAAAAACCGACTCATTCATTTTGATGAATATAAAGAAGCAGTAAAGAAGGGCTTTCCTTTTGATGAACCAGAAACGAGCTTGCTTTATATTGATGAAGAAATGAGTCAGGCAGTTTTGTTGGCCTGCATGCTATATGAAGACCCAAAAACCACTCTGAAGCCATTACGAGATGAATTGGGGATTGTTGGTATTCGCAGTTTCAGGATGAATCTGAATATGCAAACACTTCATTTGGACGAAGAGAAAAAGGATTCCTCACCGATTCTTTATCAGGTTGAACACATTCTTGATAAACTGAAAAAATGTGCTTCCTCTTGGTATGAGCAAAAAGGCGGCATCAAAGGAATGCGTGATGGTTTATTTACTGTTCTCACACTTGACTTCTTTGTAGATGAAAAAACCAAGCAAGTGTTCAGAGATCATTTCAGCTCTTCATTTGAGCTGTTCAGATTCTTTCAGGTGCTTTATGAACTGAACGCTAACATCATCAGTACTCCAACTAAAGAAGAGGTTTATAAATCTAGAGGTTTCTATACTGATGGAAAGCTTCCCGAAGCAGGACCCGAAGACCGAGTTTTCTACTTTTTGGACTACATGATTCTGAAAGAAATTGACGGGTTGGAAAAACCAAAAGAATTGTTGCTTCGAGAATTCTCTGATGGTGAACATCAATTCCTGCACACCATGGGCATTTGCTTAATGCTCAAAGACCGAAGAACTCTGCTATTGTTAGATGAACCAGAAACACATTTTAATCCTGGTTGGAGAGGCAAGTTTATCAAAGTTCTAAACGACAGCTTGAAAGCTGGCGGAACAAATAATTTTTTGAAAGATGTGATTTTAACTTCTCATTCTCCTTTTGTGATTTCTGACTGTTTGCCAAACAATGTCATTTTCTTCAAACGCAACAAAGACAATCATAAAATTGAAGCGAAAACAGCCAGAGAATTGGACTTCAACACTTATGGAACATCCGTTGAAATCATTTTAGATGAATTGTTTGAATACAACCAATCCATTGGTGATTGGGCAAATGAAGAATTAAAGACCATTGATTTTGACAATATCGAAACCCAAGAACAAAAAGAGGCTATCAAGCAAGAACTTAGAATTCTTGGAGAGTCCATTGAAAAGGATTTGGTACTGGCAAAATTGAACCGAATGAAATTTGACTAATCTATGCTCAGGCTTTACAAACCGATAACGCACGACATCTTTAAACTCCACGTAATGCTGGAGCATTTGGTGTGTTCCGTGTGGTGTGAGGCTTGCGATGATGCATGTGAAACAAAACTCAATGCAGAGTTCAAGACGCTTTACGATAGCTATGCATGGTTAAAAAAGGAAGTAGATGCCATTTACGACAAGTGCAAGCCATTAACAGCAGATGAACGGAAAGCCATAAAGGAGGCATTTGTTACAAACAATAAAATTGAGGAACTCTGCAATGGTTCAAAGCCGGTCTATTTAGATGATCTGCCAGCTCAAGTAAAGGATGATATCAAACCTTTATTGGTTGACTTTTACGAAACACTACTTGAAAAAGCGAAAGTCCCAGGCACAAAAAAGGACTATTATGAAAGGCTCATTAAGGAAAGTGATTTTCAATACTGTCCGGGTTGTGGTTTGATTGACTTTGAGCATGAAGACAGCAAATACAGAGAAGCGTTTGACCATTATTTACCAAAATCTGAATATCCATTTGCCAGCGTGAATTTTCACAATCTGGTTCCTCTATGTTACAAGTGCAACTCGGATCGAAAGAAAACTAAAGACCCGATCGAAAACGACAGAAAAGCATTTTATCCTTTTGCTAATGGTGAACACGACATTTCTATTGCCATGGAAATAGACCCCAACAAGGACGTTGACAATCTTGAAAGAGATGATTTGACGATTAACCTAACTGGTGAAGCCGACAAAATTGAAACATGGAATTGGTTGTTCGATATTGCTGAACGATACAACGACAAGGTTAGACCGAGAATAAAGACCTATTTAAGGGAACTGAAGAATAGATATAGGCAGCAGAAAAAGGACAATCCAGCTTTGACTTTTGTAGAGATAATTGATCGTGAGATTGAATTGTATGAAGACGACAAATATTCAGACTGGAAATTCCTAAAGATTCCACTACTGACTGAACTAAAAAAGAGGACTGACATAATGGAAGTTTATGATTAGCCAACGCACACTTGCAAGCACATTTGCAGGTCGCACAATGCCACCGCACGACCAAAACCTGCAAAAGAGCATCCAAGTCCCTGCCCGAGAAAAGAGAAATTTTAAAAAATGCCCCACCGCACAGGAGGACATGGAAAATGAAGACTATAACGAAAAGAAAAATAAAGCACGAACGCACAACACTAAGCCGAATAGCTGAAATACCGTCAAAAAAAGC
>NZ_AMZN01000074.1 GCF_000331535.1 Fulvivirga imtechensis AK7 | reverse complement strand
ATGTGGCAGCCGTTGTTTAGAAGGCATGACTTTTATCCGGGCTTATTTGTGGAACGCAGGAAGCCCTTGGTTGATGTTAAAGGGAAATTACAAGCGGAGAATCCGCAAGTCGATTACCAAAGCAACCAAGGGTGGCGGATCAGACCGTATTAGTGAAGGTTTTGTAATGAAACCGGAGTGAAGGGGCTGACAAGTTCAGGGTATCTATGGTCAACTATGCAAATGGGAGGAACCACTGAAAACCGCAACCTGAAATGGTTGCAGGAACTTGAAGAGCCGTATGATGGGAGACCATCACGTACGATTCTGTGAGAGGGGCGAGGTGAAATTCCTCGTTCCTACTCGACAGTTACTTCCGTGACCCCCACCTGGCTCCAACTACCGATGAAGTCACTTCCATGACACATATCCACTAAGCAAATTCATTACCGGATGCATGAAAATAGGTAGCAAAAGAAGATCAGAAAAAAAATGTTGCAGGTAAGCACGGAAGTAACTTCCGCGCCAGAATAGAATTTATTTCTTTATCCTGCTGAAAACCCTCAGCTTGATCTCCGTAAGCCTTCTCTTGGTATCCTGGGGAAATTCCCCATTCATCATCCAGTCATAGTATGAAGGCTCCTTTTCAAAAACAGTGGTAACAGGGGTGTTTCGGTGCTTTCCGAAGTTAAAGCACTCAACACCATCACTATTAAGCACGATGCGGCCAGCGAGATCTACCATATTGGAGGCAGTAAGCTCATGCAATATCTGCATGTCATTTTTGATGATACCAATTTTATTACCGAGGTTATCCTCGACTTCCTGGCCTTCGTATTTGGCTACCTGCGCTTTTAACACTTCAAAGGTGGCCAGCGTATCTACTTCGGCGCTATGAGCTCCGTCAAGGCATTTGTCGCAATAGAATTTATAAGCGGCTGATAAGGTTCTTTTCTCCATCATGTGGAATATCTTTTGCGCATCGATGAGCTTGCGCTTGCTCACATCAAAATCCACACCGGCACGTAAGAACTCCTCAACCAGCATTGGTACATCAAACTTCAATATGTTAAAGCCCGCCAGATCGGAACCCTCGAGAAATTTCGCCAGGCTTTTGGCAATATTTTTAAAGGTAGGCGCCTCTTTTATATCTTCATCATAGATACCGTGAATAACACTGGTTTCAGCAGGTATAGGAATGGTGGGATTTATTTTAGTAGTCTTGGTAATGTTCTCACCATTGGGCATTACCTTCACTACCGATAACTCAACAATTCTGTCTTTGACAATATTGGTGCCTGTTGTTTCCAGGTCGAAGAAAGTAAGAGGGTTTTTGAGATTTAAAGTCATGACAATAATTTGGAGTTATTTTAATGTATCTTTTAATTTTTCGAAATCAAGATTGTTAAATGTTCCGGAGCTCATCAGTAGTAGGTTTTTTTCGTCCCATTCTTGTTTTTTGAGGAACGCTACCATCTCTGAGGCGTCATCAAACACATTCAAGTGTTCATCTCCAAAGCCTTTTTTGATATCGTTGGGTGTAATTGGTTCAAGCCTCTTGTGTTCCAACGTCTGAGGATTATAATAAATAACACCAACGTTGGCATATTTCATAGTGCCATTGTATTGCTTCAGGAAATCTTTATTGAGGCTGCTGAACGTATGAAGCTCGAGGCATGCCACCAAATCCCTTTCAGGGTACTGCTCTTTCACCGCCAAAGTGGTTGCCCTTACCTTGGAAGGCGCATGAGCATAATCCTTTATGATGGCCGTGGACTCATTTTCATATACATATTCTAATCGTTTGGATGCTCCTTCGAAGTTCTGGATAGCCTCATAGAACTGGTCATCGGATATGCCAATTTTTTTCAATACTTCTCGTGCACCATTAATGTTTTGCAGGTTATGCTTCCCGAAAAGCCTGATAGGTATACTGTCGTTGCCATTAGTCAGGAACGTAGTGCCGTTCTCAATGGTGAAAGGATGGGTTTTATAAGTTACATTCAGCACATCGGGGCGCTCTTTACTACCGATAACGGTGGCCAGAGGATCTTCTTCACAATACACCAGGGTTCCTCCCTTTGGTGTTGCATCTGCGAACTTATCAAACTGCCTGACATATTTTTCCTCCGAGGGGAATACATTGATATGATCCCATGCCACGCCACTAATGAGGCCAATGTGGTGATGATACTTTAGGAATTTCGGACTGTCATCAATTGGTGAGGATAAATACTCATCACCTTCGATAATAATTACTGGAGCGTCATCTGATAGCTCTACCATTGTTTCAAAACCTTCAAGCTGAGCGCCAACAGCGAAATCAAACTTTCTGTTGAAGAATTTTAACACGTGGATGATGATGGAAGTAATGGTTGTTTTTCCATGGCTGCCCGCTATTACTATTCGCTGCTTGTCCAGCGACTGTTCATACAGATAATCGGGGAACGAATATATCTTTATCCCCATTTCCCTGGCTCGCAATAGTTCAGGGTTATCCTTTCTGGCATGCATGCCCAGGATCACTGCATCCAGACCCTGATGTATTTTATCCGGCTCCCACCCTTCCTTCTGAGGGAGAAGCCCGTATTTTGATAATTTACTAAGTGATGGTTCAAAGATCTCATCATCCGAACCGCTGATGTTATAGCCCTTTTTATGTAAAGCAATGGCCAGATTGTGCATAATACTACCTCCAATGGCAATGAAGTGTATGTTTTTGGCAGTGTTATTCATTTAGTAGCTTAATTAAGCTTCAAAATTAAGATAAAAAAAATAAAATGGAGAGACAATTTAACTTCTTTAGCCACTGTTAATAATTATGTGTATAAACAACTATTTTGTGGATGACCTATTGATTTTTCCACAAAAATGGTGATGCTTTGTGGATAGAAAATGTGGATAATGTGGAAAACCTGTTTAATCTTTAGCGATTTTTTTGGTATATTCTGCACAGGTAAATGTTTTTTGTTGATGGGCTTTATGCAGGCGTTGGAATCCACCTGAATTGCTAGTGCCCGATTTTATTTTTACGTTTGGAGCGTCATTCAGTTAATCAATAACCACTACATGGAAAACAAGTCATCGTCATTGAGGGTAGGTCATAAGTCTAGCAGATTATCCAGGGATATTACCGATGGATTAGGCAAGTTACCACCTCAGGCGATCGATTTGGAAGAGGCTGTTTTAGGCGCCCTTATGCTTGAGAAAGATGCGCTATCCACTGTTATTGATATTCTCAAGCCTGGAAGCTTCTATTCCGATGCTCACAAAGAAATTTATACAGCTATAGTTGAACTCTTCAACAACTCTGAGCCGGTGGATATGCGTACAGTGGCCAACCAGCTTCGAAAGAATGGAAAGCTCGAAATGGCTGGTGGTGCATATTACATAGCTGAGCTTACCTCAAAAGTGAGTTCTGCCGCTAACGTAGAGTATCACGCCAGGATAGTAACAGAGATGGCGATCAAGCGTGAGTTGATCCGCGTGGCTTCTGAGATCCATCACGATGCCTATGAAGATACTACCGATGTATTTCAACTGTTGGACAAAACGGAGCAGTCACTTTTTGAGATTTCAGAGGCTAACATCAGGAAAAATTATGACAATATGCGCTCTCTGATGGCGCAGGCTATCCAGGAGTTAGAGGAACGCAAGAACCATAAAGATGGTCTTACAGGTATTCCCAGTGGATTTTCTGCTCTTGATCGAGTTACCTCAGGATGGCAAAAGTCGGATCTCGTTATTATTGCTGCTCGACCTGGTATGGGTAAAACGGCCTTTGTGGTTTCTGCACTCCGTAATGCCGCGGTAGATTTCAACCATGCAGTGGCCATATTTTCTTTGGAGATGTCCTCTGTTCAGTTGGTCAACAGACTAATCTCCGCAGAAGCGGAACTGGAAAGTGAGAAGATCAAGAAAGGAAATCTTGCAGACTACGAATGGCAGCAGCTTATCCATAAAACTACCAAGCTGAGTAATGCCCCGATTTTCATCGATGATACTCCTGCATTGTCTATCCTGGAGCTCCGTGCCAAGTGTAGAAGGTTGAAAGCACAGCACGATGTACAGTTGATAGTAATTGACTACCTGCAGTTGATGAGCGGGGACAGCTCCAAAGGAGGTGGCAATCGTGAGCAGGAAATCGCATCGATCTCACGGGCGTTAAAAGGGATTGCCAAAGAGCTTGACGTGCCCGTACTCGCCCTTTCCCAGTTAAGCCGGGCAGTGGAAACCAGGGGAGGCGATAAGAGGCCGCAGTTGTCTGACCTTAGGGAATCCGGATCTATTGAGCAGGATGCTGATATGGTGATGTTCCTGTACCGTCCGGAATACTACGGTATCACGGAAGATGAAAGTGGAATGCCTACCATAGGCACTGGAGAGGTGATCATTGCCAAGCACAGGAATGGTTCTCTTGAAAATGTACAACTCAAATTCATTGGTAAGTTCACTAAGTTTGGCGACCTCGACACAGGAGGCTTCGGTGGCGATTTCCCCGGTGGCGGAGGTATTCCATCTGAGTTTGACGATAATCCCGGCACCATCACATTGAGCAGCAGGCTGAACGAAGATAAAGGCAATGCCGGTCCTTCCTTTGGATATGATGCACCCGATGAAGAAGAGGACGCTCCGTTCTAGTCACTGGTTTCTGGTCACTGGTCACTGGTTGATCACACACTTCTGAAAACCGATAAACTGAGAACCGAGAACAGAAAACCTGAACAGAGAACTCAGAACTCAGAACTCAGAACTCAGAACTGAGAACTCAGAACTATAAACACCCCTTCGGTATCCCATTTGTACTCACTTACGGTGTTAAACCAAACTACTAAGTGAGTTATGAAAAAAATAAGATTGATGCTAATGGCATTGCTCCTTCCAATGCTACTTATAGCACAGAATAAAAGCGATATGAAGGACCAGATGGAGCAAAGAGTGGAGGAGACAGCCTCTGAACAGACCGAGTGGATGAAAGCGAACCTAAGCCTCAATGGCGACCAGTTGGAAGATGTGAGGGAGATTAACCACAAATATGTGGAAAAGCGGGAAGAAGTTTTCATGGAAGAGGAAAGCGCTGAGAATAAATGGGAAGAGCTGGAAGAAAACTGGAATGAACAAATGGAAGAGTTGGAAGATGTGCTTGATGCCAATCAGTATGCCAAACTTCAGACTGTGAAAAACCAGTGGTATAATGAGATGCGTCTCCGCTGGCAAACAGATACCAGACATGAGAAGGATGATGGTATGGAAGACGATGATTATTGACGATCTTTAAAGTAATTAGTGTCTCTAAGAAAACGTCAATGTCTGCGTTATGCTCGCCCCAAAAATGCTCACGTACCCCAGTACGCTCCGCTTTTTGGCGGGAACGTTTTCTAAAAGCCACTTAGAGTTTTCTTACAAACACTAAATTAAGCAAGGGCTACCGTGGTAATATGCGAGTAGCCCTTTTTCTTTACCTGTTGCTTTCAATTTTCTGATGCGCAACAATGATATTTCAGGTCTTATCTCTAAATTTAATTTTCGGACTTCCTCTTATAGTGGAGCATATGGAAATAGTAAAAGAAGTTTACGATCAGTGGTGACCATAAAACAAACAACACACCCATGAAATGAGCATAAACTTAGGTTATGGCCATTGAAAATCAAATTACATACAAATGAAAGGACTCGTATTAACAGCACCGGGACGTATTGAGATAGTAGATCTTGAACGACCTAAGATCACAGGATCGCAAGTATTAATCAAATTGAAGGCAGCCGCACTCAACAAGCGCGATCAATTTATCAGGGAAGGAAAATATCCAAATATCCAAATGAACTGTGTGCTGGGATCTGATGGAGTAGGGGAAGTGGTGGAGGTAGCAACTGAGGCTAATGGTACATGGAAAGGTAAAAATGTTGTGATTAATCCTAATATGAATTGGGGAAGTAATCCTGCTGTGCAGTCGCGGGAGTATTCCATTCTTGGTATGCCATCGCATGGCACTTTTGCTGAGTATATAGCCGTAGAGGACGGTCGTATTCATGAGGTACCCAAACACCTCACCCCTGAGCAGGCTGCTGCTCTCCCATTGGGTGGACTGACCGCCTTTCGGGCATGTTTCCATCACGGGAGGATCAGGGGTGGAGAGAATGTTTTGATCTCCGGATTCGGAGGGGGTGTGGCGCAGTTTGCTTTTCAATTTGCATTAGCAGCCGGAGCCAACGTATTTGTTACCTCAGGTAAACAGGATAAGTTAGACACTGCTTTGAAAATGGGAGCAGCAGGGGCATTCAATTATGTCGAAAAAGACTGGTATAAAAATCCGTGGCAGACCAAAGGCGGTTTCGATGTGGTTATTGACAGTGCGGGTGGCGATCAGATCAACAACTTTATTAAGATAATGCGACCAGGGGGAAGGATAGTTTTTTATGGGGCTACCAATGGACTGCCGGGCTCATTAGACCTGTATAGAATGTTTTGGAACCAACTTACCTTGCAAGGATCCACCATGGGCAACGATGAGGAATTTAAAGAAATGATCGACTTTGTTTCGGAGAAAAAGGTTGAGCCGCTGATCGATTCAGTAAGACCCTTTGAGGATATAACGTCAGCTTTTGATACCATAGCCAAAACCACCAAAACCGGTAAAATAGTAGTTAAATTTTAACTTCAATAAGTTTATTTTAATTATTCTGATTTACAAATGTTTATAAAATGAATTGCTAAAAATATTAGTATAATTAATCAATAATAGATCAGCTATAGATTGAGAGGCCGGAGTATATTTTTTTGTGAGGTTTATCTACTCATCATCGAACAAAAATTCGTTGTAAGCGTTTTGAAGTTCGCGAAGAGCCAGGCTGTTGTTTTGCGTTTTTGCCAGGTCGATTCCCTTAAGGAAGGATTCTTCGGCTTGTTGTTTAAGACCAAGCGCCATGTAGAGTTGCGCAACATGATAGTAAGTGGGCAGGTAGTCCGGATGATCCTTTAATAGCTTTTCGAAGTACATGCGTGATTTTGAAGCATCATGGGTTTTATATTCCGTAGCAAGGGCATAGATGGTAAAAGGGTCATTAGGATCTTCCTGAAGAAATTTCAGGAGTTGATTTAATCGGGACGAATTCATTTATGATACAATTTTTATTTGCTCCATTATTCATTATCTTCACGGCAAAAATAATAGGTAATTAAAGAACCAATAAAATAGTTCCAATTTTAAATGAAAATATTAGTTTGTATAACACATGTACCTGATACGACCTCCCGTATCTCTTTCACCGATGGTGATACAAAGTTTGACACTACTGGCGTTCAGTTTATCATTGGCCCTTATGACGATTACGCATTGGCCAGAGCCGTGGAGTTAAAAGAACAGCAAGGTGGGTCTATTACAGTGCTCAACGTGGGAGGTGCAGAAACTGAGCCTACTATTCGTAAAGCCCTGGCTATTGGTGCCGATGAAGCGATAAGAGTGAATGCCGAACCCGGGGATTCATTTTTTGTGGCAGAACAAATAGCCAATGTAGCAAAAGATGGTGGATATGATTTAATTTTAATGGGACGAGAGTCAATAGATTTCAACGGTGGTATGGTGCATGGTATTGTAGGTGAAATACTGGGCTTGCCATCTATCTCACCTGTGATGACGCTGGATATCGAAGGCGATACCGCTAAAATGGCAAGAGAGATAGAGGGGGGTAAGGAGTATCTTGAAGTGAAACTCCCTTTGGTGGCGGGCTGTCAGGAGCCTATCGCTGAGTGGAAAATACCTAACATGCGCGGTATTATGTCTGCCAGAACCAAGCCATTGAAGGTTGTTGAGCCCTCAGGAGATGCTACAAATACCAAACTGCAGAAATTCGAGCGCCCACCTGCAAAAGGTGATGTGAAAATGATAGATGCAGAAAATGTAGGTGAGCTGGTAGGTCTCTTGAAAAACGAGGCAAAAGTTTTGTAAAACCGAAATCAAGTACTAAACCACAAAGAAAATATATCAAATGTCAATATTAGTTTTTGTAGAAAGTTCCGAGGGCCAGGTAAAGAAAACCTCTATTGAGGCTGTGGCATATGCAGCGGCTATGGGGGGCGATGTAACAGCAATAGCCTTAGGTAACAATATAGAAAATTCCGAACTGGAAGGTCTGGGAAAATACGGAGCTTCGAAAGTCCTTCATGCTGATGATGAGCGTTTAAACCAGGGCGTGATCCAGGCGTATGCAGCAGTAATTGCCAAAGCCATGGAAGACACCGGTGCAGAGGTGCTGGTGTTGGCCAACTCATCTTTGGGTAACCCCGTATCTGCGAGAGTTTCCGTTAAGGTAGACGCCAGCCTGGTGTCTAACGTTACAGACTTGCCTGATACTTCCGGCGGGTTTAAAGTAAAGAGAAGCATTTATACAGGTAAGGCATTTGCTGTTGTGGAGCTTACCAAAAATAAAAAGATATTAGCTATAAAAAAGAATGCAGCGGAAGTAAAGGAAACAGGTGGAAGCGCTGCCGTTGAGAAATATAAAGTAACCATTAGTGATAACGATTTTGGTGCTAAGATCACCAATACGGATAAAGCTACAGGTGAAGTGCTGTTGCCTGAAGCAGAAATAGTAGTGTCAGGTGGCCGTGGATTAAAAGGGCCTGAAAATTGGGGTATGGTAGAGGAGTTGGCAAAAGAGCTTGGAGCAGCTACAGGTTGCAGTAAGCCCGTTTCTGATATGGGATGGAGACCTCACCATGAACACGTAGGACAAACCGGTGTTAAGGTAAGTCCTCAGTTGTATATTGCAATTGGAATTTCCGGTGCCATTCAACATTTAGCCGGTGTTAACTCTTCTAAATATATTGTTGTTATAAACAAAGACCCCGAAGCGCCTTTCTTTAAGGCGGCAGATTATGGCATTGTAGGGGATGCCTTTGAAATAGTACCTAAGTTAACGGAAGCATTAAGAGCAGCTAAGTAATTTTGGACAAGATAAAATTAGAAATACTAGGACTTTCATCAAGTCAGTCTCAATCAGGGTCATTTGCCCTTGTACTGGGAGAAACCGAGGGTAGTAGGAGATTGCCTATTATCATCGGTATGTTCGAGGCTCAGGCCATTGCTATAGAGATCGAAAAGATAATACCTAACAGGCCAATGACGCACGACCTTTTCAAGTCTTTTGCACAAAGCTTTGATTATAAGGTTGAGGAAATTGTCATTTCAGATCTTAAGGAGGGCGTATTTTTTGCCAAGATTGTGTGCAGCAATGGCACCAAAGAGGTAGAAATTGACGCCCGGCCATCAGATGCAATTGCCATTGGACTAAGGTTTGATTCACCGATCTATACTTATGAATCGATATTAGCGGAGGCGGGTATCGTTCTTACTGATGAATCGGAAGACGATATTGCCGAAATAAAAAGCGAGATAAAATCATCGACTAAAAAGTCCGGAGCGAAAAGTGACGATCTGAAAAACTTCTCTGTCGATAAGCTTAACGAACTTCTCAATGATGCCATTGAAAAGGAAGATTATGAGAAAGCCGCTAAGATCAGAGATGAATTGAGCCGTAGAAACTAAATTTTATAACAAGCACAAAAGGCCTTTCTAGGTGAATAGAAAGGCCTTTTTGCTTTCTGACACACCAATGGATTACTTACGTGGACTAATAGGGTTGGCTGTTCTGATAGGTATAGCTTTCCTTTTTTCAAAAAATAAAAAAGCAATAGACTGGCGTCTTGTGGGTATTGGCGTTACCCTCCAGATCATTTTTGCCCTGCTTATCACTAAGGTTGGTCTTGTGACCACCGCCTTCGACTGGATCAGTGATAAATTTGTAACCTTCCTGAGCTTTTCAAGTAATGGTGCGGCATTCCTTTTTGGAGACCTTGTAACAACAGATAAGTTTGGGTTTATTTTCGCTTTTCAGGTACTCCCTACGGTAATCTTCTTCTCTACTGTTTCTGCGGGACTATACTACCTCGGTATCCTGCAGAAGATCGTCTATGGTATAGCATGGATAATGGCCCGCACCATGCGCCTGTCAGGAGCCGAAAGCTTATCGGCAGCAGGCAACATATTTCTTGGTCAGACCGAAGCGCCATTGCTGGTACGACCTTTCGTGAAGAATATGACGACCTCTGAATTGATGTGCCTTATGACCGGTGGTATGGCTACCATTGCCGGAGGTGTTCTGGCCGGCTACGTAGCTTTTTTAGGGGGAGATGATCCTGTGGAACGGGCCAAATATGCTGCATACCTGCTCAGTGCTTCTATAATGAACGCTCCCGCAGCAATTGTTTTAGCAAAAATAGTAATGCCTGAAACCCACCCTGAGGAAATAGATACAGACCTGAAAGTGAATAAAGAAAATCTTGGGGTCAACCTCGTTGATGCTCTTGCACGAGGAGCTGCTGACGGTTTGAAACTGGCACTTAATATCGGGGGGATGCTACTGGCTTTTATTGCCATTATTTATGCATTGAATTGGATACTTGTGGATGGTATTGGCTCATGGACCGGACTCAACGACTATGTGGTAGCCAGTACCAACGGAACGTTTCAGGGGTTCTCTCTTGAATACATTCTTGGACAGATATTCAGGCTGTTTGCTTTCGCTATGGGAGTAAGTTGGGATGAAACAATCCGTGTAGGTAGCTTGCTGGGTCAAAAGATTGTGATCAACGAATTTGTAGCGTACTTAAGCCTGGCTGATCTTAAAGGAGCCGGATTGCTGAGTGAAAAATCAATTGTAATTGCTACCTATGCATTGTGCGGCTTTGCCAATTTCAGCTCTATTGCCATTCAGATCGGTGGAATAGGGGGTATGGCGCCAAACAGACAAAGTGACTTGTCACGGCTAGGCATGCGGGCCCTGTTTGCAGCTACATTGGCTACTATGATGACAGCTACTATAGCCGGAGCGCTTTTTGGTTAGTTTACCCGAGTTATGCAATAGACTTCGTGATGAGCGACAAAGTGGCTGTGAGATAAGTGCTCACGCAGAATTTTGCAACGGAGGCATAGCACCGCTATGGTGAGTAGCAAAATTTGAGTAATGCCTGTCCCGGCGAATGACGGGATGCTTAGATTACTGCCAGTTTTGACGCGGAATAGATTTCTATTGCATAACTCGGGTTTAACGTGAGTTCGATTTAATATACTCAGTCATCCTCACAAGTTTTAATTGTCGGCAGTTGGCAAAAGTCATGAATACTGAGTCGAGAGTATTGCGTAGAAGAACGGCAATACGAACTATAAAATGAGATACTCTAGTATTAATACTCAATACTAATATCTCAATACTAAATTCAGGGGCAGGCAGAATGACCTTAAAAAGAGGTATTTTGGCTCTGTTTTCTGATATGCATACCTCTATCGGTTCTTCTATGTCGAATTTCACGTTAGTCTACATAGGAAAATTATATCGATTACCATATACGTCCTCGATGTATTTGAAATAATAGTATAATTTGTAATTTAGCTCCAATCCATAAGCTTTTGCAGGATCATAGTCAATCCTGTTTTCGAATGGGGAATTGGGGCCGTACAGGCCCTGCTGGCTGACTTTTTCATTCCAGGCCTGCACATAGCGCTGGTTTTGATTTTCATAGAATGAAAGCTCGTGAAAATTGACAGGCCTTCTATTCGATACAAACCATCGGTCAAACCCGGGGTCTATTATGATCAATTCATATTCTTCGCCATTTTTGCTCTCAACTATATTAGAACCTTTTGGCTTGTCCTCCATGCTGGTGTAAGATGACCGGCAGCTAATAAGAGCAAAAAATAATAGAAACACCATTGTTGCTTTCATATCACCTCCTTGCTTTATACTAAAACAAAATTCGTTGCTACTTGTTATATCTGATTGGAATTTGTCAGGTGGTACTGATTGAAAAAATCCTTAAATAAATTATTTTAATTTTATTTTGATTATTTTGGTCTTTTGTTAATTTTTCAAAGCCACTTTCCTCTCATGACGAATTTAGTCGATACTACTCCAACCGATATACTTAAAAAGCATTTTGGCTACGATAGCTTCAGACATCAACAAAAGGAGATCATTCATCACATATTAGAGGGTAGGGATGCACTTGTACTCATGCCTACCGGTGGAGGAAAATCATTGTGCTACCAGGTTCCGGCTTTAATTTTTGAAGGAGTAACCATAGTGATATCGCCATTGATAGCCCTAATGAAAGACCAGGTGGATGCGTTGCGATTAAATGGTATCTCTGCAGCATATCTGAATTCAAGTCTATCGCAACAGGAGCAGGCGGAAGTAATGAGGCTGTTGAGAGATAACCGGTTGAAATTGTTGTACCTGGCTCCGGAGCGCCTGGTGTCTGGTGATAAAGGATTCATTAACTTTTTGAAAGACCAGGCAAAGCTGTCTATGATTGCCATTGATGAAGCCCATTGTATCTCGCAGTGGGGGCATGATTTCAGGCCTGAATATACTCAACTGGCGACTCTTAAAAGTGTGTTTCCTGAAGTCCCTGTAGTGGCGCTTACCGCTACCGCAGATAAACTGACGCAAGATGATATTTTGCAACAGCTCAAGCTTCACAACCCGAAGAAATTTGTATCCAGCTTCAACCGTGAGAATATTTATTATTTCGTATCTCCAAAGAGAAGGAGCTATGATCAACTGCTCCAATTTTTAAATAAGCACAAAGATGACACAGGCATTATATATACACTGTCACGGGCATCTGCAGAGAGCCTGGCAGAACAACTTATAGCTGATGGATATGATGCCAGGCCCTATCATGCAGGACTCGACAGGGATGTTAGGGATAAACACCAGGACCTCTTCATCAAAGATCAAATAAAGATCATCACAGCTACCATTGCCTTTGGTATGGGTATCGACAAATCTAACGTACGCTTTGTGGTACATATGGACCTTCCTAAAAATATAGAGGGTTACTATCAGGAAACCGGTAGGGCAGGTCGTGATGGATTGAAGAGCGAAGCGCTGTTGTTTTACAGCTATGCAGACGTGAAAAAGCTGAAGAGCTTTGTCGAGGTGGAGGGGAATACTCAGCAATCGGAAATTATGCTGAAGAAACTTAATGAAATGGCTGAATATGGAGAATTGAGAACATGCCGGAGAAAATACCTGCTTAACTATTTTGATGAGGAGGCTGCTGATGAATGCGGTAGCTGCGATGTTTGCCTCAGCGAGGAGGAAAAATTCGATGGCACAGTTATCGCCCAGAAAGTATTGTCAGCCGTTACCCGCTTGGAGGAACGCTTCGGAACAGGGTATGTTATTGACTTTTTACGTGGATCAAAATCCGCGAAGATCTGGGATAAGCATAAAAGCCTGAAGACATATGGTGTAGGAGCAGATATTGGGAAAGAAGAATGGAACCATTATATCAAAGACCTGATCCACCTCAACTACCTGGCTAAAGATGATGGAAAGTATCCTGTTCTCAAGCTGACGCATAAAAGTAAAAATGTGCTTCAGGGAAAGGAGCAGGTACAGCTATTTATGATCAAACAAATAGAAGAACCGGTTATCTCTGTTCAGACTATTCCTGTCAACCAGGAGCTGTTCACGACATTGAAGGCATTAAGAATGGAAATAGCCCAAAGAGAAAACGTACCTCCCTACATCGTCTTCTCTGATGCTACGCTTCAGGAACTGGCAACGTATAAACCGCTCAGTAGGGAAGATCTTGCTGAGATTTCAGGATTTGGAGCCGTGAAAATGGATAAATATGGGGCTGTGTTTTTAAAGGCAGTTGTGGATTTCTGTCAGGGTAACAGCATTCATTCCCAGATGCACCAAAAACCTAAAAAACGAAAGAAAAAACCAAGTAACACGAAAGCGCCTACCAAGAAGGAAACTTTGAAAATGTTCAGGGAGGGAAAGACCATTGAAGAGATTGCAGACCTGCGTGATCTGAAATTTTCAACAGTGGAAAATCATCTGAATGAGTTCGTACAAACGGGAGAGTTGAATGTATTAGACCTGATATCAAAGGAGGTTTTTGATGAAATTTTGCCGGTTGTGCAAGCCAATGACGGTCTGGCTTTAAAACCTGTGAAGGAGAAGCTCAGAGATGAGATCACATATGGACAGATACGTACTGTTGTGAACCACCTGCGTTATGAGGAAAAGCAGCGGAAATAATAGGCTAAGCGAGTTACATGAGTTCGGTATAAAATGCTTTAAAAAGATCCCTTTTATGCATAGAAATACTGTCAATAAAAAAGGCCGATCCTTTCGGATCAGCCCTTCTTCTTCGTTTAGGTTAATTAACGGTCTATACATTTACTTTAGCTCTTGGCGCAGCCGCCAGTATCTCATCGTTTGCGTTTTCTGCAAACTTTTCGAAGTTTTTATTGAATGCATTAGCCAGGTCATTTGCTTTTGCATCATATGCTTCTTTGTCTTTCCAGGTATTTCTTGGATTCAATACCTCAGAAGGTACGCTCGGACAGCTTACCGGCATGTTAAGTCCGAAGATTTCATGTTTCTCATACTTAACATCTTCCAGGTCACCATTCAGGGCTGCGGTAATCAGCGCACGGGTAATCTTCAGGCTCATTCTGCTTCCTATACCGTAAGGTCCGCCAGACCACCCTGTGTTTACCAGCCAAACGTTCACACCTGCTTCCTGCATCTTCTGGCTTAGCATTTCGGCATAGCTTGTAGGATGGAGGGGCATAAAAGGAGCTCCGAAACATGCTGAAAAAGCAGTTACGGGTTCGGTAATACCAGCTTCAGTACCTGCCACTTTTGCTGTGTAGCCCGAGATGAAGTGGAATGCGGCCTGACCTGGGGTCAGTTTAGAGATAGGAGGCAATACCCCGTATGCATCACAAGTAAGAAAGAATATGTTTTTAGGGTTTTTACCGATAGAAGGCTCGGCTATATTATTAATATGGTAGATCGGGTAGCTTACTCTTGTGTTTTCAGTTTTAGAACCGTTCTGGTAGTCTACTTCACCATTTTTTATAACTACATTTTCCAAAAGAGCGCCATCTTTAATCGCTCTGTAGATGTCCGGTTCTTTTTCCTCTGAAAGGTCGATCACTTTAGCGTAGCAGCCACCTTCAAAGTTGAATACCGTATTTTCATTTGACCAGCCATGCTCGTCATCACCGATAAGTTTTCTTGCAGGATCAGCCGACAATGTTGTTTTTCCGGTACCGGAAAGCCCAAAGAAAACAGCGGTGTCACCTTGCTCTCCTATATTGGCAGAGCAGTGCATGGATAGTGTGTTTTTCTGATGAGGTAAAATAAAGTTTAAGGCGGAGAATATACCCTTTTTGATCTCACCGGTGTATCCTGTACCACCTACAAGCGCTATTTTTTTCTTAAAGTTCAGGATCGCAAAGTTATGCTGGCGTGTTCCATCCACTGCCGGGTCAGCTTTAAAGCCTGGGGCATTGATCACCAGCCATTCGTGTTCGAAAGATCTTAACTCTTCGTGTGAAGGTCTTAAGAACATATTGAAAACAAACAGGTTGGACCATGCATATTCATTGACTACACGTATATTGGTTCTGTATTTTGGATCTGCGCAGGCATAAGCATCGCGTACATATATTTCTTTTCCTGACAGGTAATCAACCATTTTGTCATATAGCTGATCAAATTTGTCTGATTCGAAAGGTATATTTATGTTGCCCCACCATACAGCATTTTCAGTTACATCATCTTTAACTATAAATCTATCTTTAGGCGAACGGCCGGTAAACTCTCCTGTGTCTACCGAAATAGCCCCTGTGTTGGTTCTCTCCGCCTGTCCTTTCTCAACCGATATTTCGGCCAGTCTTTCAGGAGATAAGTTCCAATGAGCAATAGAATTCTTGATTCCCAGTTTTTCAACTGAGGCCTTCTCTGATTTTACCCCTAATTCTTGCATAATTAAGATTTGATTAATTCCTTGTCGATTTCAAAATTAAAGGAGCAAAAATAATAAATTATTCAGTGCAGTAATAGGAATTTTTTATATTTCAATCGTTTGCAAGATGCCTTTCAATCGTTTTCTGCCCAAGAATATACCCACACTGGAATTATATTTGGTTATGTAAATGAACAATGTTAGCTTTAGCGGTATTTTTTGGAACAACGATAATAATTTAATATGTCAAATTTATCTATTAATCACCCTGACCATGCTGCAAATGGTAAGCACTTATTCGGTCATCCGGTAGGGTTATACATCCTGTTTTTCACAGAATTGTGGGAGCGCTTTTCTTATTATGGTATGCGCGCATTGTTTGTATTATTTCTCACCGCAGCAGTTACATCTGAAAACCCCGGTTTTGGCTGGGCTGATAGTCAGGCTCTGGAACTTTATGGCTGGTATACTATGCTTGTGTACGTGGCTTCTATTCCGGGAGGGATATTGGCTGACAAGGTATTTGGTCAGAAGAAAATGGTGATTATTGGTGGTATTTTGCTATGTATCGGTCATGGTATCCTGGCTGTTGAAGCTCTTTGGGCGTGGTATGCAGGTATTACTTTGATCATTTTAGGTGTAGGAGGCCTGAAACCCAATATTTCTACCATGGTGGGCGGCTTGTATAAAGCCAAAGATGAAAGAAGGGATATCGGGTTTACCATTTTTTATATTGGGATTAACATTGGGGCTTTTTTAGCCGGTCTTACTGTTGGGCCACTTGGTGAAAATGTTAACTGGCACCTTGGCTTTGGACTTGCGGGAGCCGGTATGGTAGTGGGGCAAATCCTCTTCATATGGGGAACCCGGTATTTAAAAGGGGTTGGTGAGTTGGAGACCGAGGAGAGTACATTGGGTGTTGAGAAGACGAAAGGGCCATCGTACATCCAGAAATTAATAAGTAACAAGCTTGCTCTGGCAATTAACCTGGCAGTCTTTTTGACGGGAGGGTATTTACTGTTTGACGGCAAAATTGGTTACGGTCTTTTAGTTATGGGTGTTTCCTTTTTTGCGGGCTTTTTTGCTGTGATGCTAAGCGAGCTGGAGGGCATGGAAAAGGATAGAATAGTTGTACTCATTTTAAGTTATTTTATAGTTATCGTTTTTTGGGGAGCCTTCGAACAGGCAGGCGGCCTGATGAATATATATGCTAAAGAAAAGACAGACCGGCTGATAAGCCTGTTTAACCTGGATATGATCTTTGCTATTGCCATACTGCTGATATTTGCCAGGGGAGTATGGTCTAAGGTGAAGAAATCAGTCAGCATGTACTGGTTTTTAGGAGGAGCATTTCTATTGATGGTATTCTTACTGCTAAGAGCATTTATTTTTACCACCACACCGGACACCGTTCCTGAAGGATATTATGAAGTGCCGGCCACGGTGTTTCAATCAGTAAACTCCTTCTTTATTTTCACACTGGGCACGTTGGTAGCATTTTTCTGGTATAACCGTAAGATGAAGGGTAAGGAGTCCAGTTCGTTGTTTAAAATGGCTATGGGGGTGATCATTATGGGGCTCGGCTTTACCTTCATGAGTATTGCCACGAAACAATGGGCGGCTGACGGAAGCTCTGCTATGTACTGGTTGATCCTGGCTTACATGTTCCATACCATTGGTGAGTTGTGTCAGTCACCTGTAGCGATGTCATTCATTACCAAACTGGCTCCTGCCAAATATGTGTCTATTATGATGGGCTTTTATTTTGCTGCTACCGGCTTTGGAAATAAGTTGGCCGGTGAGTTGGGAGTGTTATCTACTGAAGCTGGTGAATTTGAAGTTTTTACAGGTATTACTATTTTCTGTGTGGTATTTGGCCTATTGGTAATTGCACTGCTCAAACCTTTGAAGCGCCTTACCCATGGTGCCGAAGACAAGTCTCCGGATCCGGTTATAGTGGATGAAGGATATTCCAGAAAGGACCAGGCTGATGTGTAATTTTTGATAATTTATATGTAAAAATCAGAGCCCTTATGAAGTATGAGGGCTTTTTTTGTAATAAATAATAAATTAATGGACATTTTCCATTAATTTATTGTTATATTTACAACTTAGTCCTATGTTAATGAATATCAGTGCTTTTGATATAAAAGAGCGTTATAATAAACTTGCACGAAAAGATACTATTTTCAGCTACCTTGGGAGCTTGACTCACCACGAACTTAACCATGTGCTGAAGAGTATCGAGTTATTGCTAACTAATAATTATTCATCCAAAGGGCTAAAGAAAAAGCTATTCAACCTGCTCATCGAAATTACCCAAAATCTCTTTAACTACCTCAATAACCCCCGATTAGAAGACCGTAACGCAGTGTTTGTGTTCATGACCGAATCTGATAATACCTATAAGATCATTACCGGTAATTATTTATTGAACTCCGAAGTGGCGGGCATAAAAACCCGGATAGAAATGATTAATTCATTAAATAATGAAGAGTTGCGAGAGCTGTACAGAAGCATCCTTGATATTGGAATTGTTTCCACTGCGGGTGGTGCCGGCTTAGGTCTTGTGGATTTGGCACGAAAATCAGGAAGAAAATTATCGTATCGATTTGAAGAAGTTGATGATAAATTTTCCTTTTTTACACTGGAAGTTACCTTTACAAATGATTAAATTGTAAGGTAGATTACAAATGAAAATCCATTTTTTAATTTTTTAATATGAACAATTATACGTTGACCCCAACCCCTAAAACTCCGAGGTTATATTTTAATGGTCAAAATGGTGAATTTGAAATATCAGGCCGTTCCATTCCGGAAAACTCAATTGAGTTCTACAAACCATTACTCGAATGGCTTGATAAGTATATAGAAAGTCCTTGTGACGAGACTAAGCTCAGCGTTAATCTGGAGTACTTTAACACCAGTTCATCAAAATGCCTGGTGGAAATATTGAGAAAGCTGGAAAGGGTACACGAAATTAAACCGGTAAATGTGAAGTGGCACTATGAAGAGGAAGATGAAGATATGATGGAATCAGGAGAAGATTTTAAAAAAATAATAAAAGTGCCTATAGAACTCGTAGTGGTAAAAGGAGATAACGATTAGCAACAATATTTTAGTAATTGATACAAAAAAAGGCCTCATCCAAGATGAAGCCTTTTTTGTTGGGATGCTGTTGATATTACATCATACCAGGCATTCCGCCACCTGCAGGCATTCCATGGCCTTTGTCTTCTTCTGGAAGATCAGCCACCACAGCCTCAGTAGTAAGCAGAAGACCTGCGATTGAAGCAGCATTTTCCAAAGCAAGGCGAGTAACCTTTGTAGGGTCAATTACACCGGCTTCGAACATATTCTCATATTTGTTATCGCGAGCATTGTAACCATAGTCATTCTTGCCCTCTCTGATCTTTTGAACGATAACAGAACCTTCAAGACCAGAGTTTTCAACGATAGTTCTCAATGGAGCTTCTAATGACAGTCTTACGATGTTCACACCTGTTGACTGATCTTCATTGGCAGTTTCTACATTGTCCAATGCAGCAATAGCCCTGATCAAAGCAACACCACCACCGGCAACTACACCTTCCTGTACAGCAGCTCTGGTAGCGTGTAAAGCATCATCTACTCTGTCTTTCTTTTCTTTCATTTCTACTTCTGTAGCAGCGCCTACATAAAGGATAGCTACACCACCTGAAAGCTTGGCAAGTCTCTCTTGCAGCTTTTCTCTGTCATAGTCAGAAGTAGTATTCTCAATTTGGCTTTTTATCTCCTTAATTCTGGCTTCGATAGCAGATTTTTCACCGGCACCATTAACGATCGTGGTATTATCTTTATCGATATTTATTTTTTCTGCTGTACCTAAGTAATCAAGAGTAGCATTTTCAAGCTTGTAGCCTCTTTCCTCTGATATAACAGTACCACCGGTTAGAACAGCGATATCTTCAAGCATGGCTTTTCTTCTGTCGCCAAAGCCAGGAGCTTTTACAGCGGCAATTTTCAAAGCACCTCTGATCTTATTTACTACCAATGTAGCAAGGGCCTCCCCATCTACATCTTCAGCGATGATCAACAAAGGTTTGCCGGTTTGAGCTGTAGCTTCAAGAATAGGAAGGAGCTCTTTCATTGAAGAGATCTTCTTGTCGTAGATCAGGATGAAAGGATTTTCCAACTCTGCTTCCATATTTTCAGTATTGGTAACAAAGTAAGGAGACAAATAACCTCTGTCAAACTGCATACCTTCTACAGTTTTTACTTCAGTTTCAGTTCCTTTAGCTTCTTCAACGGTGATCACACCATCTTTACCAACTTTCTCCATAGCATCAGCGATCATTTTGCCGATCTCTGAATCGTTATTGGCAGAGATTGTACCTACCTGGGCTATTTCATGAGAAGTCTCTATAGTTTTAGATTGCTTGTTCAGATCAGCCACCACAGAAGCAACCGCTTTGTCGATACCTCTTTTCAGGTCCATAGGGTTAGCACCTGCAGCTACGTTTTTGAGGCCGTGCGAAAAGATAGCCTGAGCAAGTACAGTAGCAGTAGTTGTACCATCACCGGCATCATCAGCAGTTTTAGAAGCTACTTCTTTTACAAGTTGTGCTCCCATGTTTTCTACTGCATCTTCCAGGTCAATATCTTTAGCTACTGACACACCATCTTTAGTAACTGTCGGTGCACCAAATTTTTTATCAAGGATAACGTTCCTTCCTTTAGGCCCTAAAGTCACCTTCACAGCATTAGCCAGAGCATCAACACCCTTTTTTAGCTTTTCACGAGCTGAAGTATCAAATAATATTTCCTTAGCCATAGTTTTCTAATTTTTTGTTTTTTAGAATGGTTCTTAAAATTCTTTGTTTGTACAATTAGATGATTGCAAATATGTCAGACTCTCTCATAATGAGATACTCTTTACCATCTACAGTAATCTCGGTGCCTGCATATTTACCGTAAAGTACTTCATCACCTTCTTTTACAGTCAAAGGCTCATCCTTTTTGCCATTTCCTACTGCTATAACTTTTCCCTTTTGGGGTTTTTCTTTAGCAGTGTCAGGAATGATAATACCTGATGCGGTCTTTTCTTCAGCGGCAGCAGCTTCTACAAGAACTCTGTCTGCAAGAGGTTTGATATTTACTTTTGACATCTTAGTTATAGGTTTAAATTAAAACTTTTAAAGTCTGTATACGTCACCTCCCATACATGATTTGTGCCAATGTATAATCAGGGGAGTCAAACGGACATTTTAACAGAAATTGACGCATATGTGTTGCCCAAAGTCAGTGAATTCTGTCATATTTTCATTTTGTGACATATGGCAGAATGTCAGTTGTTGATAATTTTGTCATTTTTTTCTATCTTCTCTTTTTGAAAAGCCTGTTAAAATGGCAAAAAAATTGTATCTGATTTTTAAATTATAGAAGTCATGGAGAAGTTGAATAATGATTGGCTTACAGATGGCCTGATCGATTTTGAATATAAAAAGTATGTGCTTTTGGCATATTTTAAGAAGGTACGGGCTTCCTTTCAGCAGCAGGAGCTTTACCCGATCCTTGGTGATTTGGTTTTTCATTACAATAACCTTCTACAGTTCAAAAATAATCACGAATTGATCCAGCAGAATTTCCCCAAAGAGCTGACCGGCGTGGACCTGAAAAAACTGGAGCTGACCTATCAGAAAATTGTTGAAGATGATGAACTGATGTCAGAAATTGAGGAGATTATTGCATATGCACTCCCGTTGTTCAAGGGCTCGCTGTCTGAAGGAAAGGAGATATATGAGTTTGTAGAAAGCAATTGTGAGTTAACTCCTGTTGGATTGCTCCCACTTTATACAGATGAGGGGTATTTTTTTATCAGCCACGATCCGTCCCGTCATACACGGGTATATCGCTATCAGCTTACGTTACTGGAGACCTCTGATGAAAAGTACAGAGGTATCCATGCTACTTTGGTCGATAAGCTGAGACGGGGAATAGGAGATACGTATGAAAACATAAAGATCGGACTTACCAGAAGGTTTAAAGATCTGCCAAATCCTGCCACATTTCTTATACATTCCAAGGTAAAGTTTCCCTATACTTCTACATTGGAGCCGGTGGCTAAGAGGTTGCTTGTCAGGTATATTTCATCTTCATAACCCTGGGCTCTTTTTCTGCGGCAGACAAAAAATGCCGTCCTTTTAAGAGACGGCATCTATGTATTTTTGATATCCGGGTGTTTAGTTGGATGTATCAGGATCAGTTGAAAGATCTTCCAGTCCACGGCCTTCATCATTAGCGGGTTGCTCTTCGATGTCTCCTAAGTCAAGAGTAGGGGCTCCTCCGGCCTCCTCACGAGCTCTGTCTCTGAATTCATCGGTAGGGCCTTGTCTTTCGTTTAAAATGAAATTAGTTGACAGGGTCAAAGCAAAAACAACTATGACCAGTCCCCATGTCATCTTCTCCAGCAGGTCGCCAGTTTTTTTAACGCCTATCATATTGCTTGCCCCTGCACCTCCAAATTGACTTGAAAGCCCGCCTCCTTTAGAGTTTTGAGCCAAAATTACCAACACCAACAATACTGCGGCTAAAATTATTAAACTTAAAATGAGTGTAAACATCTGTCTGACCTATTATTTTTGCAGTTCTTCAATTCGAGATGCAAAGTAAGCCTTTTTTTGCGGAAACTTCCAAATTAATTTTTTATAAATGTCAATGGCTTTATCCCTTTTGCCCTGATTTATGAAAATATTAGCGAGGTTCTCAGACACCAGGTCCTCATTAAAAGAAGTGCTGGCTGCTGATAGATCCGGCTGATTTTCAGATGATTTAAGGGGCTTAGCTGTTATGCTGGGTTCTTTGCTTATAAAATTTTCTATGAGCTTGTTTTGATCTTCTTTCGGAGCTTTGGGCGCCTTATTTTTTTTCTTAGGCTTTTCCTCCTTTTTTTTCTTGGCTTTTGTACCCTTTTTTACCGATAGCTTCTTTTTTGCTGTTTCCTCTCCGGATTTTATGTCAGGTGTGGTTTCCTGATGCTTTTTTGTATCCTTCTTTTCTTTCTGAGTAGAGGTCTTTTCTGATGTTTTTGGGGCTTTTTCATCTCCTGCAATAGGCAAAGTGTCTTCACTTCCTGTAGTAGTTTCCTTGAGCCACTCCATATAGGTGGCTTTACTTTTTTTCAAAGCTTCAAGCTCAAACCAGATCTCGTCTCTTATTAAATCTCCCTCCGGGTTGATCTCTTCCAGATTTACAGTTATCTTCTTTTCTTCTCGTGAAATGACTGGCGTCTGATCAGGTTTGCTGTCAACCGGTGTTTTGGCAGAAGGGTTCACTTCATCTACTTCTTTGGTACCAGAGGGTATGGTGGCTGGTCTTGTCAGCTCCGGAGCATTAGTATGTGTGGCTTTAAGCTGTATCACATCTTTTAAAACCCCGCGGTCGGTGGCATACATGGCTGCGTAGTTCAGGGTTTGACTGGCAATGGAAGTTTGCGCATCATGATTTGCCTTTGCTACCAGGGTATGGATTACCTGGCTGTAGGGATAAGTTTTTGCCAGCTCATGCAGCTTCTCCCGGTCATCGTCCGGAATATTGTGGTAGTTTTGTATGATCTTTGTGAATTTCTGTTTATTCAAAACACTGCAGTTAGTTGACTTTTATTCAAAAAGTTAGTGAGTAAAAATATACCAAAAATTACCAATTGGCAACTGAGGCATTGAATATATCCAAAATTATTTGGTCAAATATCCGGTCAAGCAACTGACTTTCAATGGCTGTCAGATTCTGGTTGCTATCAAAATCTTCGTAAAAGGAGAATGAACGATTTTCAAAATTGAACTGATCATCCTCGGTATTGACATAGGTGACCTGTACCGTGATCGTTAACCTGGTCAGGGCTGATGTGTTACCTCCCAGAAGTTCAGCATTGGCGGCAGTTGGCGCAATAGGGGAGAGCCTGTAACCTGTAACTACTCCTTCAATTTGTAGTTCGCCATCCTCTTTTACCAATGTGAGATTCGTGTTGGACTGGTAATAATCCTGAAGTTTATTGGTGAACGTTTGTGCCATATCAGGCGGCCCACCTTCAGCATCGTTATAAAAAGCAGCAATGGAGATCGTTTCGGCTGTGATGGCCACGCCGGTAAATGAATATACACCACATCCACACAATAGGGCCAGGGGCATGATTTGGAGCAGAAACTTAATGCTTTTAGAGATCCTCAAGTTCGTATTGTTTGATTTTCCTGTACAAAGTCCGTTCCGAAATACCCAAATCCCGTGCCGCATGCTTTCTTTTATTGTTGTTTTTTTGTAATGCTCTGATGATCAGCTCTTTTTCCTTTCGCTCTAGTGATAGAGATTCCTCTTCTTCAGTTTCATGAACGATATCTTCTATGTCAGCATCGTCTTCGTAAGCCTGCGCAGGAACATTACTTGGATGGAGATTGAGTAAAACAGGCTTTTCAGGCGGGGTAGTGTTAATACTATTATCATCCAGGTCCTCAAATAGTTCACTATGGTTTTCTATAACCTTACTGGTCGATCCCTCTGTTTGTAATGCCTCAAGAACGAACTTTTTCAGGTCGTTCATATCCTTTTTCATATCGAAAAGCACTTTATAAAGCAGGTCTCTCTCTGAAAGACTTTGCCTTTCTTTTTCCGGATCATGGTATATGGCAGGAAGCTGGCTTTGATCTTTTGGTAGATAATGTAGTAGCATTTCGGCATCTATAACTTTATTTTCAGTAGATAGCACCGACATCTGTTCTGTTAGGTTCTTTAACTGTCTGATATTTCCCGGAAACCGATACTTTACTAATATTTCTTTGGCTTCATCGGTAAGGGTGATTGGCTTTACTCTATACTTTTCAGCAAAATCTGTGGCAAATTTTCGAAACAACAACTCTATGTCAGCTCCACGCTCACGTAGTGGTGGTACGTAAATAGGGACTGTGCTCAAACGGTAATAAAGATCTTCCCTGAATTTACCTTCCTGTACATTTTTCATCAGGTTGACATTTGTTGCCGCAACCACTCTTACATCCGTTTTCTGCACTTTTGAAGAACCTACCTTGATAAATTCTCCGTTTTCTAATACGCGAAGCAGACGCGCCTGCGTTCCGAGTGGCATTTCACCAATTTCATCCAGGAATATCGTTCCTCCGTTTGATACTTCAAAGTATCCCTTCCTGGCTTCATGAGCACCAGTAAACGATCCCTTTTCATGGCCAAAAAGCTCAGAATCAATTGTGCCCTCAGGGATAGAACCGCAATTGATAGCAATAAACTGATTATGCTTACGTGGACTCAAATGGTGGATTATCTTGCTGAAGGATTCTTTACCACTACCACTCTCGCCTGTGATTAACACAGACATATCCGTAGGCGCTACCTGTGCGGCTACCTGTATAGCATGACCGAGCAAAGGCGAATTGCCAATAATGCCAAAGCGCTGTTTTATACTTTGAATTTCTGATTCTTGCATAGCCATGACTAATCAACAATTTCTCCAAACAATGTTGCGGCAGAGCAATCACTGATTTTTACATTCACATATTGCCCTTTTTGATAGTGTTTTTTTGGAAAAATAACCACTTTGTTAGCTGAGTTTCTGCCCTGAAGCTGGTCTTCAGACCTTTTCGAATATCCTTCGATCAGCACTTTGTGGACTTTTCCTATATCCCGTTTATTACGTTCAAGGGAGAGTTCCTGCTGCCTGGCTATGATCTCATTTAATCTTCTTTTTTTGACCTCAAGAGGAATATCATCGGTAAATTTTTTTGCGGCCAAAGTTCCGGGCCTTTCACTGTAAAAAAACATGTAAGAGAAATCATACTTTACATAGTCCATCAGCGACAGAGTGTCCTGATGCTCTTCCTCAGTTTCCGTACAGAACCCAGCGATCATATCTGATGAAATACCGCAGTCTTCACCAATAATACGTCTGATAGCATCTACACGGTCTATATACCACTCCCGGGTGTACGTTCTGTTCATCAACTCAAGTACTCTGGTATTGCCACTCTGTGCCGGCAGGTGAATGTAATTGCAGATATTCTCATATTTGCTCATGGTATGAAGTACCTCATCGGTGATGTCTTTCGGATGTGATGTAGAGAATCGTACTCTGAGATCGGGGCTTACACCGGCCACCATCTCAAGCAACTGTGCGAAGTTGATGATCTCACTTATATCTGCTGTTTTCTCTAATTTGGCTTTGTTGTTTACCTCGGGAGACCACTTGTAAGAGTCAACATTCTGGCCAAGCAGGGTCACTTCACGATACCCGTTGTTAAACAGGTCCTCCGCTTCTTTAACAATGGAATGCGGATCTCTGCTTCTTTCTCTACCTCTGGTAAACGGTACTACACAAAAGGAGCACATATTGTCGCAGCCCCTCATAATAGAAATAAAGGCGGTAACTCCGTTTGAATTCAATCGTACGGGGCTAATATCTGCATACGTCTCTTCTCTTGATAAGAAGGTATTTACTGCTTTCTGTCCATCATCAACCTGTCTGACCAAGCCAGGGAGATCGCGGTAGGCATCGGGGCCAACTACAAGGTCAACAATTTTCTCTTCTTCCAGCAGTTGGCTTTTCAGGCGCTCGGCCATACACCCCAACACGCCTATCATCATTTCAGGTCTGTTCTTTTTGACAGTATTGAATTGAGCCAGCCTGTTTCTTACCGTTTGTTCTGCCTTTTCGCGGATCGAGCAGGTATTGAGAAATACTACATCTGCTTCATTAAAATCGGAGGTAGTATCAAACCCCTCTTTTTTCATGATGGACGATACTATTTCGCTGTCAGAGAAGTTCATCTGGCAACCGTAGCTTTCTATATAGAGTTTTCTTTCTTTTCCTGTGTTTTCATCGGTTGATACTTTGAAAGTCTCACATGCTTCCGTACCTGTATTTTCGGCAGCCAAAATATCAATATCTTCAATCACCTTTCGCATGATGCTATTCCATTTTTATAGAATTGCAAAGGTAAGAATAACCTGTAAAAGTGACATTATGTCAGGTATATTTTATCTAAAAATTTAGGGTTTTTCATTAATTGACGCCCGTAGGAGCTGGAGTATGGCCTTGGCTTTGAGCAGGCATTCTTCATACTCCAGTTCGGCAATAGCGTCATAGGTGATAGCGCTGCCGACCTGAAATGATAGCTTTTCCAGGCGCTGGTTATATAAAAGGCTTCGGATCACCACATTGAAGTCAAAGTCGCCCTCAGGGGTAATAAAGCCCATAGCCCCTGAGTACAAACCCCTTCTGGCACTTTCGTATTGCTCTATGAGCTGCATTACTTTTATTTTGGGCGCTCCGGTCATACTGCCCATTGGAAATGCGTATTTTATGGCATCAACAAAATGGACTTTTTCGTTCAGTTCCGATGTTACCGTGGATATCATCTGATGCAATTGGCGGAAAGTATAGATCCCGAACATTTCTTCTACTGTTACTGAGCCTGTCTTAGCGCTCCTTGCCAGATCATTCCGAACGAGATCTACGATCATCATATTTTCTGCCAGCTCCTTTTCATCGGTTCGCAACTTTTGCTTGATTATTTCATCTTCGTATGGTGAGACGCCTCTTTTTGCAGTTCCTTTAATAGGCTGAGAGATGAGTTTTCTCCCGCTTTTTTTTAAGAACCTTTCGGGACTGGCACAAATAAGGTAGCTGTCATTGAACTTATGGAACACAGAAAAGGGAGTAGGAGAGATCTCTACCAGTTTTTGATAGATAGTGAGGGGATCCAACCTCACCTGGCTGGCGCCAAATTCCATACAGTAATTGATCTCATAGATATCGCCTTCTTCAATATGTTTTTTAAGCCGGTTGACTGTTTCTATGTATTTTGAACGGCTGGTATTGGCTTCAATGGTGATCTGTTCCCTTCCGGGCGCTTCTTCATAGTTGGTTTGATCATCAACTGCCCCTATACCAGCCATTACTTCATCGGGAGATAAATGGCTCTCAACATAGACGCTGTCGTTTTGAAAGAAGAGCATATGCTCCGGGTTGTAAAAGTGGATCACAGGAAAGTTAACATGATCAGGGTGATCACTGGAAAGCTTTTCTATCTGATTCTTCAGGTCATAGCCCAAATAGCCGATTAACCAATCGTTAAGGCTGTTATGATATTCTCTAAGTTGTACGAAATCGTCCTTTCCGTCAAAATGCAACTGCTTTTGGCAGCCTATAGCCAATATTTCCTCAAAAGGTCCGTATGGATAACGTTTGACATTATTATGGTTGAAGTAGGAGCAATGGCTAAAAGTGGAAGCCCAAAGAAGTGCTTTTTTTCTGAACTGAGAAGGGTTGTCGAGTTTATAGCGAAAGGAATGATTTCTCAATTTGCTGCAAATTTGCGCAAAAGTATATAAAAAAAGGGAATCAGCAGTCAGATTCCCTTTTGTTCTAGTGTAGTGATCACTAATTTCATTCCTTTGTACTCCTTTGTACTGCGCTATCCCGTACAGTTGTTACAGTTGTCGGGATGAGCATTTTTGGGGTGAGCGTAACGCAGACATTGGCGTTTTCTTACAAACACTACACGCTAGTTCTGTGATATGGATGAATTTTCGGTCGCGCTAATATCAAAACCGACATTTACGGTGTTGTATATGAATTTATCCTTGGCTTTGTCTACTACATTGGCTTCGTTGTTGTACTGTAATCCCCATAGCGTTCGGTCGATGTTGAATTTAGCCCTGGCCAACACCTTGTTGTTCTGTATTTTTATGTTGGCAGGAAATGATACGCTAAGCGTTTTACCCCTCATTGTAAGGTTGCCCGTAACTTTATGGGTTGGAGATTCCACCATGTGTTCTTTGGCAGAAGCCGGCTTATATTCAGAATCAAACTCCTTTTTCACCTTTACAGAATCCTCTTTTGAGTAAGTTTCTACAGAGGTAATGACAAACTCCGCAGATGGATGATTTTCCGTATCAAAAAAATCGGGTGATCTCAGGTGGTTTATAAGTTTGAGCTGCATTTCCTGATCACCAGCCAGATCATCATTGCTGATCTCGTTGATGTTCATAGCTATCCTGCCCCCTACAATTTTACCATCTTCTACGGCAATGCTTCCATCGTTTATGGGAATGGTGCCGTTATGTTTACCGGTAGGTTTGCTTCCGATCCATGTTATAGCGCTTTCTGTGGTATTTATGGCATAGGTGTCGGAGCCATTAACATCCTGTACTTCTTTAGCTTCAGAGACCTCCGCATCGGTGCCGTTCTTCTGCTGATCGCAGGCTGTCATCAAGATCATGATGAGAGCCAAGCTTAAAAAATTAAGATTCTTCATTGGTCTTCAGTTGGTTTGATTGATATTTATGTGCATTATTTGAGCATTAACAAATCTAATAAAGAATAACGACATTATTAAATGTTTAAACACTGAAATGGCAATTATTAAAACGATAAGAGATAAAAAGCCGCAATTTGGTCAAAACTGCTTTCTTGCTGATAACGCAGTTGTGGTAGGTGAAGTTACAATGGGGAATAACTGTACCGTATGGTTCAATGCCGTTGTAAGAGGTGATGTGCATTCAATAACCATTGGGAATGATACTAACATACAAGATGGCGCTGTGGTGCATTGTACCTATCAAAAAGCAAAAACCGTAATCGGAAGCAACGTATCCATTGCCCACAATGCTATAGTTCATGGCTGTACTATTGAGGACAATGTGCTGATAGGCATGGGGGCTATAGTAATGGACGATGCGGTGGTGAAAAGCGGGGCTGTAATTGCTGCCGGTGCGATAATACTTCCCGGAACCATTGTTGAGGCTGATTCTATCTATGCAGGGGTGCCCGCAAAAAAAGTAAAGGATACAGGCCCGGAAATGATGGAAGTGATCAGAAGAACAGCCCGGAATTATCCTATGTACGCGGAGTGGTATAAAGAATAAATATGAAGCAGCCCGGCTTTTGTAAAAACCGAACTGCTCTTAGACTACCTTGCCGGGGTGGGAAACACAGGTAAACTGTTTGTATCATTGTTCCCTACGGACTGTACAGCAAAAAAGAAGTTATCTTTTGAATAGGGGATGATAGCAGTTGTATCCTCTACATAAATACTTTGCTCCCAGGTGGCTTGATACGTTTCTCTTATTAATATATTATATCCTTTTGGTTTGGGGCCCTTTGACGGGTGCTCCCATACCAAAGTAGTTTGATTTCCAAGATCCACCTTAAGACCAACGTTTTCCGGCTGGTAGGGCGATAGTGCCAGGTTGGCAAGGGCAGCCAGGTTAACCTGTGTTATTTTAGCTGCATAGTCGTAATTGACATATTCCGGCAGGTCCCCATACTGTACATCTCCTTCTTTTCTGACATCCTGATGCTGGTATAGATAATTTTCGTTCATTTCGCAGAATCTCACTGCTGCAAAACCATTTTGGCTGAAGGGAAGGTGATCTCCGCCTCGCAAATACCTGTCTATCCTGTAATTAAGGGTTATCGAAAAGTTATCTACATATTTTTCTCCGACTGACTTTATATACCTGGCCAACTGGCGTGCGCGGCTGTCATTTTCAGCGCCGGTGTATTTTCGCAAGCGCTCCATATCTTCTGTTTCAAAGGCCGGGATGGTTTCACTGAATATCCGAACCGTGGAATCATCGTGGATACCTGTCTCACTGGACAGCGTATTGCCCACCATATCATTATTAAACATGGCTATGAGGTTAATACTATCCTTTTTGAGCTTTTCGGCCATATATTTGGCGCCTAAGAGTCCTTGCTCCTCACCCTGAACAGCCATAAATATGATAGTAGCAGGAAATTCATGCTTAGCCATCACACGGGCCAACTCCATTACCAGTGCTACTCCTGACGCATCATCATTGGCTCCTGGAGCAAAAGAAGTGCTATCCATAACATCAGAAACCCGCGAATCCAGATGGCCACTAACAAGCATTACCCGGTCATCATCCGGGTCAGTGCCTGCAAGTGTGGCCACTACGTTTTTCATTTCTATCGTATAAGGGATCCTCCTGCCTGCCGATACCACAAAGGGATCTAGTTCTACAGCCATTCGACCATTGCTGTTGGCAGCATAGGCTTCCATCTTTTTCGCTACCCACCTTCGCGCTGCACCAATGCCAAATGTATCGCTTTTTGTATCACTCAGTGAATGCCTGGAACCAAAGCTTACCAGCATACGAACATTGTTTTCGATGCTATCAGCAGACACCTCGTCCAGCATGGCAGTAATTGTAGGATGCAGCCCTTTTTGGGAAATGCCTGTCTCTTTTTTTTCATGGCTGTACTTACAAGACCATAAAGAAACCGACAAAAGAAGGAAATAAGTGATTCTTAATTTATGCATATGGTTATTTTTTAAATTCTAGTATCCTGATGCCTGACCATCTTTCCTCGACTCCGAAGCCCCGAAATAAACACCCCTTTCGGTATCTTTTAAAATAGCCTGATAGCCGCCATAGATCCCATCTCCATAAGATATTTTGTGGCCCCTTTTCATTAATCCCCGAATCACTTCATAGTCAAACCCTGACTCCATATATAAGGTGCCACCATCTGTCATCTCTTCGCCAGTAGGTTGCGATGACCCCAGGTGCTGGATTCGAGGTGCATCGCCCGCTTCCTGCAGGTTCATGCCAAAATCAATCAGATTAACAACGATCTGAACGTGACCTTGAGGCTGCATGGCCCCACCCATTACACCGAAACTAAGCCAGGGTTTCCCATCTTTGGTAATGAAAGAGGGTATTATAGTATGAAATGGTCTTTTTCCCGGAGCATAGGCATTGAAGTGATTCTTATCCTGTATGTTAAATAACTCTCCACGATCCTGAAGGATGAAACCTAAGCCGGGAGGAGTCATGCCAGAGCCCATGCCTCTATAGTTGCTCTGTATTAATGATACCATATTTCCATGGCTATCCGCTACGGTTAAATAGATAGTGTCACCATCTTTTAATTTACCGGCAGGATAGCTTCTGGCTGCACGCTCTTTGATTAATTGTGCTCTTTCCTTGGCATAATTCTTTGATATTAGCTTGTCGACAGGAATTTGATTGAAAGCCATGTCGGAGTAAAATTTGGCACGGTCTTCATAGGCCACTTTTTTTGCCTCAGTAAACAAATGGATGTATTCTTCGCTTCCAAATCCCATGCTGGCCACATCATATTGTTCCAATATATTGAGCATCTGTAACGCAGCGATGCCCTGTCCGTTAGGAGGTAATTCCCATACGTCATAACCCCTATAGTTGGTGCTTACGGGTTTCACCCATTCCGAACTATGTGCGGCCAGGTCCTCGTAGGACAGAAATCCGCCTTGTTCTTTTATATATGCGGCAATTGTTTTTGCAATATCTCCTTTATAGAAAGCATCTCGTCCTCCTGTAGCCAGCTTTTCATAGGTATTGGCCAGAGCAGGATTCTTAAAGATGTCGCCCTTATCAGGAGCATTACCATTGGGCATAAAAACGTCCTTAAAACCCGGGTACTTGCTTAAAAATGGCGCTGAAAGTTGTATGTAATAGCTGATAAGCTCAGTTACAGGGAAACCTTCACGCGCATAATTGATGGCAGGAGAAAGAATTTTGTCTATAGGGAGTGAACCAAATTTCTTGTGCATTTCAAACCATCCGTCAACACAGCCGGGCACTGAAACAGGGAGCGGACCGTGAGAAGGAATTTCTTTGTACCCATTTTTTGTGAAATATTCGAAAGTGAGGCTCTTTGGTGATCTGCCACTGGCATTGAGGCCATAAAGTTGCTTCGTTTTTTCATCCCAGATAATAGCAAATAAATCTCCGCCAATACCGCACCCTGTAGGTTCCATCAGGCCGAGGGTAGCATTGGCTGCAATGGCTGCGTCAATGGCATTGCCACCCTGCTGCAGGATATCAATCGCCACCTGCGTTGCCAGCGGGTGACTTGTGGCAGCCATGGCATGTGGAGCAATGACTTCAGAGCGAGAGGCAAAAGACCTGCCGGTAATCCTATCTTGACCAAGCAATGACTGCCGGAGGCATACAAGAAGTATCAGGAGGAAAACGAATCTGATTTTATTGGTTTTTATGTCCATAAATAGGCACTTTTAGCTTTGGAAATGGAGTTTTATAAAAATAAGATTTAACGATGAATTTTTTAATCAAACTTTTATTATCGGCAATAGCAGTGGTAATTACAGCTTACCTGCTACCGGGAGTTGATATAAGCGGATTTTTAGCGGCCATTTTAGTAGCTGCTTTTCTATCATTTTTAAATGCCATTGTACGGCCTGTATTGGTCATACTCACCATACCGATAACCATTGTCACTCTTGGGCTGTTTTTGCTTGTGATCAATGCCATCATCATATTGATAGCGGACGCTATTATCCCGGGATTTGATGTGAACGGATTTTGGTGGGCGTTGTTATTTAGTATAATACTGGCAATAGTCAATTCGGTTTTTGAAAGTTTGAGTAAAAAAGAGAGGGATCGAAATTAAACAATGTAAAGATTATGCTTTGGTATTAACTTGAATTGAACTATATTAAATAGTGTTTGTAAGAAAACTCACAACATATCGTCATTGCGAACGAAGTGCGGCAATCCCCTCTCTTTAATATGCTTTGAGAAGGGGGATCGCTTCGATTCCTCCCCGTGGCAAGCCCGGGACAGGCGCGATGACAGCAATAGTTTTCATAGACACTAAATAGTAAAAAAAGTTTAAAATCAATTGTTATGAGCGCTGTTAATAAGGGGTTTGATCCTCAAGTGATACAGGAGTACCGCGAAAAAATGAAAAAACGCCACAGGAATCATATTGTAGTGGATTCTGAGGATAATTCTGATGAGTATGTCAATTTCTATTTCATTGGTGTGTATGAAGGCAGGGAAGTAATCTATGACGCAGTGATATGCACTTTGCGGCTGCATCATAATAGCGAGCTTTATGAAATAGCCGAGCACAAAGCTGCACGTCATTTTCCTGAATTTAAAAGCATAAAATATGAAGAGGATGAGAATGGAGATCTGGCAGCGTTGGATGATCTTGAAGAGGAAATAGGGCTATATATGGCCGAGGTAATGCACAACCTTGAGGAAGAGGGGGAAGTTAAAGTCAGGGAATACGTTGAGTTGGATCCTAATATAGATTTTGGGATCGGACTGGATTCAGCGTTGAACGTGGAGAAGATCACACCTGATATTATCTCTAAATTTGTGAAAGATTATAATGAAGAGTCTCTGGAGCTCGATGATACCCTCTATGCATTTCAGCATGAAGAAGCAGACGAGAAGGTGATCTAAATGAATGCTAATTTACAAGGTGAAGGGGTGAGGCTAAGGAAGAGTATCTATTCTACCCTGAGCTTCGTTGCGCTGATCTGGGGAATTAAAATAATAGAATTTACTTTCGACTATAATTTTGGCGAGTACGGTATACTTCCCAGGACCCTGAGTGGATCTCTCGGAATTGTTACTGCTCCACTGATACATGGGGACGTATTTCACCTGATGTCCAATACGCTACCCATCCTGATCCTGGGCGTTGGCCTGTTTTACTTCTATGATAAAATAGCGCTTTCAGTAGTTTTTCTTATTTACTTAATGACGGGTTTTTGGGTGTGGGTGGCAGCCCGTGATGCTTACCACATAGGCGCCAGCGGACTCGTTTACGGTATATTGACATTTTTGTTATTCGGAGGCTTTTTCAGACGTGACTCCGGTACATTGGCCATTTCCTTTATTGTCCTCTTTTTGTATGGAGGGACCTTTATAGCCGGTGTTATTCCTGAAGACTCTGCTATATCGTGGGAATCGCACCTGATGGGGGCCATAGCCGGTATATTATGTGCCGTCTATTTTAGAGGATTTAAAATTAGCACTGCAAAGGCACCTGCTGAGGAAGAGGTGCCTGATGTAACTACCCCCGAGCTTACTTATTTTTATAAGCCGAAAAGGCAGGAATCAGAAATACAAAAAAATAAAGCGGAAGCTTATATCATCAAGTACCCGATACCTCCTGACGATGCTGAATAAAACCTTTGAAAAAAAACGCTAGCAATTCTCTTTAATCTTTACTTTATTTGCCTCCATTTTTAAAACTAAAAATCGAAGAAAGGTGAAAAACTTATCTCTAGCACTTAATATCGTATTGTTGGTAGCAGTAGGAGTATTATATTATTTACATTTTGAAGGAAAGAAGCAAACGGACCAGGATGAGCCGGAAGTTACTCAGACATTAGAGTATACCATTGGCTATATTAATGCCGATTCTGTGTTGAAAAACTACGATTTCTTTAAAGAAATGCAGGAAAAGCTCCAGAAGAAAGGTGAAAAACTGGAAGTGGAATATCAGAACAGAGCTCAGGGATTGCAAAAGGAAGTAAATGACTATCAAAGAAATGTTAATAACTTAACCATTGGACAGGCAAAGGCTCTTGAAGAGAATTTGATGAAGAAGCAACAGAATCTGCGACTGTATCAGGAAAGCCTTGCTCAGGAATTGATGAAGGAAGAATCGAAAGTTAACAGAGAGTTATATGAAAAAGTGACTGCCTTTATTGAAGAATACAGCAACAAAAATGGCCTTGAAATGGTCGTGAAGTATAATCAGGGTAGCGATGTGCTTTATGCTAATAACGGAATGGATATCACTCAGGCAGTTATATCCGGATTAAATAAACAATATAAGGAAGGAAAGACGGGAACAACCACTGATACAAAAGCTGATACTGCAAAGGTGGAGTAAGTTTTTCGCCTAAATAATACCTTAAAGGCTGTTTCAGAAGTTGATAAAAGTGTTTTAGTAGGCCATAAGTGACGATACAGGGCTACTAAAGGACGTGTAACTTTTGAGGCAGCCTTTTTTAATTGTTAAAAATAGGTTGTATTTTACCGAGGGTATTTATAAATTTTCATCATATACATCATAAATACTATTTTTTAATCTTTAGTGAATGCTTAAAGCCTTATTTTTAGCCTTAAATGTGCGGCCTGACGAAGAAAAGCCTGTTTTGTTGCTGCTGGGCAAAGGGTTTTTTATGGGCATTTTTCTTGCTACCTATCAGGTAAGTGCTGAAACATTATTTCTGAACAGGCTGGAGATGTACCTGAAAGAGGCCATTATGGTTTCCGGGTTTTTGGGGATTGTTACCACGGCTCTTTTCGCCACACTTCAAAACAGACTGTCCTTCTCGAAACTGGCCCTTGGCAATTTAATATCTATTTTCTTATTTACAGCGTTAATATATTCCACCTTTATTGAAGCAGATCGTCAATGGCAGGATTATATAATCTTTGTAATGTTTGCCATGATAGGCCCGATATTAGCGGTATCATTGCTCGGTTTTTGGGGTGTTTTTGGCCGGTTATTTGATCTGAGACAATCTAAGCGCATAATCGGTGGGATCGATATCGGTCAGTTATCGGCAGCCATTTTAACCTCTTTTGCCATTCCTTTCCTGGAACCTTTCATTCCCAATACATCAAATTACCTGATCATCAGCGGAATCAGTATATTAATATCCTTCGGTTTCCTGATATTAATTACCGTCAGGTTTGACCTGAAAAAAGCTGAAATATCCACCAGTAAGTCTGAGAATACCGGGACGGGCATCAAGCACCTGGTACGAAATAATTATGTAAGGCTGTTGTCTGTATTTCTTATATTTTCAATGGTGGCATTTACCTTCGTTCAATATTCATTTCAGGGCGTTGTAGCACAGCAATATCCTGAAGAACGAGAATTAAGAAATTTTCTGGCGATATTTAATGGTGCCATTCTAGTTTTGGGGCTTATACTCCAGACATTTGTTAATGATCGTATCATTGGTGAATATGGCCTTAAGACATCTCTTATTATCCTTCCTGTGATTCTGGCCATATTTACCATTGGAGCCATTGTGGCGGGTACAGTCTTTGGTTATACGCTTGAGGCTGGGGCTGCTTTTATTTGGTTCTTTTTATTTATAGCCCTGAGCAGGCTATTTAATTTCTCTCTGCGGGATTCGCTGGAGAACCCAACCTTTAAATTGTATTTCATGCCTCTGGATAATCGGATCAGATTTGACATACAAGCTAAGGTAGAAGGTGTGGTGAACGAGGCCTCTCGGTTTATTGCAGGGTTATTGATCATAGGCCTTTCGTTTCTCACTTTTTTTGAACTTATACACTACTCGTATACGCTCATTTTTATATTGATGGGGTACTTTGTGATGGTGGGCAAGCTATACAACGAATATCGCAACAGGGTTAAAATAAAATTGCAGGACCAGCAGCGCTCATTGGAAGAACTGCCATTAACAGCCGCTGAAAAATTGCTGGGTAGGCTGGAGAGATCAATGGCTGAAGGTAATCCCAACAAAGTAATTTTTGCCTTTAAGCTACTCGAAAAAGTAGAACCTCAACTCCTCCCTCAATACATCAATTCTCTTATGGACCACCAGGCTGATGAGATCAGGGAATTTGCTCAGGTTAAGATGAATGAAATTAAGGGGTTGTCTGTTTCTGAAAGATATGTGATCAGTATAGATAAAGGTTCTCATACTACAGGTAAGCAGGTGGTGAGCGGAAGCGATATTTTGGACCTATTCAAATCCGGTGATGTGTCGAAAGCGAGACTGAGTAAACTTTGCAAGTCTGAGAATAGCGAAGACCGGCAGTATGCCGCAGAATTGTTAAGTAATAAGAGTGACGAAGAAAGTACCTCTTTTCTTATCGAATTATTGCATGACCTGGATCCGAAAGTGAGAAATGCCGCTATTAAAACAGCGCAGAAGAAGTATAATCAGGAAGTACTGAACGCACTTATAGACAATCTCAACCGGCCTTCATTTAGCGTGCAAGCTGCTAACGCCCTCACAATAATAGGTGGCAAGGCATTGTCTGCCCTGGATAGTTCTTTTTATAAATCCGGTCAGCCGACACCCACTATGATTAAGATAGTGCGGATTATAGGGCGTATAGGAGGAAAAAAAGCTACTGAGCAGTTGTGGAATAAAATTGACTACCCGGATAAGCTTATTGTTTCGCAGGTGCTGTTAGCATTGGGTAATAGTGGGTTTAAGGCTAATATTACTCAGATCCCAAGGATTAAGTATGCAATAGAATCGGATATTGAAGACATTGCCTGGAACATAGGCGCCATCAATGAGGTGTCTTCTGATTATTTTGGAAATGAGATCAAACAAGCCCTTCAGGAGGAAATAGACTATGATGTTGAGCATATTTATATGCTTCTTTCTATGCTCTATGATAGCAAATCCATTCAGTTGGTAAAGGAGAATATTGAGAGCAGGACTAATGAAGGGGTAACATACGCTATTGAATTGCTGGATGTGTTTTTATCAGAAGACCTTAAGCAGCGGATTATCCCGGTATTAGATGACCTGCCGTATACTGAAAAGGCTAAGAAGTTGGAAATATTTTACCCCAGGGAAAGGATCGACCCTACACTGGTATTGAAGTTCTTGCTAAACCGGGACTTTTCCCAAACTAACCGGTGGACCAAAGCATGTATATTATACCAGATGGGTTTGATGAAACTGTCGGACTTCGCATTTGATCTGATAGCTCATTTGTTTAATCCTGACAAAATGATCCGTGAAATGGCGGCCTGGGCGCTGCATGAAATTAGTCAGGACCTGTATGGGCAGCATGTAAGCCGACTTAATGAAAATACAAGGCGGCAATTAGATGCTATTATTTTGGATCGTGATGCTGACAGTGGTAAATCACTGGTGTTTGAAAAAGTACTTTTCCTTAAAGGAATTCCGGTTTTTGATCACGTCTATGGCCTGGTGGTGGCCAGTATTGCTGATATTATACAGGAGGTAGTACTCCCTGAGGGAACCTCTTTATCGGTAGATGAACACTATAACGATAATTTTTTCATTATTTATAAAGGGTCCATTAATCTCTATGAAAATGGGGAGGTCAAAGGCATGACGAAGGAAGGTGAGTTTATTGGTGAATTGATTAATTCAGCCAAATATATGAGATCAAATCTTATTGTGGCTATCACCGAAACTACTCTGTTTAAAATAAATAAAGACGACTTCTATGAACTTCTTTCAGATAATATCAATCTGGCAGAAAAAATGGTGTCTTATGTTTAAGATTTGCGCACCATGTTTTATAAGATATTTTTTTTGTATTTTACTGGCTAAACGTTTTCAATTTAAGTATTTAACGACTGTTATTTTTTAGATTCAAAACCCTGCGATATATTTTTTTGATTATTTATAGCTCCTGATAATGTTGAATTACGAGATACAAATGGGTGAACACGAGCGAGAGCCTGAGCAATATGACGGCTATGGCAATCGTATTATCCGTAACCCATTTCCTGGTCTCAGACCGTTCAGCATAGATGAATGCCACCTTTTTTTTGGTAGAGAAGGGCAGGTCGATGAGGTGCTGGTAAAATTGGCCACTAACCGTTTTGTAACGGTAATGGGGTATAGTGGAAGCGGTAAGTCTTCTCTTATGTATTGCGGACTTGTACCCGTACTTTTGGGTGGATTTATGACAGATGTTGGTGGAGATTGGAACATTCTTGTATCCAGACCAGGTACTTCGCCTATTGAAAACCTGGCTGAAACACTACTTTCATCCAGAAAGGACCTGGGTAGCGCCACAGAGGACGATAAGCAAGCCAGCAGAATGGTAATTTCCTCATTGCTGCGATCCGATGTTGAAGGTTTGGTACGCCTAATCGAACTGCAACAGAAAGGATCTGGAGGTAATACCCTCATTCTAATAGATCAGTTTGAAGAACTTTTCAGATATCGCGGCAGCGAAGATAAAACTATTAATGAAGAATCTAAGGCCTACGTAAACTTGCTCTTGCAGGCCTGTAAGCAACAGAGGTCTTCAATATATTTGGCCATAACCATGCGCTCCGATTATGTGGGTGACTGTGCAAAGTTCCCTGGCCTTACTGATATGATCAATCAGAGTAACTACCTGGTGCCGCAGATGACCCGTGATCAGAAGAGAATAGCTATAGAAGGTCCTGTGGCTGTGGGAGGTGGTGCAATATCTGGAAGGTTGGTAAAACACCTGTTAAATGAAGTAGGAGATAATCAGGATCAGCTTCCCATTTTGCAGCATGCACTGATGCGTACATGGGACTACTGGGTCAAGGCAAGAGAGGAAAATGAACCCATCGATATACGTCATTATAATGCGGTAGGGAAGATATCAGAGGCACTTTCTCAACATGCTAATGAGGCGTATGATGAACTATCATCCAGGGAAAAAGAAATCGCTGAGATTTTATTTAAGTCTCTGACCCAAAGGACCAATGATAGTTTCGGTATGAGAAGGCCGGTGAGGTTGGGTCTTGTTTCTGAACTTGCAGAAGTTAACGATCAGGAAGTAATTCAGGTCGTAGAAAAATTCAGGCGTCCCGGCAGGTCCTTTCTTATGCCTCCGTCAGGAGTACCATTGAATTCCGATTCTGTTATTGAAATATCCCATGAGAGTTTGATGAGGATATGGAACAGGCTCAGAAATTGGGTGGATGAGGAGTACGAGTCGGCTCAAATGTACAGACGTTTGTCAGAAGCCGCAGCCATGTACCAGGTAGGTAGAACGGGTCTGTGGAGACCTCCTGATCTGCAACTTGCGCTCAACTGGCAGAAGAAACAACGGCCAACGCGTGCATGGGCGCAAAGATACGATGAGGCTTTTGAGCGAGCCATAGTGTTCCTGGATACCAGCAGAATTACCTACGAGGCGGAGCAAAAAAACCAGGAGATGCTCCAGAAACGCTTGCTAAAACGGACGAAGATCGTTGCAGTGGTGTTAGGTGTGGCTGCTGTGATCTCTATTCTGTTTTTTGTGTTTGCCATTACCAGAAACATTGAGGCAAATAAACAACGTGAGCTGGCGGAGCAGAAAAGGATAGAAGCTCAGAAAGAGCGGGAATTGGCTATTACCAGTGCGGAGATAGCTCAAGAGCAAAAGGAAGCAGCCCAATCACAAAAGGAAAGAGCCGAAAAAGAGGAACAAAATGCCAGAGAACAGGCTGAGAAAGCCAAGCAGGCGCTTGAAATTGCCGAACAGCAGCGAAACTATGCGCAGGAGCAGTCAAGAATTGCTGAAGAGCAACGCGAGATAGCAGATTCGGAAAAGGAGAAAGCTCAATCTGCCAGAGAGGCAGCCTTAACAGAATATCAACGTGCAGAGACCAATTTTAACAGGGCTGAAAAGTTACTATACCAGTCTGTTGCCCAGTCTATGTCCGTCAAGTCGTTAAGCATAGAAGATGATAATTTGAAAGCCCTGCTTGCTCAACAGGCGTATATGTTTAATAAGAAGTACGAAGGCCGTACCTACGATCCGTATATCTACAACGGTTTGTACTCTGCTTTGGCGCAGATTAAGGGAGCCTCTTATAATACAATTTCCAACATTCATAGAAATGCAGTACGATCCATTGTATTTCAGCATAATACTAACACATTCTACAGCACCGGTAGTGCGGGTAAAGTAGCCAGTGCCACTTTGGAACACCCTGATGTCCACTCAATTATCGGATCCAACCCCTATCCTAACAGGGTGTTGAAAGTGAGCCCTGATGACCGGTGGCTGGTAAATGGTAGTGATTCATCAGCTATAAAACTGTATGACCTGCAAAATGCATCGTCATTGCCAAAAGAAGTAAAGGGGCATAGCAGCTTTATTAATGATATAGTATTCATTCCGGGCCAAAATGTTTTTATTTCAGTAGGTGGAGATCAGGAACTAAGGCGTAATGATATTTCATCTGGTACCTCTTCTTTATTGAAAAAATTGAATGAACAATACAAAGTAATTGTCATCAGCCCTGACGGGAAATCGTTGGCTTCGGGCACATTAAGCGGGAGAGTTATACTTACCAACCTGTCTGATCTTTCTGAGCAAGTATTGCTTCAGCTCAATGAGAATCCGGTTCAGGCGCTAGCTTTTAGTCCTGATGGGAAGTACCTGGCGGTTGGTGACGAAAAAGGTGTAGTTAGACTATGGAATATGACCAATGGCAAGATAGATTATGAGTTTGCAGGGCAAAAGGGAAGGATAAGTGACTTGGAATACAGCAGAGATGGTAAACTGCTGGCAGCTTCCAGTCTAGACAGGTCTGTTCAGATGTGGGTTACCGATGAAATTGATGAACTGCCAATAAGAATGACTGATAATGATGCTTATGTTTGGGATATTGCCTTTAGTCCCGATTCGAAATATCTTGTAGCAGCGTGTGGCGATGGTGAGATCCGAATATGGCCTACTAACCCGGAGTTTATGGCGGAAAATATATGTTCGGAAATTTCCAGAAATATGAGCGTAGATGAATGGAAATTATTTGTTGGTAATGATATCAACTATCAAAATACCTGCGTAAATCTGTTGCTAAATGATTATAAATGACAACAAAAGGTCTAATAGCACTTGTAATTGTTAGTCTTATTCCTTTATATAAGATGTCAGCCCAATCATGTGCTGAAGTGCTCAATCATGCCAGGGAAAACTTCACTGCAGGCCATCTTTATGGTATTCCTGCTACATTAAAGACGTGCCTTGATAATGGTTTTAACAAAGATCAGCGTATAGAGGCTTATTGGTTGCTCGCCAGAACGTATCTCTTGATTGATGACCCTATAAGTGCCGAAGATAGTTACCTAAAACTATTGAAACTAGATCCTGAATATAATATAGACTCGGATAGAGACCCAATTGATGTTGTCTATTTGAGTCGTAAATTTAAAACGACCCCCATATTTGTTATTTATGGGAAAGGAGGATTAAATATGTCATCTGTAGCTGTAATTCATAATTATGGTATAGATAATACCACGGAGTCAAATGAGTCGTATAAAAGCAAATTAGGGCTGCATATCGGAGGCGGAGGTGAGCTCAATATTAATGATCATTTTAGTTTGGGGCTGGAGGTAAATTTGTATACGAGGAGATATAATTACTCGAATACATTGTTTAATGCCGATAAGCAAACTTTTGAAGAAGCTCAGATAGGCTTTGATCTGCCGGTTTATGTTAAATACCGGTGGGATTTTGATAAATTCCGACCATATATATACGGTGGGTTTGGCCTGGATTACCTGTTGCAGGCGAAGGCCACTGTTAAGCTTATCGACCGTGTGAATGCTGGTACCGAGGACCTTACTGAAATACCTGTAGCCGGACCTGAGGTCACAATTAATGAGCAAAGGACACAGTTTACCCAATTTACTCATGTTGGCCTTGGTTTGAATTACAGGTTCGGCTACAACTATGTAGTTATCGACCTGCGTTATAAAATGGGATTGTCAAATATCGTCAGTGAAGAAGGGCAATACGGTAACAGTACTTTGCTGTATAAATATGGTTTTGTTGATGATGATAAAAGGCTAAATAATTATGCTGTTTCCATTGGTTTTGTAAAACCCTTGTATAAGCCAAGGAAGATTAAAACCACCTCAAAGGGATTTCTCACCCGGTTATTCAATAAAAGGAATTAAAGTATATGCGATTACTACTTGTGATTTTGTGTATCTCCGGTCTTGCTTTGTTTTCATGCGATAATGAGGACAATGTAGTGAGGCGTTTTGAAAACTATTTCATAAAATATTATGGAGAAGAGGGTAATCAATACGGTTATGATGTGCAGAAACTCAACAGCGGCTTTATAATATTAGGGCACAGTACTTCTCTTGAAATGGGCCGTCAGATATTGGTGGTAAAGGTAGATGAACTGGGTAATATGCAATGGCACAGGCAGTTTGGGGGGGCAGGAGAGGACACTCCCGCTGCATTGAGAGTAGATGCCGCAGGCAATTTTATAATAGCAAGTACAATTGAAGTAGCACCTGGGGATCAAGATATTATGATATTAAAAATAGATTCCAATGGGGTTAAGCTGGATAGCGCCATTTTTGGCTATCCGGGAAAATTGGAGGTCGCCAGGAATATTACTATAACTGCAGAAGGAGATTTTATCGTAACGGGGTCTACCACGAATGTCGATACCTCGAAACCAGGGTTTTTAGCTTCAACAGATCTGGAAGATATTTATTCTATCCGTACCAATTCTGATCTGGTGCAATATAGTCCCGCAGATTGGAGACGTGTGTATGGCTTTCCGGGGATTGACAGAGGGGTGGAGGTGAAGCAAAAAAATGATGGTTCGTTTCTTTTCTTTGGAACGACTAATAAACCCCCAACTTCAAATTCACAACAGGCAGGTTTTAATATGTTCTTATTTCCAGCCGGTACTGATGGAATAGCATCATCAGCGAGCCAGCTTCAGTTGTTTGGTACACTGTCAAATGAAGAAGCTCAAGCAATAATACGAACTTCTGAGGGAGGATTTACAATGTTGGGAACAAGCACTGGCCAGGGATTGAATGCCCCCTTTTTGGCGAGAGTCAGGAGCAATAATGATTTTGTTAGTTCCGGAACTATTCCCGTTGAGCGCAATGTTGTTGCTAATTCTATAGTTGAGGCGTCCACAGGAGGCTTTATAGTTTTAGGTGAAGAAATAGGGAACGGGACTGATACCAATATATACTTAACCAGAGTAGCTGCTAACGGCTCTGTAGTTTGGAGTCAATCTTTTGGTGGGCTTGAAATAGATTCGCCGGGAAGAGTTCTGGAATTAGAAGATGGATCAATAGTATTTGTTGGAACGGTCACCCTGGACAGCCAGGCAAAGATTTGTCTGATTAAGACTAATCCAATTGGCGAATTAAAGCCTTAGAAAATGCAGTTAAGGTTACTTTCATTGAAGTTTTAATATTAAAAAATACTATATTACCAGTTTCAACTATAGCCACATGCTAAATTCCCATTCCAAAGCCCTTGCCTGTGCTTCAGGCTCACCTTTATTTTATGGGTCTTTTATGCTAAAAATAGGCAATGTAAGAGCTCTTTTCCGCTCTGGCTGGTGGGGGTTATTGTTTATTCTCCTTTTACTAAATAATTCCCCAATATGGGCTCAGTGTGGTTTTTCAGGGCTTAATGCCAATTACTGCACTACGGATGCCGCGGTAACTTTATATGAGACCACCACCGGAGGTACTTTTTCCGGTCCGGGTGTTAGTGGAAATACTTTCGATCCTGCTGTAGCCGGACCTGGTACGCATTCTATTGATTATGTAAACTATGATGTTTATACTGTTAATACTACCGGGACTTATAATCCTTTTGTGTCTACTATCCTTTGGACTAAAGTACCCAGTAGTTTTGGAGGCGATCTTCAGAACCAGGATGATGACCTTTCTCCGGCCGTAAGTATCGGCTTTACCTTTAATTTTTTTGGTACTGATTATACAGACATATATATATCGTCAAATGGAAACGTAGCTTTTACTGCTTATGCGGAGTCAATATTTTGGAACACTTCAATTCCTGCTCCTGAAAGTCCTAACAACATGATCGCAGTAATGCGTACAGATCTTGATCCTAATGTTACGACTACTGACCGCATTAAGTATAGGGTGGAGGGCACTGCCCCTAATAGAGTATTTATTTTATTCTATGAGGATGTTGAACGATTTGGTACTGGTACAGGAGATATTGTCAACGTACAGTTGAAGCTATTTGAGACTACTAATGTAATTGAAATACATACAACGGAAAATAGTGCATCGGTAGCCAGTGAAACTACTCTTCAGGGTGTTGAGAATGCTACTGGCTCTATCGGATACACTGTACCTGGCAGAAATGATGAATTCTGGACTGCAACTAACGATTTCGTTGCCTTTATCCCATGTACCGACTCCCAACTTGTTACCGTTAATGAGCAACCTGTAGCCGATGCAGGAGCAGGTGGCAATGTATGCGGCAAAGATGCCGGCAACCCTTTCACCTTCACCGGTGTATCGAGTGTAGGGGCAGGCACATGGACCCAACAATCAGGCCCTGGTGTAAGCAACTTCACCGACAACACCAGCGCCACGACCACCGTAACAGTAGATACCTACGGCACCTATGTATATAGATGGACCGAAGTAAACGGCGGTTGCAGCGATTATGATGAAGTAACAGTGACCTTCTACGAACCTACCGTAGCCGATGCAGGTCCCGCGACAGCAGAAGAATGCGATCTGGACATTGCCCTGGGGGGTATCCAAAGCATCCCCGGAAGCACCGCATCATGGAGTGTAGTAGGGGGCAACCCTGCCGACATCACCTTCAGCAGCACTACGATCTTCAACCCGACAGCAACAAGCACCGCCTACGGCACTTATACCTTCAGGTTGACCGAGACCAACGGCAACTGCAGCAGCACCGATGATATTACAGTGACCTTCACCGAGCAACCTGTAGCCGATGCAGGAGCAGGTGGCAATGTATGCGGCAAAGATGCCGGCAACCCTTTCACCTTCACCGGTGTATCGAGTACCGGTACCGGTACGTGGACCCAACAATCAGGCCCCGGTGTGAGCAACTTCACCGACAACACCAGCGCCACGACCAC
>NZ_AMZN01000073.1 GCF_000331535.1 Fulvivirga imtechensis AK7 | reverse complement strand
TCAAGGCCGTTCTGAAAGCTATGTCATTATCCACAAAATCAACTGAAAGTTGTTGGTTACCTCGGGATGACGGTAGTGAAGAATTGAATAATTATTTGGGTTCCCGGCGGGAAGGGATTGGATCCGGGGTTTTTGTATCTGCACTAAACAACCACAAATCAATGAAGGCAGCTTGCCATATCCCTAATAATAGCTGATTTATCCATATCACGGCCTATGAATACGATCTCATTCATCCGGTCGCCCCATTGCTTGTCCCACTTCTGCATAATACTGTTCTGATTTTGCATATATGCTTCACTCCTTACCCTATCCCTTATGGGCACAGAAGCCCACCACCTGCCATAAATGTCCGCCTTCACGGAGCCTCCGGCCTGGCTCCATAAATAGGCCACTTCAGGCTCCGAAGCAAACCAAAACAACCCCTTGCTCCTGATGACATTAGCAGGCCAGGATTGGGTAGCATATTTCAGGAACTTCTCCCGATCAAACGGCCTGCGTTCACGAAATACGAACGAGGATATGCCATATTCTTCGGTTTCAGGAGTATGTTCTTTATTCAACTCCCGTATCCACCCGGCAGACTGTTCTGCCTTTTCATAATCAAACAGCCTGGTATTCAGGATCAGTTGTGGATCAATTTTTCCAAAGCTGGTCCTGATCAGTTTGGCTTCCGGATTGAGCCTTGAAATAATGCCTTCCAGAACATGGAGTTGATCACTGTCTACGAGATCAGTTTTGTTAAGCAGGATCACATTGGCAAACTCAATCTGGTCGGTCAGTAAGTTGACAATGGCACGTTCGTCCCCAGTATCATCGGTCATACTTCTGTCTGCTACTGTTTCCGCGCTACCAAAGTCGGTAAAAAAATTACAGGCATCTACCACTGTCACCATAGTGTCCAGCCGTGTCAACTGACTAAGGTCATACAGATCGTCTTCTGTAGCAAAAGAAAAGGTCTGTGCTACGGGTATAGGTTCCGAGATACCAGTACTCTCGATTAGCAGGTAGTCAAATTTATTTTGCTTCGCCAGTCGCTCTACCTCAATCATCAGGTCTTCCCTTAACGTGCAGCAAATACAACCGTTACTCATCTCTACAAGCTTTTCGTCCGTTCTGGAAAGTCTGATCTCATTTTTCACAAGCTGACTATCGATGTTTATTTCGCTCATATCGTTGACGATAACCGCTACTTTCAACCCCTTCCTGTTGTGAAGCACATGATTTAAAAGTGTGGTCTTTCCCGTACCAAGGAAACCACTTAATACTGTTACTGGCAATTTTTTAGCTCTTTTTAGCATCATTTTCAGGAAGTTTATTTTCATGAAGGCACTCGGGATATTGTATAGCTGACTGACGGATATGCTTCCAGTTAATAAAGTGAGCCACTGCTACTGTTAACGCCCCTACCGTATTAAATACCGGTTCGGCCCACTCCATGGGGAGCCGGTGTCCTACTCCGATTAATGCAAACCCAATTGACACCACTACAAGCGCCAAAGCTTTTCGGTGATGGTTGCGATACCCATGAACTAATGCGTAAGAAGCAATCAAAAAACTGGCTGCAATGGTGCCGTACTCAACATAAGAATTATCAAGAAAACCAAGGCCCGCCAACGGTGCAAGCGTGAGCAGAAAAGGAAGTATAGCACAATGAATGGCGCACAACATTGAGGTAATAAAACCTACAATGTCGGGGTTGATCTTACTTATTAGTTCTTTCATTTTTTCAGTTCTCAGTTCTCAGTTCTCAGTTCTCAGTTTTCAGTTTTCAGTTTTCAGTTTTCGGTTTTCGGTTTTCGGTTTTCGGTTCTTCAGTGGTTAATGGTGGTACGAATCAATCAGACACCAACACCTTTCCCACCAGCCGGTCGACAAGGGACCAGCAACCGAACATCTGATTGCAAATATAAAGAGATTTACTTCAAATGCAACATTGTTGCATTTATAAATACCATTAATTATGTTTGCTAAAAAAAGACAGTATGCTGAAAACTAATTCCTTACAATTTACTTACAGCCACAGCCGAAAATTTTACTTCCCGGATCTGGAGCTACAGTACAAAGAAAACTTGTTAATACTTGGAGCCTCTGGCATAGGCAAAACAACATTGTTGCACCTGCTTGCGGGCATGCTGAGACCCTTATCGGGATCGGTAGAATTGTACGGAACGGACATAGCTCTGCTACCCTCTGGAAAACTGACCGTTTTCGCGGACAAAATATAGGTGTAATATTGCAGCGGCCCCGCTTCATTCATTCACTAACGCTGAAAGAAAACTTGCACCTGGCGCAGCATCTGGCCAATAAAAAACAAGATGGTACGCGAACAGCAGAAGTACTTGAAAGGTTAGGCATTGCTCAACAACAGCAACAAAAGCCTCATCATTTAAGCCAGGGAGAGCAGCAACGCGCAGCCATAGCGCTGGCGCTGATCAACCAGCCCCGGCTCATCCTGGCGGATGAACCTACTTCCAGCCTGGATGATAAAAACTGCAAAGTGGTATCTGACCTACTCCATGAACAGGCATCTCTCACAGGGGCTATGCTTGTAGTAATCACCCATGATAAGCGGTTAAAAGAGGTTTTTCACAACTCACTGGAGTTGTCGGATATCAATATTACTTCACCCCTCCAACAAGCAGGCTGGTATGAACATATTTAAACTAAGCTTAAAAAACATTATTGCCAGTCCCCTGTCAGCCACACTGAGCCTTATCTTGCTTACGGTGGGTACAGGTATTATCTCTCTGCTGCTACACGTCAATAAGCTCGCACGCGAACAAATGGAGAATAACATTAATGGTATAGACATGGTGGTAGGTGCGAAAGGCAGCCCCCTTCAACTGATCCTTTCTGCTGTATACCATATAGATATGCCCACAGGCAACATCTCCCTTGCCGAAGCGGAAAAAATAAGGCAACACCGGCTGGTGGCTTCAGGTATTCCCCTCTCCTACGGAGACAGCCATGAGGGCTATCGTATAGTCGGTACTACTCATGAATATCCGGAAAAATATAACGCTAAACTTGCCCGTGGCACTTTATGGAAGAACCCTTTTGAAGTAACCGTAGGTGCAGTTGTAGCTTCAAAACTTCAACTGAAGCCTGGCGACACTTTCACCGGAACCCATGGGCTTGGTGAAGGCGGAGAGTATCATCAAGACCATCCGTATCTGGTAGTTGGCGTTTTTGACCATACCCACTCGGTAATGGATCACCTGATCCTGACCTCGCTGGAAAGTGTGTGGGATGTACATCACGATGGGGACAATGAACTGCACCACGATCACGATGATGAAGCAAGTCACTCACAGCACCCGGATGAGCACCATGAATCAATGTCTGATCGTGAAATTACAGCTATGCTGGTAACTTTCAGAAGTCCATTGGGGTTAGTACAGCTTCCCCGGTTGGTAAACGAGCGCACCAGCATGCAGGCATCTGTTCCCACCTATGAACTCAACCGGCTATTCGGCCTGATGGGCATAGGCATAGATACACTGAATGTCATCGCTATGTCTATTATTGCCATATCGGGGTTAAGTATGTTTGTCAGCTTGTGGAATACCCTGAAAAACCGCAAATATGAAATGGCCCTGATGCGTGCCTATGGAGCATCAAGATGGCAGGTGGTGTGGCTGGTTGTGCAGGAAGCCCTGTTACTAACAGGATTGGGTTTTCTGTGCGGTTTGCTGATCAGCCGAACAGGTTTATGGCTTTTATCTTCAACGGTGGAGAACAGCTATCACTTCAAATTGCCGGGTTGGAAATTTCTTCCTGAAGAATGGGTCCTGTTATTTATCTCATGCGCTATAGGACTGATAGCAGCACTGATTCCGGCAATACAGGCTTTCCACATTAATATTTCAAAAACATTAGCCGATGCTTAGATCATTTATTATTTGTATGCTGACTGCCAGTATGGCTTCGGCTCAGACAGAAATCACCTGGAAAACACTTGGTGATGTGAAATTCACAGACAAGTATAGCGAAGAGGTGGAGGCATATTATTACTATCCTCATTTCGGCCCTACAGTAAAGGATTTGGACGGTCAGGAAGTTTATATCAAAGGATATATGCTGCCCATCAATCCTAAAGAAAATATATACATCCTCTCGAAATACCCGTATGCTTCCTGCTTTTTTTGCGGCAACGGAGGCCCTGAATCTATCGTTGAATTAAAGCTACGGCCAGATCATCCGAAGTTCAGAATGGACCAGATAGTTACTATCAAAGGTCGCCTGAAACTGAACCGGGACGACATCTATCAATGCAATTATATTCTGGAAGATGCCACGGTTTATTAGGGTGTTGCATCAAATGACCAGCTATGCATTTTGCTCTTGTTCTAAAATAAATCCTATATTAGCTGATTGTATGAAAACTGATTTAACAGACATTGTGTTCTGGCATGAAACATCAATAGAATATAATGGAGAACACCAGGATTGTAGAAGACCTTTTAAGATCGCATGGGTTAAAGAGAACTCCCATCAGACTGGAGATGCTGCAGTTATTTCTTAAATACGATTTTGCCTTGTCGGCCAGCGACCTTGAAGCCTTTATGAAATCAGACCATGACAGGGTAACGGTGTACAGAGCGCTGGCATCATTTGAAGAACACGGCATTCTGCATAAAGCGTCAGAGGATGTACAGGGTATAAAATATGCACTGTGCAGCAGCAGTTGCCCTGATGAAGTACACACCGACATGCATGCACACTTTACCTGCGATGAGTGCCATCATACCTATTGTCTCAAAGATGTAAAAGTTCCGGAAGTCAAAGTCTCCAATAGCTACGCTATCGACAGGGTCAATTACACATTAAAAGGCACTTGCAAACAATGTAAATCCTGAACCATGGCTAAAAACTGGAACGGGCATTACAAGCACCTCAACGAAAAGACTCCACCTGCCGCTATGCTGTCTCTGGCACTGGCGGCCTTTGAACATGAAAATGCAAACAATGCCGAAAAGCTATCTCTAGACCTTGGGTGTGGCAATGGCATAGATACCCTGGCCATGCTGCAAGACCACTGGCATGTTACTGCCATAGACCGCGAGCGCCAGGCGTTGGTAACCGTGGAAAGGCTCGTTGAACCCGAATTACGCAGCTACCTGAAAACCCGGTGTATCGACTTTGCCGAAATAGACACTCTACCTGCATGTAAATTAGTTAATGCCACTTTCAGCCTTCCGTTCTGCCCGCCTGCCCGGTTTGATCATTTATGGAATGTCATCTGCAAAGCTATTTTACCGGGAGGCAGGTTCAGTGGCCAGTTTTTCGGAGTACGCGACTCGTGGAGTTCTAATCCTGAAATGACTTTCCACACACGAGAAGAGGTGCATCAACTTTTGGAAGGGTTCGAAATAGAACACCTGGAGGAAGTAGAAAAACAGGGTAAATTAATTTCAGGACAACCCAAATACTGGCACGTCTTTCATGTAGTAGCCAGAAAAATATAACCTCACCCTGCGCTTAAACCGGTCATAGGGCTCAGTTTTTTCAACTCTTTTCTCAAAAGCAACTGTACCACGATGGCATACGCCATATTTTCAATGGCCAAAGCATAGTAAATACCATCAATACCTGCCTTCAATGACAGCAGCAAAACCAATGGCACAAACAATATAAGCTGACGGGCTACAGGCATGGTGATAGCCAGCCAGCCCTTGCCGGTAGCCTGAAAAAATATAATACCGGTAGACGCTATGGGGAGCCAGGGCATGGCCAGAAATATAAGCCGCAGGTTGTGCAACTCACCTTCAAGCAACTTCTCACCCGGTATCATGATGGATACAACTGCCTCAGGAAAAATAATTATTGGAGCTAACAGCAATAATGTCAGACCAATAGCTCCCAGGCGAAATATTTTTATTGTATCCCCGCAACGTTGCCACTTGCCTGCACCAAAATTAATACCAATAACTGGTTGTAACGGCTGTAATAGCCCCATGGCAGGAACCGATACAAATGTAAACAGCCTGAATGCTGCACCAAAAAATGCAATATCATGGTTAGTGCCATATGCAGCTACAAGCCTGAACAGAAAAAACTGCCTCACCACATTGGACAGTTGCATAGACAGGGACGAGGTGCCTACGCTGATCACATCTTTGATGATCGCTCGCTCAATACGTATGCCAAAGCGTCCGGTATTGAATGACGACCTCCCACCGATAAAGTACCATGAAGTGAGCAGGCTGTATATGCCCATACTCAATACACTGCTCCACGCGGCACCGGCCACACCCATAGAAAAAACGGTAATGAACAATGGTGTTGTCAACAGGTTAAGCACTACACTGATCATTGTGTAGTTCATAGCTTCCTTTACCTTCCCTTCCGCGCGGATCAGCCCGTTGGCGGACAGCCCGTAGATGCTAAAGAAAATGCTGTATACATAAGCTCCGAAATACGTTCTACCGGTCTCCAGCACCTCTCCTTGGCCTCCCATCAACGCTACCAATCCGTCTGTAAATAACAGTCCGGCCGCCATTAATACCACAGAAAAAATCAGGGCAAGCGCCAGCAGGTTGGGAATCACTTTACGCTGCACTTCCACATTGCCAGCCCCAATGGCACGACTCAATACAGAGCCTGAGCCGGCAGCTATTAACCCGGTAGCGGCTGATATGACCAGGGTAAGCGGAAATAAAAGACTAACCCCTGCAAACGCATCCGCTCCAACCAGGTTGCCAAGATAAATGGAATCTATCAATGAATTAATAGAGATCATCAACATCCCCAGTATACCCGGGGGTGAAAGCCTCATCGCAATCCGCCAGAGGTTATCATTCAGCAGGTCAGGTCTACCCGCCATCTAAAACTGCTTCAAAAAAGTGATCTTCCCGATCAACTGCTGCTCCCTGAAAGGTTGCTCCAACCCCTGGATTCTGGTGTCGTTAAAAACGATATAAATGAAAGACAACGGTCTGTACTCCCAGCTACCACGTATATTCCACCTCCCCTGTTCATCGAATGAATTGTACTGATAAAATGCAGAGAGTTGCACCCTCGGGTTGAGTGCAAAACGTGCTCCAAGGGTAGTCAGGTGTGTCTCCAGGTTTTGCTGCATCTCCCCAAGTTCATTGAGCTTGTTGAATTCATAATCTGCTGTAAATGCCAGGTGTGGTACTGGCGCAAATCGTACTCCTCCATTGGCGGTGAGTTTTTTCCCGTTATAAAAACCACCCCAACTGATGTTACCGGATACCGACAGTTTTCGTGACCGGTCAGAATTGTAGTTGATCTGATGGCTTGTATAGTAGTACTCATCCTGAGCAATGGGTATCCCAAGTGGTGCAAAATAAAAATTGATATTCTGCCAGGTTGGATAGATAGCGTATTCCAGGAAACTGCCGTTGGTAAAGATCAGGTATATGGGAAACAGATAGATATTTGCCTGTTGAAAATTTCCAGGATCGCCGGCATCATGGTAGTAGTTAATAAAAGCGCCCGGATCAAACCTCCGTATCCACGGAATATTCTTTGGTCTCCAAATAAAGTAGCCTCCCGGATTGTGTTTGATCACATTCTTCTGAAACACAAAACCCATATCAGGATTATAATCCTCACTGACAAAGTTGGTAATCCAACCCAGGTAGAATTTATTGGTCGAGTATCCTGCAAACAATTTACCTGCCAGGCCGAGTGTATCGCTTGAATTATCTCTAGACCCGGATAGCAAATAGGAGATGGTCAGTTCATTTTTAGGCCTGATCAGACCATCGACAGTTATAGTGGTATTGTTGCTCTGGCGCATGCCCAGCTCTGATGAATTTTCATCCAGACGATGAGTAATCATAATACCAACATTATTTTCCCGTCCGTAATTCTGCAGGTACCTGGCCACACCGAAGGAGGCTGCCGGAGAGTTATCGGTCTGGGCCTGGTGAATGTACAGTCCGGCAACAGAACGGTTATCATCACGCATGGTGTACCTCACACCGCCATCAATCCGGGCAGGCTCGGCATTAAAATTACCCTGAAGACCTATTGTGCGGCTGAAAAAAGGTTTAATGGAAGGGTCTCCTGCCCCTGCCCAGATGCCTGAGTTCTCCAGGAAAAACTGCCTCCTCTCCGGGAAAAATATATTGAACCGCTCCAGGTTATTGACTGCTCTGTCCACATCTGCCTGAGCAAAATCCGTATTAAACGTCAGATCCAGCACGGATCGCGGGTTGATTGCCCATTTCACATCACCTCCTATCTTTGCGTCTCCACCAGAAATAGTCTCATCATTGGTCTCCCTGTCTTCATATTGATACAAAAAGTAGGGCTCTACGCGCACGTTGGCGCTTGGTTCCGGCACTGTAAGGCCCTTTAAACTTGCCGCGTAGGTCATGCGATAGGGAGAAAATGACTGTGGTATCGCGGGGAAAACCGTATGTTCATAATCTCTTCGCGCCAACCGTGTAAAGGTTATTCCCCAGGTGACGGAATCTGCCGTTGCGGGCAGCTCGTACCGAATGGATTTAAAAGGAATAGCAAATTCGGCATAGTAGCCTGAGTCTGTCTGGTGCGTTCTGACTGACCAGAGTGCATTCCAATCATTATCCGTGTTGTTGTCGTTGAAGTTTTGCAGATCCCGCTGATTGCCATATGGCGTAGTTTGAAAGGACACGCAGTATTGCTTCAGGTTCTGAGGGTCGAGTTGAATGCCAAAATTATCATTCTCTTTCCAGGTAAAATCTCTTCTAAGATCCTGCACACGAATGCCCTTCTTCCCAAGAGAATCTGCACAAAAAACACCTACGTACAAATGCTTATGGTCATACAGTAAGCGCACGTTCGTCACGTAATCATACTCCCCGCCCTGACGAGGCTCAATTTTAAAAAAATCGGTTATGAGAGGGGCGCCTTGCCAGTCTGCTTCTTCAAGCTTACCATCGACCCTTATTTCTCCTTTGGCCTGCACTGCTTTCACCACCGGGGGTGTTAGTGGCGGAGGAAAATTCTGGTTGTCCATTTGAGCATAAAGTCCGGCAACCTTGAAGAAGATAACTACAAGTAAAATCAAATGCTTTTTCATATCAGATTCTTCTTTTTTATCTGTACCAATCCGGCCATAACAAAAAGAATGGCCAGAAGCGATATTTTTAAAATGTTACCACTGGCTGTTGTGTACCGATGCGTGTCCTCATCCATTTGGAATGAGGGCAATCGTGAATAATCCTCAAAGAGTATGGGTTGATCCCTAAAAAGCTTTTGAAAATAGAAGTCTGTGATCTTCCCATGAAAGACCGCCAATGCATCCTGAAAGCGTAAAAAAGTGTTCAGGTCTGTATGAACGATATGGGTGAAGACATCCTGCATACTCACTGCGGGATTGATCCAGTGGAAATGAGTCGTCCAATCGTTCCTCTTGTTTACCTGCTCGTTATAGTGATCGACTTCCTGCTGGCTGTTGATATCTTTTAGTGAGGTGAACGCTGCATAAGCTTTAGCCAGCCTGTTGTTTCTGATCAGGCTGTCGCTTCCGGCCAGTTCAGGCTTGTGGGCCAGAAACTCCATGATCACCTCTTTGGTTTCCTCCTCGTCATCTTCGTTTTCAAAGCCAGTCCTGCGGGTGAGACTGGCCAGTGTGGTACTGCTTAGCGGGTACATGGTGGTAACGACAATATTGAGCACCGAGGGAATGACGATGAGAAAGAATAACCAGCAGCCTGCCGCAGTTATCGCATTAAAAGACGAGCTTTTGCGGTAGCTGACGATCAAAAATAGCAGGCCAAACCAAAAAGCAGTGTAAATGATCACTCCGACCACCCATAGGAGGGCTGGCAAGCGGTTTTCTGGCTTGAATACACTGCCTGAACTGATCAGGCCAATGAGAGACATCAGTATAGCCAGCCCTGTGATCAGGGTGAAATAAAACAGCAGACGTATAACAACTATCCGGCTGATGGTTACCGACTGGATATGTAGCAGCGGAAGCGTACCATTTTCTTTTTCTCCTGAATACAGGCCGTAGCAAAAAGCGATGATCAGTAATGGCAACAGATAAACGATCACGAAGGAAAGGTCAAAATTACCTGCCAGCAGATTAACCGGATTGGCCAGCTCGTTTTCAAACAACTGGTAATGGAGGCTCATGCCCGTCAACCTGTAATAGTAGCGAAAAAGGTCCCGTTGCCCTATCGCCAGCGCTGCATAATCGTGTGGAGGTAAAATAGCGTGATAGCCATGCCGGTACCAAGCAAAAGCCGGGTTGGAGGCTATGTCATGGTTCTGTTCTTCCTCCACGGTTTCCGGCTCTCGTTTGAAACTGGCCTGGTACGTCTTAAACTCACCCTGCTCCATTTCCATGATCTCTTTAATGACGTTGCGCTGCGCATCTATTTCGCTTTGCCCATAGTAGATGGCATACAGACCGAACAGGAAAGTCACTCCGATCATGAGCAATTGAAACCTGTTTCGCGCGAATGAGATCCATTCATAGCGGATGAGTGTTTTAATGGCGTTATCCATGAATTGGTTTGCTTTTACGGTTTGAATAATTGAGCAGTAGGATGATCAGTATACTCCAGCCGACAATGGAGATCATCTCTAGCTTGTAGTATTGTAATATTTCAAACGCTGAAGGCACAACATAGCTAAAATCTTCCACCTCATTCCACAGATCGATGCTGGCCTTGTATTCATAGAATTCACCATACCGGGAATTCTGAGCCATGTCGTTGTTCATCTTGCGAACCAACTCCCTGCGGTAAGTCTCTACCTTGTCTTCAAAGTCTATGGCTGTATGCATATCCGTAGCCGACAAGGCCATGGAAAGGTGCTGTACTGCCAGGTAAGGATTGAAAATACTGGCTATGCTGCCCATTCTGTTTTGCCGGTGAAAGATGTCCCGAAGCTTTTTCCAGTGAATGTCATATACCATATTGCCGTACTCCTCTCCTGCCTGCATGCTTACTCCTTCGAAATTAAACGGCAGTTGATGTACCGAGTCTACCTGATACTTTTGCAGGTATTCCTTTTCCAGCTTTCCCCTCCTCACCGACCGGGGTGTTTGTCCGTCAACACCATCGCGAATATCATTCTGAATGGCTTCCTTAAAGGCGCGCATAGAGGGCAGTGTATGAAAGCTTTCACTGAGATTGGCCACTGTTTTTGGCATCAGAATGACCAGGAATATCCAACATGCCAGCAATGTGAGCAAGGCGTTTCGCCCAGTGGCAGAGCGGAGGGATACCCATACCGCCAGCGATAAAAAGATAAAGATGTAAAGCATATAGACTACCACCAGCAAAATGGTGCGCAGGGCCACATCGGGGATAAAAGAGGAAGACACGCTGAAGGTGGCCAAAATGAACATTCCGGCTATATAGGGAGCCAAAATAACAACCAGCGCAACCCCGTAGGCCAGTACCTTCCCCCATGTAATGGTGGCATAAGACACCCCCTGGCTGAGCAGTAGCTTAAGTGTTCCCGTTTCCTTTTCTTTCGTAAAAGAAGAAAAGGCCAAAAATATGATCAGCAACGGCAATAAAACATGAAGTACCAATGCAGCGCTAAGCTCACCGAACCGGATCATACTGCTATGATCCTGGGCAGGACGGAACATAAACTCATGCTGATGATGCGCCTCCAGGTAGATTGATGTTCCGGTATACGTATCGAGCCCGAAATCAAATACGCTGAGTATGGTCTTTGGTTTGAAAACAAAAGTACCATAATGCGCAGCTATATGCGGATGTTTATCTCCCTGCCCGAGCCATTCCTGCCGCTTTTCCTGCTGTTTTTCAGCTATGATCCGGCTTTGCTGGCTATACGACAAGTAGCCGGCATAAAGGGCTACCCCGAGCAGCAATAAAATAATAATGCCCAGTGAAACTACCAGCCGCTCCCGCAAAGCTATTATGATCTCCTTTCTTGCTATAGAAAATAAGTCTCGCATGGTTTAATTGTGCATGTGTTTGAGGTAAAGCTTTTCCAGATCCTGAAAACTCACATCTTCTGATTTGAACTGCTCTATCAATACCCCTTCTTTCATGATGCCGATGTGCGTGCCGGTATCTTTCGCACGAAACAGGTCGTGGGTTGCCATCAATGTAGCTACCCCTTTTTCCTTCATATCGAGCAGCAGCTCTGAAAATTCATTGCTAGCCTTTGGATCCAGGCCTGAGGTAGGTTCGTCCAGCAGCAGCACACCGGCTCCTCTCGCTCTGGCCAAAGCTATACCGACCTTTTGACGCATACCTTTGGAGTAGCTGCTCACGCGCTGATGTATAAAGTCGGGCTGCAGGCCAGACTGCGCAAGCAGCTCCTCCAACTGCTCTTTGGAGTAGCGTTTTCCGCCAAGACCGCAGAAAAAATCCAGGTTTTCCAGTCCGGTCAGGTTCGGATATAGCATTAAGTTTTCCGGAATGTAGGACAGCAGTTGCTTCGTTTCCTTCGGATATTGCTTTACATCCATGGAATTAATGGTAGCCTGTCCGCCAGAAGGCTCAATAAAATTAAGAAACAGGTTGATCGTAGTAGATTTACCAGCTCCGTTGGCACCCAAAAGGCAAAAGATATCACCGGAATTAATAGAAAGGTTAAGTCCGTTGAGAGCGGTAAAATCACCGTATTTTTTGGTAAGGTTTGTAGCTTGTAGCATATGCAAAAATTTTTGTTCTTTATTATCAGTTAATGATGTTCCTATTTAGTGTTTGTAAGAAAGTTTTAGGTGACCTTCAATTTCTTTAGATTAATGATCGACCACAGAGCAAAACCAATGATGAAAAGCAGCAGGGGAAACATTGACCTGGCCCAGTTGATATCCGGTTTATCAGCAAAATATTCGGGTTTAAACTGTTTCCAGTCGACATCGCTGATGGAGGCGTTCTCAAAAATCTTCGGATAGAAATACAGCCTCATCTTTTCATGAAAAGCGCTGGTCTGATCCAGAAATTTCAAGTGGTCATCCAAACTGCTTCGGGCAAGATCATGAAATATTAATTGCGTATGCATAGTAGGCACAAACAAAGCCACTGCACTGCTTGCCCGTTCTCGTTGCATGATCTTTTTACGCATGGCCTCGCTCTGCTGCCGTGATTCATCATCTCCCATCTGCTGCATCGCGTAGTACCAGAGCCAGCTAAAGTTCCCCTCGGGCAGCGGATACTTTTGATACTCCGGATAGTGAGCAAAGAACTTGTTCATGGTCACTTCTTGCTCCATATCCCATTTTTCATGGTATCCGTCCCGCTGTTTTACCATGGTACTTAACGCTTCCGGAACCGGATACTGGTTAGCCACGAAATTGTTCACCGATGCAGGCAGAAGAATGGCAAGTGCCACCCATAGCGAAAGCAGTGTAAGCAAGTTGAAACTCGAATTGCGCTGCAGCGATACTATCCAGAAGCTTAGCGCCAGCCAAAAAGTCAGATACAGAATGCTTAGGGCCATAAATGCCATCAGCACTTCGTTGATCGGGAGTGAGAGCTTCAGAATGGCGATGGCGAATAGTACAAACAACGCCAAATACAGCAGGGCTGCACGGACGGATAATTTTTTGATCAGGTAGCCGCGAACAGATTGAGATTGGATGGCAACCAACCGCCACGTCCCTTTCTCTTTTTCTTCAGATAACAGGTCATATGTAAATGCAATGACAAGCAATGGAAACAGGTAGATGATCACAAAGCCGAAATCCAGGTTACCTGATTGCAGATTGGTGGGATTATTCAGATCGGTGTCGTATTTCTGTCCTTCAAGTGTTCGGATGGTTACGCTTTGAATCCCTGAGTTCACATCACGCTGCCCAATGGATAGTGCCGTCAGATTATCCGGGGTATTGATCAGGGCAAACCGCAGGTAATAGAGCAGTAGCCCCATGTCACTATCAATCCAGCTTACGTTTCTCTCAATGTGTTCTTGCTGATGCCTGGTGACTTCAGCAATTGCTTTTTCCTGCTTTACCAGAAACTGGTTACCAATAAAAATGCTGATTAAACCCAACACGAGGATCAGTATTGTAGTGAGTATTACCGCTTTAGAACGAATAAATTGTTTAATTATCAGTAAGTACATAGTTAGATTGCCTTTGCTTTTTTTGACAAATAAATAATGCCCCCAACGGTGGCTATACTCCAGCCAAGTAACGCTATGATTGACCATAATTCGCTTCGAAGCGTACTACTTATGGAGATATACCGATGTTTGAAATCCGGCAGTTGCTTCCAGTGGTCCCGGCTTATCGTATGGGGCTTTTCACCCGGGGCCGGTGCTTTGTTACTGATCAGCTCCATTTGCAGTTCATTCATCTGCTGCGCCAACTGATATCGATAGTCTTCTGCCTGCCTTTGAAAATCGATGTAAGACTCAAAATCAGTTCCTGAAATCGCCATGGAAACATTTTTGACAGCTACGTAGGGGTTGATCAATGCGGTGATCCGGGTAAAGCTATTTTGCTTTCGATAAGTTTCCAGTAAATCATTCAAATGATCATTATAGATCCGGGAGCTTAACTTTTCTCCTTCACGCATTACAAATCCGCTGTAATTAAATGGCAATTCCTCCACAGAATTTACCTGATGTGCAAGCAAGACAGAATCCTTCAGGTGCTTGTAATGCGGATCATCAGGATTATGACTATCACCAGTTTTGATCAGTTCTTTTTCAACAACAGATTCAAATTCCGCTTTGGACGGTGAAGCATAAAAGTAGCTTCCCAGCGCCTGGGTGGTGCGTGGCAACAAAATGAAAAAGAACAACCAAAGCGCCAGTAGCTTGATCAGCGCGTCTTTGGATGATTTACTCACCGCAGATATCAGCACGGTGATGATACTTATGATCAGGAAGAACAACAAGTAGCTGATGAGGATCCCTGCGTATCGCAGCCATATGTCAGCCGTCAGCCCTCCTTCTGTAGCCAAGAATAACAACAGCAGGATAACCAGTGCTACAGGAATGAAAAACAAAAAAGCGAGCCCCATCAGTCCCACAGACTTACCGATAAGTATCTCCTTCCAGCCTGCACCCTGGGAAAGGATGATCTTCAGGGTTCCGTGCTCTCTTTCTACTGCGACAGAGACAAACCCAAGGAAGAAAATAACCAGGGGAAGGATGATCTGAAGGATCATGGCCATGCTTATTTCACCAAACCGAAGCAGCCCCGTTGAGAAGCTGGCCTCTGAAAAGTTTACGCTATTTTGTTTGTGCGCCTCAAGGAAAACGGCATTGCCTGTAAAACTTTCCAAACCAAAGTCAAAGACACTAAGGGCATGTTTTAGCCGGAACGCAAATGAGCCGTAGTGCGCCATCCGGTGAGGATGTTTGTCAGGATTGGCTTCCCAGCTCTCCCGCGCTACCTGCTGATAGTGCGTGCGAATGTGATTATGGGTAGCGTAGCTTTTCCATCCACTATAGGCAGCAAAGGCTACAATTAAACCTACAATAATCATTATCGGATAAATGGCCTTTGACCGAAAGGTGTTTAACCAGAAATGTTTTGCTATGTGAAATACTAACGCTCTATTCATTTGTCGGGTCAGAATTTATATGTAGCTGTAATCATAAAGTTTCGAGGCGCACCGGGAAACAACCTGAGATAGTTTTGCGCACCTATCCAGTAGGTCTCATCCAGTACGTTATTGATGTTCAGCGCCAGTTGCATATTGGTTTTTGCCGGATTATAGTACACGGCTAGGTCCATAATTGTATATCCTGGCACGGTAAAGTCGCGGGTAAACCATGGCACCTTGCTTCCGCTGTGCTGCAATCCCACGCCAATTCCCAGATCCTTAAGGATACCAGACCCAGAGAAATCGTAGCGCGTCCATATGTTTGCGCTGTTCACCGGAGTGTTTTCCTTACGTTTGCCGTTGAGGCTTTCGTCCTGATCTGTGACGATACGGGCATCTATGTAACTGTAGGAAGCGTTGATCTGCCAGTTGGGCAAAATAAACCCTGCCAAATCCCATTCAAATCCACGGCTTCTGTCGGCTCCGCGCTGCACGAGTGAATCAGGAAAATTCGGAAGGTTGGCGTTGATCAAAATATTTTTCTGATTGATCTCGTAAACCGCCATATTCATGATCACTCTCTTATCGAAAAACTCACCCTTTGCGCCTACCTCCTTCAAATCACTGATAAGCGGTTTAAACCGGGCCGGGGAATTAGGATCCCAGAAAAATGCCCCAGTATTGGGCATGAGTGTAACTGTATTTGCCTGCGGCTGATAGCCTTTCAGGTAAGTAGCATAAACATTGACCTGCCGTGTCACTTCATAGGTAAGGCCGATTCTCGGGATCAGCGCAGTATTGTTAAACCCACGTTCGTTCGGAGCTTCGTAGTTGGTGATGTCTTTATACCATTCCCTTCTCAAGCTAAGCAGTGCGGAAAGCCTTCCCAGCTTAAGCTGATCTTGCACATAAATTGCATGTGTGGTAGTAAGGGCCGATGGCACTGCAATCCTGGAGTTAAGCACATAATCCTGAACATTCTTGATGGTGTACTGCGGATTATTAAGGTCAAAGTGGGCAACGTTTGGTTTTGGCAGTATTCGTCCATCAACTGTTATGGTCTGATAGGTGTCTGCACTAGTAGCATCAAAACCTGAGGTCACACCTCCATCCGCCAGCAAATAACCTCGTGCAGCGTTTTGTCCACCACCTTTTGTCTTATGCCAACGACTCAAATCATAGCCCACCAACAGCTTGTTGGCGACCTGACCAAGATTGAAATCAACATTAAAGTATGCATTCAGATTATCAATATCCCAATATTGCTGCCTTTGCACGAATTGCATGCGTGCCAGGTTAGTGACCGGCTGGTTGTCAATATCTACTGCAAAAGCATTGGTAGTCCGGTGCTCCTGCAGGTCTTCTTTCCAGGTTTGTTTCATATGAGCTATATTGAAACTGATGTTGTCGGTGAGCTTATGCGCCAGGTTAGTCATGAGCATGAACTCTTTGGAGATGAAGTAGTCGTTGGAAGCTCCTAAATTTAAGCTGATGGGTGTGCTGTTCAAGTCCGAGATACCCGCTGTAGCGCCAAAAATGGGCTGCCCTCGATCCAGCGTGCCTTCGCTGTTGCTGTAGATCATTTCTACATTAATGGCCGTTTTGTCGTTGGGGATGTAGCTGATAGAAGGTGTAAAAAGCATAGCATTATTGGTGACCAGATCGCGATAAGATTTCGCCTCCTGCAAAGCACCGTTGAAGCGGTACAGCAGCGTTTTGGATTTGTTCAAAGGCCCTGTGAAATCCAAAGCAGCTCTAAGCGTGCTAAAGCTCCCTGCACTCAGGCTAATTGTCTTGCGATCTTCTGCCAAAGGTTTTTTTGTGACCATGTTAATACTTCCTCCCGGATCTACGGTGGAGAAAGTAACAGAAGCCGGCCCTTTCAACACTTCGACTCTTTCAATGTGAGAGGTGATGGGCTGAAGAAAATAATACTGCCGGGTTCGCATGCCGTTGATGATCTGTCCCTCCTCGTTTTGGCTGATGCCCCGTATATTATATTGATTATAAAAACTTGATGGGGCCACACCACTGACAATTTTCACCGCATCAGCCAACTGAAAGGCCTGCCGGTCTGCTATCAGCTCTTTTGTGACTGTACCCATCGATTGGGGAAGCTCTTTGTTTTTAATACCAATTTTAGTGGCCGAAAAGGAATAGTCACTGCTGTAGTCCCGTTGCTGACGTCCGAGTATTTCCACTGTCTGCAACTCGTGGGCAAGTTCGCTGAGCACAATAGTACCCAAATTATATTCTCGCTGTTGAAGAAATTCATATGACTTCAGATGGGGCTCATAACCGATGAATCTCACTTCTACCTGATATGTCCCCGTATTAGAAAGGATTATGCTAAAAGCACCGGCTGCATCTGTAGTAATGCCCAGGCTTCTATTATCACTGGTCAGGCTCACTGTGGCCCCGGGTATACTGTTTTGCCGCGCGTCAACGATAGTTCCCCTAACATTGATCTGGGAAAACGCCTGCTCACAGACCCATATGGATAGCGCCAGGCATATTAATTTTCGAATCATTCCTCTCAATCCAGTTTTTCCAATCCTGTGATATACCCTCCTGACGAAGTAAAGAGCTTCGTAGCATTATCCGATGACAGGTCGTACCGGTACACCGCATTCTCGTCATTGGTGGCTATGGAAAAAAGCAGACTTTGGGCGCTTTCTTCATGTATGATCATCCTACGGGATCCGTAGGTTACCGGTAGCCCCTGTACCGCACCCTCACTCGTTTCCCCGTCAAGGTTTATTTTATAATATTTGAATTGCGGCTGCCCGGTAGCGTACTCCCAGAAGTCACTCTCATCTTCCACTCTGGCCGTGAATGATTGCCCGGCCGATGTGTGGTAGATGCCGAAACAAATGTTGCCGGTGGCGTCCTCCAGATTAAAGAAATAATCCTGGTCAAATGTAGTCTCTCCGTTATTGATCCTTAAAACGCCACTGGGGCTGCTTCCACCTGCATTGGTAGTACCCAGGGCCTGCACATAAATATCTCCATTGGAAGTTTTCACCATTCCGGAATTCGGGCTTTGACCGCCAAACACCATCCCCGTTCTGCCATCGGCTATTACTTTTTCTACCTGGTGCGTTGCCAGGTCTATCACCGCCACATAAGCTGAATCGTTGACAGGCACAAAGTTATTCTCATAGTGCACCCCCATAAACAGCTTATTGTCCCGCTCCAGCATATCCAGATAGTAAGTACGAGTCGCTTCCGGCACCTTATCTATCACCGCACTGAGTGGTATTTCATCTTCAATGCGCATGGTAGTAGGGTTGAAGATGATCAGCTTGGAAATACCACCTGATACCGTACCATAGGCTACTGTTTCGCTCTCAAAATGCAACGTAGAAAAGGTATTGGCACCGGGCACCACTATCCTTTCTTCTTCTTCAGGAAGGCCTTCGTTATTGAACACATACTTTACAAGGTTAGCCGGAGCGCCAAAAGGTGTGGCAAACAGGCTTTTCCCGTAGGCTACAGTACTCGCACTTCCGGTAAGTTCAATCGCATTGCTGTTATCAACACTCGAAAGATCCAGGTTTTCCAACCCCTGAATATACGTGGTGAGATCAGGCCATGCCCCGCTGACTGTGGATACAGCATAATTTACCTCCGTCTCTGGCGTGGCAGCAGGGCCATCGTCATCAGAGCAAGCTACACATGCGAGGGCCGATAGAAAAAAAAGGGCCGCCCTGCAATACCATAGATTTAAAAACTGAATTTTCATTTATTGTTTTGGTTAGTGTTTATAAAAGTTCTTAATGTGAGATAAAAAGCCCTTCCCGGCCGCTGTACGCTAAAGTTGTCGTACGCCTTGCGATCAAAAAGATTAGAGGACTCCAAAGCCACGGATAATTTGTTTTCGGGCAGGCTATACGATACCCCAGCGTTTTGTATGAACTGTTCAGGGATTGTGTTCTTCAGGTCCTTCCGGCCATCCACTGCCCAGAACAGATAAAAATCATGCACATAACCTGCCGACCACCATGCGGAAAAGCTGTTTTTGCTACCTAAGATGTTCTCTTTGGTAAAGCGTACTTCTCCGTTGCCAAATAGGTAAGGAATGTTGGGGAGCCTGGCATCGAAATAACGGTTATCAACCGAGCCGGTTACTTCCCTGGGCGACCTGTTTCGAATGTCCTGATAAGTAGCATTGGCCTTTACAGACAGGAAGGTAAAAGGCGTGTATTGTATCTCCGCCTCCACTCCCTTAACCATGGCTTTGAGCAGGTTTTGGTATTGAGCAAAAAACTGAGAAGTTCTAAGCCATATAATATTATTGGTTATGCGATAAAAAGTACTCACCTCGGCTGTTATTCTACGACTGTTGAGTTGCAGACCAGCATTAGCATTATGACTCTTTTCAGGGTTAAGTGATGGATTAGGCCTAACCAGCGTAAAATCTCCGAATAATTCATGCTCGTCCGGGAGACGAGTGGCATATTCATAGGAGGCTTTTGCCCGTAAATGGCCTGTAAAGCTGTATTTAAGGGACTGTGAAATACCATAGTTTGAAATGGACTGACTGTGAGGGAGAAACTCCATATTGCGAATGGAATAACCATCCGCGCTGAATGCAAAATATTTAAGCGCAGTATAGCTCGTCAACCCGTTGATAAAAGCATGTTTATAGGCCAACCCTGCCACATTCCTGATCAGTTTGGTAGGATTGCCATAGAAATCCTGCCCGTAGAAATCCGATGCCACCGGATCTTCTCCAACTCGTTTAAACCATGAAGAAAGTATATTGAGTGTAAAATGTCCCTTGCTCCATGGGTGGAAAGTGATATTAAGTCTGTTGACAGCGTTTTTAGAACTTAGGTCCAGCAAATTTCCCGAAGTAGATATTTCGCCCCCATCCGTGCGCCTCCGGTATACCCGACCGTCCCAGGTATAAGCATTAAGCGTGGTATCCTGAAAATAGCCAGATGTGAAATTGGCGCCTCCATACCATTTAAGGTCGGTACGAGGCAGAACAGACTGCTTTTCATATTCCAGCGAAACCCCCGTTGTAGACTCTTCATAAGTAGCTTCTCCATAGGGCTGTGACATAATAGCGTTGTGTTGAATATCATCATCCAACCCCGAATACCTGACGCTAACCATCAGCCTGTCTGCATACTTTTTGTCAAAAACACCGCCATGAAAGTTTAATAAATAGTTGGTAAACCGGTCATGGAAACGCCTTGCTGTAGCAGGTTGCGGATTACCATTGGCATCGGGGATCTCTACATCAATCTTGTAGTTGTTATCCGAATGGTTGTAAAATGAAGAGAGGCCCAAAATGACATTTTCCGAAGGATTTACCCATTGCCCATTGAAGTTGAGCTTGTGCGTATTAAAAGACCCCCGAGCATATGAGGCGTCCATATAGCTGATGTATTCCTTCCTTGAAATAATATTAATACCTCCACCGAGGGCATCAGCGCCAAGGTCTACAGGCACTACACCTTTGTACACCTCGATCCGCTTCATCATATTGACCGGCAAGGCATTCAGCCCAAAACCTGAGCCGAAGTAGGACAAAGGGATGCCGTCAAGGAAAAATTTTACCTGCTTGCCAGACATACCGTTGATATAAACCTGCGCGTCACTGCCAAAGCCCCCGGTTTGCCGTACGTTCACGCCCGAGATCTGCTTGATGACGTCACTGGTATTGATATTTTTAGAATAAAAATCGCGTGTGTCCAAAACTGCCACGCTGGCTACACTTTCCTGTAGCTCCTGTCCTTCCGTTTTCCCGGTTATAGTCACTTCATTAAGCTCCGTAACCTGCTCCACAAGTGTTACTTCCATGTTTACATCATGCCGTACGGCATTTATGGTGAGGGTTCTCTTTTGAGGTTCAAAACCGATATAAGAAAAGCTTAGCTCATAAACTCCGGGTGCCAGTTCTGCAAAAGTAAAATGTCCGGCCTCATCCGTTATGGAACTTTTTCCGGCATGGGAAAGCTCAACATATACACCTGGAATGACATTACCCTTTTCATCCAGAACTACACCGGAAATAGTTGCTGCGTATGCACCGGAAATACCCGGGCATACCATTAAAAGAAGAATATAAATACTAAATCGAACCATGTCTTTAAATGCAACTATGTTGCAAATATAAGATTTATGCACAAACGCAAAACACTTGCATTTAAATATTTACAGAAAATAATATCAACAGGTTGAATGAGAGGATGAGCGGATTATTTGTCTTTAGTCGAAAGACACTTTGTGGATCAGTCCTTCGGCCGCCATCTCGTCAAGCAGCGGTTTTTCGTTATCAGAAAGGCTGGCTGTATTAATCAGGCCATTTGCTTTTTCCCACAGCAGTTTGTGCGCTTCCTCAAGTGCATAGGCTTCTTCCACATCTTTTTTAAATAAATAGATGCTGCCATCTGCTTTGGCTGCTTGTGGTATGCATTGGTTTCTCAGCAAATAGCCGGAAGAGCCGTATTGAAGTGGTATGATCTGTCTTTCCTCATTATAGGCAAGATAACTAACCGGAGCGCTCATTTTAATAGATGTTTCCTGTAAAGGCGGGATTTCAAAAACCTCAACATCCGTATGCATTTTGCCTTCAGGCAAAGGGTGGCATCCTATTACTTTTACAGGGGTGCGTTCTTCAGAGTGGTTAAAAACTATGGCCTCCGATGCATCCTCCACGATCCGTTCGAGGGTAATTTTTTCGATAAAAAAATAGTCATCTGCCGCAGTTTTGGAATACCTCACTTCACCACCACTGTGAACCTCGGATATCAGGGTGTATTTCCCGGCAGGAGCATCCTCAGGCACATGATATGTGAAGTAGTAGTGCCGACCTGATTGAATATTTTGTAAGATCTCAACAAGCCTTTCTGTTTTTTGCCGGCCGCCCAGGTAATCAGCTACAATCATCAACGGCAGGTTTTTATTGAGATACTTTAATTTCTTTACATATCTCTTTTTGGGTCCGACCGGGTCAGGAAGGCCAAGTACATGCTTTTCAAAAAGCATGGTCTCCTTACCTTTCGGGTCCCTAACCCCGATCCTCACCCAGGGAAAGATGTGTACATCTTTTAAATGGGCCGTGTTGAAGTTCCAGTGAATGGTGACGGTACCACCTGGTACGGAACGCTTAGGGAAAATACTCATGTTTCTTCTACTTTCTTAGTATCCTCAATTGCTCCTTACTGTATTTAACAGGATACTCCTCAAACCATTTTCTTACGGTATCTTCACCTAAATGGTCATAGGTAACGGAGATCAGCTTTTCCAGCTTATCCAGGTATGCCTTTTTAGCTTTGTCAGGGTCAGCATCCATGGACTTTCTACGGTCTTCCTTCTCCTGTTTGCGAGCCGGAATATGATGGAAGTACTGACTAAAGTACTTTTGACTGAACTTGTGATACTCCGGGGTAAACAAGATCAAGTTGTGCCACATTTCATCAATAACAAGCAAATCATCCGGTATGAAAACCCCGGGTATCTGGCTGATATATAAAAACTTTAATGTTTCTTTAAGTATATCTCTCGCCTCTCCTTCAGTAACATTATACAAATCAAGAAACCTTGATAGTACATCTTCATTTTCGTACTCAAGTAGTTGCTCTAGCTGGTTCTTCTCAAGTGTTTCCATAAGCAGGTTGAAATAAATAGCAGCAGCATGTATAAACACGCTGCTACGTAAACATCAAAAATTAAAAGGTAGAAGTGCAATGACCACAGTTGCTGCAATGTGCGCTTCCTACCGCTTTTGCCGCTTTGTCAGCCAGTATCCTGGAGATCAAAGCCTCTTTGTTGGTTTTCATAGTTTTCTGAATTTTGATTGATACCTACTCTGTTGAAAGGTTTTCGGCTTACCCTTTACTATTGCAACAGTGTTGCATATATACCAATAACCCTCTTTAAATGCAACAATGTTGCCTTTAAAATATTGACGAGTATTTCAAAAAATAATTGAAAAGGCCGTTCGTAATTTGTTAAATTTTTAATTGTCAAATGATTGACATCCAAAATCAATCCTGCCTGGTAAGAAAAAAATTGAACGTGCAAAAGAACCGGGAGCTACTCGTGATAAGTGACTCAGCATGTTCCCATATGAGTGGGGTTGGGCAATCGAAGCGAGAAGTTGAAAGTAGAGAAACTACAGAATTTTGACAGGATGAGGCGTTTACACGTCTTTAAGGTATCAATGCAGGGGTACTATTTTATCTAACAACACCACCAATAAAAAAGCCCTCGAAACATCAAGGGCCTTTTTATATTATTTATAAGGACTATTTAATCCCACTTCAGTTCTGTGTCAATCTCTGATCTTCTGTCTTCATTCTCCTCACCATCCAGATCAAGAGGACGATCGAATTGTGCAAAATCAACGTCTGGTAATAGCTCGTCTTTAACATGATTTACCGTGCTATTCAAAGCCTCTACGAACTTATTGAAATCTTCTTTATACAAGAAGATCTTATGTTTTTCATAAGTAAACCCATCATCCTTATACCTTCTCTTACTCTCGGTAATTGTCAGATAATAGTCATTCGAACGCGTAGCCTTTACATCGAAGAAATACGTCCTCTTTCCTGCTCTTACCCTTTCAGAAAATATTTCCTCTCTTTCATTGGTATTATTCTCTTCCACAATCCTAATAGTTTAGTTTATAATATAGCCTTAGTTTTTATAAATCAGTGTTAAATATAGTACAATAATTAGGTTTAATGCAAACAAGATAATTATTAATTACAAAACAATTTTAATTTGCGTTCGTTGTAAAGAGATCAATTTGTTAGTTTTAGCCTATCAAAACACTGGGCACCTTCATGAAGTTAAACCTCGATCAGGTCAAAGATATAGGCAACATAGACTTCCTGGCCAGACAACTGGTTGAGGGGTTTATCACCGGTCTGCACAAGTCGCCATACCATGGATTTTCCGTTGAATTCGCTGAACACCAGTTGTATAATACCGGTGAAAGTACGCGTCATATCGACTGGAAAGTATATGCAAAAACCGACCGGTTATATACAAAAAGGTACGAAGAGGAGACAAATCTGCGCTGTCAGATAGTAATAGACAATTCGTCTTCCATGCACTACCCACAGAATATAAAGGGAAAGCTTACATTTAGTATACTTTCTGCTGCAGCCATAGCCTACCTGTTACAAAAACAACGTGATGCCGTGGGTATCACCACATTTTCAGACCAAATCGAAACAACCACTCCAATAAAATCCACCGGCACGCATTTGAATAAACTATTTATCCAACTGGAGCACCTTTACAAGCAGGAGGATAAACACAAAAGAACGGCCGTTGCTAATATTTTGCACGAAGTTGCGGAAAAGAATCATAAAAGGTCGTTGATCATCATTTTCAGCGATATGTTCGACAATGAAGATGAACTTGATGAGATATTCAAAGCGCTGCAACACCTCAAACACAACAAGCATGAGGTGCTGCTGTTTCATGTTACTGATATGGCAACGGAATATGATTTTAATTTTGAAGACCGCCCCTATGAGTTTATTGACCTTGAATCAGGTCAAAAGCTTAAGTTGCAGCCTCATGAAGTAAAAGAAAATTACACACAACAAATTAAAAAGTACTATCAAGAGCTAAAACTGAGATGTGGGCAGCTCAAAATAGATTTCATTGAAGCTGACATCAGCGCTGACTATAATGAGGTGCTCAACGCGTACCTTATCAAAAGGTCAAAAATGAGATGAACAGTTCTGAATTCTCAGTTTAAAACCAACAAACTATGAACTGAGAACTGCAAACTCAGAACTGCTATTCATTATGCATCCAATCCTTCTTGGCCAGCAACTCTTCTTCAGTCTCTTCGTAATCAGGATCAGGCACGCAGCAGTCGACAGGACATACCGCAGCACACTGAGGCTCTTCATGGAAGCCTGTACACTCAGTACATTTTCCCGGAACTATGTAGTAAAATTCATCCGATATTGGCTCCTGCATCTCTTTTGCATCGATCACAGAACCATCTTCCATCTCCACTTCCGATAAGTCGGTGCCTCCGCTCCAGTTCCATTCAATTCCACCTTCATATATTGCTGTATTGGGGCATTCCGGCTCGCATGCACCACAATTGATGCATTCATCTGTTATCATTATTGCCATTTCTATAGCGTATTTTCTATGTATAAAGTATTAATTTCTAATCTTTGCAAAAATAGGAACTATCTTCCTGCTTTCAAACATAAGTAGTGTTTGAAAGAAAACTCTATGTGGCTTTAAGAAAACATCAAGGTCAAGGCTTGTGAAGTGCCAAAAGCGGAGTCCCGAACAGTTGTCGGGATGAGCATTTTTGGGGCGAGCGTAACGCAGACATTGGCGTTTCTTAGAGACACTAAGTAAAGCGTAAAGGTTCGGATCATATATGGATATTAAAGAAAGAATTGCCGCTCTGTCGGCCTTAGGACAATACCTTGAAAATCTAAATGAAAACACGCGCACAAAGTTGCATTTACAGGCCCGTGCCAATAATAATTGGTTTACTCCTGAAAACGTAGATACTGCCTTAAAAGGCATCATTGGTTACCTGCAGAAAGACAAACTGCAGGAATGGGCCAGCCAATACCCCATAAAAGATCAGAACAAAAAGGTAGGTATCGTTATGGCGGGAAACATACCGTTTGTCGGGTTTCATGACCTGCTTTCAGTATTGATCAGCGGTAATCAGGCACACATAAAGCTGAGTTCTCAAGATACTGCGCTGATAAAGTTTATCATTACAGAACTTACTGAAATAGCCCCATCGTTTAAGGAGCAAGTCTTTATAAAAGAGAGACTAAAGGATATCGATGCCATTATAGCCACAGGTAGCGATAATACCAGCAGGTATTTTGAATATTATTTTTCAAAATACCCCCATATCATTCGTAAAAACAGGACATCATGCGCCATTTTAACCGGCAACGAGACTTCGGAGGATTTCAAAGGTCTGGCAGAGGACATATTCCTGTACTTCGGCTTAGGCTGCAGAAATGTTTCGAAGCTCTTTGTCCCTCAAGGTTATGATTTCAATTCCTTTTTCGAGGGTATCCAGCATTACCAGGGCATCACGCATCACCATAAATACTCCAATAATTATGACTACAATAAATCTATTTATCTGGTAAATGGAGAAGCACACTTTGACAATGGTTTTTTGATGCTTCGTGAAGAAAAACAAATGGTCTCTCCCATCTCCGTGGTATACTACGAGCAATATGGCAGTGAGGATGAGCTGAAGTCCATTCTCGATCAGAATAAGGAAAAGATCCAATGTATAGTAGCTGATAACTGGCCGAACAGCCAACCGTTCGGAAATGCACAATACCCTGAGGTATGGGATTATGCAGATGGTGTGGATACGATGAAATTTTTGAGCGGGTTGTGATCCGGCCTTTTGCAGGGTTGGTTAGCGACTATGCAGGCGGGCACAATGACGGCAAGGGATTCTTAGAGGCACTAAGGAGTAGGTCAATAATTTCCCACCCTCAGCATCACTAAAGTGCAGGCCTCTTCTATTTCAATTCCCTGACCATTGGCCATTTCCTGAAATTCCAGATTTTCGGTCCCTGGATTAAAAATGATACGTTTGGGCTGCAAACTGAGTATGTAGTCGTACCACTCAGGTTGATTTTGAGGGCCAATGTACATGGTTACAGTATCAATTCCGTCAACAGAAGGCTTTTCACGGAGATCCAGTATTGGTTTGCCGGCTACCTCTCCTTTCTTTATACCTATTGGCACTATTTCATGGCCATGCCGTGTAAGAAGCTCGGCAGCAAAATATGCATATCTCGCGGGATTTGTGGTTGCTCCGATTATCGCTGTTTTTTTCATTTGTTCATCAAAGGTTTTATATATTGCTTTATCATGGCTTCTGCACAACGCTCCCCATCCATGGCGGCTGAAACTATGCCACCGGCATAACCTGCCCCTTCTCCACAAGGAAAAAGTCGCTTCAACTCTACGTGCTCCAGGGTTTCCTTTTCCCTCGGCACCCTTACAGGAGACGATGTGCGGCTTTCTACGCCTATAATTTGTGCTTCATTGGTATAATAGCCCTTCATTTTTTTTCCAAATGCCTTAAAGCTTTGTCTTAGGCTCTCAGCTATAAAGGCAGGTAATACCTCCCTCATGTCCAAAGATAAAATTCCAGGTTGGTATGATGTTTCTAACAATGAACTTGAAATTCTGTTTTCAACAAAATCCACCATTCGCTGGGCCGGAGCTGTTTGTCTTCCTCCCGCCAATGCGCAAGCTTTTTGCTCAATGGACTTCTGAAATTGCATGGCAGCCAAAGCTACGTGTTTTTCAAATCCTTTAAGGTCGTTAAGATCAACAGCCACTACTATTCCCGAATTGGCAAATTTTGAATCTCTTCGTGACGGACTCATTCCATTTACTACTATTTCTCCGGGACTCGTAGCTGCCGGCACTATGAATCCGCCCGGACACATACAGAATGAAAACACGCCTCGCTTCTGCCCTTTGACCATTGCCTGGTTCACCAACGCATAAGAAGAGGCCGGTAAATAAGTGCCCCTGTCGCCCTCACAACTGTATTGTATCTTGTCGATAAGCTGCTGCGGATGTTCGATCCTCACCCCCAGAGCAAAGGGTTTAGCCTCTATTTTTACTTGCCTGGTCTGAAGCAGCTCAAAAATATCCCTGGCTGAATGCCCGGTAGCCAATATAACTCCCTCTCCTTTCACTAGGTCACCGCTCTCCAGCTTTACCCCTTTTATCTCTCCTTTATCTATTGCCAAGTCAATTACTTTTGCATTAAAATGCACCTCACCCCCAGCATTGATAATGCTTTCTCTAAGTTCTTCAACTATTTTCGGTAATTTATTGGTACCAATGTGCGGATGAGCATCGTACAGTATCTCTTCGCGTGCCCCATGCGCCACCAGTATTTCAAGTATCCGCTGCACATCACCTCTTTTTTTTGACCGGGTGTAAAGCTTTCCATCGGAGTAGGTGCCAGCCCCGCCCTCACCAAAACAATAATTGGAATCAGGATTTACAACATGATCTTTGTTTATAGCTGCCAGATCTCTTCGCCTTGTTCTCACATCTTTCCCTCTCTCAAAAACAATCGGTTTTACACCATTTTCGATCAGACGAAGCGCTGCAAATAAACCTGCCGGGCCCGCACCGATAACAAGGCCTACGGGTGCATTCGAAACATTAGGATAGTTCTTTTTATATTGGATCAATTCCGGGCGTGGTTCGTTGAAAAATACCTCGGTCTGTACCCTCACCCACACCGTTGACTGGCGGGCGTCTATAGATCTTTTTACAATACGAAAGGCTGTATTGGGTCCAGCCCCGGCTTTTCGTTGCAGCGCCTGTTGCAAGCGGGCCTCATCAAAAGCCTCCTCAGGCCTCAGTTTCAAATCAAATATCTTCTTCACGTTCTGTAAGGTTTTTATCCTTAAAAATTATTTCCTCCCTCGGGCTCCAAAGGAAAAGGTATAGCCAAGATTAAGCCCAAAACTAAAAGTTAACGGAACCTTTTGTTGTGACAGATCGTCAAAAGTCTCAGCAAAATTATCCTCCACATCAAAGCTTCTATATCCTGTACCTAAGCCTACAAACGCATCAGCAGTAAATCCTTTGTTCACCGTATTTTGCATGAGCCGGTATCCCAGTAGCGCTGAATATTCAATTTTTTGCTCACTGGCGCTGGCTCTTATCACATTATCAGGAAGCAGCACATGGTTTATATTCGCAAAATGGCTGATATTGGTAAACCTGATCTCATGTCCAAAGTACCACAGTCCGAAGTCGCCACCAGGATTGTAAAATTTTTGTTTGATGGCCATGGCATAACCTCTGCTATAAACCTCGTTCAAGGGCACATTATTATCCTTTGTATAAAACGGATCACGGACAGACATGAATTCAAACTCGTGCCCTAACCGCTCCTGCATGTAAAACTCGAAGCCAAAAGGTATTCTGCCAATTAGGGAAGATAGGGGATTGAGGCTCATGATCACCCCTTGAAATTCATTGATCCGGGATTCGAAATATTTAAACTTCCTGCCTCTGAACCTAAACTCTGCCACACCATATTTTTTAGTCTCCCGGATAGTCCGCATATCCTCCTTCTTTAAAAGTGTGTTATCGTAAATAGGCCTGAAATACCCTGATAAAGCGCCATCATTTTTATATAACTCCCACTTGCCAACTTTTTTTCCGTCATCAATTATCCCCTTGGTCTGAAGCGTACCATCAGGGTAGTAACCGTGGTATTCTCCCCTGCCATTCTCGAATTCACACTCTCCCTCAAGGTCACCTCCCTCATAGTAGTATTTCCAGGTGCCATGGTTGTTACCGTCTACAATTGGGCCTTTCACTTTCAGTTTGCCGCTTTTGTAGTACTCCACATAGTTGCCGCTTCCATCTGCAAAATTTCCTTCTCCCTTGAGAGAGCCATCTTCATAGAAAAGGCCCCAGTAGCCACTTTTTTTACCTTCCGAGAACTTTCCCCTTGAGCTTACAGCGCCATTCTCATAATAATAGATCCATTCTCCTTCCGGTTCTCCTTTGCTAAACTCTCCTGCCGCTGATAACTCCCCGTTATGATGATAATATTTCCACATCCCGGACTTCCGGCCATTGTCATATTGACCTTCCGCCTGAAGCACACCATCTTTGTAATAGTACTTCCATATTCCTACATTCCGGGTGTCTGATTTGGGCCCCTCCGCTCGTTTTTCACCTGTCGGATAGTATTCCGTAAAGCGGCCTTTTCCATACGAATATTCTACTTCTCCTTTTAGATTACCTTCTTCATAGTAGTGCTTCCATAGCCCCTCTTGCCTGTTATCTTTAAACGGACCCTTTTCTTTTACAGCGCCACTTTCATAATAGATCTTCCATTCACCCTGCCTTTTCTGGTTGACAATCTCACCTTCCATACTTTTGTTGCCATTCTCATAAAAATACTCCCAGTATCCATCACTAGAGTTGTTTTTAAGTACCCCCCGCATTTTAGGCTTTCCCGTTTCATAGAAAAATTCCCACTTGCCAACCGTCTCGTTGTTAGAGAATTGCCCTGTAGATTCTATGTTTCCATTGATATAATATGAGAGGTACTTTCCTTCAAGAATATTGGAAATCGTGTCCTTTACATGGTATATCTCTTTGAGCTGTGTTTTCTCTTCATCATGAAAGGTATAGCGGGTCTGCTGGCCTACCACTACATGAGAGACAAAGAGAAAGCTAATGGCAATATATGCTATGACTATTCTCAAAAAGATGGAATTTATACCAAGATACGTAATAATATCGCTAATCGGATGCCAGAGAGGCCCTATTTATTGAACACCTCTTTTACTACCCAGGTCTTTCCCCACTCTTCTTTTTCGCGGTCAGACCACAATTCCGGGAAGAAAATGATCTTCTGAAAGCGGGGTGGAAGAAATTTCTGCCAGTTGGTACCTCCTGTTGCTGCAATATCATCCGGGTCTTTATGCAGATACCTCACGGCTGATTTATAATGTGAAAGCGGCCATGAAATATTAGACTGAACATCATACTGCCGCAATGCTGCTATAATTTCCTCTTTTCTCTCCGAGTCTTTGAAGTGCTTCTGGTATACTTTCAGGATATTCTTTCCCTTATACTCACCGGCAAGATGGATAAACTCTTCCAGGTATTTTTCTTCAAACTGCTTCAGGGTCAACGTTTTTTTACCGGAAGCTAGCTCAGTGGCACCCCTTCTCCAGTAAATTTTCTCCATCAGCAGGCCAACCGAATCGTCCGGCTGCAGTTCTGTTCGCGAATCAAACTCAATCAGGTTATACAGATCTGAGGAACACAATTCGATCATTCTGTATTGAGCAGACTGAAAACCACTAGCCGGCAACAGTGACATCCTGAATTTCAGGAATTGATCACGATCCATACCGTCTATCATTACTGAAAAAGAGTCCTCCAGGATACTAAAATAGCGGTTGATCCTTTCTATTTTGGTAAGAAAGTAATCCTCATCGATATCCTCTTTATCCGCGATTTGCCTGATCTCCCACAGTATCAGCTTAAAAAACAGCTCGGTATGTTGATGATAGGAAATGAATATCATTTCGTCTTCAAACCCAGTTTTTGGGTTCTGAAGGCTTAGCAATGTATCAAGATGTATGTAGTCCCAGTAGGTCAGGTAGTCGGAGTACAATAAGCCATCGAGGTATGAAGAAAGGTCCTGCCCCATTACCTCATATTTCATTTCAAGCTTCTTAATCTGTTCAAGTATTTTAGGATCTATTTCCGACTTTTCCATGTAATTTAAATTAACTGGTTTAATGTGCTATTAACTGCTTTTTCTCATATAGCCTGTTACTATTTCAAACGATTTAGTTAAGAAACTAACGGGAAATTGAGCTTCATAAAATGGTAAATCATTAAATGTTGCGTAAATTTGAAACTTAAAACTGAATAACCCAAATAATAGATTATTGATGACAACGAATACGGTGAACGAAGCCAAGCGAAAATCTGCAAATGATTTATTTGAGTCTCCGGACTTTTATCAGATTGATGATCTGCTTACAGAAGAGCATAAGCTCATCCGAGGTTCCATCAGAGACTTTGTAAAGAGAGAGATCAGCCCCTACATCGAAGAGTGGTGCCAAAATGCTCATTTTCCTTATGAAATAGTAAAAAAATTCGGAGAGATTGGCGCTTTCGGCCCTACTATTCCCCAGGAGTATGGTGGCGGTGGCCTTGATTACATCTCTTATGGACTCATCATGCAGGAGATTGAAAGGGGGGATTCCGGTATGCGATCTACCGCTTCTGTTCAAGGTTCACTAGTAATGTACCCTATTTATAAATTTGGATCCGAAGAGCAACGCAAAAAATATCTGCCCAAGCTGGCTTCCGGTGAGTGGCTGGGTTGCTTCGGACTCACAGAGCCTGACCATGGTTCTAACCCTGGTGGCATGGTCACTAACTTTAAAGATATGGGCGATCACTACCTGCTCAATGGCGCCAAAATGTGGATCTCCAACTCTCCAAAAGCTGATGTAGCCGTGGTATGGGCTAAGAATGAAGAGGGGCGAATCCACGGACTGATCGTAGAAAGAGGTATGGAAGGCTTTAGTACCCCTGAAACACACGGAAAATGGTCGTTGAGGGCCAGTTGCACCGGTGAACTTGTATTTGACAATGTAAAAGTACCTAAGGAAAACCTGCTCCCTGCAAAGAGCGGCCTTGGCGCTCCCCTCATGTGCCTGGACTCTGCCCGCTATGGCATAGCCTGGGGTGCAATAGGCGCTGCCATGGACTGTTATGACTCTGCCAGAAGGTATGCCAAAGAAAGAATACAGTTTGGAAAACCGATTGGTTCATTCCAACTGGTGCAGAAAAAATTGGCAGAAATGCTTACCGAGATCACCAAGGCACAGTTGCTCAACTGGAAGCTGGGTAAAATGATGGATGAAGGTAAAGCAACCACTCCCCAGATATCAATGGCTAAGAGGAATTCTGTTGAAATGGCCCTGAACATAGCCAGAGAAGCCAGACAGATCCATGGTGGTATGGGTATCACCGGTGAATACCCAATGATGCGCCATATGATGAACCTCGAATCAGTCGTTACCTATGAAGGTACACATGATATTCACTTGCTGATCTTAGGAGCTGATATCACGGGTATACCAGCATTTCAATAATCCTCATCAATCCTGATCCGAAATAGTTGCAGAGCCTGTTGTTCACCGAATGACAGGCTTTTCTTTTTGCAGCCCGTTGACTCCTATCAGTAGGTGAGACTCTTCTATATTTTCCCCGGAAGCTAAACAACCAGACGATAAAAATGCTTTTATAGGTACGAAAGAAAATGCGGTGGAAGCATTATGAGAAAACAGAGACCATACTATAATTCAGATAAGGACAAAGAACGCATTGAAGTGGATCGCCATAGAAGAGCAAGGTTTCGAGATACAAAATACCGCAAGCGACTCAAAAAAACTCAAGGAGGCAGTACTATCAAGGGTGCCCAAACCCGGTTGAAGCAATTCAAACAGGCCTCCATTCTTGCTGTGGCCATGACGGGTTTTCTTTTGTTGGTGCTTACCCCTCAGGATGTCAGCTTTTCGCAGGAAGACTCATTAGACACTGCTCCTGCAGAATCAATTGTCGAAGAGTCAGTGCTGGCTGATACCATTGAACCTCTTGAAGAAGAGTTTAGCAAAGCCGCCAAAAACGAAGCACTAAACACTGCCAGGAATCTATGGGAAGGCTTTTACGCTAATCTTCCGAAATTATTAGTGGCCATAGTTACATTATTATTGGCCTGGATAATAGTGCGGCTCGTAAAAGCCTTACTCAAAAAGATACTGCACCGCTGGAAAGATATTGATGCCATTATTACCCTGGTTGGTATCTCGCTATGGATAATAGCCATAGGTGTAGCCGTAAGCGCAGTAGCGGGAGACATTCGCGCACTTTTGGGCTCTCTTGGCCTTGTTGGTCTGGCACTTTCCTGGTCGCTACAAACCCCGATTGAAAGTTTCACAGGCTGGCTTCAAAATTCCTTTCAGAGGTATTACCGCGTAGGAGATCGAATCAGTGTGGGGGAGGTGTTTGGTGATGTTTATAAAATAGACTTTTTAACAACAACCGTATGGGAAATAGGTGCACCCTACCGCCAGGGATTTGTACAAGCCGAACAACCGACAGGCCGCCTGGTCACTTTCCCTAACAATGAGATCCTTTCGGGAACGGTGGTGAACCTTACCCGTGATTTTCCGTACGTTTGGGACGAACTGGCCATAGCAATTGCCAATGAATCTGATGTAGAGTTAGCGATAAAAACCATTAATGAGGTGGCCAGTCTGCTGTTGAGAGATTATATGGAAACACCAGCCCGGGAATATCGGAAGATCTTGGAAAGGGCTAATCTCAGCTATGAAGTTGCCGAAAAACCTGAGGTGTACATCTCCGCTAACGAATCATGGACCGACATTATCGTCAGATACCTTGTAGGAGCGAGAGAAAGAAGACGCTGGAAAAGCAGTTTGACATTGAATGTACTCAAGGAATTAAACAAGGAAGTGTATAAAAACAAGATCATAGCGGTTTACCCTCGTCAACAGATACAAGTGGTTGATCATGCCGGAACTCCCGTAGATTTCCGAACAAAAACAGACCATTAAGCATTCTTTGATCATTCAACTATAACGTCCACCGTTTCTATCTCTACTTTCACCTTTTTGGTGTCGGTAAAAATATCGAAAAGCCGTTTTTGATATGGAAGCATTTGACCGGGCTCTAAAGTATCCATAACTTTAAATCTGGTAACGGATATCTTTCCATTAGGCTTTGTATATGACATTTTAAGCACAATATTCGTAAATGTGGCCAGTTCCGCCCGGTTTTCAATTACCCCATCTATGACCGACATATTCAGCTTGTTCTTTTCCCAGGTGTAATTATTTATCAAAAATGATCGTGCGTTATTTTTCTCGTACTCATATGCCGGGTTGTTAACTGTTCGCCATGCGGCAAATCTCGGATTGTCATTGGCCGATTTGGACACCACCCCTTTTCCCGTGGCTACAGCTTTTTCGTTTGCCATTACTACTACAGCCTGGCTGCTATCAGCCTCCATTGCTGAAAAACTCACAGTGCCCTCCGCCACAGTAAGTACAACCCCTGCCGAATCTTCTTTTACATTAAAAGAAGTTCCTAGTACCCGAACAGAGGCCAGCTCCGTACTCACTGTGAACGGGGCACTGGTATCCGGGCGCACCATAAAATAAGCTTCTCCCGAGATCTGGGTACTCCTCAGCTTATCTCCAAAGCTCTCGGGATAGGTTATTGTACTTCCAACATTGAGCCACACCTTACTGCTATCAGGTAGATAAATGGTAGCCACTTCGTTGCCAGCAGAAAAAGTAACTACTGCCTCAGCCACTATAGGCGCTGTAACAGTGTTATCCGAGGGCCAAAAAATATAAAAAGCCCCTGCAACTAATAATATACTGGCTGCTACCGATATCCACCTGGAGTGAGCAGCAAAAAACTGCACCACTTTACCTCCTCCTGAAGGCCCTTTCTCCAGTTGCAATTTCAGTTTGTCCCATTCCTGCTCAGTATCATCGTCACTCAACCGAAGGCGCATTGAAGAGTTTTCCCAGACCTTTCTCGACTCATTGAAAACCCGCTTATTTTCCGTTGAAGAATTTTTCCACTCCTCAACGTCTGATTTTTCCGCATCATTAAGATGACCAGACAGATAGGCCGCCAACCTCTTCCAATGTTGTTTGTCAGATCTCATATTCTCATTTTCACGAAAAAAACCAAAGTACCCCATCTTATTACCATTTATCGGTACCTTACCTTTACTTGCTTTTTAGCCGCATATTTAGAATATGCCGGGCAGGTATAAGATGAGCAGGATACCATTAAAAATACCATAATTATTGAGATAAAACCAACTATAAACTTTTTCATAAGCCAAAAAATTTGATTACCAACTAAAACCTCGAATCAGGCATTTCGCCCACATTTTTACCTATAGCACCCGAAAAAGACAATACCCCCAAAAAGAAAAAATATTTTTTTACGAAATAGGTAGTTGGCAAATGAAGCTGTAAGCTGTGAGCTTCAAGTCGCAAGCAAAAACAAACGGTTCCAAAGCGGGCAAGGAGAGTCATGAGTACTAAGTCGTTATGTCGGTGATACACTTCTGACTTCAGTCTTCGAGCTATTAAAAAAGTAGTGACAGGGCAAACCAGGTCAGCAATATTATAGTCAGAAATTCAATAGTAAGGAATGGCTTTAGTTCATCTCTTAACTTCTGAAGTGCTATTCCCATCTGGTTTTCCACTGTTTTGATGGATAGATCAAGAGTCTCTGCGATTTCGCTATACTTCATGCCCTCATGACGGCTAAGAAGGTATATAGTTTTACATTTAGGAGGCAACCTGTCTATAGCTTGTCTTGCACGAAGTTCAAGTTCCTTATATCCGGCCCCTTCACTGTCTGTATGGGCCACGAGCTCCTGGAGGGGCGCTCCGTTATCAAACCGGACAAGTCGTTTGTTAAAGCGAAGATAATTCAATGATGTATGTGCTGTAGCCTTAAAGAGATAATGCTTAATCTGCTTTTCAAAAGCAACACTTTCACGGTTTTTCCATAGTTTAAGAAATACCTCCTGAACAATATCCTTAGCAGCGTCAGGATCTCGCACAATATTAAAAGCCAGATCGCACAGTCCTTTATGATGCTGTTTAAATAAGCTTTCGAATTCGGAATAAGCGTTTTCCTGCATATCTGCCAACATGATATTGATTGAGGTGGCTCCTTCTGATAAATAATTATTTAAGCTACTAGAATAAATTTTTAAAAAAAAATATAAAAATCATTTGGGGGTAGAAACATACTTCGGTGCTATAGGGGTAAACAAGATAAAAAACCGAACGTATATGAAGAGAAGTTTATTTTTTATAGTGGCTTTCATCATTGTTAGTCCTATTTTATTTTTTAATTGTTCTAAAGATGATCCCAAACCTTCAACCGGAAAACTGGAAGGAACGGTTACCGATATAGAAACCGGTTCAGGAATAGAAAATGTTCAGATCATCGTCTTTGACGTGGAGAGCAGCTTACCAACCGAAACAACTCTTTCTACCGATGCCAGCGGCACATTTAGTGGCACATTCAGCCCTGGCACATATTATTTAAAATTTTTCAAGCAGGGATATGAGGCTGTACCACCACGTGGTATTGAAGCTGTGGCTTTTTCTGTAGAGGCAGGTGGTACTGTCAGCCAGTCTGCTGAAATGTCGCCAAGTGCTGTAATAAACGGAGGCTTTATTTCCGGCAAAGCCGCCACTGGCTCTGCAGGAGTGGCCGGTGCGCTCATAGTAGCAGAAGACCTGGCGAATGAAAAAGCCTACTCGACAATTTCGGATAAGGATGGAAATTATTCCATATATAATATTCCACAGGGAAGTTATGAAGTAAAAGCATACCTCCTGAACTATTCGTCTAATGTGGTATCTGCAAATTTATCTGCAAACACAGAAACCTCAGGAATAAACATTGATCTTACTGAAGGTGCTTCGGGGAGTCTGACGGGGACGGTGCGTAACCTGGCTACAGACAATAAAGATGTTGATGTATCTCTTGTCCATCCGATTACGAAAGAAACTATTCCAGGCCTGACCACAGTAAGTGCTAACCTGGCTTATACGATCAGCAACATTCCTGACGGCACCTATATAGCGCGAGCTACTTATAAAAATGACGAGCGTGTGATGGACCCGGACAGGATTGCCAAGTTCGGAGAACCGGAAGTTACCTTTAACGCCGGTGGCGCCCTTACCTTGACTTTTGACATAACGGGCTCAATCAAATTAAATACGCCAACCAATGACCCTTCGTCTACTCAGCCCATCGAAATTACTTCAACGACACCTACATTCGCATGGACAGCTTATTCAAGTACCTCAGACTATGTCATCGAAGTGGTGGATGTGGCTACAGGTAATGTAATTTGGGGAGGGCTCGATTACAGTGGAGCTGATCCGGTAAAAAATATAGTTATTCCGTCTTCTCAAAAGACTATACAATACAATGAAGATGGCAATGCTACAATGGCAGAATTAGTACCCGGCAGAACTTACCGGTGGAAAGTATATGCCAGCAAAAATGACCAAAATTCAACCACAGGATGGACGCTAATATCTTCAAGCGAGGATCAATTAGGTTTAATAAAAGTAGTAGAATAAAAATATCAATGCGAAGGCATACGGCCTCGCAATGTTGGCTCGACATACAATGGCGTATGTCATTTTGGAAAAAGATCAGACTTCTGCAAGATTAGATTAACTAGGGTAGAGTTTAAACTTGTATCTGATCTCTAGAGGTGGGACCGCACCAGCAGGTCCCACTCTCTTCTCAATCCTCTCGTCCCACTTCCTTTAATCTTATGTACCTGCTTTACAATACCTTCCACTTATAAAACCGCGATAAAAAAAGTCAGTGCCATAAAAAAATAGAGTCGCTCATCATGACCACAAACGTTTGCGAAATTTTTAACGGTCAACCTTCCACAAATTTTATTGCAGCAATTATCCATTTTCCATATATTAAAGAATTAAAATTGATAGAAAATGGAATATTCTCTTCTTATTCAGCTCTGAGTTAGTCCATTGGCAATAAATCCATGAACTTGCATAAAAGCAGAAGGTCAGCAATTAAAAAATTAGTGACCGGGGCAGTAGCTGCCTCTACTTTACCTATGTTACCTCACACCTCTCTTGGAGGTCCGGCACAATATAGATTAAATAATAACATCAGACATTCGGTGTGCCGGTGGACCTATGGTCATCTTTCTTTGGATGAGTTGTGCTTGTTGGTGAAAAAAATCGGCTTTACAGCTATTGACTTGGTGGGCCCGGGGGAATGGGGTGTATTAAAAAAACACGGTGTAGACTCATCGATGTGCAACGGAGCCGAGATCAGCCTGACAGAAGGATGGAATGATCCCGGTTATCATGACCAACTGACTGAAAACTATTCTAAAATGATACCTCTTGTAGCCCACGCGGGGTATAAAAACCTGATTTGCTTCAGCGGTAACCGTAAAGGTATGGATGACGAGACGGGTCTTAAGAATTGCATTCATGGACTGAAAAGAGTCATGCCTTTGGCTGAAAAAAATAATGTTATATTACAGATGGAGCTTTTTAACAGCAAAATTGATCACCCTGATTACATGTGTGACAAAAGCGCCTGGGGAATTGAACTGTGTAAGCAGTTGGGTTCCGAAAATTTCAAGCTACTCTACGATATCTACCACATGCAGATCAATGAGGGCGATATCATCAGAACCATCAAGGAAAATCATCAGTTTTTTGGACACTACCATACGGCTGGCGTTCCCGGCAGACATGAGATCGATGATTCTCAGGAGCTGTACTACCCTGCCATCATGAAAACTATCGAAGAAACCGGTTTCAAGGGATATGTAGCCCAGGAATTTATTCCTACAAAGGAAAACAAGGAAGCCGCTCTCGCAGAGGCTATTAAAATATGTGATATATAAAAAACAAAATACATCTTATGGCAGATCAAACTTATGATGCGATTGTAGTCGGCTCAGGGATCAGCGGAGGCTGGGCGGCTAAGGAATTAACAGAAAAGGGGATGAAAGTGCTGCTGCTGGAAAGAGGGAAAAATGTTGAACATGGTGTAGACTATAAAAATGCCACTACAAATCCATGGGAAGTCCCTCACAGGGGAATGGACACCCAGGAGATGATAAAGGCACATCCTGTATTAAAGCGTGACTATATTCTCAATGAATTGAACCTGGATTTTTGGGCTCATGAGGCGGAGTGTCCATATGTAGAAGAGAAGCCATTTAACTGGTTCAGGGGCTACCAGGTGGGTGGCCGGTCACTTACCTGGGGCCGGCAAAGCTACAGGCTCAGTGAGATAGATTTTGAGGCCAATGCTAAAGAAGGTATAGCTGTAGACTGGCCTATTCGCTATAAGGATATTTCTCCCTACTACGACAAAGTGGAGCAATTCATCGGTGTCAATGGCTCCAAAGAAGGCTTACCGCAACTACCCGATGGCTATTTCCAGCCGCCAATGGAGATGAACTGTGTAGAAAAAGATGTTGCTGCTCGCATAAAGGAGCACTATAAAGGACAACGCACGATGATCATGGGGCGCTCGGCAAACCTGACGGCAGCAAAAGAGGGCCGCGCCCAGTGCCAATACCGAAACAAATGCTGGTTGGGATGCCCGTTTGGCGCATATTTCAGCACACAATCCTCCACGCTGCCTGCTGCCATGAAAACCGGTAATCTTACCCTCAGACCTTTTTCTATAGTAACTCGCGTGCTATATGATAAGGATAGCAAAAAAGCCACCGGTGTTGAGGTGCTGGATGCCGAAAACAACCAGACTTATGAATTTAAGTCTAAAATAGTCTTTTTATGTGCTTCCGCTTTCAACTCCACCTGGGTACTTATGAATTCGGCCACCGATATATGGCCTGGAGGATTGGGGAGCAGCTCCGGCGAGCTTGGCCATAACGTTATGGACCACCACTTCAGAGCCGGTGCATCCGGAACGGTGGAAGGCTACGAAGATAAATACTACTACGGCAGAAGACCCAACGGTATTTATATTCCTCGATATAGAAACCTATTCGGTGATAAGCGTGACTATGTTAGAGGATTTGGCTACCAGGGTGGTGCCGGCCGAAATGGCTGGAGTGAAAAAGTAGCGGAATTGGGCATTGGCGCAAAACTGAAAGACGCCATGTCAGAGCCGGGGCAGTGGACTATCGGTATTACAGGGTTTGGAGAAATACTTCCTTACCATGAAAACAGGATATACCTTTCTCATGAAACTAAAGATAAGTGGGGACTACCTGTGCTGGTGACTGATTGTGCGCTCAAGGAAAATGAAGAAAACATGCGCAAAGATATGATGAATGATGGAGCAGAAATGCTTGAAGCCGCAGGTGTGAAAAATGTCACTTCATGGGATGCAGGATACACCTTTGGCCAGGGTATTCACGAAATGGGGACAGCCCGTATGGGTAGGGATCCAAAAACTTCAGTGTTAAATGGCCACAACCAGGTGTGGGATGCAAAAAATGTGTTTGTCACAGATGGTGCGTGCATGACATCAGCAGCTTGCCAGAACCCGTCATTGACATACATGGCACTAACAGCCAGAGCATGTGATTTTGCAACAAATGAATTAAAAAAAGGAAACCTCTGAAAAATATGAATAGAAGAGATGCAATAAAAGCAGTGTCCGTGATCATGGGAGGCACCGTAGTAGGTGCTAATGCATTCCTCTCGGGCTGCTCAGTAGAAAGGGATGAAAGGGTAAATGCACTTTTCATGGAAAGTGATGTTGCCCTCCTGGATGAAATAGGTGACATAATAATACCTACAACAGATACCCCCGGAGCCAAAGCGGTAGGCATAGGCGGTTTCATGGCAATGATGGTACTGGATTGCTATGAGGAAAAAGACCAAAAAGCCTTTACTGATGGCCTGGCAAAACTTAAAGCTGACTTCGAAAAAGATCATGGTGATAGCTTTGACGAGGCGCCCCGGGAAACACGAACAGCATTCCTCAATGCCCTGGACAAAGAACAAAGGGAATATGGCAAAGCCAATGAAAAAGATCCCGGAGCTGTCCCTCATTATTTCAAACTAATGAAGGAGCTCACCCTGTTGGGCTATTTTACCTCAGAAGTGGGCTGTACTCAGGCCCGAAGATACGTGGAAACACCCGGCAGATATGAGGCCTGTATAGACTACAAAAAAGGTGACAAGGCGTGGGCGACATAGCTAACGCCATCCTTGATAATCATTTTGAAATGAAGTGTTGAGTTAAGTGTACTGTGCCGTATAAGTTGCAGTTAATTTTGATCCAGGCAACGCAAACAAATATGAGCATCCCGAAAGCTTTCGGGACGTTAGTATTTTTTAAGGCAGCATGGGACAAGAAGAACAAAGCTTGGTATGGCTAAATGCTCAACTCAAATAAACCAGAAGCTTTTTTCATTTAAAAGCTATATCTTGCAGGAGTTTCTACAAGTGAAATGAAGGCAAAAGGATCAGATCAAATAGTATAATTGATTGTCAGAACGCATCAACATATTGACTGATCCACAAAATTTTGTAGTGCTTGAAGCTGGTGGTGAAATACCATTTGGCCCTACCCTGTTTTCATTAAACCTTAACGGGGTTCCGCACAATCTGGAAAAGCACCTGTTTCTCAAAGATTTTGTTCTTGCAGGAACAAAGACCTCCGTTGCTCTGGCTAATTACGTCAAAGAGAAAGACACCTATTTTACACAACTAATCCTGGTAGAGCTGACCAAAATGCAATATACCATTATTGGTAAGTACGATGGGATTGTTCGCCCAAAAAGCCTAAGCACGGGTGCATTGACATTTGAAAAAACAGTACACGGGATCACTAGCGATTTGGAGGTTGACATAACAGCAATCGCAAACTGGCAACCGCTGATTGACTCTAATGAATATCGTAAAATACATTCTTGTGCTCAACTTTTAAACAAGTATGGCTATCGACTTACGTCCGATGTTCATGGTGGACAGCGCGTAAAAGTAATTTTTACTAAAAAATTACTTTTCAGCCTCTCCTTTACAGGAATGGTGGGACTGGTATTCGCCTTTTTGGCCGTAAACTCTGATCCTGACTCGAGTGGCCCTATTCATATAGTAGCCGCTGTTGTTGGCAGCATTTTACTGACGGTTGCATTATTTGTGATGCTAAACAAATGGTTTTTCTTCCTCACAATCAAGTCGGCCGGTATCGATATACGATCGCCTTTCAGACATCATTATTCAGCTCAGGAAATTAAAGGATTCGAAATAAAAGAAGAGATAAGCTATAAATATAGAAGCAACGCCATAGAATCTCACACCTTCTATATTATGATATTATTGAATAGCGGAAAAACAGTAAAATTGACACACCTCAGCAACACATCAAAAGAAGAGGGACTGCGTGACACCAACGAACTGGTAAAATTTCTGGAAGCACATTTTCTCTAAAAGCCTCGCATCGTTAAATTATTTTACCATAGACCCATTTCAAAAATACTACAAGTAGCAACAGGAATGGATGATATATAATCACCAGAAATATCATTCCGCTTTCTCCGGAACCCTTGAGTTTTAGCAATTCATTAAATGCCCACAGTACCAGGTATGCCAGCAGCACATACAGAATTGAAAAGCCGAGTGACGTAAAAAAATACACCCAAAGCCGTGGCGCAGACCATATAAAAATTGAGTTGATGAGAATAAAGAGGATATAACATAAGCCACTGGCAGTCCAGGAGCTATCAACATTTGAAGGCCTATAAATAACTAAAACCACAACTGACAGCAGTTGGATAAAAAGGAGTTGGTAAACTGGCTTTTGAAGAACTGATAGCACCGGCATTTTTTTAGCATACAATATATGCTTTTTCCTTATTGCTACCAATGGAAAAATAAGGATCCCTACTTCTATCCTAACCTATTGCTAATATGATTTCGATCATCACTTACTTCAAGTTGTTCACGGGAATATTAAGGCTCAGAGAATTAACGTATCAGGTAAATAACCTAACTTTACACTAAAGTAGTAGTATGCAAAACATTGTCCACCAATATTTTAAAAAAGAATTCGAAGATTTTATCGTACTGGTACAGGTTAACCCGGTAACATATTCGGGTGTTGAACTCACAGTTCACAAAAAAGGGGAGGTTGAAAAAAGAAAATTGAACTTTGATGAAGATATCTTTGAAGATCTGGCCGTAGATGGTTTTGCTGAGTCCAGTTCCCTGGAGTTCAATCTTTATCTTAAAGGGTTGGTCAAGTAATTAGTGTTTGTAACTCTAAGTGGCTTTAAGAAACATTAAGGGCAAGGCTTGTGAAGTACCAAAAAGCGGAGCGTACTGGGTACATGAGCATTTTTGGGACGAGCATAACGCAGACATTGGCGTTTTCTTAGAAACACTAATTAAGACACTTCCCATTCGATAGAGTACTTGCTGTCGTCCGTACCCATATCTCTCTTCAAATCTGTAGTAAACGGTCCCCCTCGCTCATTTACTAACATGGAGAAGGTGCCTAACATATCGTTAGGAGTAAAAAGATCATAATCCCAAAGCTCAAGCGTGACCATACTTTCCTTTTCAATTCCTGATATGTCCAGGTTTAATTTTGCGGACCCTTCATTTAACTTCTGATACTTTGAATTCAAAGGCCATACTCTTTTATTTTGGTATTTGATAAAAATTTCATCACCGTCAGCTTCATTTTGGCGATAGCAATTGAGCTTTAATAACCTGAGTTTGTATATCATTTTAGTTGACATGGTTTTTAAATATAAAACAATTTACGAAAAAGTGGAGATAGATTTCATCAATTGTGTCAGAAGTCATATCTTTGCAGTGGCAAATCGGGTACGACCAGCTCCCGCTGAACTCCCCCAGGACCGGAAGGTAGCAAGGGTAAGCGGTTGTAGCGGTGCGATACCCTGATTTGCCTTTTTTGTTTATCATTATCATAGTTATCTTTGAAGGGGTTTAAACCATGAGCGCCTTATCGTGAGTCTTCAGTAACACAACTTCGGACTTCCGACTTCGTGCTTCGAACTCAATATTAATATCTCAATACTAAAATATATACACATGAAATTTTTTATTGATACTGCTAACCTCAACGAGATCCGGGAAGCTTATGATCTTGGTGTGCTTGATGGCGTTACGACCAATCCTTCTTTAATGGCCAAAGAAGGTATAAAAGGGGAAGAAAATGTAAAAGCTCACTACAAAGCGATATGCGATATTGTAGATAATAATGTGAGTGCCGAGGTAATCGCCACTGATTTTGATACTATGATAAAGGAAGGTGAAGAGCTGGCTAAAATAGATGAGAAGATCGTGGTCAAAATACCAATGATCAGAGATGGAGTAAAAGCCATAAAATACCTCACCGCTCAGGGGATCAGGACCAACTGTACGCTCGTATTTTCTGCTGGCCAGGCTATTTTAGCTGCAAAAGCAGGAGCAAGTTATGTATCGCCTTTCATCGGCAGGTTGGATGATATCGCCTACGATGGCCTGAGCCTCATAGAGCAGATAGTTCAGATATACGACAACTATGGCTACGCCACAGAGGTATTGGCAGCAAGTATCAGACACACCATGCACCTGGTACAGTGTGCCGAGATAGGCGCTGACGTGGCTACCTGCCCACTGAAAGTGATCACAAGTCTGCTCAACCATCCGCTGACGGATTCAGGTTTGAAGCAATTTTTGGCAGATCATCATAAAGTCAACAGCTAAAATTAAACAATCTAAAAGATGTCTTTCTCCTCTGATCCAGTAGTACGCGTAAAAGATGCTTCCATCTTCCAGGATGACAGAACTGTACTGAGTGACGTCAATTTTGAAATTGAAAAGGGTGAATTCGTTTTTTTAATAGGACGAACCGGAGGTGGAAAGACATCTTTGCTTAAAACTCTTTATGCCGATCTCGACCTTCGGCTTGGTGAGATAATAGTTGCCGGATATAATATCAGTACCATTAAACCAAAAGAAGTACCTATGCTTCGCAGAAAGCTTGGTATTATATTTCAGGATTTTCAACTATTCCCGGATCGTACTGTAGGCGAGAACCTGGATTTTGTTATGCAAGCCACCGGATGGAAAGAAAAGTCGAAGATGAAGGCCCGGCAAACTGATGTTCTCATGAGGGTGGGACTAGGTTCTGTAGCATCCAAAATGCCTCACCAGCTTTCTGGGGGTGAACAACAGCGGGTAGTGATCGCCAGGGCGTTGATCAATGAACCTGTCATACTGCTGGCAGATGAGCCCACCGGAAATCTCGACCCCGAGGTATCTCAGGGGATCTTTAATTTATTTAAAGAGATCAACAAAAGCGGAACAGCCGTACTAATGGCAACCCATGACCACAGTTTGGTGAAAAAATATCCGGCTCGTGTATTAAAATGTGAAAAAGGCAAAGTACTTGATTCTAAAGTAAGCTCTTTCGACCTAAGCACAAGTAACTACTAAACGTTTATTTCAGGCTCTTCTTTGTCTTGTCTGGATATATTCTCCAGCTCCTGAAGCTGTGCATTAAGGATATCAACCCGGACCAGTAGATTCAGGATCAAAGCATCCACCACCTTCTTGCTTGGATTCTCCCTCAATTCATCCTTCAACACTTCATACATTGCTTCCAGCTTTTGTAAATCCTGCTCAAAAACTCCATTAACATTTACACTGTTCTCTTCAAAGTCATAGATGAGCTCCTTTTTCTCGGATATTTTCTGAACATAATACGACTCAACGGTTTTAAAATCTTCGTTGAGCTGTTGCTTACTTATTGCCACAGCATCTGCCTGCCCATCGAACCGGAGCTTATAAAACATAAATGATGAAGTAAGGAAAAACAAAATGGCGGCTGCTTTCCAAATCCAGTTAAAGGACGGGTTACTTTCTCCGTTAAGCTTTTTGTATACGCTATTCCATACCCGGTCGGAGGGTTGTTTATCATCAAACTCTCCCCTGTTTTGCCGAATGAATTTTTCCAATGGATCATTCATAGATCACCTCCTTCTCTAATATTTCTTTGATTTTCTTTTTTGAGCGATTAAACTGGGATTTTGAGGTTGATTCGGTTATTCCTAGTATTTCAGCGATCTCCCCATGATCATACCCCTCCAGTAAATATAGTGAAAAAACCACCCGATATCCATCAGGAAGCTTTTCAATAGCCCGTTTAATCCTTTCTACACTTAGCTGATCGACTTTTACCTCCTGATCGTCAGATTCTTCGCCCACATCCTCGCTTACCTCCTCAAGCCCGGAATGACGTTTTTTGATCAGGTTAATGGATTTGTTGATCACAATTCGTTTCAACCAGGCGCCAAATGCAGCATCTCCTTTATAAGAAGTAAGGTTTTTAAATGCGCTGATAAAAGCTTCCTGAAGAGCATCCTCTGCATCGTCAAAATTGTTTGTGATCCTGTAGGAGACATTAAACATTGCCTTTGAATACAGCTTGTACAACTGATTCTGCGCATATCGGTCTCCCTCCAGACACCTTTCTATGATTTCAGCATGGATATTTTGAAACTTCTCTCCCAATGAATTCACTGTTCTATAGCTATAGACCGTAAAGATTTCATCAGGGTTGCACGGAAAAAGAATTATTTATCGATATTCTGCAGGTTTTCTTTAGCAAGTGTAAAGTCAGGAGCAATTTTCAGCGCTTCTTCAAAGTGCTTCTTAGCTGCAGCTTTATCTCCCTGAGCTTTAGCAATAAGACCCTTGAGATTGAGTAGCGCTACTTTTATAGAGTATTCTTTCTGCTCATTGTTACCGGCATCAAATACTACCTTCAGATCTTCTGCCCCTTTCTTGGTCATCAATATATCAGCATTGATCTTGCTTTCATTATACCTTTCCAATTCGTACTGCAGGAAAGCAATTTTGTAGAGGGTTTGATAATCATCGGTCTTTAGATACAGCGATTCATAATTGTCAAGCGCCTTGTCTTTCAACCCCAGGTTCTCATATGATACGGCCATGATCTCCACCGCACCTATATGTTCCGGCCGCATCTGGATCACATCCTGTGCAGAGATGGCGGCAGAAGCATACTGCCCTGACTGCAGGTACAATGCCGACAAAGAATATAGGATAGAATCGTTTTGAGGGTTTTCAACATATAGGTTATAAAGTGCATTTTTTGCCATGCCGTAATCGTTATACCTCAATGCCATTTGATAAGTTCTGGCATAATGGCTGGAAAGTATCTGCCCGGCGGAGGGCGCCTTTTGCTGCTCGTTCTGCGTGTTTTGGGAATAAACTGTGCCACACATCAAAGTGAGCAACAATACTGACAATGCACTTCTTAAACTAATCATCTTTTATACAGTTAATTTTATAAACTTCAAAGGTAATGAATTTCTCTTATTTGGCTACACCTTTATTTTGTGCCACTTTCATCATGTAATTCCACGCTTCTTCCCTGTTATTCCTGATCCTACCCTCCAGGATGGCTTCTTTTATTTCTTCCTTTATGTCGCCAATGAGCCGGCCAGGTTTCAGATCGAATGCTTTGATAATCTCATCACCTGTTATTGGTGGTTGAAAGTTCCTCACCCGGTCCTTCTCCTCTACCTCCTTCATCTTTCTTTCCACCTTTTTGAAGTTACTAAGGTATTTTTTCACTTTCACGTCATTTTTGGAGGTGACATCAGCTTTACACAAAAGCATGAGATCCTCTATATCATCTCCGGCCTCAAAGAGCAACCTTCTAATGGCCGTATCTGTGATATTTTCTTTGACAAGCGCTATAGGCCTCAGGTGCAATCTCACAAGCTTCTGCACATAATCCATCTTTTCGTTAAGAGGGAGCTTCAGCTTTCGAAATATTTTAGGCACCATTCTGGCTCCTTTATCTTCATGGCCATGAAAAGTCCACCCTGCCTTTTTATCAAATCTTTTGGTGGCCGGCTTAGCAATATCGTGAAGTATGGCCGCCCATCGTAGCCAGAGGTCATCAGTCCGTTCGGCTGTATTATCCAGCACCTGCAGTGTATGGTAGAAGTTGTCCTTATGAGACTTCCCCTCAATGCTTTCAACACCATGTAATGCCACCATTTCAGGAAATATTTTCTCCAGCAAGCCACTGTGAAAGAGTAGTTTAAACCCATAAGACGGCTTTCCGGAAAGGATGATCTTATTTAATTCGTCTGTAATGCGCTCCTGTGAAACGATATTTATCCTGTCCACATTTCTTATGATCCCCTCGAATGTTACAGGTTCAATATCAAAGTTAAGCTGAGAAGCAAATCGAATGGCTCGCATCATCCTCAAAGGATCATCAGAAAAAGTAATATCAGGACCTAAGGGGGTTTTGATGATTTTCCTTTTCAGGTCTTTCACGCCACCAAAGGGATCGATCAGCTTTCCGAAATTACCGGCCACCATACCTATTGCCAACGCGTTGATCGTAAAATCGCGCCTGTTTTGATCATCTTCCAGTGTTCCATTTTCAACGATAGGCTTCCGGCTATCATACCGGTACGATTCCTTTCTTGCTCCTACAAACTCCAGTTCCCAGTCTTCATAGTTGACCATGGCGGTGCCAAAGTTCTTAAAAACACTGACATGTGCATTTCCAAGTTTCTTCGCAACTTCCTCCGCAAGGGCAATACCACTACCTACACATACAAAGTCTATATCTTTTGATGGCCGCTTTAATAGCAGGTCACGTACGAAGCCACCAATTACATATGTTTCCAGGTTAAGAGCGGTAGCGGCATCGCTCACCACTTTGAAAATAGGATTGGTGTTTATATGCTCAGAATAATCCATACATGCAGGCTTGGCTAAAGCCGTAACTTTTGTTAAGCCGCAAATTTAGCATTTAATACCTACCCTGAAAAGCAACTACTTCATAAAGGTGGGGCATGGGATAAACTTATCCTTCTTTTTCGTTTTGTTTCTAAACGAAAGTGCCATCAGATACTTCAGTGATACTTCATGTGCTCCACCTGATACAGAGCCTAATTCTGAGATGGTAAAATCGTAGCTGTAAGCTATCTCCAATTGATCAAATTGGAGCCCCAGTATTAAAACCGCTGCATCCTGGCTAACGTTGTCCTTTGTATTTTGCTGTATGGGAATTCCTCTATACCACACTCCTATCATTACCGGCTCGTACAGAAAATGTAACCCTACATCCAATTGATCAAAACTTCCCTGGTTCTGATAGACAAACGATGGCGCCAGGGTCGATATACGATCTCTTTTAAATACACCATTGTACAAAGGGATCTTAACACCGGCATGGACCGAAGTTTTGACCGGTATCTTGCTCTCTTCGCCCAGAAGAGAGCGATTAGGTTCATTGATATGCTGTGCAGAAAAACCTGCCCAGAATGTTTTATTATACATTAGCAAACCCGCACCAAAATCAAAGTAAGCGGTGCTGCCCAGGTTACCGAAAGTTGGATCCGTGGTAGGTACCTGACCGTCATTCCTAAACTCTAACTGATCACCAAAAACAAGCTTATTGAAGTCTATATTACGCTGACCATACCCAAAATAAAGCCCGGGTGTAAGCATCCATTTATTGGATAGTTGTACTTTATAGGAATATAAAAAACCAACACTTGTGGATCTGAGATTGGCCGAACCGGCTTTATCCACTCCTACCAGCAGCCCTACGCCACTTCTTAGGTCCTGGATGTTGTAGTCATAAGAAAAAGAATAGGTAACAAAACCATTGGCAAGATTAGGCCACTGATTTCGATAATTGGCAATAAACCGGTGATCATTGCCTGTTCCGGCAAATGCAGGGTTAAGGTAAAGAGGTGCCGCATAGTATTGCGAAAAATGCGGGTCCTGCCCCATTACTCTGATTGCTATACAGCAAAAAAACAGTATAAATAACCAGGTTTTCATCATCTAATCAGGTTTATATCGCCCATTCTGGTCGTTTTCCGACCATCCTCAAAGGTCAGGTTCAACTTGAATACATATACATCTTGCGGACATAGCTTCCCATTGTAGTAGCCATCCCAACCTATGTTTTTATTGGTGCTTTGAAACAACAGTTCCCCCCACCTATTGAAAATCAGCATCTCAAATTCCGCTACTCCCTCGGTAAGCGGTAAAAAGATATCGTTGGTACCTGGTATACCGCCAGCTTCTCCTCCTATCGGACCTGATAAGTTTGGTGAAAACGCATTTGGCACGAGCACCTGCCCTCCGATAATGGCTTTCACTATCCCTTCCCTTCTTGTTGTGTCACTACACCCATATTCATTGGCGGCTATCAGTGTAATATCATACTCTCCTTCCGACTGGTAAATATGTGTCGGTTCATATCCATTATATATCGTTCCGTCACCAAAATCCCAGGTAAATTGAGATGCCCCAAAACTATTGTTCTTGGTATAAACCGGATTATCCGGGATATAAACCACGCCTGGACGCACCTCAAATTGTGCACTCGGTCTGGCATATACTTCGATGATCAGTGGCTTGGTTTCGGTAATTGTATCTCCAAGTATATTTGTAGCTGAAAGGCTCACTGTATAGACTCCGGGTTCATAATAAGTGTAGGTTGGGTTTTCAGACCTGGAAATACCCTGATTTGCACCAAATTGCCAGTAGTAGCTACCAGGGTCGGCATATTGGGTCAAATTAGTGAAATTCACCGTTAGCGGAGCACATCCTGCAGCAGGATCATAGTCAAAATCAACAACAGGTGGTATGGGATCAATAGTAACAGTGGTGGTGCTGACCTCTACACATTCGTTATCAGATACAGTCAGTGTAATAGTATAAATACCATACGTATCATATATATGCTGCGACACATTTGGGTCGGTGGATATTTGCCCATCTCCAAAATCCCAAAGATAGCTCCAGGGGCCTTCATTAGTAGTGTTTGTCAGATAGACAGTAGCGTTCGGAAGCGTTTGATTCAATGGGGTAGCCGTAAAAGAGGCATTGATATTTTCCAGTTTGGGCACAACAATGCTTTTGGCAACTACTTCACTTTCACAATTAGCAAAATTGGTTGTTTGAAGACTTACTTCCACGAATATATCATTAGAAGCTTTGTTAAATGTATGCTCCAACCGGTCCCCTGTGGCATCGGTAGCAAAAGTAACAACTCCATTTTCCCTGATTTCCCACTGGTAGCCGCTTAATCCCTTTTGGGTTGCTTCAAAGCCCAATCGCATCAATTCGCAATCGAAATTCAATGTATCGATGGTGAACTCTGCCTGCGGGGTAGGGTTAACCCGGATAATCCGGGTAGAGTCTCCACTACATCCATTGGGAAGTGTGGTATTCAGTGTAACATAAAAATTCTTTACCGATGGTGTGTTATTTTCAAAAATATAATTGAATGCCGGTGTAGTGCCCGTATTTTCCTGATATACCAGGCCATCAACATCATCTACCTGCCAATGGTAGCTGCTGGGATTTAGGGCCTGTGTCTCGCTATCTACCTGAAAGTCTACGCCCACCGGTGAGCAGTTGTCGTCAAATGGCGAATAGTTGATAGTACTAAAGCCCGAAGGAGGCCCCGGATAAACGGTGACGGTAACCGGTGGGCTAACCGCCTCGCAGCCCTGAACTGTTATGGTCCGCAGCCTTACAGCGTAGTTCTTATCTGTAGTAGAGAGGTTTTCAAAAGACTTCACAAACGTACCCGAAAACCCTGGGTCAGAGGGTCTTTGTATAGAATCCACTTCAAAACCACTCCCGCCGTTTATTTCCCAAACATACTGATCGACAGGCTCAGGTTGTGACCCCACTCCATTATTGGTGAAATTAACGGCTAAAACACTACAACCGGAAGTCTGATCAGGGGTGATATCTGCCACAGGTAATGCGTCTACCGTAACGGATAGCACAAAAACATCGGAACAGCTATTTTGATCTGTTGTTACTCTCAGCGCTACCTGGTATGTTCCCGCAGTTCTCAATGACCTCGAAAAAGTGGTTTGGTTATCAAATGTAGCATCTTTACTGAATGTGACACCATCATAGTCAAAATCCCATTCCCATAAAACTATACTTTCTCCGTTGATCGCGTTAAGAGTGGATATATCCGTGAAGGTTGTTTCACTTCCCTCACAGACCCGGTCAGCGGTGAAGTTAGCCACAGGATTTTCATACACCACTACCTGCACCACGTCTTCACTTGAACACGAAGTGTTGAGATCCATAATTATCAGCTTCGCCCTGTATGTGCCAACATTAAGGTATGACCTATCAAAAGGTCCTAATTCGGTGCTGGAAAAAGCTCCCCCACCCGGCTCCTCCGCAACCAATGCGTCATTTTCGTCATAAAATTCCCACCTCCATCTGGTATTGGCATTAGGTACTCCTACGGATGTATCAACAAACCTGACATCGAAGGTCTGCGGTGAGGCTGTATCCTGGCAAAATTGAGGCGTAATTGGGTTACCAGCCAGATCTGTAGCTTCAATATTAGCAATCAGCGTGGGTGATATGAAAACAAAGTTGTCGTACACTGCTTCACAGTTACCTGCAGCGTTCCCATCCCTAATGATCAGACGAACTAATTTTTGGCCTCCGCTTGCAAACGAATAGATAGGATTTACCGCATTGCTGGTATGAACAGGTGTGCCTGTACCGGTGCTGTTATCATAAAATTCCCAGGTATACTGAAAGCCTGCACCGGCAATAGGAGCTGTCAGGTCTTCGAAATAAATGTTCTCTCCAATACAAAAAGTATTTTGAACAGCACCTGCAGCCGAACCCAACCTGGTTTGGTATTCTGGCTCCGGAGACTCTACAATAACAATTCTCGCATTGATAGTTTGTGGTGTATTGTCGCCATTTACCAGATCACCATTTACAGGATTAAAGGCATCTCCGTCCGTGAGATCGTTATCATAGGGATTACACTGATTCCAGTTTTTTAAGGTTACCTGAAATTCTCTTCCGATATCTGCCGGTGCGGTAGCCGGCACATTGATCGGCAAACTCAAATCGCCTGGAGCGTAAATAGGATATTTAGGATTAGAACCTGGCGCCGGGTCCTGATAAGGGTATCCACCAGGGCTGATAGCATCAACCTGTATACCGGGAATTCTATTGGCATCCGCTCCGGTTCCATAGATCCATTGTATCCAGCGAGGTTCATTGTTTTCTCTTGTAGCCCTGGGAAAGCAGTTCCAATCGCTGTTATCAGTAAATTGTACATCAGCAGCATATCCCTGGCAAACTCGAAATATCCCGGGATCAACGGAGATTACATCGTTAGTCCAAACTACTACCTGGGTGGAAATGGGCACTACGCTACCCCTGGGGTTACATCCATTCTCAGCGTCAATGATAAGATCGTAACCACAATCTACTGGAGAGTTAGGATAAACATGGGTAAGGACAACACCGGAAGCGCCAGGCTGAATATATTCTTCTTCGGGAGTACCATCTCCCCAGTCGACATAATAGACCGTACCTGGTGTAGAGGCCAGATAGTTGGTTTCCAGTTGTACTGTAAAAGGCGCACAGCCCCGGCTGCTGGTTAGAAAGGCAAAACCAGGCTCCATGATCTGGCCACCACATTGCGCAGTCGCATGGTGCCAGCCAGCACATAATATTATATAAAGGGTAATACAAAGTATTCTCTTCAAACACATCAGCTTCAAACGGTTACCGTTAAAAGCCAGCCATAGACCTACTTTTTATACCTGGAAGAATGCGGAGGAAACCAGTGAAAATGACGGGATGCACGTATCATCGATAAGCCGCAAAATTGGGCTTTGAAGGGGATAACTCCGGTAATCCTCCCAAACGCTATTACGTTAAGAAAAAGCTCTCCTAAGAAGTACAAGTCATCTCGCCTGTCCCAAGCCTGGCCTCGAGGACCACAGGGAGATATCTATACACGTTTGGGGCAGTTACTTGTGTATAGATCCCTCCAAAGTACCAATGACAAGTTGTGCAATACATTG
>NZ_AMZN01000072.1 GCF_000331535.1 Fulvivirga imtechensis AK7 | reverse complement strand
CGAATACAATTTAATCGGTTCTACTATATCGAACTCACGTTAAGCTAAGAAAATCGTTCCTAAGAAGCACAGTCATCTCACCTGTTCCGAGCATGGCCTCGAGGGACCAGAGGGAGAGATCTATACACCTTTGAAGCAGTTATTTGTGAATAGATCCCTCTCCCGATATGAAATATATGAAATCGGGAGGGGATGACATTCTTAATAACATTGACCTTTTCCTTCCCCTGATTTTGATTGGGTATTGTAATTTATCATTCATCGGAAGGTGATCTACCTCACACTTTATTAGTGATTTAACTCCTCGTCACCAGCGCTATTTCTGGCTCATCTTTGTATCCGAAATATTTTAAAACATTTAAAAATATGCCATACATCAATATCAAGGTCACTGACGAGCTGGTGACCAGGGAACAGAAGCAAAAGCTCATAGAAGGGATAACACGCCTGATGGTGGAAGTGCTCAACAAAAATCCTGATACCACTCATGTGGTGATTGATGAAGTACCTATCGACAACTGGGGACTCAGCGGAAGACAATATTCAGAAATAAAAAAGTATAAAAAATAAAAACTGATGATTATGAAAGCAAAAACAGTAATTGTAACCGGGGCATCGACAGGAATAGGCAAGGCCATTGCGCAACTATTTATGGAAAAAGGGAGCAACGTTGTTATTAATTCCTTTAGTAAGGAAAGGCTTCAGGATGCGTATGAAGAGTTTGGATCACCGGAAAATGTGGTTATGGTGGCTGGTGATATCGGCAAAAAAGAGGTAGGACAGCAGCTCATAGACACCGCCATCAGTCATTTCAAGCGGCTTGACGTGCTAATCAATAATGCAGGAGTGTTCCAGCCGAAGCCATTTTTGGAAGTACAGGAGCATGATCTGGATCAATTTTTAAGCACCAACCTAAAAGGCACCTATTTTGCGTCACAAGCGGCAGTGCGCCAAATGCTGAAGCAGGGGGAGGGATCGATCATCAATATCGGAACAGTGTTGGTGGATCATGCTATTGCAAACCTGCCGGCTACTGCCCCTATTTCCAGCAAAGGCGCTATTCATGCCCTCACACGACAGTTAGCTGCCGAATTCGGGAAAAACAACATCAAAATAAATACCATTGCTCCTGGTATCATCCGAACGCCCTTGCAGGGCAAAGTTGGAGTGGAGGACGCGGATAGTCTGGCAGGTCTCCATCTGCTTGGCAGAATTGGCGAGCCCGAAGAGGTAGCTCAGGCGGCCTGGTACCTGGCGAATTCGGAATTTATTACCGGAGAGATCTTAAATGTAGCCGGAGGTCATACTGTAGGCCATGCTATTTAGTGTTTGTAAGAAAACTCCAAGTGGCTTTAAGAAAACGTCAAGGTCAAGGCTTGTGAAGTCCCAAAAAGCGGAACGCACTGAGGTACGTGAGCATTTTTGGGACGAGCGTAACGCAGACATTGGCGTTCTTAGAGACACTATTTAAAATCACGGAAAGTATGTATGAACAAAAAGTTATTCAGATACAGGAAGTAATAAAGATCTACTTTGAAGGGATTTTTTATGGTGATGTGCAAAAATTGCGGCAGGTCTTTGTGAACAGCGCTTGTTTATATGGAGATATTAAAGGAGCAGGGTACATCAAAACGCTGGACGAGTATATCGAAGGTGTAGAGAACAGGCAGTCCCCAAATGCTTTGGGAGAGCAATTTGAAATGGAGATCGTTGCTATAGAAATTATGGGTAACGTTGCTATTGCTAAATTACATTTACCAATGCTTGGCTACAACTACTACGACTACCTTTCGTTGAGTGTTGTGGAGGGCGCCTGGAAAATCGTAAACAAGATATTTACTCATGTGGAACAAAACAAGGGTAACTGACCTGCTAAGGATTAAATATCCTATTATTCAAGGGCCATTTGGCGGAAGGTTTTCTTCCGCCAAACTGGTCGCTACTGTTTCCAATTCAGGTGGATTGGGGTCTTTTGGATTAAATGCCTGTACTCCAAAAGAAATAACAAGAATCAATGCCGAGATCAGGTCGTTGACAAATAAAACTTATGCCCTCAACCTGTGGGTGCCCTTAAAACATGATCCTCTGCTTCACTATCGATCTGAAGATTTTGAAGCTTTAAAACAACGTTTTCAACCATATTTTGATGAGCTACGCATTCCGCAGCCCGAATTTTCAATACCGGATAGCCCAAATTTTGATGATCAGATCAAGGCTGTCTTAAAGGCAAGGCCTCCGGTAGTGAGTTTTATTTTTGGAATACCACCGCAAAACTACATTCTGGAGCTGAAGAAAACCGGCATTGTTATCATTGCCACGGCTACAACTGTAGACGAGGCTGTTCTAGCCGAACAAGCCGGGGTGGATCTGGTAGTGGCATCAGGTACAGAAGCAGGCGGGCACAGGGCTTCTTTCCTTAAGCCTGCAGATCTGTCATTAACTAAAACTATTCCCCTGGTCGCTCAGGTAGTGAGAAATGTGGCTATTCCTGTGATAGCCGCTGGTGGGATAGCTGATGGGAAGAGTATATGTGCTATGTTGCAGGCAGGAGCATCTGCGGTGCAAATAGGTACAGCTTTTCTGGCTACTGATGAATCCAACGCACCCGATTACCACAAACAAAAGCTGCTGGACACACAACTAAAAACTGAACTTACAAAGGTGTATACCGGTCGTTTGGCACGAGCATTGTCAAATAAAATTATACTGGATTTTAAGAACAACTCACAGGAGAGCTTTGCGCCATACCCGGCACAAAGCACATACCTTGCACCGCTGAGAAAAGCTGCACTTGCTCTACGCAGATATGATTTACTTCCGATGTGGTCCGGACAGCCTTCAACAGTGCTTACTTACCGGTCAGCCAAGGCACTGTTCAATTGGCTGGTTGAGGATACTGCCGAATCGTTTAATTGTAAAACAGTGTAGCCGTCAGCTTAACCGTTTTTTAACGGGGTTGCCAGCTATTAAACATCAGGATGCAAATCTTCTATTCCAATAACAAAAGTCATTGGCCTACTCCCTGTTCGCAGAGTAATTTTGGACGGAATTATTTAACCATTGTCCAACTAAAAACACATTAAATATGACAACGAAATTGGAAAACCTCAAAGACCTTTTTTTAGAACAGGGAAGGGAGCTTTATGACGCTGCTAAGCAGGAGCAGAAGGAATTGCCAGGTATTCAAAAGCAGGTAACAAATCAACAGCTAAGGAAGATCATAGACAGGCAACTGGATGTAGCAAATACGGAGATCAGGTATTTGGATGAAGCGTTCAAGAAGCTGAATGCAAGCGCCCAGGGTGAAAAAAACCACTGTTGTGAATCGATTATAAAACAAACTAAAAGCCTGATTGATCGAAGCAAGGATGCGGAGGTACGTGATGCAGTGATTGTGAATTCTATTCAGCGATTGAACCACAACAAGATCACCGGCTTTGGATCACTGACTTCTTATGCGAAGGAAATCGGTCATAAAGAAATAGCCGATAGCCTGCATAAGGCGCTAGAGCAGGAAAAAGGCATTGATCAGGATCTTTCTAATCTCGCTGAGAAGGAGATCAATAGAAAGGCTGTTTCCATGGCGCTATAAAAAAATCATCATTTAAACCTTCTATTAAAACTATGTCACTACTAACAAGAAGAGCAATGGATGTGCTACCCGGAATGCGTAGCAACCTAATGGATATACTTGATATGGACCGATTTTTCAACCAACCGACTCGTTATGCCAGAGTACCTGCAACGAATATCAGAGAAACCGATGATGAGTTTTTGGTAGAACTGGCAGCACCCGGTATGGCCAAAAAAGATTTTCACGTAGACGTTGATAATAACATACTGGAAATAAAGGCAGAAAAAGAGGAAGAATCTGAAGAGCAAAAAGGTACTTATACACGCAGGGAGTATGACTATACATCGTTCTTTCGATCTTTTGATCTGCCTCAAACCGTGCAGGCTGATAATATAAAGGCAGCATATGAAGATGGCATCCTCAGGATACATCTTCCAAAAACTGCTGAAGCCAAGAGAAAACCGGTTAAGGCAATTGAGATAGCCTGATCCCACTTGATATATTCCAGTCTACAGATTCCGACTTAGTATTTTGCCGGAGACCTGTAGACTTTTTTGTTTTTCGATATCCCTGATTTTATCCTCATCGCGAAGAGCAGTTAGTAGAAATGAAACATCCGGCTGCTTTCTAAGGTGTTGTGGACGTATTTCCCCATGTCAGAAATCCATACATTATGCACTTCTCATATTGGTATATTTTTCTGATATTCAAATTTTTTAACGCAATAAACTAAAACAGTAGTATGACATATGTTGGAAAATGGTTAATGACAATTACGGCTTCTATTTCACTCACAGCGAATGCCTTTGCTCAACAACAGGAGCGGTACCTTGAGTTTTCTTTGGAGGAGCTTTCGGCTGTGGATGTAGTGAAGCCATTATTACCACTGGACGTGGATTCATCAGCCATTATTTCCGGTAATACTGTAAATCTCGGATACCTGCTTCCGATGGCCGGTTATCCTGATTTTACAAAGGAGCTAATCAACTCCGCCCAGTTGGCTATTGAAGAGATTAATAAGCAGGGCGGGGTATCAGGTAAAAAGCTTTTTTTAGTTCCGGCAGATATTGGTGCAACGGAAGAGTTTATTGTAAAAAGAGCAAACCGCCTTATTGATAACTACAACACCCACTTATTTTTGGGGCCGACCAGCTCCGATGGTCTTATAAACCTGTCGGACCAACTGCTACCTAAAAAAGATTTCATGATTGTTTCTCCTACAGCCACATCACCTGCGGTAAGTGCATTGCAAGACCGGGGTCTTATTTTCAGAACGTGTCCTTCCGATGCTGTTCAGGGAAAACAGGCTGCCGCTTTTTGCTATAGTGACCTTGGAAGTCAAAAGGCTGCGGTGCTGTATCATGATAATTTTTATGGACGTACATTGCAGGAAACATTTGCCAGAGAGTTTGAGGAAGCCGGAGGAATGATATTAAACGCTGTAAGAATCAACCCACATATTAATATTGATGATTATGATATGGGTGACAAGCTGGATAGCCTTCTAATGGGTAAACCCGATGTTATCTATGTTATTAGTCTGGCTAAAAGTTTTTCAGCTATATCCCATCAGATGGCTCGGAAAAAGGTATTTTCGGACGGCTATAGACCTGTAATTGTTATGAGTGACGGTGCTACGGGAGAGGATCTGGCACAGATGGGAAATCTAGAAGTGTTGAATGGCATGTATGGTTTTTACCTGCCTTTTACCGGAAATGAAAAGTTTGCGGCCAAATACGAACAAAAATATGCACAAAAGCCACTCTCTCTTGCGGCTGAATATACGTATGACATAGTGTATTTAATGGCATTGGCGGTTATGAATGCTAACAGTACAGACCCACTTCTGGTATCGCTGCATTTACAGATGGTAGCAACAAAAGGGCTGCCTGTGACGAGCGAAAATTTTTCACAAGCGCGGGAGTTCATAAATAGTGGCAAAGATGTGAACTATGAAGGCATAACGGGAAAGCTGGATTTTGATAGAAACGGGGATGTTAATGAAAGAAGTTTTTCCAGGTGGCAACTTGTAGATGGCGAAATAATATACATCGACAAATAAACTGTCGGATTCGTTCAATTCAAAGAAAACAATCTGAACGAAATTTGTTGTTCTTATTGAAATAAAGTGTTTCTGTGATAAAGAATCTGTTACCTGATGTATATACTGTCTTGAGTCCTTTTGTCAAAGACATACGGACACTGCAATCTGACACCTTGAATGGCTCTTTGCAAAGCTTCAAATTCTTTGCTGATGGATTGCCGGGTATAATGTACCAGGAGTCAAGTCAGGACCTGCTGATCCATGAGGGAAAGAAAAGACTTCCTTCACTGTTTCTATATGGCCAGACAGTGAAGCCTATCGAAATAACTACCGGAGGAGACTGCAGGATCATTGTAATCTATCTTTACCCCCATGTTATCAGGTCATTATTTGGTGTTGAAGCTCATGAGTTTACAGATACTTGTCTGGATTTTGACCTGCTGCCGTTTGGTGAAGTAGCCAAAACCATGGAATTATGTCAGGAGGCTTCTATTGAGCGACAAGTATATTTATTGTCGGATTTTTTGATCAAATTGATCACAAGAAATAACCTTTCAGTTGAAAGTGAGCTGCAGTATGTTACTAATAAAATGACAGCATCAGCGGGAAGTGTGACCTTGAAATCACTTCAAAAAGACCTGCGTGTGTCAGAGCGAACCTTTGAGCGCATGTTTCTGCGACATGTAGGCATTACACCCCGGCTATATGCAAGAATATGTAGGTTCAATGCGACTATTGAGCAGTTGAAGTCAAACCAACAAACCAAGCTAACAGACATCGCCTTTGACAACGGCTTTGCCGACCAGTCTCATTTTATTAGGACATTTAAGGAATTTACCGGTCTTACTCCCAGAGAATATCTAGCTAGCTAAGGTGCAGCTTTTTTTCTTCCCTTCACAGGTCCATCTTTTGATTTTCTTTGGCTGTCGGTTGCATTCTATCTCACCTGTTTTTCTGTCTATAGTTTTGCTGAAAAAAAGAAAAACATGAGACTAATTATTTTCGGAGCAACGGGGAGCATAGGCAAGCAAATTGTGCTACAGGCGCTTTCATTAGGACACGATGTGACTGCTTTTGTCAGAAGTATTGAAAAACTGCAAGATATCAAGCATGATAACCTCAACATTTTAAAAGGTGATGTACTGGATCCTGTTTCAGTAGAGAAAGCTGTTAAAGGACATGATGCAGTTTTTTGCACGCTGGGTGACGGAAGAGCAGGGAAGATCCGTGCTGTAGGCACACGAAATATCATTCATGGAATGGAAAAATCAGGCGCGGAGCGGTTGATATGTCAGACTACTTTGGGGGCTGGTGATAGCAAAGCAAACCTGAATTTTTTCTGGAAGTACATTATGTTCGGCTGGTTTCTGAAAAAAGCCTTTTTAGATCATGAGTTGCAGGAAAGGTACATTAAGGATTCCTCTGTTAACTGGACAATTGTTCGTCCGGGGGCGTTTACCGATGGAGAAGTTACCGGTAAATTCAGGCATGGATTCTCAGCAACGGAAAAAGCCATAAAGTTGAAAATATCCCGTGCTGATGTGGCAAAGTTTATGCTGCAGCAGTTGCATACGGACCAATATATTCAAAAAACACCCGGGCTTTCTTATTGAGTGAACTACTGCAATGCTTTTACCCTCTCGTTATGGCCTGTCACTTGCAGCCGTGATGGAGGGTTTTGGAAGCGATCTATTGTGCTTTTGCGATATTTTGATCGGCCTCCTTTTGCATATTTACAGAGATCTGCTTCACCATTTTCTTCATGATCCTGTCCATATCTTCAAAGTCACGTTCATCCATGGGCGCCAGTACTTTGGCTCCCAGGCCATGTCGGAAGGCAGTGAATTGCTGAAATACTTCCTGGCCTTTTTTTGGGGTGAGGCCTACTGCTACTTTTCTGCGGTCGTCAGGGCAATTGACTCTTTTTAGTACTTTTTTATTCACCAGCTTATCTATAATGCCTGTAGCTGTGGAGTAGGGGATGTCCAGGTATTCAGCAATCTCTCGCATGATCACTTCTCCTCGTTTGCCAACAAATGCTATAATGGCTAAATCCTGCTTGGTAATATCATTTGCGCCAATAATAGTTATACATGATTGATCTGTTTCCTGCGTTTTTGCAATTAGCAGCTCAAATACATCCATAAATTCATTGATAAGCTCTTCCCTGTTCTTCATGTGCCCTCGTCAAATTTTTAGCATTTTATGAAAATACTTCTATTAATACAAAACTGGAGCCAAAAATGTTCAGTTAAAAAATATTTCGAAAATTGAAATATTTTGAAACCAAAGTTTTTGGTATTCGTTTCGGTTATTAAATATTACGAAATACAAAATATTTTAAAACCGTAAAAATCCTGTAAAATGAACAACCGCCTTCAATCATTGAAATCCAAAAGTGGAAAATTTGGCGCTGGATTGGCCAGATTCGTGATCCGCTACCGATGGATGCTTATTTTGGCGTCAGTGCTATCTGTGCTGGCAGCCGGCTATGGGGCAAAGAATATAACCTTCAATAGCGATTATCATGTTTTCTTCAGTGAAGACAACCCGCAATTGCTGGCCTATGACGCGCTTCAAAACAAATACACCAAAGATGATAATGTCTTCGTAGTATTTGAACCAAAAGATGGTAATGTTTTTTCACCTTCTACTTTGAGCGCTATTGAGGAATTTGTAGCTCTGGGCTGGCAAACATCCTTTTCAACAAGGGTGGATGCCATTACGAATTTTCAATACACCCGTTCAGAAGGAGATGATCTTTATGTAGATGACCTTGTAAGTAATGCAGAGACCCTGACTGCCGGGCAGTTAGCTGACATTAAAAGTATAGCTACTACTGACCCAAGAATTAAAAATCGCCTGGTGGATGAAGATGGGAGTATTACTGCAGTGAACATTACAGTGAAGCTACCGGACCATGGCGACCCAAAAGACAATGAAAAAGTGGTGGTATATGCCAGAGAGCAAATAGCGGCATTTCAGGAAAAATATCCTAATCTGAATATTTACACTTCTGGAATGGTGATGCTGAACAATGCTTTTCAGGAAGCAGCATTTAACGATATGTCTACCTTAACGCCACTGATGTTTTTAATCGTCCTCGTTACCATTCTGTTATTTACCAGAACCATCAGCGGTACGTTTGCCACTTTGGTAGTGATCATTTTTTCGATTGTCACTGCTATGGGGCTTGGCGGTTGGCTCGGTATCTTCCTTACACCGCCTTCATCAGCTTTCATGAACATTATCATGACCTTGGCGGTGGCTGACAGTATCCACATTCTCATCACTTTTACGCAGGGGCTTAGAAATGGCCTTGAAAAGAGAGAGGCTATTATCGAAAGTTTGAGGGTCAATTATCTGCCGGTGTTCCTTACCAGTCTTACCACTGTCATAGGTTTTCTTTCCATGAATTTTAGCGATTCGCCTCCTTTTCGCGATCTTGGAAACCTGACCTCATTAGGGATGACCGCGGCTTTTATATTTTCAGTGATCACTTTACCCGCTTTGTTGGCAGTTCTTCCTGTAAGAATAAAAGCCAGGGCTAATATGGAAAAAAGACCACTTACTTTTATGGAAAGGCTCGCTGAATTTGTCATTGCCAAAAAAGGGAGAGTAGCTATAGGAAGTGTGGCTGTGATTGTCATTTCTTCGGTATTCATATTCAGCAATGAGCTGAACGATGAGTTTATCAAGTACTTTTCTAAGGATGTTCAATTCAGAACCGACACCGACTATATCAGTGAACACCTGACCGGGATCTATACCATGGAATTTTCTATGGGATCCGGTGAGCCTGGAGGTATTAATAACCCGGCATACCTCGAAAAGCTACAGGAGTTTGAGAGTTGGCTTTACACGCATGACGAGGTAATCCATGTGAACTCATTTACCGAAGTTTCCCGTCAGGTGAACAAATCCATGCATGGTGATAATCTCGACTATTATACACTTCCGGACAACAGGGAACAGGCTGCGCAGTTTCTGTTGCTCTATGAGATGTCACTTCCTTTTGGGCTTGACCTCAATAACCAGGTTAATGTAGATAAGTCTGAAACCCGGGTAATTGTAACACTGAAAAACATTTCGACTAATAGAATGCTTGCCCTGGAGCAACAGGTGAGTGACTGGCTGAAGGGAAACGCACCTTCATATATGCAATCGGAGGGTGTTAGCAGTACGATGATGTTTGCTCACCTGACCCAACGGCAGATCAACAGTATGATCACCGGTACCGTACTTGCACTATTGCTGATCAGTTTTGTACTGGCCATTGCTATAAAAAGCTTCCGTTTCGGATTGATCAGTCTGATCCCCAACCTGACTCCACTGATTGTGGGACTTGGTTTATGGGGACTGTTCGTGGGGTACATCAATACCGGTATTAGCATAGTTTTCGGCATGACGCTCGGTATTATCGTTGATGATACCGTCCATTTTCTGACCAAGTATCTCAGAGCAAGAAGAGAAATGAACATGGGCGCTGAAGATGCAGTGCGATATGCTTTCTCTACGGTTGGTCAGGCTTTGTTAGTCACTACTTTCGTGCTGGTGATGGGCTTTTTAGTCATCGCTCAATCAGATTTTGGTATGAATTCCGGTATGGCTAAGATCACAATGCTTATTATTTCTCTTGCACTGATCCTTGATTTTCTCCTGTTGCCGGCCATGTTGATCATGTTCGCTAATAATACCAACGAGGTAGAGGAAGCAGATAAAAAAGCAGAACTGGAGATGCAGGCAGCCTAGCGATGATAAAGAACCCTTGTATTGTGCGTCTATTCTCCGGGAGCCTGGCGAGTTAAAAATATGTCAAACTATAAAACTATAAAAATGAAAAAAATAGCATTAATTATAACAGTATTATGCTCTGTACCATTCATTTCACAGGGACAAACTCCCGAGCAAAAAGGCCTGGCTATTGCCGAAAAGGCTGACGAGGTCGATCGGGGGTTTGAAAGTTCACAAGTATCGTTAAAAATGATCCTGACCAACAAAAATGGTCAGGAGAGTGAGCGATTGCTGGAAAATAAAACACTGGAGTTGCACGAAGATGGTGACAAATCGCTTATCGTTTTCAACAGCCCCAGGGATGTAGAGGGTACAGCCACCCTCACCTTTACCCATAAAACAACTTCTGATGATCAGTGGCTTTATCTTCCATCGATAAAAAGGGTAAAGAGAATATCATCCGATAATAAATCGGGACCATTTATGGGTAGCGAGTTTGCCTATGAAGACCTTTCTTCTCAGGAGGTGGAAAAGTATACCTATAAGTTTATTAAGGAGGATAACCTTAATGGAGTCTCGGCTTTGGTAGTGGAACGATACCCTGTAGATCCTAAATCGGGCTATACCAGGCAGGTGGTTTGGTATAACAAGGACAACTACAGAATTGAAAAAATTGATTTCTATGACCGTAAGAATGCATTACTTAAAACCCTGGATTATAATGGCTATGAACAATACCTGGGCAAACACTGGAGAGCTTCACAAATGGTAATGGAGAACCATCAAACGGGTAAGAAAACGAGACTGATCTTTGAAAATTATGCTTTTAAAACCGGCATCAGCGATCAGGACTTTACACAAAATAGCCTGGTGAGAGCCGGTAGGTAGTATAGGAAATTGCCTAAGAAAACTGACAATTTGTAGAGAAAGCAGAGAAACCCTCTCTGCTTTCTCTGTAGTAAACTTTGAATAAATGGTATTTATGAATAGTAATAGTTTAAAACTCCTTTGTCTGATATCCATATGGCCGGCTTATGCCTGGGCGCAGGAGAAACCTTATCAGGATTTCAGCGCTGATGTGGAACTGGAAGAGCGGTTCTTTTTTAATGAGGGGTTATATGAAGGTCAGAAGCAAAATTATCTTTCTATTGCACTAAGGCCAGAATACTTTGTGGAGTGGAACAATGGCCGATCCTCATTTAAGATGTCGCTCTTTGGCAGGTACGACCAACATGATGAAAACAGAACGCATGCTGACATTAGGGAGCTGTACTGGCGGATGGTCCGAGACAACAAGGAACTATCCGTGGGGCTAAAGGAGGTTTTCTGGGGAGTAACAGAGTCTGCCCATATTGTTAACGTTATCAACCAAACGGATATAGTAGAAAGCTTTGACGGAGAAGCCAAGCTGGGGCAGCCGATGGTACATTACTCCGTAGTGAAGCCCTATGGAACGTTTGATGCCTTTGTGATGCCCTACTTCCGTACACCTACTTTTCCGGGTGAGAATGGCAGACTAAGGACACCATTTCTTATTGATGCTGATGACATTGAGTTCGAAAGTGATATGGAGGAGTTTCATCCGGACCTGGCTTTTCGATGGTCACACTTCTTTGGAGTGTTTGATATTGGCATTTCGCATTTTTATGGCACCAGCCGGCAGCCACTGATCAAAGAGGGTGAGGCTTTTGAGCTTGAATTTGCCTTAGTAAACCAGACAGGTCTTGATCTGCAGGCAACTACTGGTCCGGTATTGTGGAAGCTCGAAGCCATTTACAATAGCAACGGCATCAAAGATTACACTGCCCTGGCAGCAGGTTTTGAGTATACTTTTGGAAATGTGAGCGGCAAGGGGCTCGACATAGGGTTGCTGGGCGAGTATCTGTACGACAGCCGCGATGAGCTGGCCTTTAACAGTCTCCAGAATGATGTTTTTACCGGTGTAAGACTTGCCTTTAACGATATGAGTGACAGCCAATTGCTTGCCGGAGCCATTTTTGATCTTCACGAAGGATCACGACTGATCAGTGTTGAAGGCAGCAGGCGATTTGGTGAAACCTGGACTGTGGAGCTTGAGGGAAGGTTCTTTAAAAATGTGAGCGATAAAGAATTTGTTCATTTTATGAGGAGGGATAGCTTTTTGAGGTTGGTGGTGAGCAAGTATTTTTAATGTTAGGTTAACTCTCCAAGGGTTTCGAACCCTTGGAGGGGAGGGCATAGCATGCTTCTTTAGAAATAATAATAGTTTTCATCTTGTATGGATAAGTTCTCATTGCCATTAGCATGAGTATAGATGTGATTTATGTTTCAGTTTCTCGTGGAGTGGTGGGGTGCGGTGGTTCTGACTCTCTGTAGGGTTGATTTTTCTCATAAAAAATATATTCGTGATTTTTTATTTCGCTATCTCCAAATCATAATCCAGTTGCTTATATAACTTTATCTCGTAAAAGTGTCAATAAGTGGAATCTAATTTGGTTTATTGTATTCTTGGGAAAATTAGATTTTACCATGGCCCCCTAAAAGAAAATCCTTAAATTGCGCGAATGTTTAATTTTCAACCTATAACTATGAAGAAGTATTTATTATCTCTTGCCGTAGGAGCAGCGCTTTTTACAGCCTGTGATGACGAGCACAAGGAAATCGTGAACACCCCCAATCAAGAAATTGAAGTTGATATGAGCGATTTCTACACTTACACTTATGAGAACGAAGTAGGCAGAGTAGCTGCGGATGGAAAGCAATGTTATTCCATGAGAGTGCTCAATCGCCAACTGGATGAAAATCCTGGTTTGCACCAAAAAATGTACAACATTGAGCGCAATGTTCGAAAGTTTATCGCTTCTAAGAAGCCCGATGGCGTGGGAGGCGGAAATGGCAACGGTGGCGGTGGAGATGATGGCGGAGGTGGTAGCGACCCCGTTGATGATGGGTTGGGTGTGATCAACATCCCTGTTTATGTGCATGTTATCTATAGCAATGCTAATGAAAACATCAGCGATGCTCAGATTAATTCACAAATCAACGTTTTGAATGCTGATTACAATGCAAGCAACAACGACCTCAACAATATCCCTGCTGAATTTGCAGGAGTAGTTGGTAATGCGCAGGTAAACTTCACACTGGCCGGTGTTACCCGTAAAGCATCTTCCCGTACGTCATGGGGCACTCGTGATGAAATGAAATTTGCATCAAACGGTGGTGTTGATGTGGTGACGCCTGAAAGTGCTCTTAACATCTGGGTATGTAATATTGGCGGAGGTATCTTGGGCTATGCTCAATTTCCCGGTGGAAGTGCATCAACCGATGGCGTGGTTATTTCACCGCAATATTTCGGAACTACCGGATATGTATCAGCTCCCTTCGACAAAGGAAGGACTGCTACACACGAAGTAGGTCACTACCTGAACCTGCGTCACATCTGGGGTGACGGAAGATGCCGTCAGGATGATTTTGTAGCGGATACACCTTCATCGGATGGACCTAATTATGGTTGCCCGGCATACCCTACGGTTAACTGCAAATCGACAGATATGACCATGAATTATATGGATTATACTGACGATGCTTGCATGTACATGTTCTCCGAAGGCCAGAAAGCCCGGATGAGAGCATTGTTTGCTTCTGGTGGAGCCAGAGAAAGTATTATTCTATAAACTATTAGTCTTTCTCTTAAAAGGAGCTGTTTTCAATTATGAAGGCAGCTCTTTTTGTGTAATTATTAAAAAAGTTCCCCATGCTACATTTAAAAGTTACAGTGCTAACGTGAAATTACTCAACAATTATGCGGTTGATATACTCAAAGAAAGAAAGTGGATAGGTTGAACCCAAATGAAACTTCAGCAGGTGAAATCATCAGACTGCTCTGAGACACTGGTGTTTGAAAAGGTAAATTAAAACTGATATAAACTTTGCAAATTGACAATTAAAGAGACTATTCCAATCGGGATAGTCTCTTTTTATTCACCGGAAAAAACAGGCTAATCAATGACTTTTATCATAGAAATTCCCTTCCGAATATCCTAAATAGTGTCTCTAAGAAAACATCAATGTCTGCGTTACGCTTGTCCCAAAAATGCTCTTCCAAACAACTGTAAACAACTGTACGGGACTACCGCTTTTTGGGACTTCGTCCCGCCCTTTGGTGGGAACATTAAAGCCACTTAGAGTTTTCTTACAGACACTAAATATGACAAAGGGATTGTTCTCTGAAAGAACAAGACGGAGGTATAAAATCAAAGGGACCATGAACATCGATGAAATAATAGAATGGCTGCTGAAAGGAGACGTCTCGATTCAATATCAGACTTACAGAGACCTGTTAAATGAGGAAAGAAAAGAGCTGAAGGAACGGATTGCTCATGAAGGCTGGGGTAAGCAGTTTCTTTCCTGCCGGGGCAGCAATGGTCATTGGGGGCAGAGTTTCTATCAGCCGAAGTGGACATCCACTCATTACACCCTGCTCGACCTAAAAAATCTTTGCATAGCCAATTGCAAGCCAATCCGGCAAACAATAAAAATGATCCTTAATGAAGAGAAGGGAGCGGACGGAGGAATAAACCCTAGCAGGACTATCGGGAATAGTGATGTTTGCATCAATGGTATGGCATTGAATTACTGTTGCTATTTTGGTGCTGATGAGGCTGACCTCCAATCTATAGTGGATTTTGTTTTGTCTCAATGGATGGCGGACGGAGGCTTTAACTGTCGATCCAACAGGAGTGGAGCCAGACACAGTTCCCTCCATACCACACTATCGGTGCTGGAGGGAATTTGGGAATACGAACAGAATGGTTACACCTACCGTTTGCAAGACCTGAGGCATGCAGCAAAGGTTTCAAAAGAGTTTATACTTCTGCATAAGCTTTATAAATCAGACAAAACCGGCGAAATCATTGATAAAAAGATGCTCGCAATAACCTATCCGCCAAGATGGAGGTACGACATTTTGAGGGCTCTGGATTACTTTCAAATGGCGGGGGAACCTTATGACAAGAGAATGCAGGATGCTATTGAGGTTATAGTATCTAAACGAAATGAAGATGGTACCTGGAACCAGCAAGCCAGGCATCCCGGACAAGTGCATTTCCAAATGGAAACTGCCGGCAAGTCGAGTCGCTGGAATACATTAAGAGCATTGAAAGTACTCAGGCATTTCGGCATGGAAAAATAAAGCAAATTCGATTTTTGTCACATCATAAATTATTAGTCGTCTAAAGGGCTAACAACATAATTATTCATAATTAAAAGACGACATGATGATGTATTTGAACAGAGAATGCCCCACCGCGATGGAATTTACTTCCTTTTCAAAAGTTGCTGATGTAACGGATGAAGATTTTATTGCAACGGCCATGCAGTTTGAAGAAAATTACCTCAAAAAGCAGGTGGGTGTGGTAAGTCACTTTTTGCTAAGAAATCTAAAGGGTGAATATGCAAATTTATTATTTGCAAAGGATCGGGAAGCACTGAAAGCTGTGGAGCAGGGATTTAAAAATGACCCTTATGCCCGACACTATATGCAGCAGATAAGCGGTAGTTCAGTGACTGTGTATTATCATAGCATATTGAAAAAGAATTTTTTGGTTCCGGAACATTTCAGTTGCTTTGAGCACGGTATATTTAAGGTGAAAAAAGAGGAAAAATATTCCCAAAGGTATATTTTGGATATCTCCCAAAAACTTGAAGATCAATACCTGGACCTTCAGGATAATACGCTGGAGCATTTTATAGGTATGCTGGACGAAGATACTTATTCAGAAATAGTATTTGGAAAAACATTGGGAAAGACCAGAGAGGTGTGCTTTGGTTACCTGCAAGAGCCAATTGGTCTTGAATTAATGGATATAATGATTCCTGATACTGCCATACTGGATTTCTGGTATTTAATAGCCTGATAGCGAACGTGAAAAACAATATTGATTTTGAACTTGTAAAAGCATCCTTATCAGGTGATAAGGATGCCTTAAATACTCTTGTGGAGAAATACAATGGGTACGTGTTTAATATCTGTCTTAAAACCTTGTACAGTCATAAAGATGCACAGGATGTAAGTCAGGAGATATGGATAAAGATCATCACAAGATTAGACACCTTCCAGTTTAAAAGTGCATTTAGCACCTGGTTGTATAAGATAGCTGTTAATCACATGCTGGATATGTCAAAAAAGAGTGTTGAACAAGCTATTTCAAAAGGTTTTGCGGGTTATAAGGATAATTTGGAAGGAATTGCCAATGAAACTTTGACAGTTGAAGAAGAGGCCATACTAAAAGAAGCGTTGGAGGAAGCCAAAATTAGCTGCATGTCTGGAATGTTGATGTGCCTTGACAGGGAACAACGATTGATCTACGTGCTGGGTGATATTTTTAAAATAGATCATAAGCTGGGTAGTGAAATTTTTGCCATGAGTCCCGTTAACTATCGACAAAAACTTTCAAGAGCCAGAAAGGAGCTTTTTAACTTTATGAACAATCAATGCAGCCTGGTGAACAGGGAAAACCCTTGTACCTGTAGCAAGAAAACAAAGGGGTTTATAAAACGGGGATATGTTAATCCGGATAAATTGATATTCAATAGAAGTTTTAAGGAAAAAATTTATCACCACCAGTTGGTGCATCAGTCGGATGAACTGGATCGTATCAAAGAGGATTATCATACACAGTTATTTCGGCAGCATCCTTTTGAGGAGACTGCTCATAAGAACTTACTTGAGGAAATATTAATAAGGCCGGAGATAAAGAATATACTCAAGCTGGACTAACGGAAGATTATGAATACTTCATATTTAATCGCCCATGTGCAGAAAGTTATTGATCTGAACTCTGAGGAAAAGCACTATTTTACCTCCCTGCTAAAACCACAGCAGTTTAAGAAAAAGACATTTGTTCTTAGATCTGGTGACATCTGCAAGAGTCAAACTTTCGTTTTGGGAGGCTGCCTAAAGGTGTTTTATGCAGATAAAGATGGACTTGAGCACCTGGTTAAATTTGCCCTCGAAGGCTGGTGGGCCTTTGATATTGAAAGTTTCTTGCTGGGAAAACCAGCATTTTATGACATCCAGGCTGTTGAGGATACAATGACAATGCAACTCAACAAGGAAAATTATGACAAGCTGTTGGTCAGGGTTCCTAAGTTTGAAAAGTATTATCGCACCATGCTACAAGACTCGTATATTATGCTCCAACACCGCCTCACCCAGAATCTATACCTGGATGCAGAAGAAAAATACAGGCGATTTACAGAGAAATACCCCGGCCTGGAAACCCGCGTTGCACAGAAGGACATAGCTTCATACCTGGGTATCACACCTGAATTTTTGAGCATGCTGCGCAGAAAAAGAATACCGACACAAGTTTACCCTGACCATTCAAAAAAATAGAGAAATGACTCAGTAGATTTTTATATCTTGCGCCACGGCAGGCGTGGTGGTCCAAAGGCCAGCTTAACCTGTTGTGTAAACGATAATACAATGAATATAGAGAAAGAATTATACGATAGGAGCGGAGCAAAATGTGAGCTTTGTGAAGTCACAGAAAACCTGACTATATATGAAGTGGCTCCTGCTAAGGATGGTGGTGCCGACCAGCACATATTGGTATGCAAAACCTGCCTGGAGCAAATAGAAGATCCGGATGCAGTTGATGCCAACCATTGGCGATGCCTTAATGACAGCATGTGGAGTCAGGTGCCCGCAGTGCAGGTGGTGGCATGGAGGATGCTTAACAGGTTGCGCGGTGAGGGTTGGCCGGTAGAACTGCTGGATATGCTGTACCTGGATGAGGAAACCCTTGCCTGGGCCAAAGCTACCGGAGAAGGAACTAATCAGGATGAAGCTCTCAGACATATTGATAGTAACGGAGCTCTGTTGCAAGCCGGAGATACTGTGGTGCTGATCAAAGACCTGAACGTAAAGGGTGCAAATTTTACTGCCAAGCGAGGTACAGCGGTGCGTGGCATTTCCTTAGTTGTGGATAATCCTGAGCAAATAGAGGGGAAGGTAAACGGGCAACAGATTGTGATCCTTACAAAATTCGTTAAGAAGTCAAGCTAAAAAACGAATGGCGAATGGTACATCTCGAAAAATGTGATTCTCATAATGTAGATTTTATTAAGCTGGTAGGGCTTCTCGATAAGGATCTCGCTGAAAGAGACGGTGACGAACATGCTTTTTATGCTCAATTTAACAAGATTGATAAACTACGGTATGTAGTGTTAGCATACGATGGTGACCGGGCAGTAGGGTGTGGGGCTATCAAGCCTCTTGACAATACAGCCATGGAAGTGAAAAGGATGTACGTACTGCCTGAGCAGCGTGGAAAAAAAATAGCCTCTGCAATTTTAGGAGAATTAGAGGCTTGGGCAGCCGAGTTGGGATACAATAAGTGCGTGCTCGAAACAGGCAAAAAACAGCCTGAAGCAATAGCATTATATCTAAGGAATAGATACAGAGAAATTCCCAATTATGGTCAATATGAAGGTGTGGAAAACAGTGTTTGTTTTGAGAAGTTAATAAGTGAGTGATCCTTTCTCTTACAACCATATAACTTCTATGAAACCAACATTAGAAACAAAAAGATTAAAATTAATCCCCTTTGAATTAAATGACCTGGAGATGCTCCATGAAACTTTTACAGACAGTTTTGTGCGAAGATACCTTTGGGATAATGAGATAATTGGTATCGAACAGACCCGTGAAATCCTAACAACGAATGAAGAACTGTTTGAAAGCAATCATTGGGGGCTGTGGAAAATAATAGTAAAAGAGAATAATACATTTGCGGGTTTTGCGGGATTATGGGTATTCTTCGGGGAAGACCAACCTCAATTGTTGTATGGTCTTAGGCCTGAAATGACAGGAAAGGGCTATGCAACAGAAGCCTCCTCCTCCGTTATTGATTATGCTTTCAATAGGTTAGAATTCAACTATTTGATTGCGGCATGCGATGCTCCTCATTACACCTCCAGAAAAGTGTGCGAAAGACTACAGATGAAGCTGGTGGAGGAAAGAGAGGTAAATGGTAAGATGACCACCTTTTATCGTATTGACGATCATGGTTGATATTTTAACACTGCAACGACAGTTTTGGATTCGTAGTTCGAACATTCAAATAATAGTAGTTTAGTCACTTTTGTGATTCCGGCATGAAACATATTATTAATTTGAGACACATGCTGGTAGTGGCCATATGCCTTCTTTTGTATTGAATACATTTTTTCTGTTTTCAAAAAACAACGAACATGACAGCAATTGATTGGGTAGGATCCCTTGGTGTTTTTCTTATATTAATGGCGTATTTTTTAAATGTCAGTGGCAGACTCTCGAATAGAGCATTGGCTTATATTCTGCTCAACTTATGTGGCGCTGCCCTGGCGTGCCTGGCCTCTGCATTGTTGGAATATATACCATTTATTATTTTAGAAGGAGCCTGGGTATTGGTATCAACTCATTCACTGTTAACTTACTTAAAACGTAGCTGAAAATGGCTGGAGAAACCGATTTGGTAAAACTTGTTAAGGGTATGAAACCTCAATTGAACGCAGGTGAATATGTATTTTCACTGGTGGATACCATGAAAAATATTCCACCGGATGATGTACTCTGTTTATTCAGAGAAAAAGAGGGTATAACCGTTATTCTCGAACGAGAAGAGGCTGATCTATTAAACTTAAAGTACGATTATGTCGCTTCATGGATTACATTAATGGTGCATTCTTCTCTTGAGGCAGTAGGTCTCACAGCAGTTTTTTCTTCCGAATTGGCAAAACATCATATCAGTTGTAATGTGGTGGCGGGATATTATCACGATCATATTTTTGTTGATAAAAAACAAGAACAGCAGGCCATCGAAGTCTTAGTGGAGCTAACGAAGAAATTTGAAGGTTAGAGCCATGAGAAATAGCGTTAAATTACTGCTAATGGTATACTGCCTGATGCTGGGCGTTATTTTTATACTTCCTTTTTTCAGTACTGAAAATTATTCCATTTGGAGAAACACTACCAGCCATCTTGGAGCACAATATGCCCCAAATGCCGGGATAATGAACGCCACCTTTGTCATGCTTGGCGCGAGCAGTATGCTTGCTGGCTGGAATTTTTTTAGGGGATATGGCTTTCACCAGGTTGTATTGGTTGTTTTTGGGGCGTCATTAACTATGACAGGATTTTTTAGACATGCCCCGATTGATCAGAACGAGGTTTATAATATCAGAGAAGACGAATTACATTCCATTTTTGCCTCACTGACCGGTTTTGCTTTTACCACACTCGCTATTTCAATAGCTTTTATTGTACATGCGAAAGACAGGGTTGCAGCTATTGTCATTGCCATTGTCGCCCCTTCTCTATCTCTTCTAATATTCTATGTTGAAGATTTGATGGGTATATGGCAGAGAATGATATTCGTTATATCATTTGCCTGGTTAATATACCTCTTTAACAAAAACAAAATACAAAATCCCTTATGACTGATCGTATGACTTGCCGATTAAATGTAATTTGAAAGGATTTGCAACCCCTTTTAATTTCACCTCAGCCATAGCACTCTCTTCAGGAGGAGATTTCAAAAGATCAAAGACAGTAGAAGAAACAATAAAATTGTTGTTGAGTTCTTTTGTTGCGGCTTCCAATCGGGCTGCAATATTAACAGGATAACCCATCACAATCAGATGATCTTTGCCATTTAGCAGAATAGTGCCTGTGGCTACCTTTCCGGCATGTAAGCCAATACCTGCTTCAATTTTGTGATTAAGCTTCTTTTCAAACGATCTCTCGTTTAACAACTCAAGTGTATCTAAAATGGAATTACCAGCCTTCACAGCGGAATTAACTGCCTCTTCTATTCTGCGGTCAAACCCAAAGGCAGCATAAAAGCCATCACCGGATGTTTCAATGATCTGCCCATGGTTAATACGGATGATATTTTGAAAGGTAGAAAATAGCTTCCTGACAACATAAATAACATCAGCCGCTACATGACTTTCCACGAAAGGCGTGAAATTTCTGAGATCAAGGAAAAACAAAGCCATCTCCTTTTCTTCTTCAGTTTCCTGTTTCCACAGGTTTCTCTGGAGGGTATCTACCGGCCGAGTCTTTCTGCTTCTTCTTAATTTTCTCTTTAAGTCCATTTGCAGTGACTGTGACAGGCTGTTGTTGAAAAGTGGTAGCTGCTTCATAACGCGTAATTTTAAGTCTTTTTACAAAGTAACAACCGACTTGTGACAACCCTATGTCAGTAAGAAATTGTGGATAGAAAAATTTTATTCAAGTGTCATGCGAAGGAAAATGTTAAGGCTTTTATATAAGACATGCCGGGAAGATCAATGTAGTTCGGAGGAGTTAAGCCGCAGCGGAATCAGTTGGACATCCATGTCTTTTTCTGTCGCCAGTGCCATCTTGTATCCGGGGAAAATATCGAAGTAACGGACATAACTGATTTGATTATCCATTTTTACCAGATTATTTGTCACTTCAATTGTTCTCAGATCGTTGCTCAATCCTCTGCCGTCTCTTTTTATAAAAGCCTCTTTGGCACACCAATGCTGGTAGAATGCCTCCAGAGGGTCGCTTGAGTGGTTAATAGCATTCCATTCAAGTGTTGTAAAGTATGATGAAAAATCTTCGAATCCTATTGGCCTCACTTCTTCAATATCAACCCCCGGCACATCTTCATTCGACACAGCGCATACCACATGCTTTCCGGAGTGGGAGATATTAAATGCAGGAGTATTGGCTAAACAGGGTTTCCCATAGTCGTCACGGTACATTTCTTTTAATGAAATATCAGGAAAGCCGGCCTGTTTAAATGCCTCAAGAAGTAGTATTTTACCGGCAAGGCTGGCATGGGCATCCTGCCATCTCAGGTATCGGAGGATCTTTTCTTGTTCCGGTAATGACAGCTTGATCAGGTGGTGATTAAAGACATCAATAGATAGAGGTTGATCTAATGTTGTATAGGTGATAAATGTCATAGTTAGCGTGTCCTGACTAAAAATAAAGAAATTTGCAGTAGATATTTCTGGTTTAGTTAATGTCCCCCCCTATGCGGTGCTATCTGGTCATTTCAAAATATTTATGCGACCAATTTAACACTATTTAAGTTACGATATGTGTATGATTTTTAATATTTTTGTGTATAAATAATTATGAAAATGTACAAAAGGACAAATATAGAACTAGACATTGATCTAATAAAAAAGGCCATGGAATTGACAAACCTCAGTACGATTAAAGACGTTGTCAATTTTTCATTGAAGGAATTAATAAGAACGAGTAAAAGGAAAAAACTGCTCAAGTTTAAAGGAAAGGTTGATTGGGAAGGTGATCTGGATGAAATGCGATCTATATGACCGGGCCAATTATTGCTGATACCAGTGTATGGATAGGTTTTTTTAAAGGGATTGAAAGTGAAGCGGTAACCGTACTTGTTGATTATATCGAAAATGATAAGGATATTTATTTGTGTCCTGCCATTGTTCAGGAAGTATTGCAAGGTATTCGAAATGACAAGCAATACCGGGAAATTAAAAACTATCTACTTGCCTTCAATATTCTTAATGATGATGGATTGGAGATGGCCATTTCTGCCGCTAATCTATACAGGGCATTAAGGAAAAAAGGGGTTACCATTCGTAAAAGTAATGATTGTCTTATAGCGCAATATGCCATAAAACACTCGCTTGCAATATTGCATAAGGATAGAGATTTTGACCTTATTATTAATAATCATAAGTAGAGATCAGACTCCATTCGGTACAGTAGCTAATTATTCGGTTTCATTCTTTGCAAACCATTTAACAATAGCTGGCATTTGCCTTTCAAATCCACCGGGAATGAAGACGTTCAGGAGCCCCGTTCTTTGGTCTGTGTTATTGGCAAAGTCATGCATGGTATTGGCGGGAATGAGGAAAAAGGATCCTTTTTGTGCCTCAATCCATTCGTCTCCCATGAGCATTGATGCTGTACCTTCCAGTACGTAAAATATCTCATCATTGCTTTCATGCAGATGGGCTCCGGGACCAGTTGTGTGAGGGTCAAGCCACCATTCTGAGACCGAATATTGGGCCTGGGTTTCTTCTTCATCGGCCTTAAAGATAGCTTGCATACTTCCCATGGTATATTTGCGTCCACTACCCGGAGGGAGGAATACCCTGGCCTTAGTACTTTTATTTTCCATGACTAACTTGTTTAGTAGAAATTTGTACTTGAAGTTAGTACGGCTGGCACTGTGTGAATTGTACAAATTCGACATTTGCCTGTCGGCATCTGAATTTTCAGATGCCGACAGGTTCTTCAACGCGTACTTTCACCCTTGGCATAGCCTGTTTTTTCCTTCCTTTTTTAGTCCGGTTGGTTCCTTTTTCCTTCTTCTTTTTATTTCTGCGGCCCAGCCAGATGATAGTTCCTGTTACAGGCAAGCTGGCAACCAGCAAACTGGCAAAAAAAGCCAGTATCTTTCCCGGGAGGCCGAGAATAGCGCCTACATGTATATCGTAATTCATACGCATGAGTTTATCAGCGAAGTCCGCCTCATGGAGTCTGCTCCATATATGGTGCACAGGGATTTCTTCAAAAGTATACTGATCATAATAGATATAGTCCATTTTCCAGTAGGTAGAAGCGTCCGTATTCACTTCAGCGAGCACGGGCGACTGATCAGTTACTGGGAAATGCATTTCTATAGACTCGGCATGAGAATACTCCTGTTTTACCCTTTCCCAAACCATATCTACCGGATTGTCAACCGCTGTAGAGCGAGGGCTACTTTTTGAAGCAGGTTCCTGGTATACCAATGATCTTTCTCCACCGGTGACAGCATATATACTATTTTTGAACCATTCAAAACCCCAGACAAGACCCGTCAGCGCCAAAATGACGGCTATCCAGGACACGTAAAATCCCAAAACATTGTGGAGATCGAAGTTTTTCCGCCTCCAGCGAGCGTTCCATTTGATCTTAAAACTCTTTTTCGTGCTTTTTTTATTTCTGGGCCACCATAGAAAGATACCGGTGATCAACATAACCACAAAAATTAATGTAGATGAAGCCACTACGATTTGGCCCACTTTATGAGGTAGCCATAGATAAAAATGACCATCCAGGATAATCCTGAAAAAACCACTCAACTCGTCTTTAACCTTCAGTACTTCTCCGGTATATTGGTTGACATACACAAAGTCATAATACTCATTGGCTTTAAAGTAAATGACTTTAGCTGCTCTTTCGGGACCTTCATATAGTACACCGTGGACATACTTGCCGGGAAGCACAGCATCGGCAATCTCACGAATTTTTGAAGGAGGAAGGAAAGGTTGATTCTGTGCTTCTACAAAACGATATGACTGTGTCAGGTCCTGTATCTCTTCCTGAAATGCATAAATACATCCGGTTACAGCAACGATAAACACCACCGGCCCGGAGGTAAGTCCGAGCCAGAGGTGTAGTTTGCCAATAGCTTTTTTAACTGTCATAGACTAAAATTTATAAGCCAGGTTCACTCGAAAATTGGTTCCGGGCTCTGTTTGCCAGTAGTAGTAGGTAGCATAAGCGCTGCCTGAGTACAGGTATTCGTTAAGTAGATTGTTGACGTTTATCGCTATATTAAAATCATCGTTTTGCCACGAAACAGCTCCGTCCAGTCGAAAATAGTCAGGTAGTACCGATTCGTTGTCTGCCCCCCAGTTCCATGATGACCTGTCTACCTGGTATTGATAGCCAAGGGAAACACCCAAACCATTAAAAATATTGTCGGGAAGCCTGTAGTGCAGCCAACCGTTAGTTATATGTCGGGAGTGGCCGGCTACACGCGTGCCAATCAGCGCTTCATTGGTATCTTCAGTTACTTCCACATTGGTATTGGCGTAGTTAAGTACTACCTGAAGGCCTTTTACAACTTCACCCTGAACATCAAATTCAAAGCCTTTTGACTGAACCTGGCCCAGTTGTATCGAAAAGTTCGGATTTTCTGGATCTCCCGTCAGCACATTGTCCTTAGTGATCTGATATACTGCCAAAGTGGAGTTCCATCTGCCATCAAACCAGCTCCTCTTTATTCCTGCTTCTAAATTTTTGGCTTTTACAGGTTCAAATGCTTCGCCATCGAAGCTGGCACCGGCTTGAGGAATGAAAGATTGGTCATATAAACCATATACAGAAGTGTTTTTTGCAACGGAGATACTTAAACCAACCCTTGGTGTCAATACGTCATCATCGGTTGATTGCCCATAGGTCCATCCACTGTAGGCGGTATATCTTAAAGCAAGGCTCAAACGCACTTTATTATCAAAAAGAGAGAGTTCATCCTGTGCATAAAGCGATGAATATCTTTGACCTGATATAGCAGGATAGCTGCCATAGGCCCTTTTTCTGATACTTCGCGATCTGTCAAAAACAGGAATCGAATCGGAGGGTACACCGTGCTGCGGGTTATAAACATTGAAAGGTACGCTGCCGGCGAGAGGTCCCCCCTGGAACCAGTCTGCGAAGTAATCTTTATGGCCAATATCAACGCCGGCAAGGATTTCGTGAGCTATCGAACCGGTTTTAACCTCTCCGTTTACAAATACCTGTCCCAGCTTTGATTCATTTAATGCATCCCATACGCCAATGCCGCGGATGATATCACCGTTTGGTTCCACACTTTCCGGCCACAGAGAGCTGCCAACCTGATTGTAGTTGAGGTATCCCAACTGCGCAGTTACAGCCCACTGGCTGCTGAGCTGATGATTTAAAGTAACAAATATATTATGCTCATTGATGTCTGTAGGATCTATGTTTGGTTCAGCTAAAGTAAAATCTCTGGGCAGGTCTCCGAAACCAGTAGGAGAAAATACATAAGCCGCGCCCACCACCGACATTTTTGAATATTGATAGATGTATTCCGCACTCACTGACGTCTTATCGCTCACTTCATAGCGAAGGGAAGGAGCAACGGTGTATCGATGATTAAATTCATAACCTCTGTGACTCCCTTTTGTAGAACCCATCAGGTTCAAACGGTACAGCAGTTTACCATCTTCCTCAAAAGCTCCACCAACGTCAACAGTGCTGCGCAGGGTGTTAAAGCTGCCCATCATTAAAGTCACCTCCTTTTGCTGATATCTGGAAGGTTTTTTGGTGACCACGTTGTAAAGTCCACCCGGCTCACCTGATGATAACATAAATCCGGCAGGGCCCTTTACAAATTCAATGCGTTCAACAATAGCCATATCTTCGGTAAGTGGTCCCCACGGCATTTCTACATTCATGCCATTACGAAAGGCTGGTATCTTAAAGCCGCGCATATTGATCCTGGCGAAATTACCCCAGTGCTCTATCATCTGTACCCCACTCACATTTCGGGATACGGTCTCCAGCATATCTATCGACTGCTGGTCTTCAATTACCTCCTGAGGTATCACCTGGATGTTTTGAGGTATTTCAACAAGTGGAGTGTTAATACGCAGGGTTTTTGAAGGTATATCTGTTGTATAACTATTGCTCTGAGCACCATATACGATTACTTCCCGCAGCCTCTCATAATTTTCTTCCAATACCACTTGTGATACAGAGGTGGTTTGCCCGGCTGTAACAGTTATTTGTAGTTCCTGGGTTTTAAGTCCTACGAATGAAGCGATTAAGGTATACGTGCCTTCCTTTACATTTTTGATCTCATAATACCCTTCATTGTTTGTAGAAGCGCCTTTGGTGGTTCCCTTCAGCCCTATATTCACATAAGCTGCGGGCTTGCCGTCTGAAGTTTTGACTGAGCCAATTATATTACCTGTTTGGGTGTATGCATAGTGGCAGAAAATAAACGTCAGCAGTAACAGTAGATATTTTTTCATTGGTTAGTAATTGTATTTATTTAGACTAATTATAAATAGTTGGCAAACATAGAATTGGAACCCGGTTTCCGCAAGCATTATTTAGAATGATTTTAAATAATTTTATAAAAGGGGGAACTTTTATATTTGGGAGGCGTGATAAAGCTATGGGAGTCGTCAGTCCTCTGTGATGTACCCGGGTCTTGTAAAAACATACATTTTATCAAAAGGGGAATCCCTTATTTATCAGGGGTCAGCCGATAAGGAGCGGACGTTCAAGTGTCTCCCAATTTACCGAAATCGTAGCGGAAGATAGTCATGGTTGTTTTTGGGGCTGATGCCTGTGCTGCTGTCGAAAATAAGTTGCGTTTCCGAAATAGCAGCAAGACACGGGGTTTGCACATGTTTTATGTTCAGCAAAGCTTTTAAGAAGCAAACCGGAGTAAGTTTTGTGAGCTCTGGCTGTCGGCCTGAACTTGTCATGAAACAAAAAAGGCCGCTGAATAAGTATTCAACAGCCTTTAAGGTTTTAAATCCTCCAACAAATTAAGGCTCCATTGGACAAAGACAGTATGAAATGTTTGAGCAACCAGCAGAGCAGATATTTACACTTTCACATATAATAAAAGATCCGCGTCCACCACCTTTTACAGTCTCTTCGTTTCCAGTGTCAAATGAAGTTACAAAGCTCTCCAAGCGAAGATTTTCCAAATCCATTTTTTTCTTTTTCATATTCCATTTTTTAGTTGGTACTGTTCCAAAGGTAGTGGAGCTAAGTTTTTAATGGTATTACTGCAAAACGGGAGATCACAAAATGGTTGAATTCCGTTATTGTTGCATTGTGTGCCTCCAAACTTAGCTTTTTGCTCCTCGCCCTTCGCCCTCTGCTCCCCGCTCTCCGCCCTTCGCTCTCAGCTCTCAGCCTTTTGATAGTGTAGCATCCAGTTAATACCATACTTGTCCCTAAAAGCAGCGAAATAAGCTCCCCAGAACATATCTGCCAAAGGCATTTCAATTTTACCACCCTCTGAGAGTGCTTTAAAGAGCCGCTCGGTTTCCTCTCTGGATTCGGGTTCCACATTGATGTGCATATTGTTGCCGTGTATCATTTTAAAGCCCATGCTTTCAGGAGAGTCGGTAGCCATTAGCACATGCCCACCCATGATGGTTAGTTCAGCATGAATGATAAGTTTTTTATCTTCATTGCTCATTGGGGGCATGTCTGCTGGCATTTCAATATCGCCAAACCTTCGTAGGCCAACGCCCGTGAATTCTCCGTTAAATACCTCTTTATAGAATAGGAATGCCTCTTCCGTCTTGCCAGGGAAGTTGAGGTAGGAGGTCACCCTTGGCTTATTGTTGATTTTATTTTCCTTGCGAAGCCTGAATTGTGTACTCAAATAATGATCAAGGTTCTCCAGCCCTGCTGTGAATCCTTCTTTAAAGCCCATCTCAATGATCTTTTCCAGATCAGAGAGCTTGTCGTAACTGATGGTAATGTTAACAGTCGTTGTATCATCTGTTTTGGTGAATCTATTTTTCCACAGAGACCTGGGATGGCTATTATCAACATTGCCATTTTCATCACAGAAGGCATCAAGAGCCGAGAAACTGTTCAATGGTTTTATGCTTTTGTAATCCGCTTTACACCAATGTTCCTCTCCTTCGGGTCCTACCATAGCATACAGCCAGTGGCCGCCCTCTCTAAAATCCATGGTTTTTGTTCTTGTTTGCCACGGTTTAGGCGCCCACCACTGGTCCAGCAGGTCACTTTCCGTCCATGCCGCCCACACCATATCAAGTGGTGCGTCAAATTCCCTTTCTACTTTTATGGTATTGTTCTCTTTGTCGACAACAAAGTTCATTAGAAGTGTCTTATTCATTTTTTCTGCATTTTTAGTTTATGTAATACATCATCAAGTTGGTTAAAGCGCTTCTCCAGGAGACCTTTGAATTGACGGACCCATTGTTCAACCTCTTGCATCTTATCAGCATTGATATGATAATAAATTTCCCGGCCCTGCTGCTCCTGCTCAAGCAATTCACACTCGGTAAGAATGCGTATATGTTTAGAAACCGCCTGGCGGCTACTATCAAAATGCTCAGCAACGGCATTGGGAGTCATGGCCTGTACGGCAATCAGGCATAGGATCGCACGTCTGGTAGGATCTGCGATAGCCTGAAATACATCTCTTCTCATAATGGTAATAATATGCAACTAATTGGTAGCAAATATAAAGGCAACTGATCAGTTGCGCAATAGTTGATTCAAAATCTTTTTATTTACACGACCAAAAGAAGTTAGTACTTTCCTGCCGGGAGGGGCCATGCTACTTACTTAGTTAGTGTCTCTAAGAAAACGCCAATGTCTGCGTTATGCTTGTTGCAAAATGCTCATTTACCTCAGTAACGCTCCGCTTTTTGGTACTTCATTTCTTAAAGCCACATAGAGTTTTCTTACAAACACTGGTTAAGGTCGTCCCGAGGAAAACAACAACTTTCAGTTGATTTTATGGATAATGACATTCCATCATTAACCACAGAGGAGCAACAGAAATCACAAACCCCCACGTCATCCTGGAATTTTCGTAGAGCAACGGAGAAAATATTCAGGATCCCCTTGACCCGGTGGCAGAGGCTGAAATTCAGTCACTGCCAGTAGCGAGGAGATCCCGGATCTTCACTGCGTTACGTCCCGGATGACGGTAGTGGGAATTGAATAATCGCCTGACTATCACTATGTGTAAAACTTGTCATGGGTATGAATGAAGGAACTTGCTTAGACAGCTAAAATCTCTGAGTATGATGCCTTCAAGGTCGGCATGATAATTTTTTTATTGAAGTCAGTCCTTTACTGCAACTTCCACTTGCCCACTGCCTACTTTCTTTACCTCCTGCCTGCCCACAATGTCGTTCTGTTACAATTTTTAGGATGGTCATACCCCGAGATTTGTCTCATCATTTAACTAAAAATAAAACACAATGACACAAGAAATCATGAATGAAAGCGCCCTTCTTTTTGAAGAGGAGGTACGGTTGACAAATGTAAAAGAGTATGGGTTTAGCTGGGAGCGCTTTGCCTCAGGTAAAGAACCAATTCCCGCTGAAGGACTTCGGTTTGATATTCACTTTGAAGGAGATGTAAGCGGAGATCTGGTAGCGGGAACGATCAAAGGGGTGGATTACCTCACCGTAAGGGCGGATGGCCGCCTTTTCCTTCAACTTTACGCAGCTATTACCACCAATGACGGTGCCGTGATAAGCGTCACCGAAAGTGGTATTAACGACAATGGCCACCTGAGGTTAAACATGGACTTCCATGCTAATGATGACCGCTACAGGTGGCTCAACCATAAGCATGTGTGGGGCTTAGGTACGGTTAATTTTGAAACAGGAGAAGTAAAAATCAAAGGTTATCACCGTTAAAACCAGGAAACATGACAACAGTAAATTTAAATCAAATAGAACTTACGGAGTTCATAGGGAAAAATGATCAGAAGCAGCACTGCAAAGCCACCTTCCCACTTATTGGAGCACACGGCTCCATAGAGCTGGCAACGGTTTATTTCGAAATAGAACCGGGCGATAATCTGGGGATGCATACGGATTCGGCTGAGGAGCTTCTGGTTATCCTTGAGGGAGAATTTGAAGCCACAATCGGTAAAAGCATTTCAAAAGTGGTCAAAGGAGGTATAGCGCTTGTGCCCAAAATGGTGCCACACGACCTGAAGAACATCGGAAATACCACAGCAAAGGTATTAGGAGTATTCGGTGGCGCCAATAACATTTTAGCAACCTTTGACAAAGAGTGGCTCCCTACACATTCCAATGTTGTGGATACTTCACAACTGTAGGACCTGCCAGTTCTCCTGTGGTTTTAAATTTAAGAACCTTGAGAGGGCAGCAGAAGTCACCAGCTTCTCTGTCCCTTTCTAAAAAGTAACATGAGCGTTGGTTTTGCGTATGTTAAAGCATCTCCTCTTCATTTTGTATCGGGAACCGTTGAATATATAGAAAACTAAGTTATTTGAATACATTATTTTCAGAGTATCCACCAGCGGAAAAGTTGCGCCTCTTTATCCAGTCCTATTGGACCGGTGACTTTAATATCAACAGGGAAGCATCTTTTTCACAGTCGGTGGTTCCGAACGGTTGTGTTGAGCTGATCATTCACCTGTCTGATTTTCACTGTTCCTTAAACAAGCGGGTATGGTGTAAGTCACCGGATTTTACCCTTCTTGGTGTATTTACCAAACCATACGAAGTGAAATTCTCTGAAAATGTACAGGTGTTTGGGATCCGGTTCTATCCCGATGGGATCCAAAATGTTTTTGGTGTACCCCCCTCAGTATTTTTTGCTACATATGAAGATAGTGTGGATGTATTGGGCAAGAGTGTGCAACGCTTTTGCACGCGCATTCGGGAGTTGCAGAGTGTCAATGCACAGCTTCAGTTTGCCAACGAATTCTTGACAGACCAGTTAGGCCGCCATTTTCTGGCCCATGACTACACCCATCAGGCGATGAGTCTGATAAGAAAGGTGGCGGGTGAACCCGACTATCAACTACTAAAGTATCAGATACCTATCAGCGACAGGCAACTACAGAGAGAATTCAAAAACAGGTATGGCATTACCATAAGTGATTACATGCGGCTGTCACGAATGAATGCTATCCAAAAGTATATGGACTCCTCAGGAAGTGCTAACCTGACTCAGTTATCTTATGACCTGAACTTCTTTGACCAGTCGCATTTTATTCGCGAGTTTAAAACCTATGTAGGTATTACACCCGGGAAGTTCTCCAGGATCAGAGATCGCTTTATAGTAAACCCGGCTCATTAAATACGAAGTCTGCCCCGAAAAACCGGGGCAGGAATATTGTCTGAGGTTTAAGAATGGTTGTTTACTTCATAAACCTGATGTTATCGATCACCACATGGCCGCTTTTATGATCAGGATCTAAAAAACGAAAAATCACAGCTTCCAACTTATCGGTGTCGATCTGAAACGCAGTCAACGGTATCAGGTATGTTCGCATGTGAGTTTTTGTAGTAGCCAAAAATTGAAACGGATAGTTGAGTGGCTCTTTATGATGCTCAATCTGCTGATAGTAGGCTTTATTATCGGTATTTCTTATGCCCACATAAAAGTTAATACCATTATTGACAGGATCCTCGTACATCTGACTAACGTCAAAGGCGAGGTACTTATAATTGGCCGTCCACTGGTAATCAGGGTGTATAGAAAGTTGCAGGTAAGGATTTACTCCCAGTGCGGCAGTATTCCATTCCACTTCAAGAAAGCCAGTATTATGAGGGCTATGTTGATCGAATAGATAGCTGGTGCGCACGTACCGCTTAATATTTGCACTGGATATGTTCGGGGCGCCATTTTCGAAATCATTGATGATTAATGAACTACCTTCCCGGTGTAGTTGAATGATCTCTGCGCCCTCAAAACCGAGGTAGTTCCAGTCAGCGGGCTTCTCCTGGTTTTTAAAATATTTATTATACTGCCACTGTCCTTTCAAATGTTGGAGTAAGAAAGCATTTACATAGGCCAGACAAAACTTGTAATCCTGGTAATAATGTCCGTATTTACTGACAAACAATGCATCTTTGGAAAAAGTTGAATTCTTAATCGAGAACAGATCATAATCCAATACCCCTGTTTTCATGGGTTTATTCACTACTTTATTGCCTCCGTTAGCGGATGGGTCCTGATCATCAGAAACATTAATTGTCAGCAAATGATTGGTATGTTCTGAAATATCAAGTCCCTCTACATAATCATTGAATGCGGGAGATAACAGTACTACTGATTTAAGGTTGAGTTGTTGGATCTCTGCTGTTGGCAATACCGCCCTGACTGTTCCTCCGCCAGAACTATGGCCTACCAGGGCAATGTCTGCAGTCAGGTGATTTTTCACCACCGATTGAGTATAGGTGTATAGCAAATGTTTTGTGAACCGCTCAACTCCTGTCTGGCCGGCAACGTTGTTTCTGTTGTAAGCCATTACAGCAAACCCCCAACTGGCCAGGTGGCTAAGTAAATTTTTGTATTTGGTGTAGTTATAGCCAGGGCCGGTAGCGTGAACAAATACCACCAGGGGAAGGCCTCCGCTTTTTACAGCACAGCTACTTTCAGTTTCTGATGGATAGTAGATGATGCCTTTTCCACCATCATCGCCAGGGTCGCTGGGCCGGTATAAACTATACTCTTGCGTGCACACTTTATAAGGGCCGGTTTTTCCGGGGTCAGGAACAAAGCCGGATGGGTCGAATATGACTGTAGAATTGGTGATGATCTCATCCGTTGTAGACCTTTTCACTTCGTCAAGGTCCAGAGGGTCATTACATGCGTAAAAAAATGTGGCCACTGCTAACAGTGCTATGATCTTTTTTATGCCCATTGTTTTTTAAGGTTTAGTAAATAATCTTCCAAATCTGTTGAAGCAACATGTGATTATTCTCACAGATTGACAGAGGCATGGGCTGGATTGACTGATGTGAGATTTCAATTGATGCTAAGGTGAAAGGCTCTTTTTAGTATTATAAAATCCGCACTTCAACATATTCGGTAAATTCGTCAACAATTGAACTCCTAATTCGTATATCTATTGGTAATTCAAACTAAAAATCAACTACTACTATGGGACTTCGATTAGGAGATACAGCACCTGATTTCACCGCAGAAACATCTGAAGGAAAAATCACATTTCACGAATGGTTAGGCACTAGCTGGGGAGTATTATTCTCACACCCGGCAGACTATACACCGGTATGCACCACTGAGCTAGGCATGACAGCTAAGCTTAAAGATGAGTTTGACAAGCGCAATGTTAAAGTATTGGCATTGAGCGTTGATGATGTAGAGTCACATCAAGGATGGATAAAGGACATCAATGAAACCCAGGGCACTCATGTAAACTTCCCCATTATTGCAGATCCTAAGCGGGAAGTGTCTACTATGTATGACATGATCCACCCGAATGCTGACAACAGCCTTACAGTGAGGTCATTATTTATCATTGACCCCGATAAAAAGATAAAGCTAATAATTACTTATCCCGCATCAACAGGCCGGAATTTCCACGAAATACTACGGGTGATAGATTCGCTACAACTGACCGCTAATTACAGCGTAGCCACCCCGGCCAACTGGCAGCATGGGGAGGATGTAGTGATAGCACCGGCTATTACCGATGAGGAGATACCTGCTAAATTTCCTAAAGGGTACAAAAAGATAAAGCCTTATCTGAGAACCACTCCTCAGCCCAATCTGTAGGATTACCACGGAACAATGGGGTTGTCTCAAAAGCTACCCGTCATTAAAATCTCCCTGTAGGTATGCAGAAGCAAAAAAAGAGATTCTGACCCCGATAGTTTATTAGCTATCGGGCAGAATGATATCAGAGGAATGCTTTTGAGAAGCCTTCTTTTTTAATAATTACGCTTTTCTTTTTTGGCACAATATTATGAACGATTAATTCTACCCCGGGTTCATCATCAAAAGTTTAATGGGTATAATGTTGAAAGAAAAATACCTCCCTGAAGCGAATGTTTCTAAAACCGAGACTGTGGTAGTACAGGCTCCGGTAGAGGTTATTTACCCTTTGGTGGAAACTTTGGATTTTAGCGAATCAAAGATTATATACTGGCTTTTTAAGCTGCGTGGTATCCCGGTGCCTGAAAGTTTATCTTTAAAAGGATTAGAGAAAATACGGTTCGTGAAATTAGAAGCTGTACCCAATAAAGAAATTATATTGGGACTGATAGGGCAGTTCTGGACTCCTGCAGGTGACTTGCGAGTATTTAAGGCCGAAGAATTTACAGGTTTTAATAATGTGGACTATGCCAAAGCTACATGGAGTTTTGAACTGACTCCTGTAAATGAAAAAGTGACCCTGCTCTCCACCGAAACCAGAGTATTATGTATGAAGGAAGAAACAAGAAGGAAATTCAGGATCTACTGGATGTTGATCCAGCCTTTCAGCTCGTGGGTACGCCGGGAAATACTTCATTGTATAAGGAAGCGTGCAGAAGAAGGTAAATGCGCTTAAAGGCTTGCTATTTGATCTCCGCAACTGGAAAATGTTTGTTGAAAAAACTAATGGTGGATAGATGCGTTGTAATGTAATAGGTAAATGAAATGCTGAAATTGAATCTAAAAAAACTATTGACATTTTTTGTTGCCAGTATATTTATCACCGGTCAGGTTTATCCATGCTCGGTGCTGTACTATGTGGATGAGGAAAGTGGTAAAATATATGTGGCCAACAATGAGGATTATTGGTATGATGTAAAGCCTTACATTATGATTATACCTCATTCTAAAAAAGAGCTGGCCCGGTTGTGGTACGGCTGGGATAATTTTGCTCAGGGTGGAGTAAACCAGGCCGGGTTGTTTTTCGATGGAGCTGTTACTCCTGAACAGGAGGTTCCTGAGGGCTATGGTAAACCGAAAGGCAACCTTGGGGATGAGCTGCTTGCCAAATGCAAAACTGTAGACGAAGCGATCGCTTTTTTGGAAAAAAAGAAAGTAGCACTGACCAATGCTCATATGATGTTTGGAGATAGTACCGGCAATGCTGCTGTTGTGGAATGGGTAAATGGTATAAAAAAAATAGTACCGATAGAAGATAACCGGTTAATAATGACGAATTTTTTATTATCCGACAGTTCGGAGGAGCACCAGTGCCCCAGGTACAACGCCATAGAAAGTAGTGTCAGGCAGTTGTCTGATGAGGGAAAAAGTATTAATATTCAAGACATCAGTAATGCTATCTCAAAAGCTATACAGCCTCGTCAGAAAAATGAAAATGGAAAGGAGGGTGGTACATTATATACCACCTTTATTAATATTACAGATATGAAGTTTGCATTGGTGTATAAGCAGGCAAATACCAATACTGTGGCTCTTGATTTGAATGCTGAGTTTGCCAAAGGTAAGAAGCAGAAAATCAAATTGGAGTAGTTATAGTGATATTAACACTTTTAGTGTTTCTGCCATAAAAATGAAGTTAACTTTTTAATATAAGGAGTACAATTCAATGTCTATAACCAGTGAGCTTGAATTAATAGGAATGAAAAAGTCCGGAGAGGTAGTCGGGGAAACTTTGAGACGGATGCGTGAATTTGCCAGACCAGGAATGACCACCAAACAATTGGATGATTTTGGAGGAAAGATTTTAAAAGCCTTTGGAGCTCGATCAGCCCCCAGGCTAACATACAATTTTCCCGGATGGACCTGCATCAGTGTAAATAACGAGATAGCACATGGTATACCTTCCAACAATAAAATATTGCAGGAAGGCGATCTGGTGAATATTGATGTTTCTGCCGAATTCAATGGTTTTTGGGCCGACAACGGAGGTTCTTTTGTGCTGGGAGAGGATATTAGCAACCATCAACCACTGGTGGATGCTTCCAAACAGATCCTGCATCGGGCTATTGATAATATTAGGGGAGGAGTTCTAATTTCTGAGATTGGACGCCTTATTGAGACAGGCGCTAAGAAGGCGGGATACAAGGTCATCAGAAACCTTACAGGACATGGAATAGGCCGAAGCCTGCATGAGGACCCCGCTGAAATTACCAATTATTATGATAAATTCAATAAGTCGAGATTCAGAAAGAATTCTGTAGTAGCTATCGAGACTTTTATATCAACCAGGTCTACATTTGCCGATACCAAAAATGATGGATGGACACTGATAGGCAACCGTGGTGGGTATGTGGCACAACACGAACACACTATTGTGGTGACTGATGACCGACCGATCGTACTTACCGCTTCCAATAACATCTGGTAGGCGAGGGTACTGATCACTTGGTGTAGAGATCGCTAAATTACCTCAACTATTTTCACAACCTATTTTCCTTTATACACCCTCGTTATTTGAGGATCAAAATTTTTTTTGAATCCTCAAAACCTACTGACATAAGGCTGTCACCAACCGTGTTTTTCTTTGTGTATCGATAACTTAAAAAGATAAATCACATGGAAAATACATTGCAAAACAAAGAACTTACTATGGAGTCAGTGATCACACAATCAGAACTACTAGAGCACTGGCAGGGGCATCGTAAACTTACCCGCAGGGTGATAGAGGCGTTTCCTGAGAAAGAATTGTTTTCATTCTCTGTCGGTGGGATGCGTCCTTTTTCTGAGCTGGCTATGGAAATGATCAAGATGGCAGGTCCGGGTATTAGGGGTGTGCTTACCGGTAAATGGAAGCAATTTGGAGAAGTTGATAGCGATTATGAGAAGTCAGAACCTAAGACAAAAACAGAGATACTGGAACTCTGGGACATTACTACAAGGGAAATTGATGAAGTTTGGCCTCAAATACCAGTACAGAGGTTTCACGAGGTTGAGGCAGCTTTTGGCCAATATGAAGGTACAATGATCTCTACGATCTTTTACTTGATTGATAATGAGATCCACCACAGAGGGCAGGGATATGTTTACTTGCGCGCTTTGGGTATTGAGCCACCTTATTTTTGGGAGAGGTAGCTTATCATTTAATAAAGAGGCTGCCAAAGCCCATGGCAGCCTCTAACACTTACTTACTTACTTAGTGTCTTTAAGAAAACTCCAAGTGTCTTTAAGAAAACGACAAGGTCAAGGCTTGAGAAGTCCCAAAAAGCGGAGCGTACTGAGGTACGAGAGCATTTTTGGGACTAGCGTAATGCAGGTATTGGTGTTTTCTTAGAGACACTACTTACTTACTGCCCCCAATCAATAGTAAAATCAAATATAGTACCGGTATCACAAGGAAAGTCAGCCGATGGGCATGCGCAATTGGATGGCGCTGTACATTTTCTGGTATTGCCATCATTACACAAAACAGTATATTGGATCAATACCCCGCCCTTTAACGTTTCTGCTTTTTTATCAAGGTCTCCGGTCACAAAGCTATTCACTTTAAGCTCATCCAGTTTCATTTTTTTGTTTTTCATAATGTTATAGTTTTTTGGTTTAGACATACACAAAGGTTGCGGAATAGATGCGGACCGGATGAAACGAATGTATCAAAAGCTAACACGTTTGTAACATTTGAAATAGGATTGACAAATGCGGGATTTTCCCCTGTTCAGGTGCTTCTAATTTTACTATATTGGTATTTTAAATGGCCTGGGCCTGAGCAGTTAGTGAAGGTCCAGCTTCAAATTAAGACCTATTCCCAATGGCTGTTTCAAAACCCTCACTTTATTTGCTGGCCTTTCTATCTTCTTTGTATGTAATTATTATAAATCCTGCCTATGCCCAGGATCAGCGGTATGTTGATAGCTTACAGGCTGTTTTTGAGCGAACAGATGATGGTAGCGCACGTACCAGAATACTCCTGGAGCAGGCAGGACATTATTTTGGGGTGGGAGAATTCGATAGTTGTCTTAATTTTTACAATCGAGGACTAACCTTGGCGCGAAAGCTGAAATTGAACGATGATATATCAGAAGCATTGATCGGCCTGGGAAATGCCTGGCAGAGAAAGGGTAACTATGATAAAGCCCGGGATTTGCATTTTGAAAACATTAAGTTTTGTAAGGAAAATGATATTCCGGATGGCATTGCCAGCTCCTACAACAATATAGGTAATCTTTCTAATGAGATGGGGGACTATGCCATGGCCATTGAATACTATACAAAGTCGTCAAATGCCTATGAGGTATTGGGAGACGAACTGTCCGCAGCCATTACCATTGCAAATATGGGAATGATCCAAAATCGACTTGGAAATTATCATGAAGCAATAAGTTATTTTAAGCAGGCAAATAAAATATTTACAGGCAAAGGTCATCAAGGAGGTATCAATTTTGTGCTAAACCAATTGGGCGTTTCGTATAAAAATACCGGCAGCCTACAGGAAGCCATGAGTGTTTACCGTCAGGCATTATCTAATTATGAAGCCACGGGCCATAAATTTGAAATGTCCGGACTGTACCAAAATATTGGAAATATTTACTGGGAAAAGCAGGAATATGATTCGGCAAGGCTGTCTTATTTCAGATCACTTCAATTAATTGAATCTATTGGAGACTCCACTGGTCTGGGACGAGTTCATAACGCCATAGGGCAGAGCTATGCTATTCAGGGAGATCACCGGCAGGCGAAAGAACACTTTTTGCAGGCCAGGGAGATAGCCCAACTTGTGAACAACCCGCTTGTTCTGATGAATGCCGAGGAGCAATTGAAGTCAGCGTTTGTAGCATTAGGGGAATATGAGCAGGCGTTGCTAAGCTTTGATCGCTATATTTCGATTAAAGACAGCTTGCAGGGAGTGGAAAAACTAAGGATCGCAGAGGAGGTGGAGGCGAAATATCAAAATGAAAAGAAACAAAAGGAAATAGCACTGCTAAGCGCACAAAATGACTTGAGTTCATTGCAGATTGCCAAGAGGGAAAATGAACGAAACTATCTCATGGCGCTTTCTGTGGTAGCATTTGCTTTGGGGCTGTTGGCTTATAACAGGTATAAGACCAAACAAAGATCGAATAAAAAACTACAGGAGCTCAATAAGCTGCAGTCTGGTTTTTTTGCTAATATTTCACACGAATTCAGAACTCCCCTTGCGCTGATCCTGGCTTTGTTAGACAAGAAAATGCAGGGATCAGATGCGGATCAAAAGGATTTTGAAATAATGCATAGAAATGCCCGGCGATTGCTTCAACTGATCAATCAACTGCTCGACTTGTCTAAACTTGAAGCAGGCAATGTAAGACTGGCTGTAAGACCTATGCCGGTAGCAGATTTCCTTAAAAAGATTACAGCTTCTTTTACCTCTCTGGCTGAGAGCAGGTCCATTCAATACCTGGTAGACATTCCCCAATCAGAAGAAAAGGGATATCTGGATCCGGATAAAATTGAAAAAATTGTATACAACCTACTCTCCAATGCTTTTAAATTTACTTCCACAGGAGGAACAGTTAGATTTGAGTGTTCTATAAATGCCAAAAAACTTATCATCAGCGTTTCTGATGATGGCATAGGAATATCCGCAGAGAAACTGGACCGTATCTTTGACAGATTTTACCAGGTAGACTCGGCTGATAGTCGTGAGTTTGAAGGATCAGGTATTGGCCTGGCGCTAACAAAAGAGCTGGCGGAGCTTCATCGAGGCTCAATTACTGTTGCCAGCCAGCCAGAGCAGGGCTGTTCGTTTTTAGTTGCTATTCCATTGCAAGGCTACGATCGCATGGCTATTTCTGACGATGACGGAACACCTTTGGAAGAGGATCGATGGGTAACGGTGCCTACTGCTCAACAGCCTTCAAGCTATGAAGATCGGGTCACTGATGACAAAAACAGTGTTATTTTACTTGCTGAAGATAATACGGATCTCCTGAAATTTCTTTCTGAAAGCCTTGAAGATCACTATACAATTATTCAGGCTAGTGACGGACAGCGTGGGTATGAGCTGGCCATGGAGCATATTCCCGATTTGATCATAAGTGACCTGATGATGCCAAAACTGGATGGATTAGGGATGTGCGAAAAAATTAAACACCATGAAAAGACGAGCCACATACCCGTCATAATGCTTACAGCCAGGGCTGATCATGAAAGCAAGCTCCGGGGACTGGAAACGGGCGCTGACGATTACCTGGCAAAACCTTTTGACGTGAAGGAACTAAAGGTCAAGGTCCGCAATACACTCATACAAAGAGATCGTATGCGTGAATATGTAAAAGGGCAACTCTTCTTTCCTGCTCCGAAGCTTAATGCCAATGATAAGTTTATTAAAAAGGCAATGGAGGTTATTCATGTAAATATTTCCAACACTGATTTTAATGTGGAGGCTTTTAATAAAGAAATGGGTTATAGCCGGATGCAACTTCACCGTAAAATAAAAGCCATCACGGGACAGTCAGCTACAGAGTTTATCAGACTGGTCCGTCTTAAAAAGGCAGCCCTCTTGCTTCAAAAAGATTATGACCAGGTTTCACAAATTGCCTATGAAACAGGCTTTAGTAGTCCCTCATATTTTACAAAATGCTTTAAAGAAGTATATGGCGTCACTCCCAAAGAATATGCAGAAAAGAAAGTGTCTGTTGCAGGCTGATCGCTCACAGAAATAGCAGTGGCGTTACATTTCAAATAGCAAATGTTACCCCTGTTATATCATTGCCCTGCCGCCTTGCCGATCTTTGCTTAATTTCAAATATTATGACTATGAATAATAAATACTACTACTTGTGCCTGCTTGTTTGCTTAATCTTGTCAGGCAGCTTTGATGTAGCTTTTGGGCAATATCAAAAAACATTTTCTTCACCCTTATATGATTGGCCTACTGCTATTGACGGTGTGAACAGTGGGGGATATGTAATTGGCGGCAGTCAACTAAATACAACCTGGCATCCGTTTATGTTACGAATGGATGAAAAGGGGCAAATCATGTGGTCCAGGACGTATCATCTCGCACCGGGGATAGACGAAACTTTTAATCATCTGAAATCATCGAAAAATGCCGGAGCATTGTTTGTAGCTACGGGCCAGGCAGATGGACACCAGGGGTCTATGGGCAGCTTTGATATTTACTTTGTGCTTATTGATGACGTAGGAAATGCAGTAAAAGCATCCAGGATAGGTACCCCGGAAGGAGAATTCGGGATGTACGTAGAGGAGTATAGCAACAGCGTGGGCTCTGGCTTCGTGGTAGTGGGCAGGACTGTTCACAGTCTGTCGGATAATGATCTGGATATCAATGTGAGTATAACGGATGACCAGGGCAATCTACAGAAAGGCATTGTGCTACACTACCCGGGGGATCAGACGCCATACGCTGTAGAAAGCACTAGTGACGGTGGATTTATTATTACCGGGACCACAGAGTTAAATAAGTCATGTGATGGTACGGTTGAAAATGTGTTTATAATAAAGCTGGGGAGCAAGCTGAACGTTGAGTGGAATAAGGTAATTGACATTAAGTATGGAAACTCATCATCCAATGATATTGGATATGCCATTAAGGAAGGCGATCATGGTGAATATTATCTTACAGGAGTTGTAAAAGGCACCATTTCTCCGTATCCCCGCCATGCGTTTGTAGCGCAGTTGAACAAATATGGAGACGTTAAATACTTATATGTTTATGAGCACCAATACCAGGCAATGGAAGTACGTACTCTGCTGAACAGAACAGCTCCTGATGGAACAATAGAAAATACCATATCAGGGTGGGTAAGCACCCCTTTGAAAGCAGGTGTTTTTAAAGTAGACTCAAAGGGAGATATCATCTGGTCCGGGTTATATGACCCCGAAACCTCAAAGGCTGAGCGCATGACCCATAACCGGGTGTCCCCCGGGTATGCATTCACGGGTAGAACTTTCTCGGGTAGCTATGACATAGATATTGTTGAGATGGATGAAAACGGCAGCTCGGTCAAAAGCTGTCAGTATGAATTTAAACTTGAAAAGGTAGAAGCTTCTTTTTGTGAAGAAAAACTGGCACTAACCAATATCACGCATATGCGCCAGCTAAGTGTGGTGCCAATACAGACAGACATCATACTTGATGAGTCGAGATGTGATGCGTCTGCTGCAAATATGAATTTGGAAAGTCAGTCTTTAAAGCTTTATCCTGTACCCGCACAGGATCAGATAACCATAGACACTCAGGACGATGTAGTTAGTGTCGAGGTCAGAGATATGTCGGGAGAACTGCAGAAAATGTTTCAGCCTTCCAGGAATAAAAGCTATGATATTTCAAGTCTTGGAAAGGGTATGTATATCGTTATTATTCGTAAGAGTAGAAACGGATCTGAGAGATTGGTGTTAGTGAAAGAATAACAACAAGCAGGAGCTGTCAAAATAATAGGGAATCGCATCGCGAGGGCACGAAGCGATTCCCTATTTTACCTTGGGATCTCAATCAAAGGGATGCTTCACCGGGTTCGCAATGGCGATTTGCTTTTGACAATTCCATTAGAAGTCCGGTGCTCCTGCAGTTAATTCTTACCCATAACTTCCCTTTGAAAGAAATCTCAAATAAACAGCTACAGAATATTGAAATAAGCCTTTACCGCTTCGTAGTCATAAACATTTAAGTCCTCTGGCAGAAGTGATTGACTGGTTCTGCTGGTGTTGTCTTCCGTATTGCTGGCCTGTATCCTGAAGATATGAATCTCATCATAAGTTTCTCCCGGACCGCTTTCTAACAAAATGCGGACTCGAGCTTTATCAGTAATCCAACTGCGATACACCCTATAATTACTGGCCCCGTTTGTTCCCAGTCCTGGAATGTGATAGGTGGTTCCTCCCAGTTTAAGGTATACAAGCCATGCACTCTGTGTCATTTCGTCCTGACTGGCAAGAGCCACATCTCTGTAGATATTGGGTGACACAGAAAAGTCATTTCCATCAAAAATATAGAGTGTAGCGTTGGCCACACCTGTGTCTCCTTTTTCACCTTGTTCACCTTTTTCACCCTGCGCACCCTGTTCACCCTGTGCACCCTGAAGACCTTGTTCACCCTGGGGCCCTTGAGGCCCCGGATCACCATCTTCAGCACAGGCAAATAACATCGTGGAAGCAACAAACATGACAACACCAAACTTCATTAAATACTGTTTCATAATTGGTTATTAATTTTGTTTAACTGTTGCCAAATTATAACTAACAGATAATTAAATTATGATGAATTTATTGATGTGGAATTCCAATTGATCAATCTCAGGTTTGGATTGATATGGTAATTCTGGCTATTCACAGTTCGCCTTCATTAAATCCGGTATTAAGGATCAATACGATAATATGTATGATTTCATAGACGGCATATACTTTTGTGCAGTTACCCGGGGGTCCAGACGCTTGGTAGGGATCTTTGACATTAACTTACTAAAGAAAGTATTGAATAACGGCTGCTATGCTGTTCTTTACTCCCTTAATTTGCCATTAAAAACACTAACATTTGAATTGAAAGGATTACCTGAAGCCCTTCTGAACGAAACAATCTGCCCGCAATGCCATAAACAATCCGCTATGGGACCGTTAATGAGATTCCAAAATGGAAATGAAGTTCCGTTACCAAATTTTATTTGATAATTTTCCATGTCCTGATCAGAGCTGTTTCTGAGTATGTCGGCCACCACTTTAAGGTTGTTTAGTGTAGCAGCTCTTTTTTGCTGAAAGGTTAGCCCTTCTGTGCGGCCATTGGCTTCCTTTTTCACTGCATTGGCAATCATGATCGACATTTCATAAATATGGTCAATCGTTTCTTCGGAACTTCTGGCCTCAGTATTCGGCCGGTACTTTAGATCTTCATCACGCAGTCCTTCAGTGGCCCAATAGAAACGAAATCCAAGGCCATCCACCATGCGGGCGGCTACGGTGCCTGCATTATAGACTTCGGGGTATGCAGGAATTTCAGCATAGGGAAGGGACTTATTGGTGTTCTGTGCCTTTACAGCGACACCCAGGGTACAAATAACAGAGATCAGGAATAGTTGGCGGATCATGAGTAGTCAATTTATTCTATCATAGAATAAATTATAATTCTAAAATGATGTGGGCAAATATTTATTGTTTAGCGGATGTTTCATAGGTTTGGTGGTCGCTGAGACAACACGTCAATCTATTTCTCGTATTTTAGGATATGAAACCTAAAAGGACTTTCTCCAAAGCTGAAGCTAGAAATATTATTATTCATTCCCAATTGCTGTCTGACGAAAAGCAGCAGTCACGGGACATCATTCGCCAGTTGGGTTATGTGCAGATCGACACACTGGCGGTTGCTGAACGGGCTCATCATCACGTATTCCATGCTCGCAACACTGACTATTCAAAAGATGAGTTAGCAACAATGCTTAAGAACAGACAGGTTTTTGAATATTGGAGCCATGCGGCTTCATATCTTCCGATGGATGACTACAGGTACAGCTTAATCCGAAAAAGGGAATATGCAAAGGGAAAATCCCATTGGTTTAAGCACGACAAAAAGATGACCCGGTATGTGGTGAAGAGGATAAAAGAGGAGGGACCGCTTCAGTCAAAAGACTTTAAGGATCCGCGCAATGTTTCGGGAGCATGGTATGACTGGAAACCAGCAAAAATAGCCTTGGAGCAACTGTTTATGGAAGGCAAGCTGATGGTAGCAGAACGGGTGAATTTTCAGAAAGTATACGACCTTACCGAGCGAGTACTTCCTCCCGGAATTAATACTTCCATGCCAACCGCCCGTGAGTTTTATGAGTATCTTATTAGAAAAGCATTGTCAGCGCATGGGCTGGCTTCACTTGCTGAAATCTCTTACCTGAGGAAGGGTATAAGAGAAGGTTTGCAAAAAGCTATCAAAAAACTTGTCAGAGAGGGAGAGGTGCTGCCGGTGAAGGTGGAGGGACAGGATCAAATGTATTATACTTTAACCAATACACCCGAACCAAAATGCAATAAGAAGGTTCATATACTCTCGCCATTTGATAACCTTGTTATTCAGCGAAAGCGAACTTTGGAATTATTTGATTTTGACTACCAGCTCGAGTGCTACCTTCCGGAGAAAAAACGAAAATTCGGCTACTATTGCCTGCCTTTGTTGTATAAAGACCGACTTATAGGTAAATTCGATCCTAAAGCAGATCGGGCAACTGGGATATTTACCATAAGAACATTTTGGCTCGAGCCGGATTTTACTCCTGACGATATTTTTCTGAATGAGCTGGCGATCAGTCTTAAAAATTTTATGGCCTTTTGTGGGTGCTACAAGTTGGAAGTTGATACATCAATAACCTCACCCGTACCACAAACGGTTCAACAATTTGTGAACGATCTTCAATAAACATGATGATTATTGATCAGGAGAAATGCATCGGTCAATTTCGGGAAGCATTGAACAGGTACGCCCCGGTCAGCGAGGAGTCCCTTTCAAAATTGCTTTCCATAGCCAAATTCACCTCGATTGAAAAGGGCCATTACCTCTTACAACTCAACCAGGTGGCAAAGAGTTTATACTTCGTCTGCGAAGGAATAATCACCTCACTGTTTGTTACACAAGATGGAAATACGCATATTAAAAATTTCTTTTTGGAAGGAAATTTTGCTGCCTCTACGGTTTCTCTTTTGCTGTCTTGTCCTTCATCTTTTGCTCTTGAATGCCTGGAAGATGGCATAATCCTCAGCTTGAATTTTAAAAAGTATAAACAACTCATCAATGAGAATGATGACCTGAAAAACTTCTATACAGGTTATCTGGAACAAAAATGGGTGATTGAAAATGAGAAAAGACAGATCTCATTTGCCACTCAAACTGCTATGGAAAGATATTTGACCTTTCTTAAAAACTATACGGATCTTGAAAGTCGCGTACCGCAGCGGCATATCGCTTCATACCTGGGTATTACGCCCACGCAACTCAGTCGCATCAGAAAAGATTTAAAAAAATAAGCTGCATCAACATATGTAAATGCGATAGTGAAATGCCTCCTTTACTTTCGCCATATGAATCAGCTAATGGTAACTATTTTAGCCTTTATAGGAGGCGTATTTCTGGCCATTCAGGGAGGCCTGAATGCACAACTCGGGGTCTTGTTAAAAAATCCGTTGCTGGCATCGTTGGTAGCCTTCTTTTGTAGCGCCTTCTTTGCCATGCTCTTGGTGGGCTTGAGTGTAAAAAATATCCCAACTGTACAGCAATTAAAGGAAGTACCTTATTATCTGTGGTTTACAGGTGCATTATTTAGTGTGATTGGTGTGAGTTTATATTATTACACCATTCCCAGACTGGGTGTGTCTACAATGATCTCTCTGGGGCTTTGTGGCCAACTGGTATTCTCGGTAGTAGCAGGTCATTTTGGATGGTTTGGACTACCCGCAGAACCAATTGATCATAAAGGAATACTTGGCATCGTGGCGATGATCACGGGCATCATTTTAATTAACAGATGAAAACAATGAAAACAATGAGAACAGTATCAGATCGTGTTAGTAAAAATATAGAAAACCTTACGTCCTTATGGCGAGTGGTAGGAAAACGGGCGCAGGCGCACACCCGGGAAGAAAGTTTTGAGTTTTGTGCCGTTGATTATTCCGAGTGGCCAAATCGCTTGTGGTTTCACCACAATGCTGATGAAAAGACCGCAATAGCAGCAAAGGACAGGCTACTGACCACACCGTTCCGGCTTGTGGTTCCTTACTGGGATATCTGCCAAAGTCAATCCTACAAGTGGTTAGAGGCCCATGGATTTGAAAAGCAGTTTGAACAGGTGGGAATGTCTTTGCAATTAGGAAAACGCCATGATGAAACCGGGGCGTTGACGATCAAGAAAGTGCAAACTGAAGAAGAAGCTATCCAATGGGAGCAACTTTTTTTGGAGGCTTTTGGGTACACCATAAGTCACCGGCTATTGCTACCTGCATACGAAAGTACTGACTTTTATGTGGCTTTTTATAAAAGTGCGGCTGTGGGCACCGTCATTCTACATCATATGGAAAATGTGATGGGCATACATGCTATGGGTGTTATTCCTGAAATGAGAAGAAAAGGATTTGCAGAGCAAATGATGAGAAGGGTCCTTAACCTATCCATTGACAGTGGCTTTGAGTTGGCAACGCTTCAGGCATCAAATATGGGCAAGGATCTATATTTGAAGTTGGGCTTTGAGGAACAGTTCATGATGAAGAACTATGTATTGCATGCTCATCGGTAATTTTTATTGTAGATTTTTATATTCATAAGGTTTAATAAAATGGAACTCATCAAAAACTTGAGATGGCGATATGCCACAAAGAAATTCGATCCTCATAAGAAAGTGGAGCAGGAACAACTTGAGAAAATCAAGGAGGCGATACGCCTTTCTGCCTCTTCCTATGGCCTTCAGCCTTATAAGGTACTGATAGTGGAGGATCATGAGACACGGAAAATACTTAAAAACGCCTCATGGGGTCAGGCACAGGTGACAGATGCGTCTCATTTGATCGTTTTTTGCGGTTATAGTGATATCACCAATGAAATCATCGAAGACTTCATACGAATAACAGCACAGGTACGCGGCCAGTCCCCTGACAATATTCGTAGGTATGGAGACTTCATAAAAGGAAAGCTGGCTGAAAAAACAGATGAAGAGAGGCAGGAATGGGCTGCAAAGCAAACTTATTTGGCGCTGGGCAATCTGCTGGCAATTTGTGCTGAATTAAAAATAGATGCATGTCCTATGGAAGGGTTTGATGCTAATGAGTATAATAAAATTCTGCAGCTTTCTGAAAGGAACCTGAATGCAGTGGTCGCGGCTGCCATAGGGTATCGTTCTGAAGATGATCATGCGCAGCGAGAGAGAAAAGTCAGAAAGCCTAGTGAATTATTATTTGAAGTAAAGTGATAGTTCAACTATGCTGCTTTAGCCAGTCTATAATGGTGTGTATCACTTTTTCTTTATCAATCTCGTTGTGTGTTTCATGATACATGCCATCCCAGGGCTTATACTGAGCACTTGCCCTGTCAGCAAACCGCGCGGAGGCTTCCGGGGAGGTAATGGAGTCTGCAGAGCCGTGCATGACAAGCAGCGGTATTTCTACAGTTGTGGCATGATCTAACGCCCATTGGCCCGCTTCGGTAATGGCAAAGTACATCTCCGTTGTTATTTTGTCATTCACCAAAGGATCATTATTATAAGCCTTGCCTACTGATTTATCGGTAGACAGATGATCAGGGTTCAGTCCGTTGGATTCCGAATATTTCGGGTATATTTTCCGCATTGCCTTTCCCACAGCCACTTTCAACTGTGGAGGATCGAAACGAAGTTTGAACCATGCAGAAGTAACTACTGCAGAACGTACTGCGGTAGGGCGATCGATTAGCAGATAATTGCTGACAATGTTGCCGCCCATGCTGTGTCCGTACAAGTGGATCGGTATGTTGGGAAACCTGCCACTGATGTACTTAATAAACAACCGCAGATCTTGTAGCAAGTGATCGTACGAAGGGGTGTGTCCCCGTTTTCCCTGCGACTTGCCATGCCCTCTCAAGTCAATGGCTGTCAATGCCATATTTACCTTGTTGAAAGCCACAGCTACATGCTCATACCGGCCAATATGCTCACCAAAGCCATGCACCAGGCAGGTGATCGACTCTGGTTGATTGTCAGGTAGCCATATTGTCCCTTTAAGCCGGAGGCCATCGGTTGTATATAATTCAAATAGTTCAGACATATTAGTGATAAAGGTAACAGAATTGTTGTTTGAAATGAAGGTTATTAACAGTTAGTGCTATATCGCTTCTTTTAATTAATTTGTATATTTACAGTATGAATTCAAATATCAGCAGAATCACGATTGACCCCTCTGTTTGCCATGGAAAGCCTGTGGTTAGAGGTATGAGATGGCCTGTTGAGGTTATTCCGGATATGCTGAGTTCAGGTATGGCTATTGAAGAAATCCTAGAGGATCATCCGGAGTTGGAAAAAGATGATATAATGGCATGTTTAAATTATGCCCGACTTTCAGTGTCTGGGCAAACATATAATATTGCACAGTAAATGAATTTTCTGTGTGATGTTCATATCCCCAAGAAGCTTTCCAAACGACTCAATGAACTAGGTTTTTTATCGCAGCATGTTAATGATATTTTGGATAAGTGGTACACCAAAGATTCACGGATTTCTGAATATGCAGATGCTAATGATTTAATTTTGATCACTAAAGATCAGGATTTTAGAAATAGTTTTTTACTCAATCATAAGCCCAGAAAACCTCAGCTCTCACCCCTCAGCCCTCACCTCTCAGCCCCTATATCAACATTATAAAAAGTCCCTCTGTTCTCTTTCTGTTCAATTGACTGCTTCACGATCAGGTAAGCAACATTAATGAGATTGCGCAATTCACAAAGTTGAGGAGACAGGGTAGTGGTTTTGTATAGCCTTTCTGTTTCCTGATGTATGATCTCTAGCCGGTTTAGTGCACGCTGCAGCCGTTCATTGGAGCGAACAATGCTCACATAGTCGCTCATAATATTTTTCACCTCTGTACGGTTGTGATTGATCAGCACCCACTCGCGGGGCTGTGTGGTACCCGCAGCCTGCCACTCCGGGATGTTCTCCATGTGAGATAATGTAGAAGCCTTTTGAATCACATCAAGATAACAACGATGTGCAAATATCAATGCCTCCAGCAGTGAATTAGACGCCAGGCGGTTCGCACCATGTAATCCGGTGCAGGCTATTTCGCCACAGCAATATAGGTTATCGATATTAGTACGACCCCATTCATCTGTTTTCACTCCACCACAAACGTAGTGTGCAGCCGGAGCTACAGGTATCATATCTTTTGCTACGTCAATATCCAACGACAGGCATTTTTGATAAATATTTGGGAAATGCTCTTTAAACTCCTCGATATCCAGATGCCTGCAATCCAAAAAGACACACGGGTCGCCACTGGCCTTCATTTCAGAGTCGATGGCACGGGCCACAATGTCGCGCGATGCCAGCGACCCCCGTTCGTCATACTTTTCCATGAAGGTTTTGCCATTTCTTGTTTTTAAGATGGCGCCAAACCCACGAACGGCTTCTGAAATGAGAAAGGCTGTTTCCCCGGGATTGCCGTATAGCGCTGTGGGGTGAAACTGCACAAATTGCATATTTTCAAGCAGCGCTTTAGCACGATAGGCCATTGCTATACCGTCACCGGTAGCCACGGCTGGGTTGGTGGTGAGTTGGTACACCTGCCCGATACCTCCCGATGCCAAAATAGTGGTTTTGGCAATGTATGTTTCAATTTTGTGAGTTTTCAGGTCCAGGGAATAAGCCCCAAAACATTTGATATCTGTGCTTTTCTTAGTCACAACTTCACCCAGGTGGTGTTGTGTGATCAGATCTACAGCAAAATGGTGCTCCAGAATATGTACGTTGGACAACCTATGCGCTTCATCCAGCAGCGTGCTTTGTATCTTAAATCCGGTCACATCTTTATAGTGGAGTATCCTGCGGGCGGAGTGGGCGCCCTCCATACCCAAATGGTAGCTGCCATCGGGGCTTCTGTCAAATTCAGCACCAAGATCTATGATTTCCTGTAGCCGGAACGGGCCTTCCTTCACTACCAGGTCAACGATATATTCATCACACAATCCATCACCGGCTATGAGCGTGTCCTTTTTGTGCTTATCAAAATCGTCATTGAGCAGATCAGTAACCACAGCTATGCCACCTTGGGCATAACGGGTATTGCTTTCATTTACACTATCTTTGGTGATAACAGTGATCTGCTGATCCGGGAAATGACGGGCCATCTTCACTGCAAAGCTCAGGCCCGCCAGGCCTGAACCTATAACCAGAAAGTCAGTTTTTTGCATAGCTGACCTATGATAGCTCCAGCATTCTCTGGATTGGTTTTAATGCATTTTTGATAATATCTTCAGGGAGAGTGATCTCCGGCTCTTCGTATTTCATACACAGATATAGCTTTTGCAAGGTGTTCATCTTCATGTAACCGCATTCACTGCAAGAGCATTTATTTTCTGCATAGGCTGGAGCGGCAATGATCTTTTTATGAGGTACCTCTCTGCTCATCTGGTGCAGTATCCCCGCTTCTGTGGCTACTATGAACTCTTCTGCAGGATCGTTCTTTACAAAATCGATGAGCTTAGAGGTAGAGCCAATAAAACTGGCTACCTTTAAAATATGACTTTCTGATTCAGGATGAGCAATTATTTTTGCTGTAGGATGCTCTTTGTGAGCGGCCAATAGCTTGTCAATACTGAATGCTTCATGTACCATGCACGCGCCATCCCATAGCAGCATATCTCTGCCGGTAACTTTCATCAGGTATTTTCCCAGGTTAGCATCCGGAGCAAATATGATGGGTTTATCAGCCGGTATGGAGTTGATGATCTTCACTGCATTGGAACTGGTGCAGACTATATCACTCATTGTTTTTATCTCGGCGGAACAGTTGACATAGGTCACCACCACATGGTCAGGATGTTGTTTAATAAATTCTCCAAATTTATCCGGAGGACAAGAGTCTGCTAAAGAACAACCTGCATTAAGGTCAGGTAGGATCACCTTCTTATCAGGGCTCAATACTTTGGCTGTTTCCCCCATGAAATGAACACCCGCGAATACTATAATATCAGCATTTGTATCGGCAGCTTGTTGTGCAAGACCAAGGCTGTCGCCTACATAGTCGGCAATATCCTGTATCTCAGGAAACTGATAATAGTGGGCCAGAATTACGGCATTTTTTTCCTTTCGTAACTTATTGATCTCTGCTATCAGATCAGTACCAGGACTCACCGGTAAATCCAGGAATCCCTTGCTGCCTAATTGTCGTCTTGCTTTCTCTTTCTCCTCAGTAGTGACCATTCTTATTGGCTGTTAGTGAATTTGCGGTGGAAAGTTATTAATCTTTTGTTATTTTTCTATAAACTAATAGCTATAACATGCCTGTTTCTGGTGAAAAATGCGGATTTGATCTTTTTAGTTCATTATCAACCGGCCACTAACAAGAATAAATAAAAGGTAGACAGCTCTAAATATCGATCCTAAAGCCGATTACCAATATATCGTCAATTTGCCTGCCATCTCCTTTCCATTCATAAAATGATTTATCCAGGCGAGCTTTTTGCTCTTCCAGTGGCAACTGATGGATATCATATAGGAGTTGTTTGAAGCGCTTAGACATAAATTTCATATTATCTAGACCTCCGAACTGATCCACATAACCATCAGAAAAAATATATACTGTTGTGGGCTGATCAATTTTTATTTTATGTTGAGTAAAGCGAGTTTCTTTTCCCTTTTTGCCGCCACCGATGCTATGAACATCGCCTTTAATGTGATGCAGTTCGTTATTTTGTATGTACACCAAGGGGTTTTTTGCTCCCGAAAATTCCAGTATTTTTTCGTTACGTTTTATCAGGCAAAGGGCCATATCCATACCATCTCTATTGCCGGTTTCTTCCTGTCTGAGCGCTGAGGTAATATCATGATGAAGGTTTTCCAATATCTGATCAGTTTTATTGATCCCCCTGTTTACTATACCATTTAGGGCATTCATTCCTATCATCGACATAAATGCTCCTGGCACGCCATGGCCCGTACAGTCAACCGCGGCAATACCAAAGTTACTGACTTCACCGGGCTGGTCACCCGGGAGCTCGGAAAACCAGTAGAAGTCGCCACTTACAATATCACGGGGTTTGAACAGCACGAAATGATCCGGCAATAATTCTCCGATATTTTCAAGGTGAGGCAGCATAGCTTGTTGTATACGCTGGGCATAGTTAATACTGCTGGTGATATTCAGATTTTGCTGATGGATCTTTTTATTCGTCTTTATTTTCCTTCTATAATCAATAAATATCACAAAAATCAAAGCACCCGCGAGTGCAACGCCTCCGATAAGCGAATTTCTCAACAACCTCTCATTTTGGATCCTGGCATTTTGCTCTTTCACCGTCATGTCGCTCAATTCTTTTTCCGTGTTAAGCAGGTTGATCTGTAGTTGCTGCTTTTCACTTAGCTCTTGCGCTTCCTTGAGAGAGTCCTCTACCTTTTGAAGTTCTTGTGACTGTTCCAGCAATTCAGACTCTTTGATACCGAGGGCACGCTCGGTTGCTATTTTTTCGGCTTCCACAACACCGATACGCTCCTCCATTTTGCTGAGTTGTCTTTCACGATTGCTCTCACTTTCCATTAAGGAATAGTGGCTGAAATATTCATTTGATTTAGCACCGTTACCCAGTTGTTTATGATACTCGGCAAGCAGGTTATAGCAATATTGCCGTGATTCCCTTTGGCTATGCCGGATATAAATGCTTAAAGCTTCTTCAAGTGGCTCTATCGCACGCTTATGGCGCTGCAGGGCGGCATAGCATTGGGCAATACCTATTGAGTTATCGGCCATTGCCAGTTCGTCTTTTTGCTTTTCAGCAAGTTTATAACTCTTTCTGAATTGCTTTATGGCATCGTTGTACTCCCTCAGATCATGATGGATCAATCCTAATGTATAATAAGCCGATTGGCTAATACCGGAGTTATTTATTTTTTCGCTATAGGATAATGTAACCATCAGTTCTTTAGCAGCCTCCTTTAATTCTCCGGATTTAAAATATAAGCGAGCGATCTCGTAAGAGTAAGCGGCAGCCTTTTGCAGATCATTTGTCTGAATCGCCTCGTGAAGCTTTTCTTTATAGCTCTCTATGCCTTCCTGTGTACTATTTTGAGCGGTCGAATAAAAGGAAAGGGAAAGCGTGGTGAGAAAAAATAGAATGGAATAAATGAGCTTCATCAAATGCTATATGAACAAGTAAAAAATAGATCTAAAAACCTGTAACTCAAAAACAAATAGCTTAAAAATAAGCTGAAAAGTTATATAAAATTTTCCAAATACCAGTATCTGAAGACAATATATTGCGGGCAATGGAGACAGGTAAGGCCGAAATACCGGAGGGCACTTTGGAATTTGGAACAATATGCCGGATTGGATGAGTGTTTCCGTAAAGCACGTCACATCCGGTGAAAGACGGGCGTAAGTCCTAAGGCTGATGTGTTGTTATTGGTCAATTGGTTGAGTTATTGAAAGCCAACTGCTTTTGATTACTGCCGGATGGATTATGCTGTTTGGTCAGTTTTTAGTTCACTCTTTAAATAAAAGTGAACCGAAAACCAACAGAGAACAGAGAACCGAAGGTTACTTTGTGTCTCTAAGAAAACGCCAATGTCTACGTTATGCTTGTTCCAAAAACGCTCTTCCCGACAACTGTAACAACTGTACGGGACTATCACTTTTTGGGACTTGTCCCGCCCTTTTGCGGGAACGTTTTCTTAAAGACACTACTTAGCGTAAGCCACAGATCTCATCTCCCGAATCACCGTTATCTTTATTTGCCCGGGGTACTGCATATCCTTTTCTATTTTCTGTGAGATATCAAATGACAACTGGCTGGCGCGTTCGTCAGATACATTTTCGGCATCTACCATCACACGTAGCTCACGGCCGGCTTGTATGGCATAGCATTTATGCACACCTTCAAAACTCAGGGCAAGTTGCTCCAGCTCTTTCAGTCTCTTGATGTAGCTTTCCATTACCTCTCGCCTCGCGCCTGGTCTGGCTCCTGATACGGCATCACATGCCTGAATAATAGGAGAGATCATGGAGGTCATTTCTATTTCATCATGGTGAGCGCCAATGGCATTGCATACCACAGGGTGTTCCTTGTACTTTTGAGCCAGCTCCATACCTATTATTGCATGGGGTTTTTCCGGCTCATCGGGCCATACCTTACCAATATCGTGCAACAGTCCGGCCCTCTTTGCATGTTTGGGGTTCAGCCCCAGCTCAGATGCCATAGTAGCACAAAGATTGGCCACTTCCCGAGAGTGTTGCAGTAGATTTTGTCCATATGATGACCTGAAACGCATCCTGCCCACCATTTTGATGAGCTCAGGGTGCAGGCCATGGATGCCCAGATCTATTACCGTACGTTCGCCGATCTCAATGATCTCTTCTTCGATGTTTTTCTTTGTTTTGGATACGATCTCTTCAATACGGGCGGGGTGTATCCGGCCATCTACTACCAGCCTGTGTAGCGATAACCTGGCGATCTCTCTTCTAACGGGGTCAAAGCCTGAAATAATGATGGCCTCGGGAGTATCGTCTACAATGATCTCTACGCCTGTAGCGGCTTCAAGGGCACGGATATTGCGCCCCTCGCGTCCGATGATCTTTCCTTTAATGTCATCACTCTCTATGTTAAATATAGAGACACAGTTTTCAATAGCATGCTCGGTAGCAGTCCTTTGAATTGTTTCCAGTACTATTTTCTTGGCTTGCTTGGTAGCCGACAGTTTTGCTTCTTCAAGAATATCCTTCACAAAGGAAGAGGCCTTGGTTTGAGCTTCGTCTTTCAGCGATTCGATCAACTGTTCTTTAGCCTCATCTGCAGTAAGATTACTTATTTTCTCCAGTATACTAACCTTCTGCTGATTGAACTTGTCCAACTCTGATTTTTTCTTGTTCACCACCTCCAATTGAGTGGTCAGGTTTTCCCTTAGTTCATTGATCTCGGCTTCTTTTCGCTTTACCTGTTCAAATTCTTTGGACAGGTGCTGCTCCTTTTGCTTTAGCTTATTTTCGTTAGAAATGATCTGGTTCTTCTTTCTGGAAGCATCCTCTTCGAATTCCGATTTGAGCTTTAAAAATTTCTCTTTTGCCTCAAGTATCTTGTCCTTCTTAATATTCTCTGCCGAAAGTTCAGCTTCCCTTATGATGCTCTTGGCTTTTTCCTCGAGCTCCTTTTCCTTACCCTCATTGACCTTTTTCATTAAGGCCCTTCCTATGACAATACCAATACCGAGGCCAACAACACCTGCTAGTATTAAAAAGATTGAATCTGCCATTGTTTTATATTTAAAAATATGAAGTGAGGATCAGGCAGAAATGCGGGGGTTGAGGGCATACGGTATGGACGAAATCTCCTTTTGCCAATATATACACCGGGCTTAAAGCCTCTCATTCCTTAATTTCTGAGCAAATACTCACAATTTAAAGATGCAGCAAAAGGTTCATCAGAACCGGAAGAGTAATTGTTACTTATAAAGCTTGATTGATAATATTATTTAAATGATTGACTTTTTCCAGCACACCTTCATCCATGTCGTATTGTTTTTCATCCGTCTCCAGTTTGTCAACCAGACAGTCAAATGCAACCATAGCTAAAAGATCCTGTTTGTCGTCTATCCCAAAGCGTTCCCTGTAAGATCTTATTCTTTCATTAATCTGCTTGCCGGCATTCCTTACCCTTGCCTCATCTTCAGCTTTTACCTTCATCGGGTATTCTCTGTCGGCAATTTTAATTTTTATTGAAAGTTCGTCCATATGGAGCCGTGTTATTTACTTAAGTGTGCAATACACTTATCAATCTCCTTTATATAATCGTCAATTTTCCTCTTCAGTTCAGAAGTATTCCCTTCTCCTGTATCTATTTCGTTTACAATCTTACTAATTTTAATCTTATTTTGAAAGCTACTTATTTGCTGCTCTTTATCTCTTACCAAAGATTTAAGCTCGTCATTTTCGTTTTTGAGCTGGTTAAGCTCCAGCTTTAGGTTCTTATAATCGCCAATAAGCAAGTTAATTTTTCTTTCCAACGATGACAAGTTAGCTTTAAGCTGGTCTTTATTCATTTTTATAATGTTGTTTTCAATTGCAAGTCCGCCAATAATCCTTTGCTTTTAGGGTTATTTTCGGATGAGGGCACCCAGGTTACTTTCAAAAGAAGTCATCAATTTAGTCATAGTTTTGTCGATAACCTTGTCAGTCAGCGTTTTTTCTTTATCCTGGAGGATAAAACTGATGGCATAAGCCTTCTTATCACTGCCAATGTTTTCACCCTCATATACGTCAAAAACATTCATAGACCTCAATAGCCTTTGTTCGTTGTTGAGCGCTATTTTTTTGATGTCTTCGAAACTAACGCTTCTGTCGATAACCAAAGAAAGGTCTCGCCTGACTTCGGGAAATTTAGGCACTTCTTCGAATACTATATTATTATTTGTCTTCTTTAAAAGCAAGTCCCAGTCAATGTCTGCGTAAAATATTTCTTGCTTTAGCCCCATTTTTTTGGTTATAGCAGGCTTTATCTTACCCATTCGCACAAGGATTTTTTCATTTAAAAGCGTATGCAAGCCATAATCAAACGGGTATTCGTGGATCACTTCATTGGCAAATGTTTTATTGAGGAGGCGAGATAATATAAGATTTACCATGTGAGAAAGGTTATGGAAACGTACTTTTCTACTCTTATTGATCCAGTTTTCCCCTTCAATATCACCTGTTATGAAAATGGCCAGTCTTGTGTGTTCCTGATAATCTCCTTCTTTCTGGTGATATATTTTACCAAATTCAAAAAACCTGAGGTTGACCTGCCTCCTGTTGATATTGTGCAAGGCTACTTCCAGGCCGGAGTACAGCATACTTTGCCGGAGTACACCCAGATCTTCGCTTAACTTGTTTAGTATCTCTACACTATGTTTGGCGTCAAGATCTTCAGCCAGCTCCGCGTACCCTGGTTTGGTGAGCGAGTTGGTTAAGATCTCATAATATCCGTTGCTGACCAGCAGCTCTGTAGCGGTTTTCTGGATTTTGTCCTTATCTCTTGTGGGAAATTCCGCAAGGAAGTCGCTTTGTACATGCTCAGGAAGCTCTACATTATTAAAACCGTAGATCCGTAATATTTCTTCTATAACGTCCGCTTCCCGCTGTACATCGACACGATATGGGGGAACTGAAGCTGTAAAGCCTTCTTCTGTTTCATGGCTCACTTCAATGTCCAGCAGATTGAGTATTTCGAAGATCTGTTCCTTGTCAATTTGCTTGCCGATCAGGCGATCTATGTTTTTGAATTTAACCTTCACCTCAGAACTTACAATTTTCTCAGGATAGATATCAACAATACCAGAACTGATTTTGCCCCCTGTGAGCGACTGGATTAATAATGCGGCTCTTTTGAGAGCATAAATAGTAATATGCGGATCAGTACCCCGTTCATAACGAAACGAGGCATCTGTTTTTAGTTGATGGTGCTGAGCGGTTTTGCGGATATAATCAGGTGAAAAATACGCAGACTCCAGGAAGATGGTTTTTGTAGATTCATTTACTCCCGATCCTATTCCTCCAAATACACCCCCAATACACATGCCTTCCTCATTGCCATTGCAGATCATCAGGTCATGGTCAGTAAGGGTCCTTTCTTTTTCATCCAGGGTGACGAATTTGGTTCCTTTCGGCAGCGTTTTTACGATCACTTTGTTGCCGGTCACGGCACTGGCATCGTAGGCGTGCAGGGGTTGTCCTAGTTCATGAAGTACGTAATTAGTAGCGTCAACAACATTGTTAATCGGAGTCAACCCTATCGCGGATAGCCGCTGTTTTAGCCAATCAGGAGATTCCCCAACACTTACATCTGTGATGGTGACACCGGAAAATCGTGGGCACGCTTCGAGGTTTTCAACCACTACCTCTATAGGGTGATCTGTAGAGTTAACTTCAAAATTGTCTACATCAGGCCATTGTACATCCTGCTTTAATACGGCCTTCAGGTCCCTGGCTACGCCTATATGAGAAGCCGCATCAGCCCTGTTAGGGGTAAGACCGATCTCGATAATTACATCATCTTTCAGGTTAAAATATTCAGCGGCAGGGGTGCCGTTTGGTAAATCAGTATCCAGCACCATAATCCCTTCATGACTTGTTCCCAGTCCAATTTCATCTTCCGCACAGATCATTCCCTCTGATACTTCGCCCCTGATCTTGGCTTTTTTGATCTGAAATGGTTCGTGCCCGGCAGGATATAAGGTAGCGCCAACAGTGGCTACCACCACCTTTTGTCCTTTGGCTACGTTGGGAGCCCCACAAACGATGGGAGAGGGTGCGTCCGTTCCAATATCTACCGTAGTGACGGATAGTTTATCTGCATTAGGATGTTTCTCGCAGGTGAGCACTTCCCCGATCACAAGACCTTTCAGCCCTCCGGGAACCTGCTCAAAATTTTCCAACCCTTCCACCTCAAGTCCTGTATCAGTTAGTAATTTCCCGATTTCTTCAGGTGATTGGTTGATATTTATATAATCCTTAAGCCAGTTTAAAGATATCTTCATAATAGCACTACGGTATAAAAATGGTAATTGTTATGCGGTGGCAAAATTAAACATTTCCGGCTTTTAAGGATGGTGAAACACAACTTTTTAAGTAAACAAGGAAAATGCAAGGTGCAAAGGGCTATGCGTAGTATAATATCCCGAAGGAATACCTGCAAAATTATAGACCAACCAGGTCTTCCAGGGTTGGTTTAATGGGGAGGAAAATGTGTGGTGTAAGACACTGAGCACTGTGCGGCAGTCAGCGTAAAGACGCCCGCAAACCCGGAAGTACGGACTGATCCGGCTTTTAAGGGGCTTTTGCTATTGGTAACCAGGAATATTCAGCCCGAGAATAATATCTCTTTTGGCGACCCAAAGATCATCTTCCTTAGTTAAGGAGAGGATCCCGGACCCACCTCGTGGTGAAGGATCATTTCGCTCATTTTTAGATAAAAGCGGATCATCATTGAAAAAATAGCTGCTAATATAGTATTCGTTGATGCCAGGCTCCTTCACTACCGGGTGAATGTGAGCGGCCTGAGCCCTGCTTGGGTAAGCGCCAGGTCTGAGCGTGTAAAATGTATACTTTCCATCTTTGCCGGTTTTGATCCATCCGCGAATATAGCCATGCCGTTTGGCCCACCCTTTTTCGTCCCCCCTGGTGGCGTAGATGCCTTGCTGATCGGTGTGGTAGATGTACAAGATTACATTTTCGGCAGGTGTCTGACCATCCTTCTCAAATATGGTTCCGGTGACTTTAAGTTTTGGGCCTTCTTCATGAAAACCAGGTAAGGTGTCAGTAGAGGTCAATATTTTGTTTCCATACTCATAGACCGCCTCACAACCTTCGCAACGGCCACCCACATGTTTCGAAGCGGGTGTTGAAGCTATCTCCTCCTGTTGATACCCCTGTGACTGGCATGCCATGCCGAAAAGGAATAAAAATATAGTGACCAATCTATCCATTATTTTGAGCTTTTGACCTTGAATATAAAATTAACGAATATTTGCACGCTACTGCTGCGTTATCGCCATACAACGGATTGTTCCGTACGGAAGTATGATAGCGCCGGTTGTCGTGGAGTGTTCTGAAACCCTAAAGCTTCAATAATACTTCAGGCTCTGCAGGTTGTGCAGGTGGATGATACGGGATTTGTTAATGATCATAGTTCTTTTCTCCGGCTTTTATGGCTACCTCCAACAGGTTTTCTCTGGGGGGCAAAGGACAGCTATACCCTTCAGTGTATGCACAGTAGGGATTATATGCCTTATTGAAGTCCAGAAGAATACTATTGCTTCCATCATGGGTCACTTCCAGGTACCTGCCTCCTCCATATGTTTCATTAGCGCTGGTTGCATCTCCAAATGCCAGAAAAAGTAACTTCTCTTTTACATTTTCCAGTATAAGTAGCTTTTCCTTGCGTCCGCCTAGCTCGAAATGGGCGTAACCATATTCCAGGTATTCCTTCTCCAGGTTATCACTGGTAGGGAGTTTACGGATCTTTTTGTCAGCAATGGACTCAAAGCGGGCGTTGATCTTATACTTTAGGTCCGGCTCAAAATAGTGCAGGCCGTGATATTGCACATTGTGTTGTACAAAAGGAGATTCCTCCGAATTTCTCATAAAGGAATCCTGCTTTTCACGAGCTTTGATGATGGTCTTTTGATATGCCTCGGGCGACTCGCCATTGAGCGAATAAATAATTATAACAACAATAATCAAAAAAACGCTGGTGTAGATAATCCTGTTTCTGGTCATAATCTATAACATATTTTCGTCTGCAAAGCTAAAATAGCTATTGTCAGTGAAAATAATATGGTCAAGCACAGGGATTTCGAGTAGCCTGCCTGCTTCTTTCATTTTCCGGGTGAGGTTGATGTCTGCCTCACTGGGTCTTAGATTGCCGGACGGGTGGTTGTGTACGAGAATAATACCGCATGCCAACTCTTCCAGAGCGGATTTGAAGATGATCTTTGGGTCGGCAACAGTGCCACTAACACCACCACTGCTTACGAGTTGTTTTTTCATTACAGTGTTACTTCTGTTAAGAAGAAGAGCCCAAAATTCCTCATGCCCAATATCTAAGAGCTCCGGTTTTATGGCCTGATAGGCGTCTTCCGAGCAGGTGATCTTGGGTTTTTTAGCCGATGCAGTCTCTTTTCTTCTCCTGCCTAGCTCCATAGCGCTGACTATGGCGATGGCCTTGGCTTCACCAATACCCCTGAATTTTATCAGGTCCTTTACCGACAGTTTTGCCAACTGGTTGAGGTCATTATGTGTGTGATTGAGGATCTGTTTTGCAACATCAATGGCGCTCATCGAGGCTGTGCCTGAGCTGATCAGAATGCCAATGAGTTCTGCATCGGATAGGGCGGACTTGCCTTTAAGGAGTAACTTTTCTCTTGGACGGTCCTCCTCAGCCCAACTTTTAATGGTTAAATATTCTTTTACCTCTTTCATCTCGGCAAATTAATAAAATTTGTGAAGTTTGTTTTAAAGTTGAGAAAAAAGACAGGAAAGAAATGGATCGAGTAATATTTCTGGGGAGGTGCGTAAGTATTACTGATAACACAAGTTTCTTTGAAATTTCATGCAGATTTGACGTGATCAACAAGCATATTGCAGACTCTCAATATTTTAATGCTTGCAACACCTCACCCACCAAAATCCTGTAGTTCTGCTTTTGAGGTGAGGGCTGATTGCTGAGCAAGTATTTCAGCCTGTAATGGGTGAGGTGAGGTGTCAGGCAGGCTAAACTTTCTCTTGGGTCCCCAATTTTTCTGCCTGATCCAAAGAAAGTGGTGCAGAAACTGGTGGAAACAAAAAAAACTGTCCCTTGAGACAGCTTTTCATCTATATCTATCTATAAAGAATTATTACAGGCTGTTTACCAGCTTAGTAAGTTTAGACTTGTTGTTGGCAGCCTTATTTCTATGAATAATGTTCTTCTTGGCTAATTTATCCAACATCGAAATTACCGTCTTCAATAGTTCCTGGGCTTCCGATTTATCAGTAGTCGTTCTCAACCTTTTAACAAATGTTCTGGTTGTTTTATGCTGGTACTTGTTTCTTAATCTTTTGGCATTATTAGATCTGATTCTCTTTAATGCTGATTTGTGATTTGCCATATCTGATATTTATTCGACTTCTCTTCTATAAAATTTTGAGTGTGCAAAGGTAATGCTAATTCTGTTATTTGCAAAAAGTATGTTGCGAATATTTTTTATAATAAATATGGTTAACTTTACCCGAATAGCTGGTTTTACTTGTTTTGAAGAAATTATTAGTTTCCCTTTTTCTTATTTTAACCTCATCAGCCTCAGCTACCATGTGGGGCTTTTTCGGACATCAGAAGATCAACAGAATGGCGGTTTTTACACTGCCGGTAGAGATGATCGGGTTTTATAAGCATAATATACAGTACCTGACAGAAAACGCTGTGAATCCTGACAGGCGCAGATATGCTGTAGAAGGAGAGGCCCCGTGCCATTACATAGATCTGGATGTATATGGAGACAGCGCTGCATATAAACTCCCCAGGTATTGGAACGATGCAGTCGAGCAATATTCGGAAGATACGTTGCTCGCGTACGGTATTGTGCCCTGGCACGTAAACAGGGTTAAATATCAGCTCACCGATGCCATGAGAGTAGGCGATGTTAGAAATATCCTCCGTTTGTCTGCTGACCTTGGGCATTACATTGCCGATGCCAACGTACCGTTGCACACCACTGAAAATTATGACGGGCAGTTGACGGGGCAGCGAGGCATTCACGGGTTGTGGGAATCTCGCCTTCCGGAATTATTTTCAGAAGATTATGATTTTTTCATTGGCCGGGCCAGCTACATTGAAAACCCTCAATTGGCAATATGGGATGCAGTGGTGCATGCTCATGAGGCATTGGATTCTGTGTTGGCATTTGAGGTTGCCATAACAGAGAAGTTAGGCATAGATAAAAAATATTCCTTCGAAACAAGGGGGAACGTAACTGTAAAGGTCTATTCCCGCGAGTTTTCGCAGAAGTACCACGAAGCTTTGGGTGGAATGGTGGAGCGACAAATGCTGAGGTCTGTAAAGATGGTTGGCGATTTCTGGTACACCTGCTGGATAGATGCAGGCCAGCCGGACCTGGATAAGCTAATTGATTTTGAGTTCACTGAAGAGGAGCTGCAACAACGTAGGCTGGAACTACGAGAATGGAAGGAAAAAAACCACCACTCTCGTAGGCATGAGTCTGATTAGCAGCAGATGGTAATTCGCTATTCCCTTCCAATGGGAAAATATACCTCTGTGATCCATTGCGTAGTGTCCGTCACTTCTTCCGGATCAGTAATATATAGCTCATATGGTTGGCCTATTGCCTGTCGTCTGTTTTTGTCTATGAATATATTCATTTTATCGTATGTAGCAGGAAGTTTTTCATAGCTTCCTTTATGTACTGCTTTCACAGCTTCTCCTCCCAAAGTCGAGTCAACTTTAATATCCTGATGCATAATGGTTGTTCCGCTGCTAACAGGTAGCCCACACACTACCTCTATATCTTCTTCGCCAAGTGATTTATAAACCGCAATAGGAGCCCCTGTTATTTCAGCGCCTGACTCCTCGCTGTACTGCATAAGCCGGCCATACAAGTCGGCCATGGTGGATGATATTACCTCAGAATTAGATGCATCCAACTTAGCCCCCAGGCCAATGTATGTGATGGGTTGCACCTCCACAATAGACACTTCATCATCGCTCGGTAAGGATGGCAGGGACTCTACATGGGTCTTTAGGTTTTCCAAACCGTCTTCAAAGGTTGGCCCCAGCATAGGTTCAATAAACACAGCGCCTATCCAGCGGCTCAAAGGGTTCCACCCATGGTCAGTCTCAAAGCCCCACGTAACTTTTGTGCCTTCACCAGTATTTTCAAAAGTGTAGTATCCAATGGCTGTGTCCTGCTGTCCGAAGTCTAAGTCAGTTGCGATATATTCATTCTCTCTGCTTTCGGTTATAGTTAGCTTCCCTGTGCCGGTGATGTTAGGGTCTCCTTCCCAGGAGTACGATGCGCCCTCTCCTGCTGTTTTATCTGCATAGGTCATTGCCATGGTAGGGTCCATCTCATTCCAGGGTGACCAGTTCGGCCATTTTTTAAGGTCATTGACCTCAGCGAAAATGCTCTCCACAGGAGCATTTATCACTATAGATCGCTCTAACTCAGTCTTGGCAGGTAGGAAAAGAGATATTACCACTGCCAATAAAACAATGGTCAATATCACATAAATAATAATTTTTAGAATCCTCATGGTTTTATTTGTTTGGGTTGATCGTGTCCAATTTATGAAAAATCGCAAACTGAAACAATGGGCCATTACCTTTCAAATGAGCCGGATTTTTGCTAAATTGAAATACACCATCTACTCACCCATACTATGGTTACAAATGCATCTAAAATTGAGACAAAGACCTACATCTCAGAGAGGTATGGTCTTTTTATTGCGTTGGGGCTGATCGCGTTTTTCTTTATTATGAGAATATCCGGGTTGTTATATGTTGTGGAGCTCAGGGTGATGAATATTTTTATTATGATAGCAGGGATACTTACAGCCATAAAAGCTTTGCGCAGGATGAGCCCGGAAGAATTCACTTATTTCAAAGGAATGGGTACAGGCATACTTACCGGTATAGTCGGTTCTGTCCTCTTTGGCTTGTTCATCTTCTTTTATGTATCTTTTCTCGATACAGGTCTTATGCAGAGTATTATTGAAAACGAGCCTATGGGGCGATTTATGAACCCCTATATTGTATCTGTCATTATTGTTGTGGAAGGAATAGCCTCGGCTCTGCTCGTTACTTTTGTGCTCATGAACTATCTGGACCCCACTAAGATGCATTGATATCCGGCAAGCCCGAGCGAGATCAAAACTTTTGAGGACCTCATCTAAAGGCAAAGCAATTTCATTAGCTTTGTGCTATGAACTATTTATCGGTAGACAGAGTGTCTAAGGCATATGGGGCACGGGTGCTTTTTAAAGACATTTCCTTTGGTATTGATCAGGGACAAAAGATAGCGTTGGTAGGTGTAAATGGCAGTGGTAAATCTACATTGCTGAAAATACTGGCCGGACTAGACACCCCGGATTCCGGAGAAGTGGTGGTGGCGAATGATATCAAGCTGACATACCTCGGGCAGCAACCTGATTTCGCCCCTGGCCAAAGTGTATTGGAAGCCGTGCTTGACAGTGATGATGAGGTGCCGGTATTGGTTAAAGCATACGAAAAATGCCTTGCGGAAGCACAAAAGGATGCAAAGGTGGCTGAAAAGATGACCACCCTGATCTCCCGAATGGATGAGTTAGATGCCTGGAATTACGAAGGGCAGGTAAAGGAGATACTCGGGAAGCTTGGGATTGATGATCACCAACAACCGATAGCAGAGCTTTCAGGGGGGCAAAAAAAACGAGTTGGCCTGGCAAAGACGCTGATAGAAAAACCAGATCTTGTCATACTTGATGAACCTACCAACCACCTGGACCTGGATGCTATTGAGTGGCTGGAAGATTACCTGTCTCAAAGCCAGATGGCAATAATAATGGTAACGCACGACCGCTTTTTTTTAGAAAGTGTCACCAACGAGATCATCGAGCTGGATCAGTTTCAGATCTTCAAATACTCAGGTAATTACTCTTATTTTTTGGAAAAGAAAGCGGAACGGGAACAGCAACAACTTGCTGAAAAAGAGAAAGCCAAAAACCTTTACAATAAAGAGCTTGAATGGATCCGCAGGCAGCCCAAAGCTCGCGGTACTAAAGCAAAATACCGTATTGATGCGTTTCAGGAAGTAAAAGAAAAGGCACACCAGAATTTTGAGAAGCAGTCACTTGAATTAGACATCAAAACCAGGCGGCAGGGAGGCAAGATACTTGAGGTGGAGGCTATCTCCAAATCATATGGTGACAAGGTGCTGTTCGAGAATTTTTCATACACTTTCAAAAAAGGGGAGCGGCTGGGGATAGTAGGGAAAAACGGGACAGGGAAATCTACCTTTCTAAACGTACTGACAGGTCAGATAAAACCTGATACCGGTGAGGTGGTAAAAGGCGATACCATAGTGATGGGATACTACCGCCAAAGAGAGCCGGAGTTTAAAGCGGGGCAGAAAGTAATAGATGTAGTTCAAAGTATAGCTGAAGTAATCACCCTGTCGGATGGTAAGACTATAACAGCATCAAAATTTCTTAGCATGTTCAATTTTTCCCCTCCGGCTCAGTACGATTATGTCGATAACCTGAGTGGGGGTGAAAAAAGGAGGCTTCAACTGCTGTGTGTGCTGGTGCAGAATCCGAATTTCCTCATTCTGGATGAGCCTACTAATGATCTTGACCTGATCACTTTAAGAACACTGGAAGATTTCTTAAGCCAATTTCAGGGGTGTCTGATCATAGTATCTCACGACAGGTACTTTATGGACCGCCTGGTCGATCACCTTTTTGTATTTGACGAAGGAAAAGCAGTGCAGGACTTCACGGGTAACTACTCTGTATATCGTGAGCATATACGGGCACAGGATGCACAAAAAGTTGAGCAATCAAAAACTGTTCAGCCAAAGGTAGAGAAGGTGAAGGTAGAAGGTCAGCGCAAGATGTCATATAAGGAAAAGCGGGAATTTGAGTCTCTGGAAGTAGAACTGGACGAGCTGGCAAAGAAAAAAGCGGAATTGCTTGAACATCTCAATTCCGGTGAACAGGACCATACGAAGCTGAGTGAATGGGCCGGAGCTCTAAAAAAGACAGAAGAAGCAATTGATGAAAGGGAAATGAGGTGGCTTGAATTGTCTGAACTAGGCTAGTTTAGTTCTCAGTTCTTCAGATCATCCTTATGGATTGGTGTCACCACAATCACCTCAATGGCAAGAGTGGAGGTACGAATAACTGAGAAACTGAGCACCGAAAACTAAACGACAAACCAGAAACCAGAAACAGGAAACCAGAAACCAGAAACTGTAAACTGGGAACTGGGAACTCAGAACTGAAAACTCAGAACTGAAAACTCACGGCCATATTATCTCATACACTTTTTCCGGGCTGGCTACTGTGGTATACACAGCATTTGCCGGGCGAGTGACCTCAATATTGTTTTTGCCTGTCTTAATGGTTTGCTGAGCAATAACGTGGTGCTGGTCTTTTTTGTGAAAAGCGACAATATTATTACCCGTTAGAGGTAGCGTTACTTTGTGAGATATGGCGAGAACTTGTTCGGTTGGCACATGGCTTTTGTGCCCTCCTAATAACCCAAGCACTCGCCTGGCATCAGGTACGCCATAACCAACATAGTTGTTGGGGTATCTGTATAAATGTCCCGATTGTTTGATCAGATCCACAACTTCCCGGCCTGAAAGATCAGGCGCAGCTTGTAAGATGCCGGCTATAAGCCCGGTGATGATCGGGGCGGAAAAAGAAGTACCATATGACGAATAACAGGAAATCTCTGGTTTAATATAAGGAAGGCCTTCCGGGCCTGTGGAGCTATAATGCTGTTTCCTCCACGTTGAAAAACCGGTAGCTCCCACAGAAAGAATACCTTCCGCATCAGCCGGTATCGAGATGATCTCAAAATCATTAATCCCGTCATTTCCTGCTGAAATAACCAGGATCATGTCCTTCTTCAGGGCAGCAATGGTAGCAGCTTGTGTTATTGCCGAAGTCTGACCATCGACATCCTGTGGGGTATAGTTTTCCAGGGGATCATCATAACCATTGGAGTAGCCAAGTGAAGAGTTTACCAGCTTTACTCCCTGATCATGCATCCATTCCAGTGCTGCTATCCAATGGTCTTCTTCTCCTCGGTATTCTTTGTCTCCCTGGTCCGTTCGCGCCAGGTAATAATCGGATTGAGACGCTAGACCATGGTATTTATTGGAACTCCTGTCGTACCCGCCTGTTAATGCCCACACAGCAGTGCCGTGATCATCATCGTGTTTCTTTGTGCCCGTAAAAGGATCCTGAATGTCTTTTTCTATGAAGTTTCTATAGGCCAGTAACCTGCCGCTATCAATAATTGGCTTTAGCCGGTCATCCTCATCGGCCCTTAAAAAGCCACCATCTATCAGACCTATCTTAATACCTTTTCCAGAGAGTCCAAGGTTAATAAGTGTATCCGCATTGATCTGCTTTAGAGCCAGATTAGTATCATACGTCTTCTTATAAACAGAAAGAACCCTGATCTCTCGCCTGACCGGAGATATTTTTTTGACAAACCCCAGATGATTGAGTGCAAGTTGTTGCTCTTCGGTTAGCAATGCCGTTACAGCATTAAGCCATTTTGACTTCTGTATTACATGCAGGTTTAATTGCTGCAGGCTATCCAGGAAAACCTGATTTATCGCCCGGTCATAATAATCTCCTTCAGCCGTGTAATCTGTTTTTGTTTTGTCGTTAAAATATATCCAGTATTTTTGTTGCGCAACGGAAGTGGTGCAAAAAAGCAGAATAAGCGCTATATTGAGTAAGAATTTCTTCATCTATTAAAACTACACATTTTAAACGTCAAAAGTTTTACCTGCTATGAAATGACCATAAAGCAAAGTCATAGCAGGTCGGGATGAATGATAAGAAGTAGCAAAAACGGGGTGAGTAATAGTCGAGAGTCTTCAGTGATGTACTTTGGTCTTCAGATTATCTCAATACTCAATACTAATATCTCAATACTAAATATATACAGATGAAATAGTCATGAGGAACCAACCGACATAAATGAATAAACAAAGAAAGTACGGTTGAACAGGACCAAACGCCTGAACTTTGACTATTCCATGTGATCGTTGAAATTAAATTGCATGCACATGAAATACAGTCCATTAGGAAAGGAACTCTATATTGAAAACAGAAGGCGATTAGTCAAGGAGTTGAAACCTAATTCGTTGGTATTATTTAATTCCAATGATATACTTCCTACAAATGCTGATGGTACCATGCCTTTCAGGCAGAACAACGACTTGTATTATCTTTCCGGTATTGATCAGGAGGAGAGCATATTGGTGGTCTATCCTGATTTTCATGATAAAAAGCTCCGTGAAGTACTCTTTCTCAAAGGAACCAATGAAAATATAGCCATTTGGGAGGGGCATAAGTATACTAAAGAGGAAGCTTTCCAAATCTCAGGGATCGGTAGTATTTACTGGTTGTCTCAGTTTAACAGCACTTTTAATATACTGATGGCCGAGGCCGAGCATGTTTACCTGAATACAAATGAACATATCAGGGCGGACGCAGAGGTAGAGACAAGAGATATGCGATTCATTAAATGGTGCAGGGAGAAGTATCCGTTACATAAATATGAACGTATTGCTCCCGTGATGCATGGTTTACGGGCTATAAAGTCGGCTCAGGAAGTGGAGGCATTGCAAATAGCTTGTGATATTACTGAAAAGGGCTTTCGAAGGGTGCTCGAGTTTGTGAAACCGGGCGTAATGGAATATGAAGTTGAAGCCGAGTACATCCATGAGTTTATCAGAAACCGATCCAGGGGCTTTGCCTATACCCCAATTGTAGCTTCAGGGTTTAACGCTTGTGTGCTTCACTATATAGAAAATAGCCGTGCATGCAAAGACGGAGAAATATTATTGATGGACGTAGGAGCCGAATACGCCAACTACAATGCAGACATGACCCGCTCCATCCCTGTCGGTGGTAAGTTTGCCAAAAGGCAGAAAGATGTGTATAACGCAGTCTTACGCGTGCAGCGTGAGGCTATGAAGATGCTGACCCCGGGAAACACCATTCCCGAATATCATAAAGAAGTAGGCAAGGTGATGGAGAGTGAACTGCTGGGACTCAAGTTACTTGATAAAACAGACATCAAGAATCAAAATTCCGATAATCCGGCCTATCGTAAGTATTTTATGCATGGCACTTCCCACCATCTGGGGTTGGATGTGCATGATGTGGGAAATATTTACGAAAAAATGCAGCCGGGTATGGTGTTTACTGTTGAGCCCGGTATTTATATTCGGGAAGAAAACCTGGGTATTCGACTTGAAAATAATGTTGTGATCACTGATGATGGCTTATTTGACCTGATGCAAAACATCCCTATTGAGGCTGATGAGATAGAGGACCTGATGGCCCGGGGTTAAACCCGTTGGGACGGTGGAAAAATATCGAAGTCGGCAGTAGACAAGTGGAACCTTAAGTCAAAGCTGAAACTCTAAACGTCAAACACATATTAGTAGGCAAAAAGAAGCCGGAAGTAAGAAGCACGGATAGCCGCAAGCTTTGAGCTTCAAGCAAAATATCAATCATCAAGTCAAAGCAGCAACAAGCCTCCAGCCTCAAGAAACAAGGAACCAGAAACTGTGAACTGAGAAACTAGAAAAACATCAAACATCAAACATCAAGCTTTGAGCAGCAAGCTTCAAGCTGACCGAAGCCCACAACCAGCAACCAGAAATTTGAGGATAATTTTCCCCGGTCACGGAGAAGTTTTACGCTTTGATCTCTGTTCGGAGCTCAGCTATCTGCTCTTCTTCCGTATCATCTTTTTTCCAGTTGCGGCTCGATAAATATACGCTCTGACAGGGTCTGAATATTTTTGTATTTATCCATTTTGCCAGTTTTGGGGCCTTTTCTCTGGCGAACCTTACCATGATAAATAAGGCTATTGCTGAATATATAATAGTTAAAATAGTTACAAACATTGTTTTTCTTAATTTAGTCGTATTATCAAATATTCAAACAAAGTACCAAGTGAAAATGAGTGATAAAAAAGAGATACTTAATTCTGATAAAGCGCCTGAACCGGTAGGCTTATATCCACATGCCCGCAGGGTTGGCAACCTTTTGTTTTTATCCGGTGTAGGTCCCAGGAAGCGGGGAAGCAAGGAAATACCGGGTGTCACGCTGGACCATCTGGGTAATATTGCCGCCTATGATATTGAAGCTCAGTGCCATTCGGTATTCGAAAATGTAAGACATGTGCTGGAGGCTTCGGGGTCAAGCTGGGATAAGTTGGTGGACGTTACCGTATTCCTGACGAATATGCAGGACGATTTCAAGACTTATAATGAGGTATATGCCCGGTATTTTAAAGATAACCAGCCATGTAGAACAACAGTGGAAGTAAATGCCCTGCCCACCCCTATCGCCATTGAGTTGAAATGTATAGCAGTGGTAGATGGTTAGCTGTTTTCCATTCTCCCTTCTTAGTTAATACAAAGACCACAGAGATTATCTCCCTGTGGTCTCTGTTTCTTGAATTGATCCAGTCTTTTTTAAACAGCAAAGCTCTCCCCACATCCACATGTTCTTGTGGCATTAGGGTTGATAAATTGAAAGCCTTTTCCGTTGAGCCCGTCTGAAAAATCAAGCGTAGTGCCTAATAAATAAAGGAGGCTCTTTTTATCAACTAATATTTTTATGCCTTTATCTTCAAAGATCTCATCAGAATCTTCAATTGTAGAATCAAACTTAAGATCATACATCAATCCTGAGCAACCTCCGCCCTGAACAAGTACTCTGATATTGTGATCGTCTGCTTTACCTTCTTTCGAACGTAACTCTACTATTCTGTTTTTTGCTTTTTCTGTTACACTGATCATAGTTGCAAATTTAAGCTACCGGATTTAATACTACACTAAATACGGTGATCGTGTTCGAATCACGACCATAATATAATTTATCTAAAGCATCATATATGCTGCTGGCCCGAAAATAAGAAGTGTGCAGCTCCTTATTATTGCCCTTAGCTATCCATTGGATGGTATATGAGCTTTCTTTTTCTTTATAATGCTCAACATAATCCAGCATTTTATTGAGCGCATCCACCTTATCGGAGCCAATTACAGAGTGAAAAAGAAAAGATTGGTTGTGCCTTGGATTAATGGTGATCAGGTCCAACTTTATTTTTCCTTCTATATTTCTATATTCAAACACGAGATCATTACTCCTTAAGCCTAGATGATCTTTGATTTCTTCCTGAACCCGTGCTGCAGTCACATGAATGTCGCTCGAAGTATCCATTAAAAACAATTCAGTCTGAGAATAAATTTAACTTAAAACTTTCTCCAAAATTAAAAAGTTTCAATTTTTGGAGCAAAGTTAGTCAATTGACCGACAATAACTAAAATATGAACCCATGCTTAAAGTTGAACATATTGGTATTGCCGTAAAGGACTTAGAACAGTCTAACGGTCTTTTTGAAAAGTTGTTTGGACGAGTTCATTATAAAATAGAAGAAGTGGCATCTGAGCATGTCAATACCTCTTTTTTCTCTATCGGGGAAACTAAAATAGAACTGCTACAGGCCACCCATCCTGATTCGCCTATTGCTAAATTTATTGAGAAGAAAGGTGAGGGCCTACATCACATAGCCTATGAAGTGGCGGATATTCATGCAGAAATGAGACGCTTGGAGGAAGAGGGCTTTACCTTGTTAAACAAAGAGCCTAAAAAAGGCGCTGATAACAAACTGATTTGTTTTCTGCATCCTAAAACAACCAACGGAGTGTTGATCGAATTGTGCCAGGAGATACGGTAGGAACTTCAATTCGCTATGCACTATTTAAGCCTTGATGGTATTACTTCTGGCGCTTGAAACTTTTAAATGTTTTAGGCTCTGTTTGTCCGTACTGGATCGAGTTATAGTGCTTAAGTTTCTTTTTGCCTACCCTGGTTTTATATTGTGGTCTTGGGCCACATGCCGTTAAAAGTAAAACGCCAACAATCAACAAACTCACAAATTTCAAAATTACCTTCATGCCTCTTGGTTATGTTGTATACATATATTCATACATGGTTTACCTATCTTTGTAACCTGCTGTATCACTAACAATAGGTTTAGGTGCATCTTTGTAAGGTGAGTTGCATTTATGACCGATGAATTGCATAAAATTAACTATGGAAAAGAAAAGAACAGAGATCAGTACCCTTGGAGAGTTTGGACTGATAAACAGGATTGCTAAGGATTTTGTGCCTCTCAATACAGAAACAAAACTGGGGATTGGTGATGATGCTGCTGTGATTGACAATGGAGGCCTTCAAACAGTAATTACCTCCGATATGCTTCTTGAAGGCATCCATTTTGACCTGGCTTTCATGCCTCTACAGCACCTTGGCTATAAGGCTGTAGCAGTAAATATCTCTGACCTGGCGGCCATGAATGCCATTCCCAAACAAATCACTGTCAACATTGGGCTGAGCAATAGATTTTCTGTGGAGGCAATAGATGAGTTTTATAAAGGAGTGAAAGCTGCATGTGATAATTATAAAATAGACCTGATCGGTGGAGATACTACGTCCTCTGCCAGCGGCTTTGTTATTTCAGTAACGGCCATAGGTGTGGTCAGTGAGGATCGTGTAGTGAAGCGCTCGGGAGCCAAAGTAAAGGATGTAATTTGTGTTACCGGTGACTTAGGTGCGGCCTATATCGGCCTTCAGGTTTTAGAGAGGGAGAAGCAGGTATACCTGGCCAACCCGGATATGCAGCCACAACTCGACAAATATGACTATATCGTTCAGCGACAGTTGAAGCCGGAGGCCAGGACCGAAATGGTTTATGAACTGGCGGAAATGAAGGTGGTACCTACCTCAATGATCGATATTTCCGATGGCCTGGCATCTGAGCTGTTGCACCTAAGCAGCAACTCAGGGGTTGGTATGAAGATATATGAAGATAAACTGCCTATCGATAAGCAGACGTATGATACAGCATTTGAACTGCACATAGATGCTACCACAGCCGCTCTGAATGGTGGAGAAGATTATGAGTTGCTTTTTACAGTATCAATGGATGATATGGAGAAACTTAAAAAGCATCCGGATATTCACTTTATCGGCTATGTTCAGGAGCTGTCAAAGGGAAATATAATGGTTACAAAGGGTGAAAATGAAGTTCAGATAACCGCTCAGGGATGGAATCACTTTGCCCGAAAGTAGTAGCTGCTAAAGTGAGGCTTGAAGTGGGAATTGCACTGTAAATGTAGATCCTTTGCGGTGCTTACTTTTCAAAGTGAGTTTTCCTCCGTTAATTTCTGTAAATCTCTTACATAGGACTAACCCCAATCCCGTACCCTTTTCGTTCGAGGTCCCCTTCGACCGATGGGTATGGCTTTGATCAAATAGCTTTTCCATATCTTCCGAACGGATGCCTTCCCCTTCATCAATTACTGATACCAAGGCATGTTCTGTATTTTTCCAAACCTTTAGCACTACCTTTTTTGAAGGGGCGGTAAATTTGATGGCATTCGAAACAAGGTTCCTGATGACTATGTAGATCATGTTTTCGTCAGCTTCGATATAAATATCATTTTCCACCTCTAGTTGAAAACAGATCCCTTTGCGTTCGGCAGTGAGTTGGTACAGATTGAAAACCGTTTTGGAAAGGCCCGAGAGATTGAGACTGACAGGATCATGCGTGATATTGCCCATCTGAGACAGCGACCAATAGAGCGTGTTATCAATGAGATCGAGGGAGTTGGCCACTGAACTCTTGATAGTGATAGCATGCTTCTTGATCTCCTCGCTATTCATAAAATCATAGTTGTTGATCAATACCCCGAGAAAACCTTCCAGTGTTGTTAACGGGGAGCGCAGGTCGTGCGAAAGAATACTAAAAATAAAATCCTTTTTGGAGTTGAGCTGGCTGAGTTCTTCTTTTGATTTCTTCAGCTCGTCCGTTCGTCTGGCGATTTCTCCTTCAAGGTGCTTTTGGAGTTTAGCATCTTTTTCCATTTTGCGCTTTATCAACGCAAACGTAGTCCCCAGGCCTAAGAGAATGATGGTAACATAAAACCACCAGGTCATCCAAAACGGAGCCCGTATATTTACAATGATAGACGCATGTTCTGGGCTTTCAAGGCCGTCAGGATTTATCCCCTTTACTTTAAATACGTACCGGCCAGGTTTTAAACCGGTATACGTTGCGGTATTTTGGTAGCCGGAATTGATCCAGTTCTTGTCATAGTTTTCCAGTTGATAATAAAACTGGTTTTTCGATGGAGTGGCAAAGTGAGTAGCAAAATACCTGAACTGCAGGAAATTATGGTCATACGGCAGGGTAATTTCTTCCTTACCCAATAAGCTGACCGTTGGGTGCATCTTTGTTTCGGCATTCAGTTCATTAAGGATCGCAAGCTCCAGGAGGTTAGCATCTGCGACTGACGGATGTTGACTGATCCTTTCAGGATCAATGATATTAACTCCATTGATCCCTCCGAATACAATTTCTCCCCGGGCGGTTTTTAAAAATGCCAATCTGTTAAACTCCTGGTTTTGTAAACCATCTTCTTTGGTGAAATTGATAAAGGTCTCATTGGCAATGTTAAACTGCGATACACCATTGTTGGAGCTGATCCATAAATTGCCCAGTTCATCAGGTATCGTGGCATAGACAACATTATTTTCAAGCCCATCGTCAGTCATATACTTCTTAACATTACCGGTCTTCGGATCCAGCCTTACCAGTCCTCCATCGTATGTGCCGATCCATAGGTATTCGTTGTGCTTGATCATAGAAAGGATCATGTGGCCCTGCCATTTCTCAAAAGGAAAGTATTCTATCTTTTCAAAATTGTCGGATAACCTCGCTACAACACCATAGGTCCCTAACCATGCCTCTCCATCTTCTGAAACATATATGGACTTAAACTTATTATGCATATACCCTTCAATAGGTGTTCGCTTATCCAAAATTAAATTGGTGATACTGGCGACATACCCGCTTCTAAAGTCAAGTACAAATACCTTATCTCCCGCCATACACAGCACCTGATTCTCCTTGTTTAAAGGAACTATCTGCCTTACCGCCCCACCTTCCAATATCTCCGGGGTCAGGTGTCTGTTCATTGAAAATTCATTCGTTGCAGCATTATAGTTTAAAAGGCCAGCGCTTGTACCAATGAGGAAGCGGTGCTTGTTGATCTGGTAAACACTATAAGGTATTACCGGTTGCTGTTGATCTATTTTCACCTTGATGTGTTTGATCTTAGTTCTGGAGCTGTCAAGCAGATTAAGATATTCGTCATTAGTGCATATCCAGATATTTTGATCAGAATCTTCATACAACCCCCTGATCATATTATCGGAGAGGGAATTTCCATCGTAGGGTTTGTGTATAAAATGCTTAAACTGACTTTTATATTTATCATAGGTGCTGATCCCGGTTGCTGTGCCTATCCAAATCATGCCCGACTTATCCATCATTGAGGTGAGACAATGATCATTGGACAATGTTTTCTCTACATAATATTCTTTATAGAAGCCCCTGATCTGGTTGCCTGATTTGAGGTATAGTCCCCCACGTGTTGTTATCCAGATATTTCCGGACTTATCTTTCAGAAATCCTGTTATGGCTGCTGTGTTGGGGCGATCGAAGTCCAAATTTACAAGCTGCTGGTTCTTTCGTACATACACCCCGTTATTGCTAGTGCCGATCCAAACCTCACCATCAATATATTCCAAAGCCGTGATGATGTTGCCGGCTGTTCGTGGCAGCTCCGTATGAGGAAGAAAGGTGTTGCCGGTCACTTGTCCGATGAGGTAGTTGGTACTTATATAGAGCTTTTTGGCATCGTCAAGGGTAAGTTTGTTGACTGGTAAGTCTGTTTTTTTTACGACCTTGTTTTGCTTCTTGTCTAAAAAATATAACCCTTTAAAGCCGCAATTCAACCATAACACATCTTTGCCATCAGATATTACTTCCCTGATCCTGGATATGGGCTCACCTTCAAACGGTATACTTACAAACTCCTGCGTTAGCGGGTTGAATTTGAGTAGCCCTGAATGCTCAGTAGCAAGAAATATAGTGCTGTCATTGGTGATATAAAGGCCATTGATCTGATTATTAAGGGCGTAGTCTTTTTCTTTTCTCTTATAGTGATAGGTGATTATTTCATATCCATCATACCTGTGTAGTCCGTCATTGCTACAGAACCATATCAGTCCGGTTTGGTCCTGTACGATATCATTCACAGAATTGTTAAGGAGTGTTCCAGGGGCTTTGATGTAGTCGAAAAATACATCATTATTGTATTGTGCACCGGTTGGTCCAACGGAAATGACGTGCAAAAGGGCTAATAAAACAATTCGTAAGGCCAAATTAAAAAATCTAATCTTCTGGATAAGGAATAAAAACAAATCTGGTAAAGTTATCATCCACTACAAACAAACAACAGAATTCGTCAGGGTCTTTGTATGACGCTTTAAAGTCCTCCATATTATCTTCACTAACGATTTCGCGCTGAATAAACTCATCAAGAAAGGAAGCATTGTAGTTCCAGTTAACAGCCAGCTCTTCCTTTCCTATAAGTAGTTGGCCGATGGGTAGCTCTATTTTTGAAATGGGAAATATCGGATAATCAGAAAACTTTCTTTTTCTTATCTGATAGGATGCCTCTTTGAGCGTGTCTGCCACTACAACAAAATCCTCGGAGATCTGTCCCAAATATTTACCGTTCAATTCAGGATCGTTGTTCATAGAAAAATCTTTTTTTTAATTTAACACTTTATACAAAAATACAAACTTTTTTCTGCTGCTTTCAAGCATTAAAAAACAACTGATATTATTTCTTATATTAAATATTAACGCATAAATAATGAAAAAAATACTAATTGCATTGGCTGCTTTTACCTTATCGGTTTTATGCTACGGGCAAACTGAAACGGCAGGTCAACCGGATATTGCAACGTCATTTGCCGAGCGCAAAAAGCTTGCCGGGAATTCATTGGTTGCGGGATATAAAGCCCGGAATATAGGCCCGGTAGTACAAGGCGGGCGTATTGTTGATATTGCTGTTAATACTTCTAACACCAAAGAATATTATGTGGCCTATGCTTCCGGGGGTATTTTTAAAACCCGGAACAACGGGATCACTTTTGAGCCTGTATTTGATGACCAGGGTGCTATGGGCATTGGAGCGATGGCCCTGGCGCCATCCGATAATAAAACAATATATGTGGGTACCGGGGAAAATAACAGTAGCAGATCAAGTTATGCAGGTTCGGGCGTTTATAAATCAGTTGATGGCGGACAAACATGGCGCCACCTCGGATTCGCCAGCACACAGCACATTGGGAAAATTGTAGTGCACCCTAACGACCCGGATCAGGTATGGGTGGCTTCAATAGGCGCTTTATATACGCATAATGTTGATCGTGGTGTGTATAAAAGTACTGATGGAGGTCAAACCTGGAAAAAAACACTTTTTATTAATGACAGTACTGGCATAATAGATTTGGTAATAAACCCGCAAAATCCTAACCAACTTTTTGCCAGCGCCTGGGAGAGAACCAGAAAGGCATGGAGCTTCAAAGGAAGTGGTCCTGGATCGGGTATATATCGTTCCAACGATGGTGGTGACTCCTGGACAAGGATAATGGACGGTTTCCCGGATGGCGAAATGGTAGGCCGGATAGGACTGAATATCAGTGCCTCTTCCCCAAATATTGTTTATGCATTTCTTGATAATCAGGCAGAAGCTAAAAAGGAGAAGAAAGCTGATGAAGATAAGGATAAGCTGAAGCTTACAGATTTTCGGGATATGACACCTCAGCATTTACTAAACCTGGATGACGAAAAGCTGAACGGCTTTTTAAAAGACAACTCATTTCCTGAAAAATATAATGCTCAACGAATAAAAAAGGAAATACGACAAGGAAAATACCAGCCAATAGCCATCTCGGAATACTTTGGTGATGCCAATGCGGCCTTATTTAATACTTCTGTAGTAGGAGCAGAACTATATCGCTCTGATGATTCAGGGGAAACCTGGAAGAGGATGAATAGCTACGACCTGGAAGGTGTTTACTTCACCTATGGTTATTATTTTGGTGAAGTTCGCGTGGCCCCTGATAATCCGGATCTCGTTTATGTTTTTGGTGTTCCCCTCTTAAAATCAACAGATGGTGGCGTTACCTATGCTCGTATTGACTCGATAGGAGACGTACATGTTGATCATCAGGCGCTTTGGATCAACCCCAATGACTCGAAACATTTGCTGTTGGGTAACGATGGGGGACTATACGAAAGCTACGATGAAGGCGCCAACTGGAGGCACATTAACAATATGCCTGTGGGGCAGTTTTATACGGTGAATGTTGATATGGAAAAGCCATACAACGTCTATGGTGGCTTGCAGGATAACGGTACACTGATTGGGTCATCCAAGTCGGTACCCAACAGAACCAAACATTGGGAACAACTTTTTGGTGGGGATGGTATGTTTGTTTCTCCTGACCCCAGAAATAAGGATATTGTGTACACAGGATTTCAATTCGGCAACTACTACCGTGTTGACAGAAGTAAAAATGACTTTACGAAAGTAACTCCGCAGCATGATATAGGCGAGCCGGTCCTTCGGTTTAACTGGCGCACGCCTTTAATTCTAAGTAGCCATAACCCTGACATCGTTTATATTGGGGCGCAAAGAGTTTACAGAAGCTTAAATCGCGGTGACGATTGGCAAGCAATTAGCCCTGATCTCACCAAAGACAAACCCCAGAATAACGTGCCCTTTTCTACTATTTCCGCTATTTCTGAATCGCCCCTTAGGTTTGGGCTGATCTATGTGGGTACTGATGATGGTAATGTGCACGTAACCAGGGGAGATGAATGGGCATTAATTACAGAAGGTTTGCCCCGTGACAAGTGGGTGAGCAGTGTTTTTGCTTCGCCACATGAGGAAGCTGAGGTTTACGTATCTCTCAATGGCTACCGTGAAGATGAATTTAAGACTTATGTATTCATGAGTGATAACTATGGGAAGACATGGAGATCATTGAAAGGTAACTTGCCTGAGGTAGTAGTAAATGACCTGCTACAGGACCCTGTTAATCCTGATTTATTATATGTAGGAACGGATCATGGAACCTATGTTAGCTTTAACAAAGGCACGACATGGGAAATACTCGATCAAATACCCAATGTAGCATCATATGACCTGATGGTACACCCTCGTGATAATGAGCTGGTAGTAGGTACGCATGGCCGTAGTATCTACATTGTGGATGTAAAGCCATTTCAAGCTATTGCAGGCCATGTGGATGTAGCAGTAAAAGTTTTCGAACCTGGTAACATTCGGCATTCCGAGCGTTGGGGTGAGAAGCGTTATCCATACCTGAAAGCATTCGAACCGGAGATTGCTATTGGATACTATATTGGTCAGGCAACACCCGCTGCGGTAATAGAGATCTATAATGCTGGTGGTGAACTGGTGAGAAGGCTCGAGGGAAAGGGTGCAAAAGGTTTTCACACAGTCAAATGGGATGTAAAGGTTCAGCAAGCAGACAAGAAAAAGAAGAAGAAAGAAGAGCCTGAAATGCAATATGCGGCCAAGGGCAAGTATAGTATTAAAGTGATTAATGCGGCCAGCAGTGATCAGACTTCGCTGGAGATAAAGTAGAATGCAGTCATATTGAATTGTAGAAAGCTCGCTGGTTCGGACTGGCGAGCTCTTTATATTAAGTTGAGTTCGATATAAAACGCTCGGTCATCTTATCTCGAAAGTTTTAATAGTCGGCAGTAGGCAGAAGCAGTAGGCAAGTATAGCCGCAAGCTTTGGGCTTCAAACTGTAAGCAAATAGTCAATCGTCAAACAAGTCTACAAAACAACAATTAGCGGTAAACTGACAACTGGAAAACTGGAAAACTGGAAAACTGAGAACTAAGAACTGAGAACTGAGAACTGAGAACTGAGAACTGAGAACTGAGAACTATGGGTCATCAATTCCTTTTAAGCCACTCTTCGGCAAAAGCCTTTATATCGGGGAAAAAGGCCTCGAAGTCGTTCTTAAAATCATTATACTGAAGCTTAAGGTCTGCCACAGCCAGTTCCATGTTCGATTGAAAAGTCGTTCTTTTGGCCATTCCACTAAGCGCTCTTTGAATTCCTTCGTAATGAGCATAATTTTTCAACCAGTCATACTCGATCATAAAGGGCATCATATACTTTACTCCTTTAGGCAAGATGTTTTCATGTAGTAAAACGGTATCGTAGACGTATTGGCTAAAATGTTCCAGTGGTATGTGGTGGTGGGCAGACCAATTTGCAGCCAAAAAGTGATCATAGAACATGTCAACGATTACACCGGCATAGTGGTGGTATTTATCCCATAGCCTTTTCTTACTTTGGTGCACAGCATTGTGTTGGTCGGTAAACTCATCTATGTGTCTGTGCAAAAGAATGCCACGTTTTATATCATCAGGATACTCTTTAAACTGCTTTCCTTTCACAAAATCACCCATAAAGTTACCTACAAGCACTTGCTCGTTGCTGCCGGACAGATATACATGAGCGAGAAAATTCATAACAATTTTTTCCTAAAACTAAAGTTTACTTCACCTACATTACCAAAAAATAGAATATATTTAACTTTGTTTTTCTTCAAATTTATCTCTTATGAAGGATAATCCACATCTTAATATTTTGGTTCAACTGGCTAAAATTGACGGTGAAACCGACAGCGCAGAGCTGGAACTTATCAGGCAAATTGGTGCATCTTCCAATGTGAGTCCTGAAGACATCGATGAGATTATAGCTACCACAGCGGCTGAAGACAGTATTCCCTCTCTTGAACATTTATCTGCAGGAGAGAAAGTGGAACTGATGAGCAATCTCGTACTAGTAATGAAGATCGATGGGCGAATTCATAAAGAAGAGATGAAATTTTGCATGAAAGTACTCAAGAAACTGGGCTATGATGAAGATGCATTGTTCGACCTCGTTTCTACCACCTTTATCGACCCACAACAGGAGATAAGCAAGGAAGACATAAAAGAGCGGGCAAAAAAATATCTTAAAAAGTAATAGAAGGTGCCTCAGAGTAAAGACACCTATGGTCAGGCGCTGTATGATTACCACAGAGCGGTTTTTCAGCCACCCTTACTTCTTCATACTTCCTATGGAGGTATTGAAGATATGCCAGTGGAGGTTTTCTTTCGATCGGAAAAGGATTTAACTACCCTCGAGGAGTCAGCCTTGCACCTTTGCTATGGCAGGGTGCTGGATGTTGGCGCAGGCGCAGGGGCGCATAGCCTTATTTTGCAAGACAGGGTAGAAGAAGTGATAGCAATTGAAACGTCAGAGGGAGCTTGCAAAGTAATGCGTGAAAGAGGAGTGCTGAATGTTGTTAATCGAAGCGTTTTTAAGTATAACCCTCAGGGTAAATTTGATAACCTGTTGATTTTGATGAACGGTACCGGTGTTTTCGGTGCTTTTAGTAATTTTATTTTGTCTCTTCAGCATTTAAGGAACCTTTTGAAACCTGATGGGCAGATTATTATTGACTCAAGTGATATTTCGTATTTATATGAAGATGATGAGATAGCAGCCCAAAAGGGAGAGGTGGCTTACCAGTATGAATACAAAGGACAGTATAGCGATTGGTTTCCCTGGCTGTATGTTGATAAAGTAGAATTGCAAAAGTTGGCTGAAGAAGCCGGATTTAGTTCAAATATAGTTTTTGAAGACGAAAATGATCAGTATCTGGCTGTATTAAAACCTCAACTATAGATGTTTACGATAAAATCTAACCTAATATCATGAAGAAAATAACCGTATTAATTGCTGTACTGCTTCTTTATTTTGTACAAGTACAGGCTCAACGCAGCTTGCTCCATTGTGGTCAGTTGATAGACGCTAAAAGCGACAAACTTCAAAAGGAGGTGACCATAGTTGTAGAGGGTGATAAGATCATTAAAGTAGAAAAGGGCTATAGCCAGCCTGGCGAGGGAGATAAGATAATTGACCTGAAAAGCAAGACAGTCTTACCCGGACTGATGGATATGCATGTACATATTGAAGGAGAAACCAGTAAAGACAACTATATCAAGCGATTTACCCTGAATGAGGCCGATGTGGCGTTCAATTCAACTGTATATGCCGAACGCACACTGATGGCAGGGTTTACCACAGTGCGCGACCTGGGAGGCAGTGGCGTGAATACTGCCTTGCGGAATGCTATCAATGCCGGGAAGGTAAAGGGGCCAAGAATCTTCTCTGCGGGTAAGTCTATTGCTACTACCGGTGGACATGCAGACCCTACTAATGGTTTCAGGCACGATTTAATGGGTGACCCTGGACCAAAGGAAGGCGTGATCAATGGTGCCCATGAAGCCAGAAAGGCCGTAAGGCAGCAATATAAGAATGGCGCTGATGTGATCAAGATCACTGCCACCGGGGGAGTGTTAAGCTTAGCCAAAGATGGTTCGGGGCCTCAATTTAAGTTGGATGAACTGGAGGCTATAATAGAAACTGCTAATGAGTACGGTATGATCACAGCGGCACATGCCCATGGCCCCGAAGGTATGAAAAGAGCGGTTATGGCCGGGATTACCTCAATAGAACACGGTACAATGATGACTCCCGAGATCATGGACCTGATGAAACAGAAAGGAACGTATTATGTCCCCACTATTTCTGCTGGACGATTTGTTGCTGATCAGGCAAAAATAGAGGGTTACTACCCGGCAGTAGTGGTGCCCAAAGCCTTGGCCATAGGCCCGCAGATCCAGAATACATTTGCCGAGGCATATAAAAAAGGTGTAAAAATAGCCTTCGGAACGGATGCAGGTGTATTCCCTCACGGTCAGAACGGTAAGGAGTTTGGTTATATGGTGGAGGCGGGAATGTCACCAATGGAGGCTATCAGATCAGCTACCATCGTGACAGCTCAAATGCTTAAAGCTGATGATGTACTCGGCTCGATTGAAGTAGGAAAGAAAGCAGATATTGTGGCTGTAAATGATAATCCGCTGACAAATATTTCTACTATGGAGAATGTAACCTTTGTGATGAAAGACGGGGTGGTTTATAAATCTGAATAATAGTACAAGCTCAGGCCTGACAGGTTTCCAAAACCTGTCAGGTCTTCCTATGAAATTCCATACCCTACCAAACCACTCATACTGGTTCAAGTCTTGAGCAAAGCGGTGACTTGGACCTCAGTTATATTGAAGTCTTCAGACTTCTAGCATCGAAGATTATCCTGGTTTTGAAGACCTTATCCAATCACAGATGGTAAAGCTAACGTGAGTTCGATATAAAATGCTTAAAAAAGGCAGTCATCCTATCCCGAAGGCTTTAAGGCTTTCGGGAGAAGGGTCTTCCTAAGTTGTTGGTAGTATCATTGAACTTAGTAAGATTCTTCGTGCCTCCCCGAAGCAAGTTAAGCAAGTTCGGGGACCTTAAAAGAGGGTTTTAGGTTATTTTTGGATACGAATACAATTAAATCGGTTCTACTATATCGAACTCATGTTAAGCTAAAATGTATGAACAGCTAGCTTTACCAAACTTTGAAAGTTTAGCAAAGCCGCTTTTCAGATGGGAAGAGTTGGAAATGTGGCATATACCTTGAATATTCATCGGATGAAACGTGCTTTGGGGCGATATTCATCCGATGAGAAGCCTTGCTATTGTGGGTTTGTTTTATCTTCAAATGAATTTTCGATTAAAGAGACCTGACAGGTTTTTGAAAATGTGTCAGGTCTTCCTATGAAATTCCATACCCTACCAAACCACATAAAAAGCCGCCACTGCCAACTGCCACTCTTAAGCTTCCTATTTCCTCGCCTCTTTGTACTTATAACTTAAATATGAAAGCACCGAACCAAACGCATTGATCCCTTCCATCAGCTCCTGCGGCACATCACGGCCATTCATTCGAGCGAGAAGCAGACCGTATACTCCATTCAGGCACACCTGCACTTCACCTTTAACAGCGCCTTGTGCGAACTTGAGGCTCTCCTCAATATGAGGCTTTGCTGTATTATAGATCTTTTTGAATTCCTCGTCAGAGGTTTTTAATGCTGCCGAGAGAGCTGACAACTCCTGAACATACGCTTGCACATAGCTGAGGTGTCCTCGCTCTTCTATGCCTTCTTCCTTCATGTTCTCCATCACCATTTCATACCATTTCGCCAGCTCCTCTTTCTCCTCTTTTTCAACGGGTATATGGCTGATGACATACTGTCGGACATCATCCATATTGAAATTATAGACCCGGATAAGGTCTTCAGTCTGATACATGTGGATGATATATTCGGAAATGTTATTTCTTTTTTTATTTTCAGCTATGTTCATGTATAATGTATTTAGTATTGGGACACGAGATGTGAGTATTGAGACTTAGCGATCATCGTAGTACTCACTGTCTTTTTGCCTATTGCTTTTGCCGATTGCCAACTATTCATCTGGCTTGTCCGATTAGTATCGGTATGGCCTAGCCTCATGATAAGTTTCGGCTGGCATCGCTGTAAATAATTACTTTTCTGCAATGTTACTTAAGTACGAATAATTATCTAATTTTGCACTTTTAAATTCTACGCGCAGAATCGTTTTTTTGAAGGAGAACCACATGGAGAATATTCGCAATTTTTGCATTATAGCCCATATCGACCACGGGAAGAGTACCCTGGCAGACAGGCTTTTACAGGCAACGGGTACAGTGACAGATCGGGAGATGCAGGAGCAACTGCTCGATGATATGGATTTGGAGCGGGAGCGTGGTATCACCATCAAAAGCCATGCTATCCAGATGGACTACAAATACGAGGGCAAGGATTATATCCTTAACCTGATCGACACTCCGGGTCATGTGGATTTTTCTTACGAGGTTTCCAGGTCAATAGCCGCCTGTGAAGGAGCACTGCTCATAGTTGATGCCGCACAAGGCATAGAAGCACAAACTATCTCTAACCTGTACCTGGCTTTGGAACACGACCTGGAGATCATACCTGTTTTGAATAAAATAGACCTTCCCAGCGCCATGCCTGAGGAAGTGACGGATGAAATAGTGAACCTGATTGGCTGCGATCCTGCAGATGTTATTCGCGCAAGCGCTAAAGAAGGTATCGGTATTGATGATATTTTAGAGGCAGTTATTAAAAGAATACCAGCTCCCGAAGGGGATGTGAACAAGCCGCTGAAAGCCATGATATTTGACTCGGTTTTCAATCCCTTTAGGGGAATTGAAGTTTACTTCCGGGTTTTTGACGGTACGATCAAAAAAGGAGATAAAGTAAAATTTGTTCATACCGGCAAGACTTATGAGGCTGATGAAATAGGTGTTTTGAAACTTAAGCAACAGCCTAAGGAAACCATCAGTGCAGGAAATGTGGGGTACATCATATCTGGCATAAAGGTAGCGAAAGAGGTAAAAGTAGGGGATACTATTACCCACCTTAACAGGCCTTGTGAGGCAGTTAAAGGTTTTGAGAATGTTAAACCTATGGTATTTGCCGGTATTTATCCTGTTGATACCACAGAATTTGAAGAGCTGCGGGCTTCCATGGAAAAGCTGCAACTGAATGATGCATCATTAGTATGGGAACCTGAGACATCGGCAGCTCTTGGTTTTGGCTTTAGGTGTGGATTTCTGGGTATGTTGCATATGGAAATCGTTCAGGAGCGGCTTGAACGGGAATTTGACATGACCGTGATCACCACAGTCCCCTCTGTGCAATTTCATGCCATAGGCACTGATGGATCCGTCAGAAAGATCAATGCTCCTTCAGAAATGCCGGAACCCAACACCATTTCGCATATCGAAGAACCCTATATAAGAGCACAGATCATTACTAAATCTGAATTTATAGGCAATGTAATAGGCCTTTGTATGGAGAAACGGGGGGTGATAAAAAATCAGGTTTACCTAACTGCTGATAGGGTGGAGCTAAGCTTTGAACTCCCTCTGGCAGAAATAGTATTCGATTTCTTTGATAAACTTAAGACATTGTCACGAGGCTATGCCTCACTGGATTATGAGCTGATTGGCTTCAGACAATCCAATATGGTGAAACTGGATATTATGCTTAATGGTGACAGGGTGGATGCCTTGTCGGCGATTGTGCATAGAGATAAGGCATATGAGTGGGGTAAGAGGTTGTGCGAAAAATTGAGAGAGCTGATCCCGCGTCAGATGTTTGAAATAGCTATACAGGCCTCTATAGGTACCAAGATCATAGCCAGAGAGACGGTAAAGGCCATGCGTAAAAACGTGTTGGCGAAGTGTTATGGAGGTGATATTACGAGAAAGAGAAAGTTGCTCGAAAAGCAAAAGAAAGGAAAGAAGAGAATGAGGCAGGTGGGAAATGTGGAGATTCCTCAGGAAGCGTTTATGGCAGTACTCAAGCTGGATTGATGTAGAGGAATGGTGGAAGAGGGGAAAATTGGAATGATGGAATAGTGGAATAATGGAATGGTGGAATATTGAGAATTAAAACTTAAGTGAGGGAAAGGAAGAACATCAACAGAGGATTTAGACAGCTAAGAGTTTGGAATGATGCAGTAGAACTGTACGTGCTTACTTGTAAGCTGTTACTGGTATTTCCTTTTGAACTTAAGAAAACCGCTGGAAACTGCATTGATTGTTCTAATAGCATAAGCAGGAATATAGCTTAGGGGTACTCAAGAAAAGTATAAAAGAGTATCTTAATTTTTTGAACATGGCATTGGGGTCGAGTGGTGAATATCACTCAGCTTTTATAAAGCAGGTCAACTGACAGAAGATAACCATGAACAACTGGATGAACTTCACTATAAAGTTGAAAATCAATTGATTCAATTAATAAAATCTTTACAAGCTAAAATGAATAAAGGGGAATGGAATGATTCGTTCTTGGATTAAAGCTCATAGGAAGCCACCACTCCAATTATCCATCACTCCATCATTCCAGTTTTCCATTATTCCATGAACCCAGAAGATAAAAAAGCAAAGCACATGTCTCACTCTCCTACAATCCTTGACGGAAAGAAAATAGCTGATCAAATAAAAGATGAAATATCAGAAGAAGTAAAAAAGCTGGTAGCCAGCGGAGGGAAAACACCGCATCTGGCAGCGATTTTAGTAGGTGATGATGGAGCAAGTCAGACTTATGTGAGCAATAAGATCAAGGCGTGTAAAAGAGTGGGCTTTGAGTATACTTTGCTCAACTTTCCTGAAACCATTAGCGAATCAAAACTAATGGCAGAGATCGAGCGCATCAATGCCGATGACGACATAGATGGACTGATTGTACAGCTTCCACTGCCCCAGCATATTTCATCGGCAGAGGTTACTGAGAGAATCCGCCCTGATAAAGATGTAGATGGTTTCACTAATCTTAACTACGGCAAGATCACTTCGAAAAATCCGGGTTTGATGCCTGCCACTCCTTATGGTATACTTGAGCTGCTGAAGCGATATGACATAGAAATTAAAGGTAAGCACTGCGTTATGGTGGGCAATAGCCGGACTGTAGGAGCGCCCATGAGCATCATTATGTCGTATCACGAGTATGCTACTGTTACTACCTGCCATATCCATACTCAGCATCTTGAAAAACACACCCAACAGGCCGACATACTTATTGTTGCCACTGGAAAACCGGGGCTCATCAAAGGAGACATGGTAAAAGAGGGTGCTGTGGTGGTTGATGTGGGTATCACCAGAATTGACACTGATCAGAATGAAAGAGGATACTACCTGAAAGGGGACGTTGAATTTGATGAGGTGGCGGCAAAAGCCAGCCATATTACACCGGTGCCAGGTGGAGTTGGTCCTATGACCATTGCATCATTGTTGCTAAATACACTTAAGGCCTCAAAAAAGAGAGCTTTGAAAAGGAAATCCTAACAACAGGTGCGACACTGAAATTTCCTTCTGGCATTTTTCGTTATAGATTCATATGTTTATACGTCTTACGATATCATGAATTTGGTTCGGAGGTTGAAAGTGAATTAATAAACCAACTTAATTCCCATAAAAGCGGATAATTGCTTCTGCTACAAGGGTAAGAATATACATGAGAGTTTCTGCTGTTATAATACTATTGTTTGTACTACTGCCGGTTTTATCCTTTGCACAATCACAGCTCAGCACAAAGTCAAAAAAAGCAGCCGAGTACTATTATCAGGCGGATAACTTCAGGGTTAGAGGGCAGTATACTATGGCTGCGGAACTCCTGGAAAAGGCTATAGAGAAAGACGACAAATTTCATGAAGCCTATTTTCGATTGGCAACGATCTATAAAGCAAAGGGAGAACTGAACGAAGCAGAGAAACTATTACTACATGCCGAGGAGCTGACCCAAGGGCAAAATGCAGGGGTGTCTTTTGAGCAGGGCGAATTGTATTTGCTAAAGGGTGAATATGAAAAAGCAATAACTTATATAGACCGGTATTTGTCATTCGGACCCAAAAATTCACGCAGAATAGAAGAGGCAAAGAAGATTAAAGCGGACGCTAACTTTGCCCTGGAGAATATGGATCTGGCTGCAGAGCTAAACCCCCAGCCGCTAAGTGATACTGTTAATGCATTTGTAATGCAATATTTTCCTGTGGTTACAGTGGACCAGCAGTCCATGATCTTCACAAGACGTTTGGGCACCTCGATGGCGGATGATGAAGACCTGGTTATCAGCAGTAAAAATGAAGAGGGACGATGGGGAAAACCCGTATCATTGTCCGAAAATATTAATTCTGAGGGCAATGAAGGCACCTGCACCATCTCTGCCGATGGACGTACACTTATATTCACTTCATGCTATGGCAGACCGGGTTATGGTAGCTGTGACCTGTATATTAGTAAAAAAACCGGAGATGAATGGTCAAAACCCGTCAATTTAGGGGCAAAGGTAAACTCATCGGCCTGGGAATCGCAACCTAGCCTGTCTTCGGATGGAAGAACATTATATTTCATTTCCAACAGGGGAGGGGGCATTGGTGGCCGTGATATTTATGTGAGCAGGTTAGACGAAAACAATCAGTGGACGACCCCCGAAAATTTAGGCAGAGGCGTCAACACACAAGGTGATGAAGTATCTCCGTTTATTCATCCAAATAACGTTACACTTTACTTTGCTTCCAATGGACTGACCGGATTCGGAGGCTTTGATATTTTTTATTCGGAAAGGGAAAATGATGAATGGAGCACTCCGAAAAACCTGGGGTACCCCATTAATACAAGTGAGGACCAGGTTTCTCTTTTTATTACCTCAGACGGCAAAAAGGGCTATTACTCCCATGAGGTAAATAATAACCCTAAACAGAAAGGAAGAATATACGAATTCAATGTACCGGAAAGTGTCCGGGTAAAGTATAGTACCTCCTATGTTAGTGGAAAAGTATTCCATGCAGAAACTAAAGAACCGCTCAAAGCTGATATTGAGCTATTCGATCTGAAGGAAGCGCAAAGAGAGGGGCTGGTAAGTTCAGATTCTGTTACAGGCAGCTACCTGATGGTATTGACAGAAGGCTCGGAGTATGCACTGTACGTAAACAAGGAAGGATACCTTTTTGAGAGCCTTTCTTTTGAGTATGAGCTCAACGCTGATTTGGAGCCCGTAAATATTGATATCTACCTCAAACCCATCAAATCAGGAGCAAGAGCTGTTCTGAATAATATTTTCTTTGAGTTTGACAGTTTTGAACTTCAGCAAAAGTCGAAGACAGAGCTAAATAAGTTGGTTAGATTTCTAAAGCAGAACACTTCTGTAAAAATGGAAATAGGCGGCCATACAGACAATACCGGCAGTGAAGCATATAACATGGACCTCTCTTTAAAAAGAGCCAAGGCCGTTTATGACTATCTGATAGCGGAGGGAATATCAAAATCACAACTCACCTACAAAGGCTATGGCCAAACCACCCCCGCTTACCCTAATGATTCGGATCTCCATAAGAAATTTAATAGGAGGATTGAGTTTAGGGTTCTGGATTAATTCAGTCAGTTAGCCACTGAAATTAATATTTCACCGGTCCCGTAATTTACGGTAAAAGACCAATCATTTACTTTCTTATAATTATTTGTTCCCTTATGTTTAATGTTTAAACATTTTTTCATTTTTTTCTAACCTAAACAATCTATATGAGAAAGTTTTTACTTTTCAGCACGATTTTGGGATTTATAATTACTGCGGGTGATCTGTGGGCCCAAGAGCGTACGATTTCAGGTAAAGTTACTTCTGTCGAGGATGGAACTGCTTTGCCGGGTGTTAATGTGATCCTTAAGGGTACTACTACAGGTACCGTTACGGATATTGAAGGGAACTACACATTATCAGTTCCATCTACGGGAGGAACATTGGTTTTTTCTTTCATTGGATTAGCCAGTGAAGAGATCGCAATTGGTTCTCAGTCAGTGATTGATATTCAAATGTCTGAGGATGTTACTCAGTTATCTGAAGTAGTTGTTGTTGGCTATGGTACAACCACAAAGCAATCTTTTGTTGGTACCGCCAAAAGTGTTGATGCATCTAAAATAGAAACAAAATCCTTTACAAATGTAGCCCAGGCTATGGCCGGAGAGGTAGCAGGTGTATCCGTAATCAACACCTCCGGTCAGCCAGGTAATGTTTCAACAGTACGTATCCGAGGCTTTGGTTCCGTTAATGGAAATAGGAATCCACTTTATGTTGTAGATGGTGTTCCATTAACAAACGATGATGATGGTGTAACAGGGTTGAACGCAATTAACCCTGCAGATATCGCTTCATATACTGTATTAAAAGATGCTACTGCAACAGCCATTTACGGTTCTCGTGGGGCAAATGGCGTTATTGTGATCACAACTAAAGGAGGTAGAAAAGATAGGTCTGCTATTGATGTGGAATATAAAAGAGGTGTTAATATGAGTTATTTGCCGCGATATGACGTCATTGAATCGCCTGAGGAATACATTGCCCTCACATGGGAAGGTATGAAAAACAGAGGTGCTTCTTTAGGCGAGCTAAACCCCGTTGCATACGCCAACGATCGTTTGTTTACTAACGGTATACCTCAGTCATATAACATGTGGAATGTGACCAATGGAGCGGAATTGATTGATCCAAATACGGGGAAAGTTCGTTCGGATGTTACGCGAAAGTATAATCCCGAAGATTGGGAAGATCATGGCTTCCAATCAGCCCAGCGACATGAAGGAAACATTCGTTTTTCAGGAGGAAGTGATAAGAGCTCCCACTATATATCCTTAGGGTACTTGAACGACAATGGGTACATCATTAACTCTGATTTTACGCGTTATTCTGTCAGGTCTAACCTAAATCAGAATATAACTAAATGGCTGACGGCTACTGCTAATATAGGCTATACAGTATCCGATCAAAATAGAAATGGGCAGTCTAACGATTCAGGAAGTATTTTTTGGTTTGTTGATAACCTTCCTCCAATATATCCCCTCTTTTTAAGAGACTCTGAAGGTAATAAGATCGAAGACCCTTATTATGGAGGTTATGAATACGACTATGGAATTGGTAGAGCATTTGGAGCACTGACCAATTCTATTGGCGATGCTCATTATGACAAAATCAACTATAAAACCAATCAGTTACTTGGAAATATTGCTTTTAACATTGATTTTACGGATTACCTGTCGTTTGAAACCCGTTACGGTGTTCAGTTAGAAAGCCGTAATTATACCAACATGGGTAGTCCATTCTACGGTTCGTCTGCAACATCTGGCGGGTCTTTATATAGAGAACTTAGAGATGATCTTACACAGAATTTTCTACAAATGCTTCGTTTTAATAAGACCTTTGGAGCTAGCAGCATTGATGCATTGGTAGCGCATGAGTCTAACGGATGGGAACGGAAGTATAACATAGCATCTAAAAGGAAAGCCGTTCATCCTTCTATAGATGATTTTAATAATTATGTTATAGTAACAGGTCAGCCTGTTGGATATACATTGGGAGTTGCTCTGGAAAGCTACTTTGGACAATTGAACTATAATTATGATGGACGTTACTTTCTTTCAGGATCAGTAAGAAGAGATGGTTCTTCCCGATTTGTAAATGATAAATGGGGTACGTTTGGTTCTGTTGGCGCTGCCTGGGTTCTTAGCGAAGAGTCTTTTTTGAAGCAGGTGAGTGTAATTGACTTTCTGAAACTGAAAGCCAGCTATGGTATTATGGGTGAGCAAGCTGGAGTGGGTTATTATCCTGGCTACAACACTTTCGATATAGGAAATCTCAATGATAACATATCACTTACACCCAGAGATAATGGTAATCCTGATCTGACTTGGGAAACCTCTAAAATGTTTCAGGCCGGTTTGGAATTTGAATTGTTAGCCGGAAAAATTGAAGGTAGTATTGACTATTATCAAAAGAACACGGACAATTTGTTATTTGACAGAAGGGTGGGGCCATCTCAAGGCATAGCAATTGTCACGGTAAACGATGGTGTATTGTTAAACAAAGGACTTGAGTATGACCTAACAGGGCATATTATTAATAATGGAAGTTTAACATTAGATCTGGGTATAAACGGAGAAATTATTTCTAATGAAATAAAAACAATGCCTATTGAACCCGCTACCGGTGAGCCTAAGCTTATAGATACATCAAATAGCCCATATGGAATGGCTGAGGGACACTCGATCTTCGATTTTTACATGATCGAATGGGCAGGAGTAGATCCTTCTGATGGTGTTGGTATGTGGTATCAGTATTATAACGATATAAACAATAATGGAGAGGTAGATAGTGATGAAGGTATTTTAGATATGGAACAATATGTAGGTTCCTTAGATGAAAATACTGAGTTAAATCTGAAAAGAACCACCACTAAAACCTACGCTAATGCAACAAACAAATTTGTTGGGAAATCTGCCATCCCTAAACTAAGAGGTGGATTTAGATTGGCTGCATCTTATAAGGGGATTAGTTTAACTGCGCAATTTTTATATAGTATTGGTGGATACGCCTATGATAATGCGTATGCGCAGTTAATGAATAACCCAACAGCGGGTAATAATAACTGGCACAAAGATATTTATTCAAGATGGCAAAAGCCCGGTGATGTTACAGATGTTCCAAGATTATCCGAAGGATTTGATACTAACGTTGCGTCAAGATCCACCCGTTTCCTTACAAAATCAGATTATTTAGCATTAAATAATGTTAAAATCGGCTATCAACTTCCTGATAGAATTGTCAATAAATTGTTTATGACAGGCCTAAATGTTTGGTTGTCAGGAGACAATCTGATGCTCAAAACACATAGAAATGGGTTCAATCCATCTACCAGCGAAACGGGTAGTTCAAGCACTTATAGGTACACGCCTTTAACCACATTATCAGTAGGTGTAAGAGCATCATTTTAATCGTATAAATTAGAATATCATGAAAAAAATCGCAAAATATACACTAATATCTGTCATAACTTTGTTGATGGTAGCTTGTTCGGATGATTTTCTGGAGGAAAGGCCTACACAGTACCTCACTCAGGAGCAGGTGACTGAAGCCGCTCGATTAAATCCCGAGGTGATAGCAGGCAGTATGGCAGGCATTTATAGTTTGATGTATCAGACTGGGACAGGTGGAACAAATTTGGATCACAGAGATTTTGGTCAGAAATCATGGGATATTCAACTCGATATGCTAAGTGGTAACATGTCACTCAGTGTCAATACCTATGGCTGGTACAGAGACTTGACCCAGCTTACATTAATGGATGATTATACAGGTAATCTTCATTATATGCCGTGGCGCTATTACTATAGAATTATTCGTTCTGCTAATACTGTTATTGATGGTTTGGGAGGTCAGGATATTGTACCTGAACTTCAGGAAAACCAATGGACAATGGGACAAGCAAGGGTAATGAGAGCACACTCATATTTTTATCTTTCGCAACTTTATACAAGAGAATACAATGCCGGAAAAGCCATACTTCCTATCTATACAAGTACTTCGCAGGAAAATCAGGCAAAAAGCATTACTAGTGATGTTTTTGATTTGATCGTGAAGGATTTGGAAGAAGGTATAAGTTTGTTGGATGGTTATATGCGACCAACTAAAACCGAAGTTGATGCCAATATTGCAAAAGTTATACTTGCATATGCCCTTGCTTATCGCAATGAAGGAAATGATATGACCAGGGCAAAAGATCTGACTAATGAGGTAATTAATTCTGGTGGATATCCGCTTACTTCTACAGTAGCGCTCACCGGAGGATTTAACGATGTAAACACGCCAAGCTGGATGTGGGGAGTCGATCTGACATCAGATCAAGACCTTGATCTGGTTTCCTGGTGGGGACAGATCGATATTTATACTTATAGTTACGCGGCTGCAGGTGATGTAAAAGCAATAGACGCAGCTTTATATAGTTTAATATCCAACGATGATGTAAGAAAAGCACAATTTAACCCTGATGCTGGTACTTTTTATTTAACTCCGTATAATAAATTTTACGACCCGGACAGGAAGGTGAGTGGGCAACGTAACATAACTACGGATTACGTTTATATGAGGATTGAAGAAGCATATCTGCTATGTGCGGAGGCTGCTGCCAGAAGTGGTGACGAAGCGATGGCAAGAACACGCCTGAAGGAGATGCTTGAGAACCGGTTGCCTGATGTGTCTTATATCGATGGCCTTTCAGGAGACGCCTTAATGAATGAAATTTACAAGCAGATCAGAATTGAACTTTGGGGAGAAGGGAAGGCCTATTTAGCCATGAAGCGTAATAAATATAATGTTGTTCGTGGATCTAACTGGGCTTTTTCTCCGAATGTAATCATTGACTATAACGATACAAGGTTGATGTTTGAGATACCCCAAAGTGAGATCCAAAATAATCCGCTTCTTAATGACAATAATCATTGATCTTAAATAAGTTTATTATGAGACTTAACTATATTAGAAATATATCATTAGCAATGGTAGCCGCATCGGTTATTATGGCTTGTTCTGAGGAAGATGTTGAGAGGGCTGATTACATTGCCTTTGAAGGGAAAGCTGTTGAATTGGAAACCCCCTTGGATGGTTCTGGGGCCACTGAATATAAAGTATATACCACTGTAGTTGCTGGTTCTGATAGAACTTTTTCTATTCAGGTGGACAAAGATGCTACAACAGCAGATGCTGCTGACTATACTGTGCCTTCAACAGTAACAGTGCCTGGTGGCAGTAATGTTGGAACTTTTAGTGTTGAATCAGGCGCTACAAATATTGGAAAAAGCATTGTTCTGAAATTTGCACCAAATGAATCGACAATTGTTGGCTCTGTGATGCGCATTAATGTATTCGAAGAATGCAATGAAAACCTCCTTTTCCTTGATTTTCTTTTTGATGATTATCCAGAGGAAACAGCTTATGGCATCTTTGATGCAGAAGGTAATTGGGTAGCAGGCAATGCTGCTTATGGAGAATATGCAGGACTAACTCAAACTCGCGAGCGTATTTGTCTTCCAGATGGCTCGTACACTTTGGTAATTTATGATTCATATGGTGATGGTATACCTGGTGGCACATTCAACTTGAGGAATGTTTCAGATGGATCTGTATTGGCGTCTGGTGGAGGCGAATTCGGAACTTCTACTAGTGGAGAATTTACTTTGCCTTAAGGTTATATTGAATTGATAGGGACGGCTAACGTCCTGTGTATTTCAAGAAGAATGCCGCCTCTAAATCAGAGGCGGCTTTTCTTTGTGCGCCATGTATGCTGTATTAGTGCCCTGGGGCGGTGCCTTTGAAGCTACATCTGGTGGAGAGTTTTACCTTACCCTAATTTATACCAAAGATTGGACTGGAAAGAGAGCCTGTTTTTTTAAGAATGAAACCGCCTCAAAAGATAATTTTGATGCGTTTTTTTTTTTTGGAGGGACTATGTAATTGGGGAACGCCCTGCCTATTTTTTATTGATACTTGATATAAATAAAGTTATTTTTTATCTATTTTATTCATTTTTTTTATCTAAAATAATCAATTCAATACATTATTCTGTTTTATTGCTTTATTTCAAATAAAATTCCGCCATCCCTCTTTTTGCGTTATAATATTCTGAAAAATTTGGTTATGTCATAACCAAAGTATTATCTTGTCGGCAACCTAAATAAATATCTTTTAACCTAAACAAAACAATATGAAGAAGTTTTTACTGCTTAGTTTCATGTTGACGTTCGTGTTCTCTTTGGGGGAGACATGGGCTCAAGAACGTACCGTATCCGGTAAGGTAACCTCCATCGAGGATGGATCGGCCTTACCGGGTGTGAACGTAGTACTTAAGGGTACTACCATGGGTACCGTCACCGATGTTGACGGGAATTATTCGCTATCAGTGCCTTCGGAAGGAGGAACTATTGTATTTTCTTTTATTGGCCTCGCCACAGAAGAGGTTGCTGTGGGCACAAGGTCGGTAATTGATGTTCAGATGTCTCCGGATGTACAACAACTTTCTGAAGTTGTTGTAACAGCGGTGGGTATAGAGAGAGAAAAACGCTCGTTGGGTTATGCTATTACATCGGTAGATGCCCAAGCTGTTGAGAGAAGATCAGAGCCTGATATAGGAAGGATCCTGAATGGAAAGATTCCCGGAGTTAATATTACACCGGCAACGGGTGTCTCAGGTACAGGTACAAACATTATTATCCGCGGTTACTCATCAGTAAACCTTGACAATCAACCGTTGTTTGTAGTTGACGGTGTTCCTTTTAATACCAACACAAATACACAAGGAGGCTTTACAGGAGGATCATTGAATGCTTCGTCAAGATTTCTTGATATAGATCCTAATAACATTGCCAGCGTTGAGGTATTAAAAGGGTTAAGTGCAACTGTTAAATACGGAGAACAGGGTAGAAACGGGGTTATCCTTATTACCACAAAAGGAGGCAGGGCCGGATTTAATAAGCGACCATTTGAAGTATCCGTAACACAGAGCTACTTCAGAAATGAGATAGCTTCTTTACCTGAGTACCAAAACAGTTATGGAGCCGGTTTCCATCAGAGTGCCGGATTTTTCTTCAGTAACTGGGGAGCACACTTCGATGATATCGACAGTGTAAATCACCCGTATTCTGCATTTTCTAACCCTGATTTATTGGCGGCTTTTCCTGAATTTCAGGGCAAGCGATACGCCTACAAAGCTTACTCAGGTCCTGAGGACTTTTTCAGAAAAGGATCCATCTATAATACTTCGCTGAATTTTTCAGCAAATACTGAAAAGGCGACCTATAATGCCACTATCGGTTACAATAAAGAAGAGGGATTCGTTCCAAACAATGACCTGGAGCGTATTAACTTTGGTTTTGGTGTAAATACTCAGTTGACCGAACGGTTCAATGTGAATACAACAATGAACGTAGCATTAACAGAGACTTCTGCGCCACCACTTGGAGCTTCTACAGGTAGCAGTGCGGTGGGTGACGGATCTGCACTTTTTGCGAATGTTTTGTATACCCCAAGATCAGTTGATTTGATGGGACTGCCTTTTGAAAGTCCTATTGATAATAGAAGTGTTTATTATAGAGGAGGTAATGATATTCCTAACCCCAATTGGTTGGTTAAATATACAAGATCCAGCTCCGATGTACAGCGCTTTTTTGGTCGAACTGCACTAAGCTATGAAATCACGGATGAGCTTAGCGCTACCTATAGAGTAGGTATTGATAACTACAATGAGGCTCAGGAATACCTTATTAACAAAGGTATAGGCCCAGGCCCAGCCAACTCAAACCTGAACCTTGGTCTTTATCGAACAACAAGCGTCACCAACACTATCTGGAACCACGATTTCCTACTGGCTTATTCAAAGGATATTACTGAAGATCTCGGACTATCGGCTTTGGCAGGTGTTACAGCGCGTCTTGATAGATATTCACAAGATGGTATTGAGAGTACTGAGCAAAATGCATTTGGGTTTGTTGAACATGGAAATTTCGTAAACGCTTCCTCAACAAACAGCTTTACAGGCGGGGATTTACAATACGTGATTGAGGAGAATATTTACGGTGCTTATGCAGATGTTACACTCGATTTCAGAAATTTCCTTTACCTGAACCTTCAGGGAAGAAATGACTGGTCTTCTACTGTTGAAGAGGAAAATCAATCTAAATTCTATCCCAGTGCATCGCTGTCGTTCATCCCAACCTCAGCGTTTTCAGGCTTACAATCTGATATGGTTAACTTTATTAAGGTACGTGGTAGTTTTGCAACTGCTGCTGGTTTCCCCAATCCGTATAACACCAGAAGTTTGCTGTCTGCTAACTCCAGGGCTTTTGTCGATCTTGGTAGTAGTCCGGTAGCTACTAATGGTACTTCTAACAGACTGGGTAATCCTAAGTTGGGTCCCGAACTTCTTAAAGAGGTAGAGTTTGGTCTTGAAGCTAAATTTTTGAGAAACAGACTGGGTATTGATGTTACTCTATATAATAGAACTACCGAGGATTTGATCACCGATGTTCCTTTGGACCCCGCAACCGGCTATACTACTACACTGGCCAATATCGGGTCTATCGAAAATAAAGGTATTGAACTTGCGTTGACCGGAACACCACTTCAGATAGGGGCATTCCGATGGGACTTAATAGGTAATTTCTTTGCCTATAAAAGCGAAGTGACCGAACTTGCGGATGGACTGGATGTGATTGATATAGCTGGTTTTTCAGGATTTGCACTCAACTCTGCTATTAAGGGAGAACCATATAACGTGATCAGAACCACAGTAGCAGAAAGAGATCCTAATGGAAATATGATAGTAAATGCTAATGGAGACTATGAAGTTGCTAATGATGTAGCCATTACAGGCGATCCTAACCCAGACTGGACAGCCTCTTTGATCAGTAATATGTCCTGGAAGGGGATTAATTTCTCTATGCAGTGGGATTATCGCAAAGGGGGAGATATCTTCTCCATTACTGCGGGAGCCGTTGTTGGACGTGGTTTGGCTAAGTCGACTGAATTTGACAGAGAGCAAACAGTAATATTGCCAGGTGTCAGACAGGATGGGGTAGATGGTGATGGTAACCCGGTTTATGTTCCTAATGATATCCAGATCACAGCTACAGATGCTTATTTCAATAATATAGGTTTTGGTCCTGGGGAACTTCGTGTGTTTGATGGGTCAACGATACGTTTACGCGAGATATCGTTAGGTTATGACCTGCCTAAAACCATTCTTGATAAGACTCCCCTAAATGGTGTTAATGTGACCTTTAGTGGTAACAACTTGTGGTTTTTAGCATATAATTTCCCTAAGGATTTGAATTTTGATCCTGAAGTTATGGGGACAGGTGTGGGCAACGGTTTGGGATTGGATTTCCTTACCGGTCCTAGTGCTAAAAGGTATGGAGTTTCTTTGAAAGTCACTTTCTAGGCATATAAAATTATATAGAAATGAAGAAATTATTTAAAATATTTATATTGTGTGCGAGTGTATTCGTGGTAACATCTTGTGAGTTAGACAAGCAGGATAGCCCAAATGCGCTTTCACCGGAACAAGCGAATGTTGATTTCATGCTGAATGGTTTGCAGATCACTTTTCGCGATGTCGTGTATAATTTGCAAACAAGAGGTCAGGAGCTGACACGGATGCAGAATATGTTTGGCTCTACTTATGGCAATGCATATTTCCCTACTACTTTTAACGGACCATGGACAAATGCATATGCTAACTTACTAGTAGACGCAAAGGTGTTAATTCCCCTTGCTGAGGAAAGGGAGTTGTATCATCATGCCGGGATAGCCCAGGTACTTCAGGCATATACTTTAGTAATACTGGTGGATAATTTTGGGGATGTTCCCTATTCTGAGGCGTTGGATGCTACAAACTTTAATCCAAAGGTAGATGATGATGAGGAGATATACGCTGAGGCGCTGGCCATGTTGGATCGTGGTATTGCTAACCTGAAAAAGACCCCTTTGGCGGTTCCAAAGACTGACCTCTACTTTGGTGGAGATGAGGATAACTGGATATCTCTGGCGAAGACACTCAAATTGAAGATGTATTTACAGACACGCCTGGTGGATGATGTAGCAAGTGAAATACAGGCACTGATCAATGATGGAGATTTGATATTTGATGCCTCCCAGGCGTTTTTGTTCCAATACAGCACTACGGATCAAAATCCTGATTCCAGACATCCCGATTTCAGCGGCAATTATGTTGGGGGAGCTTCTGACTATATGTCTAACTATTTTATGGGGGTATTATATACTGAGAAGGCAGTGGAAGATCCAAGAATGAGGTATTATTTTTATCGACAGTCAACCACTACGCCGACCAGCCCGCAGATATTACCGTGTATTAATAGAAGTGCACCTCCGCATTATCCTTTCGGTACAACATTTTGTGCCGTTGGCAATGGGTACTGGGGGCGTGATCACTTAGATGATGATGGTATTCCCCCGGATACGGAGTTAAGGACTATTTTTGGGGTATATCCTGCTGGCGGACAGTATGATGCTGACCAGGGTACTTTAGGTCAGGCCTCGAGTGGTTTGGCCGGGGCCGGCATCTTACCTATTTATATGCATTTCTTTACAGATTTTATGTTGGCAGAAGCTGCCCTTACTATACCCGGAGTAGGCGGCAATCATCGTGACCTTTTAGAAAATGGTATTCGGGCATCTATCGATTACGTAATGGACTTTGGTGCATCCATTGCCACTACAAATATTCCGTCTCAGGCTACTATCGATTCTTATGTAGCCGAGGTATTGTCGGATTATGATGCCGCGGATAACAATGGGAAATTGGCTATTATCATTAAGGAATTTTATATATCAGCCTGGGGAAATGGTTACGAAGCCTACAATTCTTATAGGAGGACAGGATACCCTACTGATCTTCAGCCTACCTTGTTGCCTAGTCCCGGTGATTTCTATAGAAGCTTGATCTATCCACAAGCGTTTGTTGATAGAAACAATCAGGTAAGCCAGAAACCTAATCATAAGGTTCAGGTATTTTGGGATCCAGGTACAATTTCTTTAGACTAAATTGAAAAATACGATGAAACATATAAATAAACTTTTGATAGGACTATTTGTGTTGTCATTTGCTTCATGTGGTGATCCCGATCTGCCTTACGATGAAGAAACAATACAAAATACGAATGGCGCATTTCTAAGGGTCATTGACATTCCTTCAGGAACCTACGACTTCTTTAATTTGGCTGATTCCGAATTTGAGATAGAGTTTGAGGCGTTTGATGTGCAAAAAGGTGGATTACTACAGTCAGTTGATATGACAGTAAGATTTATTGATAATACACCAGCCAATGGTAATTCGTCTACTGATTTTGAGGACGTAGAGACTATACCGGCATCACAGTTCAGCAAAGATCCAGACACCGGGCTGCCCAGAATCTTTAAGTCGTATAATGCGGTTGATATGATGGATCTTTTGGGATTGACAGCGGCGGATGTTGAAGGTCAGGACGTTTTCCAGTTCGAGTGGACACTCAACATGACTGACGGTCGATCTTATAACAGGCATAACAGTAGTAACTCAGTAGAAGGTGAAACTTTCTTTAGCTCTCCTTTTATCTACAATGTTAATGTGGTTTGCCAGTTGGTAAATGGTTTTGCTACCGGGGCTTATTACATTGAACAGCAAAATGCAGGTCTGTTTGGACAGGTATTTGCGGATCAAGAGGTGGAATTAGTAGCCACAGGTAATACAACAAGAACTCTAGACGCTGTTTATCTTGAGCAGTTTGCCATAGGAAATGGTCCGATGACGCTCCGGTTTAGCCTGGTCTGCGGCAGTGTTCTTGTTCCTGCCAACCAGGCAACAGGTTTGGGGTGTGGCGGTAACAGCCTGCTGATTGGTCCACCTAATACAAACGGAGACTTCGATTTTTCAGATGATAGTGAGTTCACTTTGCGTATCATGGAAAATACCGGGTCTGCTTGTGGAGGTGGTCCTGTAGAGGTTGAGTTTATATTAACTAAGTTATAGGCACGTATCCTTTTAAAAAAGAGCCATTTCATATTCAACTGAAGTGGCTCTTTTCTTTTTGTTTTAGATCCAGCACATTTAAATTATGCATATCAGAATTTTTGGGCTTTCCTGTTGGTCTTCCCCAGAGCTCACCTATTTATTTCTTTTTACTTTAGCTTCCTTATTTTTAGTTTCCTGTGAGGAAGAGGAATATCCGGATACAGTAGTGCTTACTGAGCAGAAGCTTTACCTCAGCGCAGAGGTTGCCAGGCTTTCTGGTAGGGTAGTTTCTAGTGGTGGAAGTATTGATGACCACGGCTTTTTTATCAGCGAATCTGAAACTTTTAACAATAAGCAGATTGTCTCGCTGGGGAATAAGGAAGGCGTAGGACGTTTTATAGGGGAAGTGAATGATCTCAAACCAAGAACTGGTTATTTCGCACGTGCCTTTGCTTTGGTTAAAGGGCAAACATTTGAAGGGAATACGGTTTTTGTTAAAACATTGACCTCTTCTATCCTCAATTTCTCACCCCTGTTCGGAGAAGGAGGAGGAGAATTGATCATTAACGGATCAAATTTTACCAAAGAGACTAAAGTTTTTTTCGGAGGTGTTGAAACGGAAATTGAAGACATAAAATTTGAATCGCAGATCAAATTAAAAGTCCCTCCTATTACAAATGATCCGACTCCTTTCATTAAAGTTGTCGTGGGAGATACTACGATGACTTTTACAACCCCATATGAATATGTTGTCGGAAAATGGAGCCACGAGAGTTCTTTTGTAGATACCAATGTGATTACTGAGGCTGTTTCTATTACCCATCAAAATCAGTTTATTTTTGGTTTGGGTAAGAATGCAAATGAAGAAAATAATCCCTTCATATGGTCTTACAACCTGGATATGGGTATATGGAGTGAGCTGGCGGTTTTTGATAATAGTGAAACAACACGAGCCCCCTTTTCAGTTGGCAACTTTTTTGGTGGAGGCGGATTTTCGCTAGGGTTGACTCCTGTTTTTAGAAATAGTTTTTGGCAATATCAGAACGATGCTCTTCAAAAAGTAGGAGAACTACCCTTTCAGCTCAGAAACGCTATAGGTGTGAAAATTAATGATCAGTTATATGTTTTTGGTGGTCAGGATATTTCCGGGGCCAGCCGGAAAATGTATAGTTACGATATTAATAATAATATATGGCAGCAATTGACCGATATTCCTTTTGAAGCTGATGTATCATATGGTCACTTTGTTTATAAATCAAATATATATGTCGTTGATCACTTCACGGGTGATCTTTGGGAGTACGATTATACCTTGAGAAAATGGTCCAGGCTGATAAAAATGCCTGTTCCTGTTGATAAGAATGGTATATATCATGTAGTAGGTGACAAACTGTTCTTCGGTTTATTTCCTTTAAAATCCCACTTGTGGAGATTAGACATGGAAACTTTGGAACTCAGGCCTTTCAATAGATATCCTGCATCTGGTGGTGATCTCACTATAGCCAGTTTTACCTATGGCAGCAAGATATATGTGTTGCGAAGAAAGTTTTCCAGCTCCGAGGAAATACTTCCCATGGAACTCTGGAGCTTCGATCCCTCCGACTTTTAAAATATAGATGCAATCATGAGATTTACATATATTTTTTTTATTGCACAACTTTTATTTGCCAACCTGATCTTTGCACAGGACATTATTACTATTGGTAATCGTAAAACCGGCGATACTCATACGCTCAAAGGCAAGGTGGTAGATGTCGATAGCAGGGAGTTATTGGTGGGGGTCAATATTGTGGTTGACGAAACTAAGAAGGGTGTTATTACAGATATAAATGGTTCGTTCGAACTGGAACTGGATTTCGGTAGAATATACAGTCTGCATATCAGTTACATAGGGTATGAGAAAAGTGTTGTTCCTGTTTTGATCAAGGGCAACGGCTCTATTAAAGTGGAATTAAGGTCCTCCTCTCTGGAGTTAAATGAGGTGGTAGTTTCTGGAGAAGCTGCTGATGTAAATGTTAAAAGCACGGACCTGGGAAGGAGTGTGCTGACACTGGAGACGATAAAGGAACTGCCTAAAATAGGAGGGGAAACAGACATTTTTAAGACGATAACTCTGCTGCCCGGGGTGAGTTCCGTAGGAGAAGCCTCATCGGGGTTAAACGTTAGAGGGGGTAATTTCGATCAAAACCTTGTGTTGTTTGCAGAAATACCCTTATATAATCCATCTCACATGTTTGGTTTCTTTTCCGGGATCAATTCAGATGTGATCAGTGACCTTACTATCTATAAAGGTACCATACCGGCTAAGTTTGGAGGTAGGTCTTCGGCAGTGGTAAAGATCGATCAAAGTCCGGGAAGCTTTACAAAGTGGAGGGGAACTGCAACGGCAGGCATTATTTCTTCAAAGCTTAAAGTTGACGGGCCTGTTGTGCCGGAGAAACTGTCGATATCGGTTGCTGGACGGGTCTCGTATGTAAACTGGCTGTTAAACACAGTTAAAAATGCTGATTTTCGCAATAGTTCGACTTCTTTTTATGATGTGAACGCAGGTCTCACTTATAGTCCGGGTAATAGTGATGTTATCAAATATGCTTTTTACCGCAGCTTTGATGAGTTCAATCTGGCCAGCGACACGGTCAACCAATGGATAAATATGGGGCAGAGCCTGAGTTGGAGTCATAGTTTTAGCGATAAACTGATGTCGGAGATGGTAGTATTCGATAGCAGGTACAACTTTTCGATAAATAATAACACAGGAGCCAGTAAATTTGATTTGTCTTCTGAAATAATTGACAGGTCGGTAAAGCTTAATTTCGACTATAAAATTGAAGATACAAATTTGTTGAACATTGGGGCGCAGACTACATACAGAAGCATTGATCCTGGTGAGATACGTCCTGTTGGGGAGTCCAATATTAATTATAAAAAGATCATGGATGAACAGGCCATTGAAGCAGCAGTGCATTTTTCTCACGATATCCAGATAGGAAGGTTTTTGGGGCTTACTTACGGTGTCAGGTACAATGTCTACAAATATTTGGGCGAGAGAGCAGTCAATGAGTATGATCCGCTTTTACCCCGGTCTGAAGAGAGTATCATTTCTAATGAGTATTTTAACAAAGGCGATGTGATCTATGACTATGATGATTTTTTACCCAGGCTCGGCCTGAGAATATCGTTTAATGAGACCACCTCTCTGAAACTTGGCTATAGTGAGATGAATCAGTTCATCCAGGTGATCACCAATACCGCTTCTATCAGCCCGGTTAACATATGGAAGTTGAGTGATGGGTTTACCGGAGTTCAGGAAGTAAGCCAGTATTCCGTGGGATTATTCAAAAACCTGTTCGATAACAGCATCGAAACATCAATAGAAGCTTATTATAAAGACATAGACAATGTGATCGACTATAAAGATGGAGCGGATCTTTTGCTCAATGACAACCTGGAAACAGAGCTGCTCATTGGTGAGGGTGAGGCGTATGGAATAGAGTTTTACCTGAAAAGGAATAAGGGAAAGGTTCGGGGGTGGGTAAGCTATACGTACTCGAGAAGCTTAAGAAAGGTAGAAGGAGCATATGAGCAAACCAGAATAAACAATGGGAAGTGGTTTCCCTCAAATTTCGACAAGCCTCACGACTTTACCGCGGTTTGCAACTATATGCCTAACCCCTTCCTGACCCTCTCGACCATATTCACATATAGTACCGGCCGACCGGTGACGTTGCCCTCGGCGAAGTTTGAGTATATGGACCAACAACTGGCATACTTTGACTCCCGGAATGGTAGCAGAATACCTGACTATCACAGGTTAGACCTTTCTATCACTTTTAAAAGCAGATCAACAAAAAAGGTATTTAACGGAGAATGGAATTTTACTGTTTACAACGTGTATGGAAGACAAAATGCTTATTCTGTGTTCTTTGATGACAGGCCAGGCAGTCCTCCCCAGGCATATAAGTTATCAGTGCTCAATGCTCCCTTTCCTTCACTTAGCTACACATTAAACTTCAATTGATGAGAAAAACAGTTCAAAGCTTCTTGTTGTTTTTGATACTTACCGCTTGTGTAGAGCCTATCAACCTGAAACCTGAAGAGGCGGTGGAGATCCTGGTTGTTGAAGGGGGTATTACCAATATTCCCGGGAGGCACTTAGTAGAGCTTACCATGACTACCAGGTATGGTGATGTCTTTGACGGTGTCAATAAAAGAGTGGACAACGCGCTTGTTTCCGTCAGAGATGATTCGGGCAATACCGTCCTGTTTGAAAATCTGGATAACGGTGTTTATCAAAGCCCCGAAAACTATATGGCAGAAGTTGGCAGAAGCTATACGCTTTTGATAGAGACAGCCGATGGAGTCCGGTATAATTCCATACCTCAGGAAATAGTTCCTGTGCCTGCTATGGAGGAGATACGAACTGAATTTGTGAAGATAGCCACTGCTGATCCGAACAAGTTTATAACGGGCATGGACGTGATCGTTGAGTTTAATGACCCAATGGACAATAACTTTTATTTATGGGAAAGCAGGGGAGTATATGAAGTCAATGCCAGACCAGATTTGCATTTGGATGAGTTCGGTCAGCCCGATCCGTTGCCCTGCTGCGAAAAATGCTGGGTAACAGAGGTTACTGATAACTCGCTACGCCTGCTAAACGATGTCAATTCTAATGGTCAGTTGCAGGAGGTAAAGGTGGCATTTATCGAAGATGATGGTATTAGGTTCAGCGGTGGCTACTATGTAAAGATTAGTCAAATGGCAATTTCCAGAGAAGCGTTTGATTTTTACAAGGTTTTAGATCAGCTCTTAAGCATTAACGGAGACCTTTTTGACCCACCACCTGTGATAATTCGAGGAAATATTGTAAATTTAGACAACCCTGATGAAAATGTAATAGGTTTGTTCAGGGCAGCGGCCGTAGTGCAGGATTCTATATTCATCCGTCCGGACATGCTGGATGAGAGGAAAGAGGCAGTACTAAGAAACGACTGCCGAAACTATAAAAACGGAACAGTGGAACGGCCGGAATTTTGGTATTAATCGATAGTAAAGATGAAAATTACATTTATTTTAATTGTGGTTATGCTTTCAGGAGTTGCCAATGCACAGAATTCACAGGTAACCACCAATCGAATGCATCAAAATCAGGCTTCATTGGGCAATGGAGTTAAAATTGGTGAAAATTTATACACCTCTATTCCTGAGCCTAAAGAGCTGGAAGGAAACCCCTACCTCTATGAAGATTGGTACAGGGGGAAGATATTTTTCAAACAAGGAGGTGATTCTGTGGTTTCCAACCAAATTAAATACAACTTGTTTACTAACTACATTGAGATATTTGTTGACAAACAGCCACGCGGAGTAGATGCGGTATTGATCAATAAGTTTGAGTTAACAGATCATATGTCAGAATCTCATATTTTTTTGGCTTGTACTGAAATTGATGCCGAGAATATACCAAAGGCCGGGTTTTGCGAGGTTTTAGTGGATAATACTATAAGTTTGGTAAGAAAGCCTTTTATCAACATTAAGCCTGCAAACTATGACCAGGCATTGATGGTGGGCAATAGAAACGATAAAATACTCAATAAGGAAGAGTTTTACGTTTTATATGAAGGGAAAGGTTACTTGATTAAGAACAAACGCTCTATGAAGGATTTTCTCGATGTAGTAGGGCTACGGGATAAAATAAAAGTTGGGGGGATAGACGCTGACGGAATACAGGACTTGGTATATAAAATGAATCAGTTGAAAAAATAGTACAATAGGGAATTCAATGCTACTAAGTTAAGACCGTCATCCTATTCCGATTTTATAACTGTCTTTCTTAGGGAACGCTTTTCTTAATTTAATAGCATTCAATAGGGGTTCCTTATTTTTGTTATCAATGCAAGAATAGCGAGTGTTCTGCTTTTTGAGGTCAACACACTTCTGCACAGCGATTTTAAAAAGTTACTAACCCTTTCGCTCCTTTCGTATTTCAATAGAAAACCTTATGTGGCTTTAAGAAGGTAACAGTGTAAAGCTCGTTTTTGTGTCGCCGTTTGTCAGAGCAAGGGCTTAATTCTCCGAAAATGTGAATTAAGTCATTTTGAAACAGGTGGCTCTGGTCTACAACTTAAAGTCAATTTGAAAGCTAAAATCGTTAGTGGTCTCCCCAAGGTGATTTTTAGTTTCTGAAATTATAATTCGCCCCTCATCAGCCGTATAATCAGGAGGGTTGATTGTAGCGGGATTAAATACTGCCCCAAACACTAAAGTATCATTCGTGTCAAAAATTCCATAAGGATGTTTGTCTTCTATTAACATTAGAAACCAGTTAGACCCATTAAACTCGCCTAAATTTACCGGCCCTCCCATAGGCAATGTATGTCCGGACGGCAATTGAAATACAAAAGCATTTTGTAAGTTGTCAGATTCGCCTATAAACAAAAATTTCTGGGCCGGAAGTGTTATTGCGCTCGATGTTATCAATAATTGGGTCATAAATCTGTAGCCTACCTTTATTTCTCTGGAATAGGTGGATTTATCTCCGAGCTCGTTATAGGCTACAAGTGTTATTGTATAATAGCCTTTCTTTTCATATTTATGATTAGGACTGATAATTGTACTTGTTGAACCATCTCCAAAGTCCCATTCATACCGCACAGCGTTTTTGCTGTCATTACGCATGTGGATTATATCTGTGAAATCAAAAACCGGGTATCCTCCTTCAACTTTCCGTATAGCTCCTATGCCAAAATAAGCTTCCGGCATCGCCGGGCCAGGATCTTTATCGCCACATGAAAAAATAGAGACTGTAGCTAAAAAATATAAAACTTTTAATTTGAACGTTCTCACGATAAACCTTATTTTGAAATTATAAATCTCGATTTAAATAATTGATCATCGGTCTGTACCAATAACAAATAAATTCCGTCACTCAAATAGCTGATATCTTCTTGCCAGACCTGCTTATTACTTAAAGTTTTTAATATTTGTTTTCCACTGACCTCCAATATGCGTATTTCAGACTTACTTTTTTGTTGCAGTAGATTGACATTTAAAAAATTAGATTGGTCAATCCAATAGATAATATTTTCTTGCTTTTTGGATTTTTCATTCCCAACTATGACCACCCCGCTTGCATATTTAAGTCGTAATACATTAGATGCTATATTTCCCACATCCATAATATTGAAAGCAACATCAGCCGGAACCTGTAAGACTATATCTTTTTCGATGGGTATAAGGTCGAAGGTGAAGTGATCATAATTTCCCGTAAAATTGCTCACCTTACCACCAGCAATATCGATATCCGTTTCGGTAAAACATAAAGCATCTAAGGCCAGGCAAGATATAGGATCAGTCTGAAAATTAAATACAGGATCATCCAGATAAATATTTATAGAGGTGACTCCATTGATCTCGGAGCCTGATGAAGAAACAAGTTCTACGGTAGGTGGTGATTTGTCAACAAGAAAAAAGTATTCAGCATACGGATTGCCTAATCCACTTTCATTGAGAACTGAATTTTCGAGAAGGTATAGCTCCACCAGGGTTTCGGGGTAAGAGGGCAATACTACAGTCAATTCATAAGATGTTTCACTTAGCTTTGTCACTGAATGACCTGCTGCGCCATAAACCTGTACATGTTTTTCTGAAAAGCTCTGAACAGGCTCACTGAATGAAAACAACGCAACTATTTCTGTAACCTCTTCAAGGTATATATATTGCTCTTGCTCAGAGGAAATATCGACAGTCAGAGGTGTTGGGTCAAATCGGATCTTCAATTTATTTGAAGATATATTTCCATTTCCGGCCGCATCGTAAAAACTATTTTGAGGAAATGAAGCATATGCTATGCCTTCATCCAATGTTATATTAAGTATGGCGGAATACATTGTACCTCTCCCTGTTAAAGACGCCAGCGATGCTCCTTCCAGGTTTAAATTGATGTTGCCCGAATTCAAAACAACCGGTTCGCTTAACAAAATATCTACATTAACATTAGGAGAGGTGTAGAGCTTATCGGTAAAAACAAGTTCGGCTGTAGGTGGCGTAACATCGTAGACTAATACAATTGAATCAGCTTCAGGATTACGGGTTCCTGCCATATCCATAGCGGCATTTTCGGGAACAGACACTATGATTTCTCCTTCATAAAGCGCTTTTAAGCTCAGGTGATATTCTTGCCCATCCGTGGTTTCAAAACCGACAAGCTCTGCCCCGCCTGAGATCAGGATATCTTCTTCAGTAAAATCGCTAACAACTTCTCTCCATTGAGCGGTTACAGTTATAGTATCATTATTGAAGAATGCTGATTGCGTAATTAAATTAACTGAAGGCGGTATAATATCATAAACCACTTCAATATGATTGGATTCGGGCATAGGGTTACGAGCCAGGCTGTATGCGGCATTACGCCTCAGGTAAAAATTAACTACCGTTTCTCCACTTGTGGGACGAAGCTTTAATTGCAGGTGCTCCAGTGTATCTGCCGGAGTGTTCTCAAGGCTAACTGGAAAATAATTTTCTCCTTCAAATGACCCTTTATTTACATTTGTCACCGGTTCGCTAAATTGAATATCTACCAATAGGGAGTCGCCACCGGGAGTATAACCTAAATTTGATACGACAGCAACAGGAATTGATGCTTCAAAGGTGGTATATATAGTATTTGACGCACTATTTCCGTTGGTTGCGTCATCTGTAACAGTGTTTTCCGGGATGCTTATAGCGTAACTATTATTTCCATTGGGCCAGACCTCCAACTGATAAGTATCTCCACTTCCGGAGATATTTAAAAGGTAACTGGCCGGTTCAACGGAAACATCTTCTATTGTGAAATTATGAACAGTTTCACTAAATACAACATCTATAATGATTGGGTATTGATCAGTTGGGTTGGTGGCGCTTGTAGTCAGGTTAACTGTTGGAGCTATTCCGTCATACTCAAATACTAGTTCATTGGAAGCCAAATTACCTTCCATACTTGAATTAAAAACTACATCCTGCGGGACCTGTATCGAGACAGTGGCATCAGGAACAGGAGATATCTCTGCAATGTATATAATTTGCTTTCCTAATACCTCAACATTATGCCCATCGTAATCGGCAATATAAGCATTTCCATTTTTGTCAATAGATATATCTCTGGCGTTACTTATAACATTAAAATTTCTGTTATTTAAAACACTTCCTTGTAGATCAAGCTTTAGAAATTTATTGCTAAACACAAGGTAAATATTGCCGCTGTCATCAAAGTCTATGCCTGACTTTGGCGGCACGTAGTTATCCGAGTATAATATTTCAAGAAGATCAGCATGCTGATCATATAGATATACCGAGTGCATGTTTACATCTAACCACCCATATTTTGTAATTGTATAGTTGTAAACGACTGCTACCATGTCATTCCACGTACTAACTTCTGCTGATGTATTTGATACCGGATACCAGCTTGAAAGGGTTGGCCTAACTGCTCTGACCAGGTCTCCGCTTTTAGAAAAAATTCGCAATCGGTGATCGGAGTCCGCTACGTAAATATAATACTCATTAACACTGATGCTTTTAGGATAGATCAAATCCCCTTCTCCAAATGAGTAAATATATTCACCCGCAGTATTAAAAACCTGTACCCTGTGATTTTGAGTGTCTGCGATAAATATGCTGTCATTTCTGATATCAATGCCTTGTGGTCTGTTGAATTGCCCTTCACCTGCGCCTGATCCACCAAAATCAAATAGAAAATCATAGTTACTATCGAAAACTTGTATCCGGTCGTTTTCCTGATCAGATACATAGATCTTTCCATCCTGATCTACATCAAGACCCCTGGGGTTTGAGAAGTTTCCCTGTTCATTTCCATGTACCCCTATAGTTGTCAGGTGGTTGAATGCAATAATGGAATCCAAATGATCAGCGGATCCGTTGTTGACCTGAAAGTCGGAACTTTCAAGTCCGGTTACCACTTCGGAAAATGTTGCAGACACTGTTATTGTACTGTTGTTATGACCACCGAAATCAGCCGATAAAGAAGCAGTAGGTTGCGCCACCACACTACAGTAAAAACAAGCAATAAACGGTGATAAAAGAAACTTTTTGAAAATTTGATTTCTCATTTTTGATGGAAACAGGAATAAATATGCAATATAATAGAAAAAACAATTAATTATAACGTTTTTTAATGCTTGTTTGTAAGAAAACTCTAAGTGGCTTTAAGAAAACGTTCCCGCCAAAGGGCGGGATGAAGTGCCAAAAAGCGGAGTCCCGTACAGTTGTTACAGTTGTCGGGAAGAGCATTTTTGGGGCGAGCATAACGCAGACATTGACGTTTTCTTAGAGACACTACTTAATAAGAGTATCAGTTGAGTTAACGCTGTTACATAACCAAACCCGTTTTGCTG
>NZ_AMZN01000071.1 GCF_000331535.1 Fulvivirga imtechensis AK7 | reverse complement strand
ATAATCACAATACCTGACTAAGAAAATTTTTGAAATTATTTTTTGGGAGCCTTATATAACGGCACAGTACTGCATGGTTCGCCATACATTATGCTCGATGCTACAGATCGTAACTTGCTGGTAATCTCCACATAAGCAAATTCGGGAATGGGCAAGTGGCCACATCCTTTTACAACTACTTTTTTATCGAGAAATTCGTTGATATCAATTTTATCCAAGGCAACTTTGAATAAAATCTTTTCTAATTCACCAAGTGTCCCATGGATAACAGTAATGGCATGAGGTTCAAGTTTGGTTGCCAACAACATATAGGCCCAGGTAGGTACTATTGCGTCAGCCGTGCATGTCAGGGCTACATGTTTATCAGTATATTGTTCCCAATCATGGTCTTTGACGGCTTGTCTAAAATCCTTTTCCTTCAAGATGATACCCTGGAACAACCAATCTTTAATATCAAAAAGGACCCGTTCTCCATGCTGGTAATAATCTTCAAGGTTAAATGTAACTAATGGGCTTTGCGCTACTCTGTTTATTATCTCTCTTTCTTCTGCCATGATAAAGCTCTTAATTTTTTGGCCCGAATTTATTTTGCTGTAACGTTTCTATCTGGATTTCGGTTGACTAATTCTAAAATCTTTCAGATAAAATGGTTCAAAATATGCCACATTCTCAAACTGTGACTTTTGAAATTTTTCTGCAGCAATGGCTCCAATATGAATTGCATCGGGAAATACATGATCAATGAATACAGCATTATCACTTTTAATGACCCCCTTACATTTTGTGGCTCCATTGCCAAAGAATAATATCTTATGCACCGAAAGTTGCTCCTGAAATGAAGACTCATCGATAACCACAGGCCGCGTTTCCGATACAATATCTTTCTGAGCATTGACGAGCAAGCAGTAGACCTCCATTCGTCTTGCATCTATCATTGGACATAACATGGCTTGCCCGTGGTTATACTTGTTTACACCCCGCGCCATTGCTTCCAATGTGCTTACGGCAATCAATGGTATATCAAGAGAGAAGCACAAACCTTTAGCAGCCGAAACTCCAATACGTAAACCTGTGTATGAGCCGGGACCTTCAGATACCGCCACTGCTGACAAATCATTGATAGTATAACCACAGTATTCGACCAGAGACTTTATTGATGGGGCCAATAAGCCGGAGTGTGACTTATCGATAAATAGTGATTGGCTGCCCAATAATTCATTATTATCATGAAGGGCAACGGAACATACTGTGGTAGCCGTTTCGATGCTTAAGATTAAAGGCATTATTTTCCTGAAAGCAACTGATTATATGTTGCTGTATCTTTTAGTAATTCGATAGCTTTTTGAATATCCCGATCATCGTTAAAGGATGCTTCGAGGCTTCCCTTTTGCAGATAATACCTGGAGGCAATTTCTTCCTTGAGTACCTGCTTTATTTCTGATTTAAATTTTTCGAGGTCCTGTTCTTTGTTATGTTTTACTTTGTTCTTCAGGTCCATCAGTTGGTTCGCTATGTCCTTATAATATTTTTCCTTTTTAGCTGATTCTTCGAGTTCCACCAACTCTTCTTCTACCTGGGTGGTATAATCATAATCCTTATCAGATAGCCAGGACTTAAATTGCTTATATTCCTCATCCGTCAGTTCAAATTCGGCTGCGGATGGGATACTTTTTCTTTTGGAAGAATATTGCGTGGCATATTCAAAGATCAGTCCTTTTGTTAAGAGGCTCTGGGTAATCGGAGTATAATACTCCTGTTCGATGTCAACATCGGGGTCGAGCCCTCCTCCATCATATACAGTGCGTCCATTTTTTGTTTTGAACTCGCTAATTAATGAATCGGCCACTTTGCTCACGGTGCCATCTTCATTGCGATGGGTATAATCCAGAGACTGAATGCACCTGCCGCTGGGAATATAGTATTTTGCTGTTGTAACTTTTAGTTGTGCATTGTAGGTAAGCGGCCTGGTGGTTTGCACCAACCCTTTGCCGAATGTTCTCGAGCCCACAAGCAGCCCTCTGTCATAATCCTGCATAACTCCTGATACAATTTCCGCGGCAGAAGCACTGCCCCCATTAGTTAACACAACCAAAGGTATCTTATTATCGACCGGATTATTTAGTGTTTTATACGTTTTGTTCCACTCAGTCACTTTTCCTCTTGTGGACACCACATCCACTCCTTTTGGCACAAAAACATTAGAAACATTTACTGCCTCGCTTAATAATCCTCCGGGGTTGTTTCGCAGGTCCAGGATGATTTTATCAGCTCCTTGCTTCTTCAATTCTTCCACTGCCCGGGCTACCTCTTTACCTGCATCCATGGTAAAATCTTCGAGTTTAATATAACCAATGTTATCGTTTACCTTACCAAAGTAGGGTACATTGGTCACTGTAATTCGCTCCCGTTTAAAAGAAAAGCTCAGTGGTTCTTCATGGCCGTATCTTTTAATCGTAACTTCAACAGGAGTTTTTGCCTGTCCTTTGAGTAAAGTACTTATATCTGAAACTTCCATGCCCACGACCTTTTTACCATCTATGGCTATTAGTTCATCACCTATTTTTAAGCCCGCATTATAAGCAGCGAAGCCCTGGTAAGGCATCGTGATCACGGTCTTGCCATTCACCACACTGATTAGCGCTCCTATTCCGGCGTATTGGCCGGTGGTCATGGTGCGGAAAGATTCTATTTCATCTTCGGGAATATAATTGGTATACGGATCGAGAGATAGCAACATGGCGTCAATGCCTGTACGTATAACTTTATCCGGGTCGACCTCATCCACATAGTAGGCGTTCACTTCCTTAAACAGTGTAGCGAAAATGTCGAGGTTCTTTGCAATTTCAAAGTATCGCTCTGTGGGTGCAGTAAAGGACACCAGCGTTATCCCTATAATAAAAAATAGGGCGACTAATTTATTGGTTCTTTTCTTTAGCATTTTTATTCACCTTTAGCTAGCTGCTGATTTAAACGTTCAAGAGCCAAAATCAGTTTCCTTTCGATCTCTTTATACTCCAAAAGTTCTTTGGCAGTATAAATATACGCAATTTGAAGTTTAGACGTGCTCTTTAGAAGGTGCTTATTTAAGCGATAGGCCTCCCGGATTCTGCGCTTGAACTTGTTACGAAGCACCGCTTTTTTAAAGTTGCGTTTAGGAACGGAAATAAGAATCTGATGGAAGGAGCCTTTCGGGTCTGCCCTCGAGATGATCTTGAATGGGTATATATAAAAAGAGGAACCCTTTGAAAAGAGTTCCTGTATAGCCTTCTTACTGCAGAGCCGTTCTGACTTTTTGAAAGTCATTGATGTCATGGCCGTAGTTTTTTTCAATGTAGCATGAAAAAAAACGATTCCTATCGGCAGTATTTCTGCCGATTCATCGGCAAAGCTTATTTATGAGTTTTCTCGTCAGAAACTGTAAGCTTCTTTCTTCCTTTAGCTCTTCTTCTTGCTAAAACCGCTCTGCCGTTTGCAGATTCCATTCTTGCTCTGAAACCGTGCTTGTTCTTTCTCTTTCTTTGCGATGGTTGAAATGTCCTCTTCATGTGTAATATATTTTATCCCCCTGTTTAGGAAGGTGACTAGTCACTTTAAATTTCAATCGGGCTGCAAAGATAAATAGCTTTTTTGTATTTGCAAATTTTTGTTTCTCTTTCTGTTTGATGTTTGGTGTTTGGTGTTTGGTGTTTATACGATTAGAGCATTGATAAAAGATAAGGCCCGATTCTTCCCATGATTCGGCAGGATGTTGTTAATTTTATGCAAAACTAGTGTTTATGAAGTACTCTATTTCGTTCAGAAATCCTTTAACTCATTTTATTCATGTTGAATTAGAGCTAGATACGTCTCAGGTAGATATCATATCTCTGGCTTTGCCCATATGGCGTCCGGGAAGGTATGAAGCTGCCAATTATGCCAAAAATATCCGCGGATTTAAGGCTATATCTTCAGGTAATTCACTCTTGCCTTATAGAAAGATCTCACACAGCATGTGGGAGTTAGATACACGAGCTACAGATAAGGTGATGGTATCCTACGATTATTTTGCGTTTAAAATGGATGCGGGTAATAGTTGGTATGATGAGGAACTTATCTACATCAACTTCATTAACTGTATGTTATATGATATACAACAGTTGAATGAGGCATGTCAGGTATTTATTGACATTCCCGACAACTATTCCATCGCATGTGGTTTAAAGCGGCAGAGGAAAACTTTTGTTGCGGATAATTATTACGAACTGGTAGATAGTCCGCTACTTGCCAGTGCCGAGGTTGAACATATTGAATATAGTGCGGGAAATGTGCAGTTCCATATCTGGCTCAATGGGCGGCATCCGCTTGACCGTGATCAAATCACGAAAGCATTTCGAAAGTTTAGTGACAAGCAAGTGGAAATGATGGGTGAATTTCCCGAAGAGGAGTATCACTTTCTATTTCATCTGCTTCCTTATAAGTTATATCATGGAGTGGAGCATCACGATTCGACTGTCATTTGTCTTGGTCCGGCCGAAGCTTTAAATGATGAAGACCTTTACAGCCAGTTTTTAGGGGTTAGTTCTCATGAGCTATTCCATGCCTGGAATATTATCAGGATACGGCCAAAAGAAATTATGCCGTACGAATTTCATAAACCGGTTACATTCCCCACAGGGTTTGTGGCTGAAGGCTTCACCACTTATTATGGTGATCTTTTCCTGGTTCGAAGTGGGGTTTTTGACCGGGATTGGTACTTTAATGAATTGAACGTGCTATTTAAACGGCATTTTTCAAACTTTGGGAGACTCAATTATTCTGTGGTAGATTCCTCGGTAGACCTTTGGATTGATGGATATAGCGTCAGTGCACCGGAACGGAAAAGCTCCATTTATGTTGAGGGGGCTATGGTTGCGTTATGTCTGGATCTCATGATCAGGGAGAGTACAACCAATAAGTATTCGCTAGATGATGTTATGCGCGAATTATGGCTGCACTACGGCAAACAAAATATTGGCTATACCTTTGACGATATTCAAGCGCTTTGTGAAAAATATTATGGAAACAGTCTGGCGGAATTTTTTAAAGAACATGTCACTGGTTTAGCCTCTAAGGAAGATCTTATTAGTGAACTATTGAATTCTGTGGGCTGTCAGTTGATGAAAAGCGAGGCAGAAAGTAGCCTGGAAAAATATTTTGGATTGAGACTATCTGATAATAATGGTGGGCTGAGAGTAAGTCAGATCGCTCCTGGTTCCATTGGCGAAAGGCATTTTTCCCTTAATGATGAAATTCTTACGATCAATAATGAAGAAGCATCAATGGAAAAGATCAATTCTTATGACTCAAGTTCTTATGTATTTATGATAAGGAGAAATTATAAAGACCTTGAAATAAATATTACACCCGGAACAGATAGATATTTCCCGATTTACAAAATTGAACCCATCGCTCAACCATCTGAACGTCAACAGGAAGCATTTAGGCAATGGTTGGGGTGTGATTTAATAGTTGATGTTTGATGTTAGTCGGGGATTGTGTATTGGTTAATGGTTAATGGTTATTGGTCACCAATTTGACATGGTTTTCACTTTAAATTGTGTCAACCTATATCAGGGACGGACAAATTGACAAGGCAAGCTTTACTAGTCCTTATAGGCTTAGTAAAGCAGCATTCGTAACTCAATACAGGACATGTTTAACAGATCTGTGCCATACGCTTGGGGATAGCTTGCAGTTTAAGGCTAGGGCTTTGGTCAATCATTAATTGGTGCTTTGACTTGTTTGACAATTGATATTGCTTACAGATTGAAGCTCAAAGCTTGCTGCTATCCGTGCTTCGGTCTTCCGGCTTCTGGCTTCTTTTGGGTTAAGCTTTACAAGTCCTTATTAGGCTTAGTAAAGCAGTATTCGCAATTCAAGACTCAGGACCCTACTTGCCTACTGCTTCTGCCTACTGCCGATTGGTTCTGATGTTTGATGTTGCGACCTATAACATTCATCGGATGAGACTTGCTTTGCGGCCAATCATCCGATGAATTATTTCAAGGTTTATGTGATCTGCATAGTTCGTTGTAAAAAGCAAGAAGGCCGCTTGCGCGACCTCCTTAACTTATTGAATAGCGTGATAGCTCTTATTTTATTTAAAAGTATCTTCGCCAACCTCCGGGTTGATCTCAATATTTTGGGTTTTTACATTTAGCTTCATACCTCCACCCATAGGCTGTACCACAAGGTAAGGGAACTTTATACCATCAACCTCTTTATAGTCGCTATAGGTGGTTGATAGAGACATTTCTCCCTGCGGGGTCTTTTGGGTTTTGGTTTCTTGAACTTTCAGCCCTGATCCGGCATCATAATACTCGATCAATTTGCTGCCTGAGGGATAGGTTACCTCAATGGCATAAGCATCTTTACCGTCAATTTTTTCCACTCCTGTGAGCTCTATCTTGACACCCAATTTTTCATATTGCAATGCAGGGAAAGGGTAGCTGGCTAACAGCAATTGTTCTTTAGCTTCTTCATTTACAGGCACTTTGTTGCCCATTTGCATAACGACAGCTTCATCATCATTCAACAGTTGCTTGCTCATAACGTTTCCACCCATGCTGACTTCAATCAAAAGCTTCTCAGGCACTTTTTTAATTACTTTCATATCAATGGCGTTGCCCATCATCTCGGCACTCATATCCATTTTGATGGCCTTAACCGAGGAAAGCTTTTCTTCACCACCAAGCGCACTGATATAATTGTCAATCACTTTTTCTGCCGTTAGACCTGCCGGTAGTTCCTTAGCTGCGGATGGCTCATACTCATTGCCATAGATATCATAGTATTTTACCGCTCCAAATTTTTTCAGGCCATCAGCTACCTCAGAACCCTTGCCCACCACAATAATATTGGCGTGGTCGGGAAGGATATATTTATCAGCCATAGCTTTAACGTCTTCAAGTGTTGTTGCTGATACGTTTTTCAGATAGTTAGCATAATAATCTTCCGGAAGGTTATATCTGGCGGTGTTGATTGCAAAATTGGCTATTGTAGAGGGCTGCTCCAACGACCTGGCGAAGCTACCGATAATAGAAGCCTTTGCGGCTGTTAATTCACGCTCTTCTACCACGCTGTTACGAATTTTTTCGAGCTCCTGAATAAATTCATAAACAGCGCTGTCTGTAACTTCATTTCTTACACTTGCTGAAGCAACAAAATTGCCCACTAAATCATCACTAGATAGTGACGACCTCGCTCCATAGGTAAAGGCCTTATCTTCCCTCAGGTTTTGCATCAGCCTGGAAGAAAAGCCTCCACCCAGGATCTGATTGAGCACTCTGGTCTTGATTACATCAGGATTTCCTGGTCTTAGCTCCAGCGGGTAGGCGACCTCGATCACAGACTGAACGCTTGCAGGTCGATCAACAAGAGCTACGAAAGTGCTTTCGGGGGCCTGGGGCACCTCATAAACGGGTTGCTTGATCTCTCCTTTTTTCCATTTACTGAAATGCTTCTCTACCAGCTTTCTGGCTTCTTTAAGGTTAATGTCTCCTACAACTGCCAGGTATGCTACATTGGGTTTGAAATATTTATTGTAGTATGCCCTTACATCCTCCAGTTTAACATTTTCTACAGTTTCTTCAGTCGTAAGTTCACCATATGGATGTTCTTTTCCATATACCAGCACATTTCTCACGTTTCTGGCAATAGCATTAGGATCGTCTTTACTGGCCGCCAGCCCCGATACTGTTTGCTTTCTGATCTTCTCGAGTTCATCTTCAGGAAAAGCAGGATTAAACAGTACATCTGTCATCAGTTCCAGGAGCTTTTCCTTATGCTTGGTCAATGACGAGGCATAGATGCTACCAGAAGAGGTGGAAAGTGACGCTCCAATGAAGTCTATCTCTTCATCAAGCTGCGCTTTTGTTCTGTTAGTGGTCCCATTCCTTAAAAGCTGTCCGGCAAAACTTACGTATCCTGCTTTATCTCCTTCAATGATGGGTTCGTTATCAAGTATCAACGAAAAAGCCACTCTGGGCATTTTATGATTCTCAACTACAAATACTTTGAGGCCATTTTTTAGTTGAAATGACTGGTATTCACCTATCTGGATCTTTGGTGCGGGTCCTGGTTCGGGAGCTTTGCTTCTATCCACCTGGGCCGAAGTGCCAAGTGAGATAAGAAATAACGTTATGATTATATATATTTTGTTCATGTTATGGTTCATTTCATCTACATGTTTAATTGTCTGCTTTTACTTCTGACTCTGCTGGCTGGTCCCTGGCCGATTCCGGCAGATAGTAAAGAACTACTCTGTTTTCCTTTTTCAGGTACTTGTTAGCAACGGTTTGGATGTCTTCCCTGGTTACGCTCATAAAGCGTTCTATTTCGGTATTTACAAGGTTAGCATCTCCAAAATAAACATGGTAGTTGGCCAGGTTTTCCGCAACTCCTGCCATCGTGCTGTTCTGCGAAATGAAATCATTCTCCACCTGATTGCGGATCTTTTGAAACTCCGTTTCGGAGATCAATTCGTTTTTAACACGCTCGATTTGCTCATCTACACTGCTTTCAAGCTCCTCCACATTCACGCCCATATTAGCGATAGCATATATCAGATATAATCCCGGGTCTTCAAGTGCAAATGGAAACGCTCCGGCAGAAATGGCCTTTTGCTGCTCATCCACCAGGCTCTTGTACATTCTTGAGCTTTGCCCATCGCTAAGAAGGGTACTTAACATACTCAATGCATATGCATCTTCAGTGCCCTGCGCTGGTATATGATATGCTTCAACCACTGCTGGTAGCTGGATCTGATCATATACTATGTCTCTTACTTCCTTTTTTTGCTCCGGTTCAACTATATCAGGTCTAGGTATATCTTTACCTCCTGAGGGTATATCTGCAAAGTATTTAGCTACCAGTTTTTTGGTTTCTTCTACATCAATGTCTCCGGCAATTGAAAGGGTTGCATTTTCGGGTACATAGTAGGTCTTATAAAAGTCGATGAACTCTTCCAGACTGGCTGCAGTGAGGTGGTCAAGCGATCCGATGGGCATCCATTGGTATGGGTGCTTTGTATAGGCTCTTTTGAAAACCTCGATCATCAGGCTTCCATAAGGTCTGTTATCGTAGCGCTGTCTCTTTTCTTCTTTTACCACTTCCCGTTGCGTTTCAACGCCAATAGTTTCGATATTAGCATGCATCAGCCGCTCCGACTCGAGCCACAGGCCCAGTTCGAGTTGATTGGAAGGAAGAAGTTCGTAGTAAAAGGTACGGTCAAAAGAAGTGTTTGCATTGTTGACGCCACCGGCATTGGTGATGTATTTGTCAAACTCACCCCTTTTAATGTTTTCTGATCCTTCAAACAGTAGGTGCTCAAAGAAATGTGCAAATCCTGTTCTTTCAGGATCTTCATTTTTGGATCCTACGTGGTACATAATGGTCACGGCTACAATTGGTGTGCTGTTATCCTTGTGTAGAATAACATGAAGACCATTATCCAGGTCATACTCTGTAAACTCTATTTTGTTGCTTTTCTGTGCATTTAATGACAGTGTAAAAGCAAAAAACAGAATAAACATTATTGCTGCTTTTTTCATATTATAAAGGTTGATTAAAAAAATGGTTTACTTAAATTCAATTTCTTTCAAACAGGTGATTCAGTATCTCCTTGGCTTCGTGCCACTCCAACCTGGGACCCCATTTGGCTACTATTTTAGAAGATGCCAGGCTGGCTATTTTTCCGGCTTCAGCGTAGCTGTGACCATGAGTGATCCCGTAGAGGAAGGCTCCTGCAAACATATCTCCGGCTCCATTGGTGTCAACAGCCTTCACTGCATAGGGCTCTATATCAATAAATGTATCGCCATCGAAGATCATTGCCCCATTCGCTCCTTGTGTGATGGCAAATCTTTTAGCCACCTTCTTCAATTCTTCCCTGGCCTCGGAAAGGCTACTTTTTCCGGTAAATAGTTGTGCTTCCTCCTCATTGCAAAAGAGGAGATCAACACTGGCTCCTACAACCTGCTCGAGTGGCTCTTTGAAGTATTTCACCATGCTTGGATCGGAAAATGTAAGCGCTGTTTTAACATTGTGCTTTTCTGCTATTCGCTTGGCGTGTTTCATTGCCTCAAGTCCGTTCTCAGAAGTGATCATATAGCCTTCCAGGTACAAATAACTTGAATCCTTTAGGTGATTTTCTTCTACTTCATCAACCGTGAGATTTGAGGCAACACCCAGAAAGGTATTCATTGTACGGTTTGCATCAGGGGTGGTCATTACCAGACATTTTCCGGTAATACCTATTGGCACTGTATCTGCTGTAAAATTGGTGTCAACTCCATTTTCTCGAAGGTCTTTAAGGTAAAACCTGCCCATTTCATCGTTGGCAACTTTACAGGAGTAAAAGCAGTTGCTGCCAAACTGGCTTGCTGCAATGACTGTATTTGCTGCTGACCCACCACAGGCGAGATTACTGCTTGGCAAATGAATGGCCTCTACCAATTCGTGCTGTCGCTCTTCATCTACGAGGGTCATCAGGCCTTTTTCAATTTTATATTTTTCAAGAAAATCGTCTCCGACCTCTGTTACAATATCTACCAGGGCATGACCTATGCCATAAACATCATATTTTCTTTCCATTTAATACTATTTAAAACTTATTAGTGCCGCTAAAATAGGTTTCTTAGGCGAGGTTTTAAAATTTAATTGACCCGGCCTCGCTGTAAAAGTCTAACTTAAGGATCACTTTTTATTATCTGGTAAAGGTAAAGTTAGGCCCAATTGTTTAGCCATGTTGGGGTAATCGGTTATTATCCCATCAACTCCCCAGTTTACCAGTTCCTGCATTTCCTTCTCCTCATTTACAGTCCAGGGAATAACTTTTATCTTTTTATCATGCAGTTCTTTGACTGTTTTTTTTGAAAGCAATTTATAGTAAGGGCTATAGATCTGCGGAATAAAGCCAATGTTGGCAAGATTAGTCTCTATAGACTTGGTATTCTCTACCAGCGCAGCCAGTCTGACTTTTGGATACTTCTTATGCCAGTACTTTAAGACCCGGAAATCAAAAGACTGGATCACTATACGCTCCATCGGTAGATACTGGTTAATAAGAGCGTAAACCAGATCGGAAAACTCTTCAACTGAAGGGTGAAATTTATCGTCCCCTTCTTCAGTGCTTTTAATCTCGATATTGTAATCAACCTCATACCGGGTATAACTTTTTATGTGTTTTTCTACTTCTTTAATCACATCGCTGAGCAGGGGTTTGCTTACGCTTATACTTTGCTGCTCCGGAAACCTGGTGTTGTTTAACCCTCCGCAATCAAATGCTTCTACTTCTGCATAGGTCATCTCATAAATATTGTATTTCTTTTCGTTCTTTATTTTTGAGTTGTCGGGCATCAGGCATATATCAGATGACATCCAGGGTTCGTGTGATACTACTACGCGTTTATCTTTTGTGATCACCACGTCCAACTCTAATGTGGTTACTCCCTGGTCCAGTGCATACTTAAAGGCGGGGATTGTGTTTTCCGGCATCATACCCCGGGCACCGCGATGGCCCTGGATGTCTAGCTTTTGGGCGTTTGAGAATAGTGGTGTCATGAAGAGTATTGCGATGATTGTGATGATTGCGATGGTAAAGTGATGGTGATGGTAGTGATGGTACGTGGGGACACGTACCATTGGGGTGGGGACACGTACCATTGGGGTGGTGATGATTGTAATGATGACGGTACGTGGGGACACGTACCACTGCAAGGGTGAGGGTTCGTTGGTCATAGATTAAAATCTTTTGTCATTACTAAGGTACGATTTATATGTGGTTTTTATTGTTGTGTTTTGGTTTGGTGTTTGATGTTTGGGGTTTGATGTTCGCCTGTCAACATCCATGGCACAGCGGAAGCCCATATGGAAGTTGGAGGTTTCGCGGGAGGTAAACTGGCGGGCTGAAACGCGGTAGCCATGACAGACCAGTGAATCACACATAAAGGAGCCGCCTCTGATCACTTTTACATTTGGATCTTTTTGGTAAGGATAATGATTCCCCGGATACAACTCGAAGATATTACTACACCATTCCCATACATTTCCACCCATGTCAGACATACCGCATGATGTTATTCCGAAGGCACCAACGGGTGAGGTATGGGCAAAGTCGTCAGCTACTGTGTTGGTATCGGGAAAATGTCCTTGCCATACATTAGCTTTAAATACACCATTGTTATCGGTGAGGCTGTTTCCCCAACTGTATTTGTCATTGGTGTTTTTACCATTTCGGGCGGCAAATTCCCATTCATATTCGTGTGGCAGCCTCTTGCCAGCCCATGAAGCATAGGCCATGGCATCATTCCAGCTAACATGGGTTATGGGATGGTTATCTTTAGCCGGAGCACCATTGGGGCCAAGTGGCTGCTGCCAGGTGACACTATCCACTAACTCGTATATAAGCTTTTTATAGTTGAAAAGGGCAGAGTTTCCAAATTTTTCAGCATCGGTTTTGTATCCGGTCGTCTGTACAAACGCTCTGAACTGCGCTACCGTGACAGGGTGTTTATCAATAAAAAAGGGGGCTATTTCTGCTTCAAAGGTTGGTGCTTCGTTTGTTAAACCATGCTCTGAGCCGATGGTTATATCACCTCCGGCAAAATATACCATCCCTTCAGGGGCTGTGGGATTGGGATTGCAGGTTAGTAGCACTCCTGCTATAAGCAAAAGCAAAACTTGTCTTATTAGCAAACCGGTGATTTGGATTTAGTTTTTTGATAATTAATTTGGTGATATTACAGCTTTTTAGCATAAATCTACCAGTCTGAAGACTGGAATTTCGGTTAAGGTACAAGTGACGCTATAGCTTAACACTTGCGCCAGCTACTAATCTCTTTTGGTCAAATAAACTGGGTTTTAAAAGATCTTTTCCTACTAGTACGTGTTTTTATAACCATGATCAAATCTTGCTCCGCGGTCTTCTTTGAGCGGGATCTGCATGCCTCCTGTTCGCTCTAGCCAATTGAAGAGATCTGCTCTTAATTCTTTGGCGATGGGTTGGTGCTCTTCACTTCTGATCAGGTTGTTCATTTCCATCGGATCATTTTCGATGTCGTAGAGTTCGTTGATATCCCATATGCCGTAGTACCTGATGTATTTGTACTTATCCGTTCTTACAGCATGCACCGTGGGGGTTTGCGGAAAGGGTCGCTCCCAAAAATATTCATAGTAGATGCGATCTCTCCATTCAGGAGTCTCTCCCTTCAGCAGCGGCACAAAAGATTGTCCGTCCATGTTGGCTGGCTTTTCAAGTCCTGCCAGGGCCAGGATCGTAGGAGCTATGTCGATATTCTGAATCAACTGGCCAACGCTATCTTTTTGCAATAGCTGTCCACCTCCGTAAGCCAGCAAGGGTACGCGTATTGATTCTTCATAAGCATGTCGTTTATCTATGAGTCCGTGTTCGCCAAATGAGAAGCCGTTGTCTCCCATATAGAAAACCAAAGTTGATTCAAGGAGATCATTTTCTTCCAGATAACTTAGCACGTCCCCAATACTTTCATCTATGGAGAGCAGGGTTTCATTATAGTTTTCATAAAATTCATCAAAATTGATCTGCCCGTGGTACATGTAGTCTACGCCATGCCAGCTATGGCGTTGTTTTTTCACCCAATCAGGTACGTCTTTATAGTTGTACTTCGTGGTATCGGCACTTGCCGGAAACATGGTTGGCGGGTATTGCGGTTTTGTACCTTCATATACATCTTGATGCCTTTTTGCCGGCGAAAATTCCGAATGTACGCCCTTGTGTGACAGGTACATGAAGAACGGCTTGTCTTTCTTTCTTTTCCCAAGCCATTCTATAGCCTTCTCTGTCAGCAAATCGGTGATATAGGTGCTGTCAGTGTATTCTACTTCCTCCCCATCAATGTTTAGTGTAGGATTATAGTAAACTCCCTGTCCTTTAAAGCTTACCCAGTAGTCAAATCCCTTTCTGGGATTGGCATGGTGTTCCCCCATGTGCCATTTACCAAAAAAGGAAGTTTCGTATCCGTATTTTTGCAAGTATTGTGGAAAAAATATTGCCCTGTCGGGTACCGGAGACTGGTTATCGACTACCTGGTGGCGGTGAGAAAACTGGCCTGTTAGGATTGAAGCACGGCTGGGTGAGCAGAGTGAAGTAGTAACGAATGCATTGTGAATGTGCGTCCCTTCTTTTGCCATTTTATCCATGTTAGGTGTTTGTAAAAAAGGCACTTTCCCGGTAAACCCCATAAAATCGTACCTGTGGTCGTCACTCAATATGAAGATCACATTCATTGGAGGAGTATCTGAAGTTTTTTCAAGTACCAACCCGTCTGAATCACTTTGTGTATGATGCGGGTTATCGCAAGAATAAAAAAAGCCACTTATCAATAGGAGTATAAAGTATCTGCCGGATAAAGTCATAGTGTTTCTGTTAATGGTCTTTTCACAAAAGGGGCCGAAGCCTTTTATATTCAACCTAATCCCCTATGAGACTGAAAACTGTTCTTCGGTTTATACCCCTTTGTGAAAAGATCCTCTTTTTAAGGTCATTCAGAATGACTGATCTTACTAAGTTCAAGGGTACTATTCACAACTTAGGAAGATACTTCCTGCCCTCAGCATGACCACGTATTCTTTTAAGTATTTTATATCGAACTCATGTTATTTTAATGTAAACTGAGCTGTCTTTCCTTCTGCCGAGTTTGGCCCTATTGTGATCAAAAATTCACCGGGTTCAACTCTATATGACATATCTCTAGTGTAAAATTTCAGATTATCCGAATTTATCGTAAACGTCACCACCTTGCTTTCTCCGGGCTTCAAACTTATTTTCTCAAAACCTTTTAGCTCTTTCACAGGCCTTGTAACGCTTCCCACCAGGTCCCTAACGTAAAGCTGTACCACTTCCTGCCCTTCGTACTCCCCAGTATTCTTCACCATCACCTCTATGGTCAGATTTTCATGCTCCTTTATTTCGATTTTACTGAGCTTCGGCTCCCCGTATTCAAAAGTAGTGTAGCTAAGACCGTAGCCGAAAGGATATAATGGTTCGTTAGATACATCCAAATACTTACTGGTGTATTTTGAATCAGCATCGAAAGGGCGTCCGGTGTTTTTCATACTGTAGTAGATCGGTATCTGACCTACATTGCGAGGGAAGGTGATGGTCAGCTTTCCTGAAGGATTATACTTCCCTGCCAACACCTCAGCGATGGCCTTCCCGGCCATGGTACCCAAGTGCCATGTATTCACAATAGCAGGAATATTTTCATCCATCCACCCAATGGTCAGCGGACGACCGGCCATTACCAGGGCGACAATCGGCTTTCCCGTCTGATATATTGCCTCAACCAACTCCTGCTGCACTCCCGGGAGATCCAGCCCTGACCTGCTGGCTGCCTCTCCACTTTGCTGATGGTTTTCACCAACAGCCATAATTACCAGGTCTGCTGCCCTGGCGTTTTTTGTTGCTTCTTCGAAACCACTTTTGTCGCTTCCCATGAAATCCGCTCCTTTAGTATAAGTGATCTTTGCCTTTGGGAACGCTTCTTTCAGTCCCTGAAGTACAGTAACTACCTTATTGGCATCACCGGAGGCATGCCATGTGCCCAGCATGTCTATCTGATTATCGCCCAGAGGACCAATAAGAGCTATAGATTTGACATCATTGGCTATTGGGAGCAGCTTTTTGTTGTTGTAAGGTTCGTTTTTCAATAGTACAATAGATTCACGTGCCGAAACCAGCGCATGATCCATCAGCTCCTTCGAAAACAGCACCTGCAGCTCTCTTTTTTCATCGAGGTAACGGTATGGGTCTTTGAACAATCCAAGCCTCCACTTCATTTCCAGTATTCTCCTTACTGCCTCATCGACCTGCTTTTCAGAAACCTTACCCTCGTTCACCAACGTAGCCAGGTGGTCATTATAAACACCCCCTTGCATATCCATATCGACACCGGCATTCAGCGCAAGGTCTGCGGCCTCTTTTTCATTGGCCACTACTCCATGGGGCACCATTTCGTTGATTGAGGTATAATCTGTTACCACAAACCCCTTAAACCTCCATTCTTCTCTTAAAATTTCAGTCATCAGGTACCTGCTTCCCGAAGCAGGAACCCCATGCAATTCGTTGAATGAAGTCATTACGGTGGCAGCTCCTGCATCTATAGCCGCTTTGTAGGGTGGCAGGTATGTCTCCCTGAGCACACGGTCTGACATATCCACCGTATGGTAATCACGGCCTGCCTGAGAAGCTCCGTAGGCAGCAAAGTGCTTTACACAAGCCAATACGGTAAACGGGTCGCTTAGGTCATCCCCCTGGTAGCCTTCTACTTTTGCTTTGGCGATAAGGCTACCCAGGTAAGTGTCTTCCCCTGAGCCTTCCGCAATCCGGCCCCAGCGCGGATCACGTGCTATGTCGACCATAGGATTAAATGTCCAGTTCAGGCCCGAGGCAGCCGCTTCTTTAGCCGACAGACGGGCCGTTTCTTTGATCAGATCGAGGTTCCAGGAGGAGGCTTCCGCCAACGGTAATGGAAAGATGGTCCTGTGCCCGTGGATTACATCATACCCAAAGAGTAAGGGGATGCCCAGACGAGTCTCTTCCACTGCCATGCGCTGAAGGTCGCTGTTGTATTTTACTGTATGCGCATTGAACAGCGCTCCTACTTTACCGGCCTTCAGGTCCTCTTTATAATTTTCATTAAGTGTAGGCCCTGTCACATCCCAGCCGCTGGTATAAAGAGTCATCTGCCCAATCTTTTCTTCAAGTGTCATCACACTCAACAGTGAATCTATGTGGGAATCGACTGTTTTTCCATTCCTTTCCTGCGCACAAGTGAGTGTGCTGTATCCTAAAATCAGTATCGGTAAAAATCTTTTTATCATTTTTTATATTACTTCTTGTTTGAAAAAAGCCAGGGTAGCAGCTCAGGCTCTGCAAAAGCGCTGTCCCAGCTATTATGATTAGCATTTGGATAAAGTGTATATTTCACATCTCCACCTTCTTTCTTCAAAGCCTCGACCATTACCTCGGAGCCCCTTGGGGGTACAACATCATCCTTGGCACCATGGAATATCCAAAAGGGAACCTTTTCAGCGTATTTTTTTGCCATTTTAGGATTTCCGGCTCCACAGATAGCAAAAGCAGCCGCAAAAGTCTCCGGTCTGAGTCCAACCAATTCGTAGGTACCCATTCCGCCCATAGAAAGGCCTGCAATGTATACCTGACGAGTGTTTACAAAAGTCTCATGCAGCAGAGCATCCAGCAGATCTGAGACATTCTTTAATGCATTAGTCGGCTCGCTATCCTCTTCAAAATAGAATTCTCTTTCTCCATTGTTGTACCTCGATTTTATACTTGACCAGTAGTCTTCTTTTGGGCATTGCGGAAAGATCACTATTGCAGGGTGGTTGGAACGCTTTTCCATGAATAGCGAACTTCCGTGTACGAGTTGTTTTTTGTTGTCATTGCCACGCTCTCCTGCGCCATGAAGAAATATTACCAGCGGGTATTTCTTTGACTTGTCAAAATTTTCAGGCCAGAGGATGCGGTAAAGCAAAGTATCTCCATCATTAATAAAGTGTTTGCTCTCAAATGCACTTCTATCTTGTGTCATACCGCCTGTGCTTAACATGAAAAACATTACTGTCGATATAGCTAGCATCTTACTCATAAGAAAATCCCAGTTTCGTTAATCCTTCTTTTACCTCCGGGGCCTGCATGAACAGCTCCCACAATAGTCCGCTGCGATGGTTTTCGATCATCACCGGAATAGGCCCCTGGTCTATGGCCAGGTAGCGGGGCAGATACCAGTCCTTTTCGAGGCTGAAAGCATCATAGGGTCCGTATTCTCCTACCAGAGAATCAGCATCTGTGTATAGAAATCGCAGAAAATCCATGCTTTGATCAGGTGTATAGGGAAATGATGACAAGGCTGCCGTTGGTGATATGACACCAAGGTCGTTGCTGGGTTGGTGCCCGGCATAACCGGTGGGTGAATAGCTTGAGGTGAGCCCCCAACAACTCTTACCATACCCTTCATAATTTTTTGGGTTGCGCACACAGTACTCATAGTGGATCAGTGCATGGTTCTGATTCAGTTTCCAATAGTCTGCATATTTGTCTTTAAGGTTTCGTGGATCCAGCCCTAAATACGAATAGTGCGCCCAGAACAGCGGTCCAACAGGATCATTGTTGTGTTCATAGTGGTCGAGCACTGTTTCATAGCCCAGGTATGTGGTATCCATGGCTATGGAATCGTTACGGGCCCAACCCTGATGATATACCTCCGGCTCGATGGGATAAGTAGGAGAAGCTGCTGCCAGCACATACATGATCAGGCATTCGTTGTAGCCACCTACCGGGAAGTTCATATCCCAGCCGTTATTCGGAGACCAATGCCAGTACAGCACGTTTTCACCTCCTTTTGTATACCAATCCCACTCAACCCCGCGCCATAGCTCATCAATTTTTGCCGCCAGCGCTTTTTCCTGTTCGCTGCCGTTTTTAAAATACTCCCTCACCGTCAGTAAGCCCTGAACAAGAAAGGCTGTTTCCACGAGGTCTCCTCCATCATCTTTAGGGCTAAAAGGCTTTACCTTGCCTGTTTCGCCTTCCAACCAATGAGGCCAGGCGCCATGAAACCGGTCAGCGGTATGCAGATAGCTTACTATTTTCTGAAACCGCTCCAGTCCTTCCTCTCTGGTGATGAAACCTCGTTCGATTCCGACCAAAATAGCCATTAAGCCAAAACCAGAACCTCCGGTAGTCACCACGTTTTTGTCATCCTGAGGGTAAATACCATCCATATGTGTCCTTTCCCTGCCAAGTCCGGATACCGGCTCGGCATTGTCCCAGAAATACTGGAAGGTTTGGTACTGAACAAGAGTCATCAGAGAGTCATCTGAAATGGTATTTTTTGCTCCGTTATGCAATTCTTCAGAAGTCTGCGGCTTTTGCCCACAGGAGGCGATGATCAGGATTAAAACTATAAATATGTAAAAGTGTCTAGTCATTAGTGTTTTCAAATTAGTATGATGTAAAATTTAGTTTGTTCAATCCGGTTGCAATTTCCGTATTGCTCATAAAAAGGTCCCAAAGAAGCCCTGTACGGTAGTTTTCTATCATGATTATAACAGGCCCCTGATCTATAGCCAGATAAGAGTCAGCCACCCACTGTTCTGTAAAATTGAAGGCATCATAAAACCCGTATTGTCCCCATAACTTATCTCCTAGCAAATAATAGAAGTGATGCAAGGCATCCATTGAATATTCGGGTGTATATGGCATCGATGATAGAGCCGCTGTTGGCGTGATCACACCCAGGTCATTATCCGGTGAATGTGCAGCATAGCCCTGATGGTTGTCACTGGCAGTCAGGCCCCAGCTATAAATGCCATAGCCGACATAATTTAAAGGGTTGGCTGCAGTGTAGGCCCTATTGATCAAAGTATGGTTAACATTTTGAGTCCAGTAATTGGAATACTGATCTTCCAGATTGCGTGGGTCAAGTCCAAGAAATGAATAATGTGCAAAGAATAAGGGACCACCCTTTCCGTTTCCAAGCGGCAAGGTAATGCCGTAGTACTCGTTACCATTTTTTATATCACCATCTTCAGCCCAGCCATTGTGATAAACATCAGCATTTATGGCATGAGTAGGTGACGAAGCTGCCAACACGTAAACTATTAGGGCCTCATTCCATCCTCTTACCTGGTGATTCATCTCCCAGCCATAGTCTGGCGACCAGTGCCAGTACAATACATCCTCGCCGCCACGGGTGTACCAATCCCAATCCACTTCTTCCCAAAGCTGCGTGATCTTCTCCTGAATAGCCGCTTCCTGTTGGTCGGCATCATCCAGGTACTCCCTAACGGTCAGCAGTCCTTGTATCATCAATGCAGTCTCCACCAGATCACCTCCATTGTCTTTTTGACTAAACGGGATAACATCACCTGTATTCCCATCCATCCAGTGCGGCCATGCACCATGAAAGCGATCAGCAGAGGTCAGAAAATTGACAATGGTTTCAAGCCTGTCTACCCCTTGCTGCCTGGTGATGAATCCCCTTTCTATGCCCACAACAATAGCCATAACTCCAAAGCCAGAGCCCCCAGTAGTCACCACGTCTCCTGAAGTGTTTCTCTCTCGTGTCATGCCACTTACCGGATGTGCGAAGTCCCAGAAATATTTGAAGGTTTGTTCCTGAACCTTCGTTAGAAGCTCTTCATCAGGAATCTCAGGAAATTTCGGAGTAGAATCCACGGCTGTGTAAAAATTCAATTCATAGCCGGTAAACGGCTCCCCGTCCTGCCCTAAAAGCGCATCTGACAACTGTAAATAGTATTTTTTCAGATGCTGCAAAGCAGTTGTACTGCTGATGATCATGGTCTTATCTCCGTTGGACGGGGTGAAATTAAGAGCGGAAAATCCGGTGATGGTCAATGCTTCCTCAAAAGAAGCTTTATCAATGGCCGATGAAAAGTTGAAGGTCATAGATAGATCAACAGGCACATTGCTAAGCCTCAGTGTCTGAACAACTTCTTCACCCTCAATGAAAACTGAGAGCAATTCAAGGTCATCAGGCCTGGTTTTGAAGCTGACAGATGTCGGAGTTGCTGCGGCTCCTCCCTCGCTCCTCAACTGATCAGATACCTCAATGGTATAAACGGTATTGCTTGCTAGTATTGTTGATGGCCGAATGACCACTGTATTGCCAGAAGAGAGGGTTAGCTCTATCGATATGTTTTGATCATTGGCTTTTACAGAAATGCCATTGGCCATAGAAGCCTCCTGAACCACGCCTGAAAAAGTTAGCGCTATCGACCTGTCTAAAGGAGCTTTTTCGGCTATAGCTCCAGACAGACTGAGTTCGATGCCGCCTATAGAAGCACGCTGTAGCTCAAAAGAAGTGTGCTGATCTTCATCATCGCTACAAGCGTTGAGCCCTATAATCAGAAGTATAAATGTGAAAAAAGTTTTCAAAGACATTCCTTTAAGTGATAATGAGGGGCTCCGGTTTTACACGAAGCCCTCATTTGCATTAATCAACTACTCACTATGAAAAATTTAATTGTTTAACAATGGCTACTATTTTGCATCAATTATATCCTGAACCTCTGCCTGAGTAAGCACTTTATCAAAGATCCTTAGTTCGTCTATATAACTGAGGTCTGACCGATGGTCCCATCCTGTGAACCGGGGAGCGCCTGATCCTATGGAAAGGATGTCGCAATCTGTCCAGTCGACTCCATCAAATGTTCCCTGCGATACGATTTCACCGTTGATGTAGATTACCGCTTCGGTACCTGAGATAGTAAAAGCCATATGCACCCAATCAGTAGCTACTGCAGGGTCAAGATCAGCCGCATCCCCACCATCAAACCATGCATCACCGGCTCCTGTTCCTACATTTAACTTAAATCTCTGGTCTCCTCCAGCATCTTCCCTGAAAAACCTAAACCCGCTTGTTCTCACATTCTGAGCGTCAGGATTGTCAGGATCAGGGGGCCCAATGACCAAAATACCCGCACGATTTGGATCATTATTTAATTTATACCAGAAAGAGGCGCTAAATTCACTATTTTCAAGACCACCTGAAGGAAAGGTCAGATATGAATCTGTAGCTCCTGCATAGGCATTACTTCCCCGTAAACTTTCCCCTGCAAATCCTGGCGTTCCTACTTCTGTTGCACTTGTGCCCGAGACAGACTCGGTATAGTTACCATCAAATGGCATATAGAATATCTCTCCGAATTCAGGCCCTCCACCCACACTTCCACCTTCATCAGCAATGATATTTTGGATCTCTGTTTGTGATAATTCTTTATTGAACAAGCGCAATTCATCAAGATAGCTTTCGTCCGACAAGTGTCCCCATTCGGTAAAATGTGGTGCCCCGGACATTATGGATAATACATCTACCCCGGACCAGTCCACACCTGGAAAGCTACCCTGGCTCACTACTTCTCCATTAATGTATACGGCCGAATGGCCTCCTGATATTGTAAATGCAAAGTGTACCCACTCATCAGTATCCGGATCCACATCGGCAGCGCTACCACCGTCAAACCACGAGTCGCTATCTCCTGTTCCTACGTTAAGTTTAAAGCGTTGCGCTCCAGCGGCATTTTCCCTAAAAAAACGAAAACCTGCCGTTCGGTCATTTTGTGCTGTAGGATTTGCCTCATCTTCAGGCCCCGCCACTAAAATACCCGCACGATCCGGAGCTGAATTAACTTTCATCCAGAATACCGCACTAAACTCAGTACCTGTTAATCCTTCCATAGGAAAGGTAAGATAGGAATTCACAGCTCCTGCATAGGCATCACCACCCATTTTGCCTTCATCAGCAAACCCCGGAGTGCCCACAACTGTTGGAAAAGTCACGCTTACCAACTCAACATTTTCACCATCAAAAGGCATGTAAAAGATCTCTCCATCATATTTAGCAACATAAGGTGGTTCTTTTGAAAAGTTTACTGATTTGGAAGTGCTTTTACCTTCAATGTCTGTAGCTGTGACTGTAAGGGTATGGTTCCCGTTGGTCAGGTTCTCATACTGGTATTCGTCTATTACTTTACGGAAATCCTTAAACTCACTATAGGTTGTGAGTTCTGTACCGTTCAATGCGAGCTTAATTGTTTTAATTTCAATATCATCCGTCACTTCGAATTTGATATTTATTGAGGTAACTTCGTCATATACCTTTATTGCAGTACCTTCATTCGGGTAGTTGATTGTTACTCCGGGAGCCGATTTATCCGCCCCCGGATCTACAGCAGAAATATCATCTATGTATCCATCGTCACATCCAAGAGAGAATGACAGGACAGTTATTATTAATAGCGTTAATTTTTTCATCATCGTCATTTTAATTTCCATCTTGAAGTTGTGGTAGAGCATCTACCTGTTCTAAAGGATAAGGAAGAAAGCGATCCTTTCCTTCCTCGTAGATTATACCATCATGATTCAATTCAGCGGTTCTGCCATGGCGCACCAAATCATAGAAGCGGATACCCCATTCCATCGCAAATTCAGCAAATTTCTCATCGAGCACATTATCAAGCGTAACTCCTGATATAGCGCCAAGTCCCGCACGCCCTCTCACTTCGTTCACGGCATCATCGGCACTCATCACAGCGCTGGAGGCTCCATTTACCAGCGCTTCTGCATGCATCAGTAAAACTTCAGCGTATCGAATCACCCTGAAGTTATTATTCTCTCCCCATTTTGTTCTTCCTGGCGTTAGTTGAACTGTCGGTAGATAGTGCTTCCCACTTAGGAAATCATAGCGCGTATGGTTTTCAAACTGATCACCATCAGGAGATGTAGTTGAAATAAAAGCTGGCAAAGGAGCATACTCCGGATCCGATTGTATCTCAGCGATACCATCTGGGGTAAATATCACACTGGTGACCAGCCGCTCTTCCTCACCACGATCCAGCATGAATTTTATGTACTTTACTGTCGGTTCCCAAAAACCCCAACCTCCGCCAGAACCTGCTACTGCTGGTGTGTAAGCTCCCGGGCCAAAAAACTCCCAGAGATAACTAGTTGAAGTACCTGAACTGGTACCAAAATCAGAATATTGAAGTTCCATCAGGCTTTCATCGCTTAGTTTTCCGGGTATTTTGAATAGTTGATAGAAATCAGGCTCCAAATGAAACAACCCTGCACCGATGATCTCACCCGTTGCATCAGCTACTTTCTGATAGTTTTTAAGCTCCAGATTGGCCATAGCTTTTACTGCATATGCTGTGTATCTGGTAACACCTCCTTGTATATCAGTACGCTGGTTGGGCCTTACAGGGGGAAGATCAGATATAGCTTCATCCATCTGGTCAGAAATGTGCTGCATAGCTTCTTCAAAGGTAGACAAAGGAGTGTCTTCGAGCTCCGCAGGTACGGAAGTGGCCGGCACCAGGATATCTCCCCACAACCGTGCTATTTGAAGCAGCTCAAAAGCACGCATTACCTTGATTTCAGCAATATACTGATCTGCTTCTGCCGCATTTGCCCCTGATTCTTTATAGAAGTTGATACTTTCCATCAGTCCGTTAAAAAGGAAAATATCGTTGTAGAGGTTCAGCCAGGTAGAATTGTACATCCAGAAATTCCGGTCGTATTTAAATTCATCGGTTTGCGTCAAAGGCTCCTGATCTCCGGCTGCATTTACATCATCACCCCTTACTGATATGGTTGGGAAAGTCTCCCATTGCAAATCGTTGAATTCACCGTAGGCCCCATATAGAAGCAAGACCATGTCCTCCGATTTAGTGTAATCGGTTTCTTCTTCAAGCTCTACATTCTGAAGAGGCTCATCGAGTACATCGCATGACATTATCACCAGCAGTGACAGCACCCATGCAAATGTGTATTTCCAGTATTTTATTCGTATCATAGTTGTATTCTTAAAGTTTTATGTTCAACCCAACTGTGTAGATCGCGGGTATCGGGTACACTTGTCTGTCGATACCATCCGCTACTTCAGGATTAAACCCGTTGTAGTCAAACACTGTGAGCAGTCGCTCAGCAGTTAGAGTTATTCTTGTTTCAGGCATTTGAGAACCTAAGATCTGGCCTTTAAAAAGGTAGGAGAGACGCACGTTCTGAACCCTGAAATATGAGCCGTTTTCGACAAAATATTCGCTCATATTCTGGTTCCATCCTTTTCTCAATCCTGCGGCGGATGGGTATTTGTTAGAGGTGCCATCTCCACGCCACAGGTTATCTGCCAGTTCTGCATCCAGGTTGGTATCGTTAGTAAAAATGATCTCTCCTCTTTTTCTGTTTAAAATGCTATTACCAGCCTGTCCCTGAAAGTGTGCAGTGAGATCGAAATTGCCATAAGAAACTGCTATATTAAATCCATAGGTAAGATCGGGCAGGTATGATCCTAAAATAACCCTGTCTTCATCATCGATCACACCATCTCCGTTTTGATCTTTGAAGTAAAAATCCCCTGGTTGCAGATTATTTTCAGCTAAAAATTCCTGTGTATAGCCACTATTGCTTATCTGTTGCTCATTTTGGAAAACACCCACCAGTTCATAACCATAAAAAGCTTCGAAAGGCTCTCCAACAATCGAAATCTGTCTGAACTCTGCCGAACCGGCATTAAGACTTTTGGCTCCCCCTAAACCTCTAACCTCATTTTCCAGAGTTGCTAAATTACCTCCAACTGAATATGCCCATTTATCTGATATCCGGTCGGACCAGTCGATGGAGAACTCAAAGCCGGTATTTCTTATTTCGCCTACACTTCTTCGCACTGGCTCTCTAAAACCGGGAAGTATTATATTTACAGCCAGATCTTTGGTATCTCTGATGAAATAATCGGCCTCGAAAGAAAGTCTGCTTGCCAGTAAATTAGCTGTAATACCTACGTTTATTTCTTCTGTTTTTTCAAAGGCCGTTATACGATCAAAAGCAGGATTCAGAAATCTGCCGGTTACAGGTGCCCCGTTGATAACAGTAAGTCTGCCTTCATCAAAAGTTGGACTACCTTCAGCAGGTCTGATACCATCATTCCCCAACTGTCCCCAGCCTCCTCTGAACTTCAGGAAATCTATAAAGCCGACATCAAAGAAAGCCTCTTCAGACAGCACCCAACCCGCACCAAAAGTGGCGAAGTTGCCGTATTTTGTTTGGAATTTATTATTCCCATCTCTCCTAAATGTGCTGTAAAGCAAGTATCGACCATCGTAATTGTACGCTAACCTGCCGAACACTGACTGGTAAAAAAGACGACTATTCAACGTGTTGCCATCAGTATCTCTGATGTCATTGATGTTTATGTTGGCTGCCCTCGAGAGGTACCAGAATTCCTCCTGGTCTCTATCAAGCCCTTGTATCTCTGTACCCCTTGCATACAATAATTCTCTGTATTCACTTCTAAAAGAATACCCTGCAACCAAGGTCAGGTTATGTGCGCCCCAGTTGTCCCTGTATGTCGCATAATTATCCCATACCTGATCAAATGACGTCACCGTTTCCCTTACCAATGCAGACTGTACATTCTCCATTCCGTCAGAATAGTTAAAATCTACATTGCGTGCCGATATGGCTTCCATGCTATAGTTGTACACTGTTTTAAAAGATAGCTTATCCTCCAAAAGGTGTACATCCAGATGGAAATTGCCGAGCACTTTACCTATGTTATTACGGTTGTCATTGTACAATAATGGAAAAAAGGGGTTTTGACGATTTCTATAGCCCAGTTGTCGCGCATTAGCCAGCCGGAAAGGCGAAGCGTTGCTATTCTGCTCATCATACACAGGCATGATGGGTACGGCAAAGTAAGCATCAAACCAGGCCGCATTTTCACCAACATACTGACGAGCCATACTAACATTTAGATTACCTCCCACGGTGAGCCATTTCTTAACATCCGTATCCAATTTAGCCCGGAATGTAAGGCGTTTAAACTCATTGCGGGTTTCATTTAGTAACCCTTGCTGATCAAAATAGCTACCGCCAATAGAGTACCTGGTGCTCTCGGAGCCCCCATTGAAAGAAAGGGAATGGTTTTGAATGGTGGAAGGGTCCATCACCTCATCGTACCAGTCGGTGTTGACATCAGGCACGTTGGGGTTTACTCTGCTTCTTCCATAGCGTTGAAAGGCATTATCCACAAATGCCAGGTCTGCAGGATCACCTACCTCATTGATGTACCTGACAAATTGCTCGGAGTTCGCCATTTTTATCACATTCTGGGGAACCTGTATCCCTACATATCCATCATAAACAATTTCCGGCTCTTGCCCATAGGCGCCAGATTTAGTCTCAATCAATACTACCCCATTGGCTGCTCTCATACCATAAATGGCAGAAGCTGATGCATCTTTTAATATGGAGATAGTAGCGATGTCGTTGGTATTCAGAAAATCGATATTGTCGAAAAACATACCATCTACTACATAAAGAGGAGCCGCATTACCTTCGAAAGATCCGATCCCTCTGACCCGAACAGTTGGCGCTGCTCCGGGCGCACCGTTGCTTACAATCTGAACACCGGCCACCTTTCCCTGCAATGCCTGCATGGCTTGTCCGGTGGGTGTTTTGGTTATCTCCTCGGTCTTCAGGGTGGTAATTGCAGTGGTCAGTTCTCTTTCTTGTAGCGTACCGTAGCCAATGACTACCACTTCATCCAAAGAAGTAATATCACTAGCCAATGATACATCGATAACACTACGCCCACTCACCGAAATGCGCTCCGTGGCGAAACCAATAAATGAAAAGACAAGAACATTTTCGTCACCATCAAGTGTAATGGAATAATTCCCATCTACATCGGTAACTGTTCCTTTGGTAGTGTTTTCCACTAACACATTCACACCGGGCAATGGCTCCCCATCATCCGAAGATGTCACCCGCCCCTGCACCACAATTTGAGCTGCTGCGTCAAATGCCATTGCGGAGGCGAAGAAAAGACACATAAACAGTAAATACTTTTTCATAAGATTTTTTTAAGGGTTTCAATGTTTTTTACGCTGGGTTAATCAAACGTGAAATAATTGTAGGATTCCATTTACATTAAAACAAACAATGAGAGCAATAGTCTTGAAAATCAGGGGGTTTTTATAGTATGAAAAGGAGCTCGTTATTGCGCTTTAAAAACAAGGATAGATGAAGATTTGAACGTTTTTGGTTGTGGGAACGATCTCATTTTGCACATCAATAGCAGAATCTGTGAAATCGTTGATGGTTAATCGTTATTTGTTAATCTGTTTGGTGTTTGATGTTTGATGTTTGGGGTTTGGGGTTTGGGGTTTACTGGTTGACGATTGATATTTTGCTTGAAGCTTGCAGTATCCGTGCTTCCGACTTCGGTCTTGTGAATGCTTGTAGCTTAATGCCAACAGCTTGCAACTCGCACTATGCTAGATGCGCAGAGAAAAGATCATTAATCAATATACTCTTGTGGTTGTTTTCCGGACCGTCATAGAGGCTTTCGATTTTCTTTTTAAAGGTCCAGATGGTGTTTCTCCTGAGATCGAGCATTTCGGATAGCTCATCTAAAGTGAAGTGGTTGTGGCGGTTGTTGGTGAGATAGAGGATGTAAAACGCCTTTTCTATTGGAAATTTTATGCGGTGAAACACGGTATTACTGGTGACAGACTCGTCATAGCCACACTTGGAGCAGCGCCTGGAAAATTTTGTATGCCCTGTGGAGTGTTTATTATTACCGCACTTGCTACACTCATACCCCCCTGCCCATTTCAATCGCTCCAAAAATCGATAACAACTGATCGGATCGGGGAAAATCTTTTCGAACTGCTCCAGGGTCAGGTTTTTATTGACCAAACGATCCTGCAAAATTTCTTTGATGTTGTTCTTCAGCTTCCAATTGTCGAGATCAAGCATAGAATTGATCTTGTTGATCTCTTTGGCCTGCTCCAACATCTTCTGGTTAGTTTCTTCCAGAAGCAAATTCTTCTCCTGCAACTGTTTTGTACGCCTCGTTACCAGATCTTCCAGCTCTTTGTTGACCTTATCTTTCAGCGTAGCATTTTCCTGGTGCTGGATGATTATCCTCTTCAACGCCCGGTCACGGTTATCCTTTAATATCCGCACCCGGTCGCTCAACGCAAATGTCAGAAACAGCATTTCCAATAAGAAGCAAATGTGAAGGCTATAGTAGGATAATATCAAAAATGGGATAACTGACAAGTTAAGTAAGGCCTTGATGAGAAATCCAAGGAACAATACTCCGTAGGCCATTACGAAAAACCTCGCTGGTTTATACCCCCTTATCCATACGTCTATACCAGCGTAAAATATCAGCGACAATGGTATGATCTCTATATTTCTCCACTCAAAAAGTCGATTATCAAACAGCAGTACATGAACATACCATGCTGACCTGAGGATCAAAACACCAACAATGATCTTATGGAGCCTGGGTGCTCGTACTCTGGTGTTAAGAAACCGCTGCCCAAAGATCATTGCCCAGAATATCAATGAAAAAAGAGCGGTGCCATGGGCGATCTGATTCCATTTTGGCCACCCGGGCCATAAAAACTGGTAGGCAATACCATCCACACACATCGCGTATACACCTACACTCAGGATATAAAAGGTATAGTACAAGTATTTAACCTCACGTATAGCAGAGAATATCAGCAGATTGTACAAACTGATAATTACGATCATGCCATAGAAGATGCCGTACAAAAAGTACTCCTTAAGAGCATAGTGTACAAACCGATCAATAGTTCTGACAGCGATCCTGATATCAGCATAGGAATGGGACTTTATTTTAAAATAGAATGTTCTCACCCCGGAAAACTCTGAACTTAGTAGTATCTCAAAGTTTTTGTGTTTGAAGGGCTTTTGGTTGAAATTATACATGTCGCCCATTACCATGCGTTTATATGTGCCATCATCCTGCGGCACATAGGCTTCTATATGATCTATAGTTTGGTCATAAAACTCCAGCAGCCACTGGTGGTCGTCCGGTTGAGGAATGTGGAGTGTCAATTTCACCCAATAAGCTGATTCCGGATTATAATCATTGGGTTTAAAACCTGGCATCAAAGAAAACAGCCTGGGCGAGCGTCTTACCTCTGCAAAAGTCGCCCTGTCGAGAGAGTCTTCGAAAACCAACAATTCGTTGATCGGAATGATCTTCTCCGCCACTTTACTGTGCAGATGTATTACCTGTGCTACCGATGGCATGCTGAGGCTAAAGAAAATTATAAAGATACCTAAAACCCTGGCCGTGAACATCCTTGTTAAAATATTAGAGATCTGAGATCTGAAACCTGAGAAAAAAAATAGTTTAATGAAGGTACACAAAATTGGCAAAAGCTAAAAGTAAGGTTAGTCGTACCAGGTGTGGTCGTAGGTACTGGTATAGCTGACCAGCTTTACTCAAAATCAATCACCTCTGCCCCGGCGCTATTCAAATAGCTTTGGATGTAGGTATCAATTTCGATAGTAGACTTGTAGCTGTCGATCACCATTTTCACCTCTTCCAGGCTGCTCATTTGTAAATCTCTGTCACAGAAGCCGAAGCCATGATAATTTCCCCTTTCCACTAACACAATGGAGAGTTCCTCCTCTGTACGGCCGGCTCCCAAAATAGCAAAAGACCGGTCCTGTTCATAGAAGCTTTCTGCTGCCTGTCGTACTCGCTCATTGTATGTTTGATGGTTTTCCTGATGATCGCATGCACCACGACACTTGCCAAGAGGCAGGTCGTAGCAGGCGCCATCAGATTTCTGGATACCTGCCAGCTTGGGACACAATTCAAAATCACGAACTTTTCCCAGCAAAAACTGCCATGCATCAGAGTGCGAATAGAAGCTCACCAACGGTTGCACACCTTTCACTTTCTTGCTTATGTTCAGCCTCGTATAGCCTTCCCTGTCTTCATAGCTATAGATCCCCCATTGGTTGGGTATGTATTTCTGAGCCCTGTTATACTTAGGCCATAACCGTTTGATCTCGTGAGATTCCAGTAGCAGGGCAATCAACTCATTGCCGGTAAGCTCATAGCTGATATGATGTATTTCATTGCGAATGTATTGATTTCTTTTGTTCTTGCTGGTGCCGGAAAAGTGGCCTGTAATCCTTTTCTTGATATCGATGGCCTTTCCCACATAAATCACCTCCCCATGTTTATCATGAAAATAATAAACTCCGGGCTGTTCTGGCAAAGCCTCATACTCCTCTTTGGGGAGATTGGGAGGCAGGGTAGTCTCCCTGGAGTTCCTTTTTAGCGCCAGTTTGATGTATTCATAATCCTTTTTAATCAGTTGATCAAAGAGAATGGCCGTAGCATGAGCATCGCCACCCGCCCTGTGCCGGTTTTTGATTTCTATCCCTAATTGTTCACACAGGTTGCCCAGGCCATACGACCGTAGTCCGGGATATAGCGCCCTGCTGAGCCGCACAGTACATAACCGCCTGGGACTAAAAGGCAACTTCAGCTTTTCAAACTCCCTTTTTAGGAAAGAGTAATCAAAATGCACATTGTGAGCGATGAACACCCTGTCACGAAGCAGCTCAAAGACCTCCCCGGCCACCTCTTCAAAGGTGGGTGCCGATTCTACCATATGTTGATTAATACCGGTAAGCCCGGTGATGTAGGACGGAATATACTGTCCCGGATTAACCAATGTTTCATATGAGTCTACTATAGCCTCTCCATCGTGCAGAAAAATGGCTATTTCCGTGATCCTGTTCTTCCCGGCAAACCCTCCCGTGGTCTCTATATCTACGATCGCATACACTCCACTAATTTACTTGTTTAGCTTGAAAATGGATATCGTGTAGGGCTAAGAATTTGAAGTTTAATAAGTGCTGGTAAGAAAACTACAATTGACTTTAAGCAAACTCAAGCTTCCCTTCGGTAGCCGCTTTGACTGAACAAGGGCTTGTGTCTACGCACCGAAGTGCTTTGGAAAACAGGTGTGAAGTCCTAAAAAAGCGGAGTCCCGTTGTCTGGGTTGGTATTTTTAGGACGAGCGTAAGGCGGACATGGCGTTTTATTAGAGACACTAATTGATGTGTAACAGCCTGCCTTTATCACATTAGGCAGGAAAAAATGAGAACGCCAGGCTGAGAACCACCTAACTGTATGTGGTGTAATTTCTACTATTTTCGCTCGAAACATCTACGGCACATAACTGTTATGATTAGCAGAAGGCAGATAAGCCAGCTCCTGCAGCAAAAAATCAGGAGCCAATTAAAAGCGGTACGATATTTTCAATAACAAGAAATATGGCAACTAACACTACTACTGATAATTCCAATGGAGCCACGAATGGCAGGTCGACAGGATCGGCTGTTGGTGCTGTGCTGGAATCCAAAGCATTTGCTATAGCTATGAAAGTAGCTGAGAAACTGGCCTACAGCAAAAGTAAAATTTTCAGGCTCCTGGAGCATGCTTTTGAAAAGCTCAAAGAAGAAAGCAATAGAAAGCGGCTGCGACAAGACTTCCAGGAGAAGACTCAAATCCTTATGCGGCTGCTTAGAGCGTATTACAATGGTGAGTATCGAAAAATACCCACAACGGCCATCATACGTATAGCAGGGGGACTGCTCTATTTCGTTTGGGTGCTCGATTTTATACCTGACTTCATACCCCTGCTGGGTCTGGCTGACGACCTGGCTGTAATTGTATGGGTGTATAATGGAATTAACGATGAGCTTGAAGATTATGAAAACTGGGAATCGGCAACGGCCATTACTATTGATTGATAAATACTAACTAAAAATAATTTCAATTATGAACGATAATGCAAAATTTCTCGCAGGACTAGCCACCGGATTAGGGGTGGGTACTATTTTAGGATTGCTAATAGCTCCGGATAAGGGGAGTGTAACTTATAAAAAAATAGAAGGGGCGGTGAAAGATGCCGCCAACGACCTGATGGAGTTTAGCAATGAGGCATTGAAATCTGCCAAAAACGAATCTCAGGCAGTTAAAAACAATTGAAGAAAATATGTCAATTCTGACAAGTTTAATTCGTAAACCTATCAACTACGTAGAACATAGGATAGCCGATGCCAAGGAGCATATCCGCGAAGAGATTGCCGAGAAGGTATCTCAGGTGATCGTCTATGCCGCGTTGGGTATCCTGATGTTCTTCTTTACACTATTTGTCAGCATTGGTCTGGCCGTGCTATTCAACGTATGGCTGGAAACAGCGGTATGGGGTTATTTCATTGTAGGAGGCATTTATCTGCTATTGTTTGGCATTCTCTTTCTGATCAGAAAAAAGGACTACCTGGCCCGAAAAGCTCGCCAGTATGCCGATTATTTTGTAAAAGGTATCTACAGGGCGTAGAAGCCGGAGCAGAGCCCGGAGATAGACTTAACATTCTGCGGGTCAACCTGTATTTTGGGATTTTGATCCCTTCTCCTATGCATATCAGAAAACATCGAAAAAACCTCTTTAAGGAAGAGTGAAGAATCTTAATAAGTTCAAGAGTACTATTCACAACTTAGGAAAATCCTTCTCCCGAAAGCTTTAAAGCATTCGGGATAGGATGACCGCCTATTGGCGGGTCACTTCAACCATTTCCTCAATGAGAACTTATTTTTTCAATTTTACGGTGCCATTGGAATGGCGATCTTGTAGGTCTTGTTTCTCTTCACATCCAGGTGGTCATCTCTCAGCCAGGGGTTGTGTCTCTTCAATAGTTTATAATTGATCCCCTGCGCCTTAGCAAATGACACCAGATCTTTGATATCCCTATCCACCTCAACATATCTCAACTCTTCAGGCTCATAAAGGTGTCTTTTATCTATATTAAAACCGTATCTTTTCGGGTGCTCAATAATTTCTTTGATAGCCAGAATTCTGAATACATATCTTGAGGTCTCTTCATTAAGCATCAGGTCATAGTAGGAATCCACCTTTTGGTTGTCGAGAGCTCTTTGCAAGCCACCCATGCCCCGGTTGTACGAAGCCGCAGCGTTGGTCCAGTTACCAAATTTAGCGTGAGCTTTCTTCAGGTACTTACAAGCTGCTTCGGTCGCTTTCAACGGATCATACCTTTCATCCACCTCTTTGGTGATCTCCAATCCATTTTCCTCACCGGCCGATTCCAATATTTGCCAAAAACCCACGGCATTAGCCGGAGAAACAGCATTTACAAATCCCCCTTCAATAGCGGTCAAGTACTTAAAATCATCGGGCACCCCATGTTTTGACAGTATTTCCTCAATTTGCGGTAGCCATTGATGCGCCCTTTTGATCAAAAAGATAGTACTACTGTGCCAGTAGGTATTGATGTGCAACTCACGGTCCAGCCTTTCCCTAACATCAGGAATTTCCAGAGGTACACGCTCTCCTGCAAAATAAAGTTCGTTTGGCAGCTCCAGGGAGACTGCATTCAGATATCCCGCGTATTCACCAGCAGGTGGATTATCCACTTTGTAAAAAGCATATTGCTCTTCTTGAGCAGGCTGATGTATCTCCCGTTGAGCTTTTTGCGAACGGTCATTATCAAATTTTATATAGGCACAAATTACAACAAAAGATAGTAGTGACAGGGCGTGGGGAAAATACTTCATAGGTCGAAAAAATTTAAAGAGGTTCAGATCCAGTAATCAATCTCTCACAAAAATAGTTCCATATGCTCCGGTTAGCGGAAACAAAATATTTCATAAGTTCTAATTTCCCAAAAATGGAAACGAAAGCAATAGTGGGAGCTTTTGGTGTTTGAAGCAAAGTGCCTGACAATGCATGAGATATATACATCCGCCCCGTCTCAACTCAACAGCATGAGAGGAGAGCGGCATGTATGGCTCTTTCACCAGCTACCCGACTTCCTCTCACATCTCACGTCTCATATCTCACGTCTCATATCTCACGTCTCATATCTCATATCTCATATCTAACATTAGAAGTTCGGAGACAACAGGTATTTAGAGTAGAAGTCATCTATTGCTTCCACAGCTTCCGCCTCAGTTTCCACCACTTTGAAAAGTTTCAGGTCTTCTTCATGCACATTGTTGCACGCCTGCAGCATTGTAGTTTTGATCCAATCAATAAGACCACCCCAGTATTCTTTGCCCACCAGAACGATGGGGAATTTCCCAATTTTCTTGGTTTGAATAAGTGTAAGCGCTTCAAAAAGTTCGTCAAGGGTACCAAAACCACCGGGCATCACAATAAACCCTTGAGAATATTTCACAAACATCACCTTGCGCACGAAGAAATAATCAAACGTGATAAGCTTATCAGCATCTATAAAATCATTGCCCTTTTGCTCAAAAGGAAGTATGATATTTAATCCTACGGATTTTCCTCCCTCCGACTTAGCTCCCTTGTTGGCTGCCTCCATTATACCCGGTCCACCGCCAGAGATTACCCCATAGCCATGTCGCACAAGCTTAGCAGCAATTTCTTCTGCCATTTTATAATACTTATGCTCAGGGGGGGTCCGAGCTGATCCGAATATGGTAACACATGGACCTATTTTGGCAAGTTTTTCAAATCCTTCTACAAACTCCGACATTACTTTAAATATCACCCACGAGTCGTAGCTTTTGATCTCATTCCAATCTTTTTCCTCAAAAGCCTGTACTATCTTCTTCTCCTCTTCCGTCAGATCATTCATATTCTTTATATTATCAAGCTTTGTCTTTTTCTCTTCCATACTTTTATTTTCTTTATTTGCTTTACCCATTTACTGCCCTTATCCTTTCTGCCGGGTATATTAGAAACAACGAAACCACAGTTATTCCGTGGTTTTTTTCAAGCAGCCGATAAACTTAAAAAATATCAGTTGAGTAAAAAATAGTTTCGCATCATTATTTATGCAAAAAGATCGCTAAGGGCCTCTTTTAATCCGGGGTATTTGAATTCAAAACCCTCGGTCATGATCTTTTCCGGTGAGGCCCTCACACCACCAAGTACCATGGAAGCCATTTCTCCGAGTGCCAGCTTAAGTGCAAAAGCAGGTACTTTGGGTAAAAAAACCGGTTTACCCAGTGCTTTCCCTATCTCTTTGGTAAGCTGTTTATTAGTAACAGGATAAGGAGTAACAGCGTTGTAAGCTCCTGAAATATTTTCATTCTCAATCGCATATATAAACATTCTGCAAAGGTCATCAATATGCACCCAGCTCACATACTGATCACCGGATCCAAGGGGTGCTCCCAAACCGTACTTTATGGGCATTTTCATTTTATCCAAGGCACCTCCATCCCTACTTAATACCATCCCTATTCGCATTTTGACCACTCTTATGTCCAGATCAGCAATAAGATCCGCCTCTGCTTCCCATGCTTTGGTAACTGTTGCCAGAAAATCATCGCCAAAGCGGCTGGCCTCTTTCTTAACCACGCCTCCGGTATCATAGCCATAGTAGTTGATCCCCGAAGCGGAAACCACCACTTTCACCTGGTTGGGGATATCCCGCAATGTGTCCTTTAGTAAGGCCGTAGAACGCGTTCTGCTGGCCATAATCAATTTCTTTCGGTCCTGGTTCCACCGTTTATCAGCCACACCTGCACCGGCCAAATTGATTATGCCCGTTACACCCGCAATGGCGCTGGTATCCATTGTTTGCTTTTTTACATCCCACTCAAACGCTTCCACATTATTCACCTTACCCGGTGAGCGGCTTAAATACCTGACTTCATAATTTTTTTCCAGAAGAAGCTCGGTGAGCCGGGAACCTATGAGGCCTGTGCCTCCGGTAATTAATACTCGTTTTGGTGGCATTTCAGGAATTTGTGATGAGAAAATGAGCTCAGTAACATTATCAAAACGTACAGAAAAAAAAATAGTTACCTTTTGTTGCCGGGAGCTAACAATTAACCAAAATTTGCTCATTCCCAAGGTACGCCGCTTTTTGGGACTTCGCAAGCCCTTGCTCTGCCGAAGCGGCTGCACAAAGGCGAGCTTGACATTGACGTTTTCCTAAAGCCACTAATTTAACTTAACAATATACACACTAAAAATATCTCATTTCGTAGTTCATATTAGCGTTCCTCTACTCAATGCTCACGACTCAGTACTCATGACTTTTTTGTCAACTGCTTTTGCCGACTATTAAAGCTTTCGGAACAGGACCGAGCGTTTTACATCCAACTAACATTAACTTAACGTTAGCAATCTTGTTAATATGGAGCGTTTATATTATCTTAATGTTAAGAGATTGTTAAGAAAGGAAGATCATGAAGAAGCGGGGTATTATTTTTTTGATTATTTCAACACTTTTTAATTCGGTAGTACTTCATGCCCAAAACATCACTGTTGCCAAATTGCAATATCATTCTGCTTTCGAACAAGAGGTAATTCAAAGCTACCTGGAGGATCAATCAGTAGATATGCTTACGTTGCAACTAATCACTGATAAGGCCGTTGTTAAAGAAGAAATAGACAAATACAGAGAGGTTTTTAACGAGTTCATTGCTGTACTCGCTAAGAAAAAGGGGAAATATGACAATGATCAGCGCTTTCTATCACATCTGTTTTACAAAACACATCAGAAGTTCCTAAAAAAATATAATTCCTTTTCAACACTCCGTTCCGTCTTTACTAATGGAGAGTACGACTGTCTTTCCGCATCTGCATTATATGCCTTGATGCTGGACGCCCTGGACATAGGCTATCTGGTAGTAGAAACTAACTACCACATCTATCTGCAGATCGACATCGAAGACAGGGTGGTGTTATTCGAATCTACCGATCCGCTCAATGGGTTTATCAACGACTCTAAAGAAATTGAAAAACGGCTGAGTGAATATGATGCCGGTAACTACAGGTTGACTGCCAGCAATAAAAACACCTATGAGTATGTGTCCAAGATCAACAACGAAGTAGGCCTGAGCCATATTGTCGGGTTGCATTATTACAATGCGGCTGTAGCAGCCTATAATGAACAGCTATTAAAAGAAGCGGTAGACAACCTGGAAAAAACTATTCTCTTTTATAATTCGGAAAGGGTAATTGAATTTGGAGCTGTGATAGCCCGGGCCTTATTGGCCGATGCCATGAATATTGAAGATAAAAAAGAGCAACTGGCAAGGGTAAATAATATTCTGAAGTTGCAACCAGCTTTGGTTTCTGGTTATTGAATTCACACCAAAGTAAGACCAACGGTTAACAATAGCCATGGCAGATATCTCCCTTTTAAGGGGCTGTCTAAAAAGTCCTCCTCTGACATCATTCTGAGTTTGTTTAAGAAATCCCACTTGGAATTCCAAATCCACTTTTTGAATGACAAAGGGCTTTTTAGACAGCCTGATGTATTTCTACCCGTTCTTTTTAAAAGTTGTATCCCAGGCTTACACTAAAGCTTGTCCCCGGGGCAATTCTGTCAAACAATTGGTCTTTGGCACCGAATGACTGAAATACCGACTCTTTCTTGTCCCCTAAAATATTACTCACTTTTACACCTATCCTCATTTTCTCTTCAGCCCCGACTATCTTATTGGCGTTAAAATTCAAGCTATGGAAAGGAACGCTGTAAACATCCGGCTTATCAGCTATCCCTACAAACTGTAGGGTTTCACCCTGCACATTGTAGTAGAGGCCTGCTTCAATGCCATTCGAAATACCTGCATATGACAGTCCGGCATTAATTATATAAGGGGCCTGCCCTGCCATGCTCCTGACATTATTGATGGTCTCTCCTTCGCGAGCATTTCTTACCCTGGAATTATACTCGGTAGCCGTCATGTCAATCTTTGATTCGGTAAAGGTAACATTACCCGTTACAGACAGGTTTTCGAGTTTGGGAGTCAGCAAAGCCAGACTTTGTCTCACTTCTACCTCTATACCCATTACCTGACCATCGCCCACATTCCTTGCCTGGAAGTTATTAGGGGCCTGAACATATTGTACGATCTCTATAGGGCGGTCAAATGCTTTATAAAATGCACTTAACGAAATCATTTGGCCTCTTTTCTGAAACACCTCCCACCTGAGGTCGAAGTTATCGATCCTTGTGGCGGTTAGGTTTCCGTCCCATATAACTTCTCCGGAGGAATTCACATCCTGGAAAAAGCCTCCTATAAAAGTCCTTCCCGTTAAAGGATCAAGGATCTCTGCGTATGAAGCTTCTTTAAATGATGGTCTGGCAATAGTTCTTGAATAAGAGAAACGCAGATTTTGCTTTTCACTAAGAGCGTAGATCAAATTCAGCGAGGGGAAAAGATCAAGATCATCCAACACCTCTTCACGATCAACCGCCAGCCCTTGTTGGTTTTGACCTGTATAGTGCTGCGTATAGCTTTCGGCTCTTATGCCTAAAATTGCTTTAAATCTTTTCAGTGGACTAAACTCGTTGGATACGTATACCGATGAGTTGATCATATCAGCATCATATTTATTGGTATTGTTGGGCATGAACAGAGGCTCATATCTTGTTCCTCGTGTACCACTATCATTACTTGGCCACAGGTTTTCTTCAACAAATATTTCATTGGGGTCTCCACTTAACGCTATTCCCTGTGGTATGATCTGGAAATTCTGGATCTCATAATTTCTTTGTTTGTAGGTATATCCTCCACCAAATATCACCTTGGCTGATTCACCTTTAAATTTATATTTCTTTGAAATATCTAATTTCCCGGCCAGATTGTCTTCCTCCAAAAATCTCCAGATACGCTCCGGGTAACCAGATTCAGTGCCGATGGAAACATTACTGCCATCCACTCTGAATCGGGTGTACCTGATATCAGGGTCCTCAATACGTGATCTGGTAGGAGATATTTTCCATTCTACCTCCCAGCTTGCATCACGGTTGTAGTGAACACCATTGACCAATACATTGGTAAGTGAGCGCTCACTATATTCGAGGTTGTGCTGGATGGCGTCAAACACCGCGCCAAGGTCGGTATTTCTATAGTCGAATATTCCTGCCTTCGATTCTCCGTTTTGGGAGTGCAGCACGTTCAGCTTATACTTGGCCCTCTCTCTTTTAAGTGCAAGCCCGGCAATACCACTCAACGAAACACTGTTAACGCCAAAATCACCTTTCTGATATTCTCTGGAATCCAACTCAAGGATCTCAGGATCATTTTTTCCAAATCGGCCATATTCTGCTCCTTCGTAATACTCAGTATCGTTTCGGTAGACCAGAGCAAAGTTGTATCCATAAGTATTTTTGGATTTGGTGATCTGATTTCCCAGGTTCACCCCTAATCCAAAATTCATTAAACTCCTATCTCTCATAGCGGCCAGGGTAGGGTTAAAGCCCTGCAAAATATTCATATAACGCTGACCAGCTTCACTGTTAGGTCTGCCGACAACATCCGTATACAAGGGGATATCCTGACTTCTACCGGTCGGTATATCACGAGTGCCATCGTCAAAGCCAAGGAAATCCGTAGACCCGCCTTTATAGGTTAGATAGTTGCTGTTGAAATGCATATTCGGATTATATCCGAGGCTGGCAGAGACACTAAAGGTTTTTTCTTCCGGGAAATCTTTAGTGTCTATATTCACTATACCACCGGTAAAATCGGCAGGCAGATCTGCTGTAAAAGACTTAAGTACAATAATATCATCGATCAGGTTGGTGGGAAACAGATCCATCTGAATGGTGTTCCGGTCAGGGTCGAGGCCCGGAATATCTACTCCGTTCAGCGTTGATTTTGTGTACCTGTCACCTAAACCCCGTACATATACATATTTACCGCCTTCAATGGAAACGCCAGGTACACGCTTCACCGCTTCACCAGCATCAGAATCTCCAATTTTCCTGAAATTAGCAGACGATATGCCATCCAAAAGATTGGCTGATTTCCTCTTCACGGTCAGTAGCGCCTCTTCTGTAGTTTTTATGGCTTCTGCTGTGATCACGACCTCTGCCAGCTCCTCTACATCTTCCTTGAGGCGGATGTTGTTAATAACGGAAACCTCGCCATCAATGACTTTTACTCCTTCAATGGATAATTTTTGGTAGGAGATAAAAGAAACCTGTAAGGTGTAGGTACCCGGCTCAGTAGCTATTTCAAACTTACCGTCAAAATCAGTAGCTGCTCCGGTGGTAGTACCATTCAGTATTACTGTTACACCAATTAACGGCTCACCGGAAGTATTGTCAATAACGGATCCTCGTATGATTCCCTTTTGAGCATGACTTGCTAAAGACAGGCTGAGCAGAAATCCTAATGTTAGTAGTTTTGCTTTACGCATAGTAAATCTGTTAAATAAATTTCTGCAAAATTCAGCTTAATCTCGTCAAAATCAGTTACTACAAGTTTATATGAATGTTAAATGATTGTTATTATCGTAATCAAACGATAATAAAAAAAGCCGTCCTAAAAGTCTTCTGCTTGCGTCACTCTGAACTTGATTAAATCAAGTTTTGTAATAACGACCAGACTTTTGAGACGGCTTTTTTTTCGAATTAGAGCTGTGTTTTCCTAAAAATCAGCCAATTCGCCTGCTGCATGTGCCCAACTCCAGCCACTAAACTTAGATACATCGGCACCTACTGTATTGGCTCCTGAAGCTACGCTGGAAGCATGAGCATCCGTACCATTTTTGAATACATCTGTTAATGTAACCCCACCAAGTAAAGTGACCTCAAGATTGCTAAATACCAGGTCATCATTTGCGAAATTATCAGTGGTTTTGGTTCCACTGAGTGACAGGTCACCTCTACCATCACCTGCAGGATCAGGGAAATTGAAGAAGTAGATGCTTTGAAAAGTACCCCTTGCTCCATCTCTGAAATCTCCTAATTCGGCAACTGAACTTCCCTTAACAGATCCATTTTTAAGAGTATGCGCACCCAGGAATGTTCCTTCTGGTCCGTCAATTTCGAGTGCGTGATCAGTATCTGCACCAGCGATAATCACAAAGTTATCCATTGTACCTGACCATGCCTGATCTGTGTCCAGCGCATCGTCTCCGGAATTCCATACCAGCGCATTAGTTACGTTCACTGTTCCTCCGAACCACTCGATCCCGTCATCCTGATTAGCAACTACCTCTATATATTCAACTACGGTACCTGAACCAACTCCGCCCAACGTCAACCCGTTGATCTCGTTACCTTCTCCGATATTTGATCCACCATGTCTGATAGACACATAACGGATCACCCCGGAATTATCTTCAGGATCATTGCCACCATAAAGGCCATTGATATCACTGGCTGGAATACCTTCTATCTGGAAGGTTTCCTCATTAGTAGAAACAGAAATGGGAGCCTTTCCAAGAACTATTAAGCCTCCCCATAGACCGTCAACATCAGGGTCAAGGTTAGGGCTCGCTATCATACCAGGTTCAATCTCGTCTGCCACGGACGTAAAGATAATCGGTGCTTCTGCCGTTCCTTCTGCCATAAGCTTTCCGCCTCTTGCTATAACCAGGGCCGTAGCGTTTGATCCTGAGCCAGCCTGCCCTTTAATAATTGTACCGGCCTCAATAGTAAGTGTAGCGCCATCTTCTACAGCTATCCTTCCTGCTAAAATATAAACGATATTGCTCGTCCAGGTTACATCACTTGTGATATTCTCGGTGATCATAATTTCAGAGGGTGCTTCACCAACACTCAAAACAAAGTTAAATGAACCGGTGTCTCCATCAGTATCGGTTGCTGTAAAGTTGAACGCCACGTTTTTGTCTGCATCTGCTTCCTCAGCAGTATAGCTAAATTCGTATGTGGCAGTTTTTTCACCACTGTAAGTTTCTGCATCAAAAGCAGCCCCGCCTTTTGTAACGGCCAAAGCAGCAAGTCCATCTTCTGCTTTTAAGGTAACGGTAGCCGTATACGTTCCTAAATTGTCAATTTCTGCCGTTGCTGGTACTCCAGAAATAGTAACACCATTGTCTACAGCAGGATCATCATCGTCACCACAAGAAGAGAGGTAAAACATCACTCCAAATGCGGCTAATAGTGATAAAATTTTTTTCATTGTAAATAAGATTTGAGTTTTAATTAGATTCCTCAGTTAAAATTTGCCTCAAAGGTGGGGTTTTAGTATTAACGCACGCAGATGTGTGCATTAACTCTCTGTTAAAGAATCAGGGGTGTACTTTAAGCCAATATTAAGAAAGCCCGCCACCTGAAAGATGACGGGCTTTGAATATTCCCTAATAAAAAGAAAGCCGTTTATTTCCGCTTTAACTATTTGTTAATAGCCACTTTATTCAAGATTGACTGTACGATCTTGTGGGTGCTTACGTTGTCGGCTTCGGCTTCATAATTGAGAATGATACGGTGATTAAGAACATCGTCCGCTATTTCTTTGATATCCTCCGGCAACACATAGTCTCTGCCTTCGAAGTAGGCCATAGCCTTAGCCGCCAGGTTGAGGTTAATGGATGCTCTTGGCGAAACACCGAACTGGATGTATTCTGCCTCTTCATTTAAACCGTAAGCCCGAGGATCTCTGGTGGCATACACCAGCTCAATAATATATCTCTCCAAAGACTCGGAAATGGAGGTTTGATTGATCTCATCGCGAATAGCAAAGATGTCTTCCTTGGTCAGCACAGGATTCACTTTGTAATCAAAATTCATGTTGGAGATCCTGCGCATTACCTCAAGTTCCTGGTCTTTGGTGGGGTAATCTACATGCACCTTCATCATAAACCTGTCTACCTGTGCTTCAGGAAGTGGATAAGTTCCCTCCTGGTCTACCGGGTTTTGAGTGGCCAGTACAAGAAACGGCCTGTCTAACAAAAAGGTGGTTTCACCGATAGTCACCTGTTTTTCCTGCATTGCTTCCAGCAGCGCTGACTGTACCTTGGCCGGTGATCGGTTGATCTCATCGGCCAGCACGATGTTGGCAAAAATAGGACCCTTTTTCACCTCAAACTTGGCCTGCTTTTGGTTGTAGATCATGGTACCTATCAGGTCAGCAGGTAAAAGATCGGGGGTAAACTGTATCCTTTGGAAGTCCAGGTGTAGCACCTGCGCCAGGGTGCTTACGGTAAGGGTTTTTGCAATACCCGGCACACCTTCCAATAGTATATGGCTTTGTGTAAATAAACCAATCAGCAGCCGGTTTACCATTGCCTCCTGGCCTACGACTACCTTGCCTACTTCAGTAAATACTTGTTTTATCTTTTCCTGATGTTCTCTTTTTTTGTCAATTGTCGTTGCTGATTCTTCCATTCCTGAGATTGGTTATATTCTTCGTTCAGTTTATTTCTTCAAAATGACCCGTCTCCAAAGCATTTCTGCTTAATAATTATTGTCTTGCGGGCCCCAATTCTGTAAGTATCAACTACAAAACTATAGCAATAATATATAATTCAACTGAAAAATTTTATAAAGGGTTACGCTTACTCAATAATCGGCAGATATCTAACATCTAATTACCTTGTACTGTTAAATTGGTATTAATGTCGTACCTTAAGTATAAAGGGGCTCTGATCGATGTAGTAGCACATATATCTAATTAGTGTCTCTAAGAAAACACCCATGTCAGGGCTATGCTTGTCTCAAAAATGCTCATCCCCCAAGGGATTCCGCTTTTTAGAACTTTGCAAAGCCTGTGCTCGGCCAAAGCGGTTTTCGCCAAGGCGAGCTTGACCTTGACGTTTTCTTAAAGTCACTTAGAGTTTCTTACAAACACTAATAAGTATTTTCATGAGGCAATTTGTTATTGGAGACATCCATGGTGCCTGTAAAGCGCTGATCCAATGCCTGGAGCGATCAGGTTTTGATTATGAGCACGACCAACTGATCTGCCTCGGAGATGTGTGTGACGGATGGCCGGAGACCAATCAGGCTATCGAGGAGTTGTTAAAGATCCAAAACCTGGTATTCATACTTGGCAATCATGACCTGTGGGCGCTGGAATGGGCAACCGGTGGTGAGGCAAAGAATATCTGGCTATCGCAGGGCGGAGACGCTACAATCAGGAGCTATCCTGATGGCATGCCCGACAGCCATATAAGATTATTAAAAGAGGCCCACTATTATTTTGACGACCGTAAAAGGCTCTTTGTACACGCTGGCATAGACCCGGAGGTGCCCATAGAGATACAATCTGCGGATATTTTCTTGTGGGACCGCTCCCTGTTCAGAAGGGCAATTGCTAACATGCATGAAAAAAGGGAGTGCTGCATTACCGGCTACAATGAGGTGTACATCGGCCATACGCCTATTCACCACTATCAAATGACACCTATGAAGTGTTGTGAAATATGGCTAATGGATACAGGGGCTGGCTGGGAAGGTGTGTTGTCTATGATGGATATTAATACCAAAGAAGTATTCATCAGCGATATTGTGATGGATATGTATCCCAAGGGCAGCGGGAGGGTAAAATAGCTGCGTTGTGAACTGTCTCCTATTCTTTAAAAAAATTAGTTTTAACACCTCTCACTCCGGGAATAGCTGCGAATACCGCACCGGCCATCGCATATTTTGCCAGCTCTTCCTCATTCATACCTATGCTGGCGGTGGTAATGAACAAAGTGTCAAGATTAACACCTCCAAAAGCACATGAAGTGACATTTTTAGCTGGCACGGAGATCCTGGAAAGCAACTTGCCTGTATCGGGATCATAGCGTACCACACCGGACCCGCCCCAAAGGGCTATCCACAGCTTTCCTTCACTGTCGATAGTCATACCATCGGGAAAGGCTCCTTCGTCTTTTATCTTTACTACTACTCTGCCATTTGAAATACCCCCTGACGCATCATCATAATCAAAGGCCTGGACTGTCTGCGTGGGTGTATCTACATAATACATGGTAGACCTGTCTGCCGACCAGCAAAGGCCGTTGGAAATACTTATACTATCAAGTACCTGCGTTACCTTTTGAATACCCCTAAAGCAATAGAGCGCTGCCTTATGCGGTTTACTGTCCAATGCCATGGACCCTACCCAGAGGCGGCCGGCCGGATCGCATTTACCGTCATTAAAACGTGTGGTTGAAGGATCGTAAGGCGCTGCTGCCAGCAGTTTCACCTCTTTTGTTTCCAGGTTCAGAGAATAGATCCCATCCTGAAGCGCTATTACTACGTGCCCCTCTTTTGAAGAGGGAACAACTGTACCTACGCGCTGCCCTACAGGTATCATCCTCATCTCCTCCAGCAATGGGTTAAAGGTGAATACCTTCCCATCTTCTATATCAACCCAATAGAATTCACGTGTTTCTTGATTCCATATTGCACCTTCGCCAAGCCTGGCTATAGTGTCTATGTATAAAAATGCAGTTTCCTGCACAACCTCCCTTTCCTTCATTGCTTCTTTTTGCTTTGTCTGGCAGCATAAGAGCGCGAGTAGAGCTATGGTGAATAAAATGCGCATCATCAGTTTTCCTGCCCCTCTCCGTATTGAACACTTACCACCCTGCTCATTTATTATGAACTCGAATTCTTCCGCCTCAACTATCTTTTCCCCCGGGGCATTAATAGAGGCCAGGTCTTCAGGGGCAATTACAAAAGACACCTGCTTTTCTTCCCCGGCGTCCAACTCTATTTTGTCAAACTTCTTCTCTTTTTCTATTTGAGCGTAATCGAGACATAAAGATCCCCTGGAATAAAAGCTCAGCGGCTACTTTTCCTGCCCCTTGCCTGTATTTTTAACAGTAATGGACAGATATAGTTTTTCACTAGTATGATGATTGCTAAATTGGTTTATTAAATTTTTGTAGCTGCTTTTCTGTAGAAAAAGAATCTAATCGGTTCTACTATATCGAACTCACGTTAAATAAAGGGTTAAAACGTAGGTGTAGGAATAATAATTAACCCGCAGAGAGGAAAGAAAGATAGAAAAAGCAGACGATCCATAATAGCAGAAGGCAGAGCATATAAAGAACAAATTCGAAATTATTTAACCACAGAGGAAGCTGAGAGGAGGGCAAGTACCGCAGAGAAAAACTCTGCCCTTTTATTACTCACTTTCCTCTGTGATTAAAACCATTTGATTACATTCTGGAGATCAAATCCAATGTTTTTCTGATCCTCAATTGATAAATATGTTGTTCCAACTGCTCGATCTTTCTCAGATAGGAACCTTTTGAAACATCATCAAGGTTTTGGCCTCGCTTTTGAAAAACACGGTTCAGAAACTCCAACTGACACAGTTTGGCTTCGATCTGAAGATCAACCGGCAGTTCTGATTTCAATAAATGCGATTCCATATATTTAGATATTTAACTCATAACTAGTGAAAAATTTAGTCGTACCCAGCCTTTTAGTTCTTGTGATTCGCGCTCACTTAAATGAATCAGTGCCTTTTTGTATTCCTTCCAAAACAGTTTAGGGTGAAAGCTGACTTTACTCAGAATTAACTTATAGTACTCTAACATTGAAGTTTTCATAGCTGTAATTTTTAATTTTAAAAAAATAGCTCATATCAATTCGAAAAACAGTCGCTAAATAGCTGATGAAACTGATAAGACATCCACACTAACGTTCTGTAGATGATTTTTCAAAAAATGGAGTTAGGCCTTTGGAGGAGGAGGAATGATATCCCGGATAAATTCGGTAATATCATCATCTTTTTGAATAGAAAAAATGGAGGTGCGTAAAACAGGTCGGGCCAATTGCTTTCCGTAATAATCATGCCCATAAAACCAATCAAAAAAATTCACTTTAGTGATAGAATTATCTCCTTCAGGGGTACCGCTTTCAGGAATCGCCTGATCAATATCCAATCCCATCTCCAACACAAGCTCTATCAAACTCTCTATCTCGTTGGAATCATTAAAACCAGGCTCATAGCCCTGGTGGCGAGGATCAACACTCAGATTAGCAAAAACTACGGCAAAGGCGAAAATTGTAAATTTGAAAATTAAATTTTTTAGCCTTCTCATAATTCCCCTGTTCATATTTTCTGTCACCTATAATAACGAATTTTTGAATACCTTGTTATAGAAATTTCGATTTTTTAGTACAGGGGTGAGGGAAGGTAGAAGTCGGAAGTCGGAAGTCGGAAGATGGAAGTCCGAAGATGGAAGAATCGCTATAAAAATCACCTGCCGGTCTCTCCGATCCCGATCGATGCATCCGGATTCCGGCCCTTGAGAAAAAGGTGTTAGAAGAAATGGTCTGCATATTGAGCTATGAAACTCCAAAGAGCCCGGATTTTTTCTTCGCCATGTTATTGATTACTGCCGCTAAGAAAACTCACAATTTATCATCATTGTAACGAAGTGCGGCAATCCCCTCTTCCTTGGTGTGTATTAAGAGGGGATCGCTTCGATTCCTCCCCGTGGCAAGCCCCATAGCCGTTAACTTAAGCATCCCTGCTGGGCTGCAATATTGGTAGTCCAGTGTGAAACCCCGGGAAAGGATTAAATTTTTAATGCTCCATATTCAGGCTTTGGAAGAGGTGAAGGCTATCTTGGCGCATCTATGGTTGCTTGAGTAAAAGCTTCGATCCTACTGCTAACAGCGTGTGCCAAGAAAGCCTGTGTTTCATGGCTAAGTCTTCCTATGGCACATTCTACTTCCTCTTTAAACCCGGGGCTTCACCCCGGGCCTTTAGTTTGGCTATTTTCTACAGTAAAAAACAGCAGCCTGAAC
>NZ_AMZN01000070.1 GCF_000331535.1 Fulvivirga imtechensis AK7 | reverse complement strand
AGGCTTTTTTTGACGGTATTTCAGCTATTCGGCTTAGTGTTGTGGCTTTAGTCCAATCAAACAGTGTACATGATCTGTATACCCGTTGATGAAGTCAATGTAAATATCTTTCTCCTTTGCGTTCTTCTTAATATGAGCGAAGACCGTTTGCCTTATCTCATTACTAAGAAATGGAACTCTATACTTGGTAGTCCAGACTGTGTGGATCCAAATTTTCAGAAAAGGCATAGGATTAATGGTTTATTATAAAATGCTAAATATAATAAATCCAAATAAGATTATAACTGCTTTACCACGAGGCTTTAGCCCGTGGTTCTGGCTCCCAATCATTACTCCCTCCCAACTTTACCCGTGGTTCCGACTACCTAACCACTCTCACTCATTACCACGCAGCTCTAGCCTGTGGCACTACCAAGCCGATCGCTTCTACCTCACACTATAAGCCGTGGTATGCTTATTCCTCGAAAGCACAAACGAACTCTGCACGTGCGCAATATTGGTGTTGACAGAAAGCTTTGTAAGCAGGAATGCTTCATAAGCATCCATGTCGCGAATAACCACTTTCAGGAGGAAATCAAAATTACCGGCTACATGGTAGCATTCCAGCACTTCCTTGTAGCCGTTCATCTCATCTACAAAGCTCTTAAGATAGGAGCGGGTATGGTTTTTAAGACTGATAAAAATAAAAACGGTAAGCTTAATGTCGAGCTTCTTGGGGTTCAGTAGTGCTACATACTTATCTATGATGTTCTCGCGCTCCAGCCTTTTGATCCGTTCGAATACAGGCGTGGTAGTTAAATTCAACTTGTCTGCAAGCGCTTTGGTAGTTATTCTGCCTTCTTTCTGCAGTATGTCAAGTATCTTGATGTCGGTTTCGTCTAGTTTAACGTCCATTAAAATTGGTTTATTCTTTTTCGGGGCATTTTTTAATTAAGTAAAAGAAAGATCGTCTAAAAAACGCCTTACAAATATATGAAAATTCCAAAATATAGAGATTTAATAGGCTTTGCCGATAAGTGCGCTGCTATTATGCGATCTTTGATCCTTTACGTTAGTCAACTTACCATAAATGAGAGAATTACTTCATAAATTTGAAAATAAGAAGCCGGAGATCGTATTTGAGTGGAATGATGAAGAAACCGGAGCCGAAGGTTGGGTGGTGATCAATTCTTTACGAGGCGGGGCTGCTGGTGGCGGTACCCGCATGAGGAAGGGATTGGATAAAAGAGAGGTAGAATCCCTGGCGAAGACCATGGAGGTGAAATTTACGGTGTCAGGCCCGGCCATCGGAGGTGCCAAATCCGGGATCAATTTTGATCCGAACGACCCGCGAAAGGGAGAGGTGCTGGAAAGGTGGTTTGCAGCAGTAAAGCCGCTTATGAAGTACTACTACGGCACGGGCGGGGATCTGAACGTGGATGAGATCCATGAAGTGATACCCATTACCGAAGACTGTGGTGTGTGGCATCCGCAGGAAGGAGTTTTTAAGGGGCATTTTCAGCCTACTGAAGCCCAGATGATCAACAGGATTGGCCAGTTAAGACATGGAGTTTCCAAAGTGCTGGAGGATGAAAATTTCTCTCCTGATCTGAAACGAAAATACACCGTGGCGGATATGATCACCGGCTATGGTGTTGCTGAGGCAATACGACACTATTACGATATCTGGGGAGGCAATGTTGCTGATAAAAAAGCTGTGATCCAGGGCTGGGGCAACGTAGGGGCTGCTGCCGGTTTTTACCTGGCACAAATGGGTGTAAAAGTTATTGGAATCATTGACCGCGATGGCGGTGTTATTAATAAAGACGGATTTTCATTTGAGGAGATCACAGGGTATTTCCTGGAAAGAAAGGGCAATCAGTTGAAAGCTGAGAATATAATGTCATTTGACGAGGTGAATAGTCAGGTCTGGGATCTTGGCTACGAGATATTCGTTCCGGCAGCAGCTTCGAGGTTGGTCACCAAAGATCAGGTGGAACGCATGCTGGCAGCAGGGCTGGAGGTGCTTTCTTGCGGAGCCAACGTGCCTTTTGCAGATAAGGAGATCTTCTTTGGGCCTATCGGTGTTTATACCGATGAAAGGTGCTCTGTTATCCCAGATTTTATAGCCAACTGTGGAATGGCAAGGGTTTTTGCCTACCTGATGAGCGATGAAGTGGGGCTTAATGACGAAGATATTTTTAACGATACTTCGGAAACCATTCGTAAGGCATTGAACAAAACACATGCGGTAAATGCTAAGAAGACAAACATAGCCAGTACTTCTTTCGAGATTGCCTTAAAACAATTAGTTTAACCTAAACATTATAGTGTTATGCCTATATATCATCAACTAGGAAAAATACCCCAAAAAAGGCACACCACCTTTAAAAAGCCGGATGGCTCATACTATTATGAAGAGCTTTTCGGTACCATCGGTTTTGATGGTATGTCATCGTTGCTCTACCACGAGCACAGGCCTACACAAGTTAAAGAGATCCTCGGGAAAAAAGATGTGTCACCAAAAATCGCCAGAGCCAACAACATACAGTCTTATCGTTTCAGAGGTTTCCAGGTCGCTCCGGAGAACGACTTTCTGGAAAGTCGTAAAACAGTGCTGACGAACAGCGACTGTTCCATCATCCTGGCTGCGCCAAAACAGTCCACCAAGGATTACTTCTACAAAAATACAGATGCTGACGAGTTGATCTTTGTTCATAGAGGGGCAGGAAAGCTCAGAACCTTCCTGGGAAATCTTGATTTTAAATATGGCGATTACCTGCTTATTCCGCGAGGTATGATCTACAAGATCGATTTTGATGGAGAGGATAATCGCCTTTTCGTAGTAGAGTCAAAAAGACCGATATATACTCCTAAAAAATATCGCAACTGGTTCGGACAGTTGCTGGAGCATTCTCCTTACTGTGAACGGGATATTCGTAAACCACAGGAACTGGAAACCTATGATGAAAGAGGAGAGTTCTTGCTGAAGGTCAAGAAGCAGGGGGAACTGTTTGATATGGTATATGCACGTCATCCTTTTAGCGTAGTGGGCTGGGATGGTTACAACTATCCTTACGCCTTTTCAATTCACGATTTTGAGCCCATAACCGGGCGCATTCACCTGCCACCACCAATTCACCAGACATTTGAAACGGATGCTTTTGTGGTATGCTCTTTTGTACCCCGGCTATATGACTACCATCCCGAGTCTGTTCCTGCTCCTTACAACCACAGTAATATTGATTCGGATGAGGTGCTGTATTACGTAGATGGCGATTTTATGAGTAGAAATGATATAGAAGCAGGTCATATTTCATTACATCCGGCAGGAATCCCTCACGGTCCACACCCCGGAGCGATGGAGCGCAGTATTGGAAAAACCGAAACGCAGGAGTTGGCGGTAATGGTGGATACCTTTAAACCGTTGCAGGTTACTGAAGATGCGATGAAAATAGCGGATGATAAGTACTTTCAGTCTTGGCTGGAATGATCGGTAATCGGTAATCAGTAATCGGTGACCGGTAATTCGGTAGTTAAATCAGGAAGATGATGTATGTAAAGAGTTTTAGAAATTTAGAGGTTTATAAACGTGCAAGGGAGTTATCAGGAGTGATATTTCAGATAACCAGTGGATTTCCAAAGGAGGAGACATATTCTCTTACGGACCAGGTGAGGAGGTCCTCACGGTCGGTAGGAGCGCAAATCGCTGAAGCTTGGGGCAAAAGAAGATATGAAAAGCATTTTATAAGCAAATTAACCGATGCTGATGGGGAGCAGTTAGAAACTCAACACTGGATAGAGACAGTCATGGATTGCTCATACATTTCCGAGGAAGTTGCCAAGGATTTATTGAAGCAGTACGCGACAATAGGCAAAATGCTAAACTCAATGATGAATAAATCTGAATCATTCTGTAACAACGTTGTCAATGAGGCATCCCCCACCGATTACTGACCACTGATTACCGATTACTAAGAACTTAAGAACATAAACCAGAAGAAACCATGGAAAATAAAGTTGAAAATCAGGCAATAGAAAAAATCTTCAAGGAAGCAGAAGACTTTCTGCCTCTCAATGGAACGGACTACGTAGAGCTGATCGTAGGTAACGCCAAGCAGGCAGCACACTTTTATAAAACGGCGTTCGGCTTTCAATCGCTGGCTTATTCTGGACTTGAAACCGGGATGAAAGACAGGGCTTCTTACGTACTTGTGCAGGATAAGATCAGGCTGGTGCTCACTTCTCCACTGAATAAAGACGGAGAGTATAACAAGCATCTGAATGAGCACGGTGATGGCGTAAAAGTGGTAGCTCTGTGGGTAGATGATGCTACTAAATCATGGGAGGAAACAACCAAAAGAGGCGCACGGTCATACATGGAGCCTACCAAAGTGGAGGATGAAAACGGTCATATTGTGAGATCGGGGATCCATACCTATGGAGATACAGTGCATTTGTTTATAGAAAGAAAAAACTACAATGGCATCTTTCTGCCCGGTTATAAAAAATGGGAACCAGCTTACAATCCCGAACCTGTTGGGCTTAGATACATCGATCATATGGTTGGCAATGTTGGCTGGAATGAAATGAACAAGTGGGTAGACTTTTACAAAAGAGTAATGGGTTTTGCACAATTAGTATCTTTTGACGATAAGGACATTTCTACGGATTACACAGCTTTGATGAGTAAGGTGATGACCAATGGCAATGGCAGGATCAAATTTCCTATTAATGAGCCTGCCGAGGGGAAAAAGAAGTCGCAGATAGAAGAGTATTTAGATTTTTACAATAGTTCGGGAGTACAGCACATTGCTGTGGCTACCAACAATATCATTGAAACAGTGACTGCCCTGCGGGATCGGGGTGTTGAATTCCTTCGCGTGCCGGCTACCTATTACGAAACCGTACTCGACAGAGTGGGGGAGATCGATGAAGACCTGGATCCGTTGAAAGAGCTGGGCATTCTTATCGACAGAGACGATGAAGGTTATCTGTTACAGATATTCACAAAACCTGTTTCCGATCGCCCAACTTTATTCTTTGAGATAATCCAGAGAAAGGGTGCCAAATCATTTGGAAAAGGTAATTTTAAAGCACTGTTTGAAGCCATTGAGCGGGAGCAGGAGCTAAGAGGTACACTTTAAAAATATATGTTTATTTATGGATATGAGGACGTATCAGAAGCCTCCTTCTGACGTCATACTGAACTTGATTCAGGATCCCCTGATTAGGTTTTACGCATTTTAGGGGATTCCAAATCAAGTTAGGAATGACAAATGGCTTTTGATGACCTCATACTTTTTCACCGTTACCTCTGCGGTAAAAATATCCATCAAAAAAAGAACTAAAACACTATGATAAAAGCAAACGATCCATCTTTGAAATCATGGGTAGAAGTGCCAAAATACTCCGATTTTCCTATTCAAAACCTGCCATTCGGCATATTCAAAACTCAATACCTCGACCCGGGAGCAGGGGTAGCCATTGGTGATTATATTCTGGACCTGACCTACCTCGATGAGAATGGTTTTCTAGATGGACTGGGCCTTCCGGCAGGGATATTTAACCAGCAGTACCTCAACACTTTCATTGGCTTGGGAAAAGAGACAACACGAGCGGTACGCAACCGGATATCTGAGCTTCTTGATGCTAATAATGATGAATTGAGAGATAATAAACCGGCCAGGGAGATTGCACTGATCCCGATGGACGAAGCAGAAATGCTGATGCCGGTACGTGTACCTAACTATACCGATTTCTACTCCAGTGAAGAACATGCTACCAACGTAGGCACCATGTTCAGAGACCCTGATAATGCGTTGCTTCCCAACTGGAAGCATATTCCAGTGGGTTATCATGGCCGTGCTTCATCAATCATTCCTTCCGGCGTTGATATTTATAGACCAAAAGGTCAAACTAAGGCTCCCGATGCCGAAAAACCGACTTTTGGCCCTAGCAAGAGGCTGGATTTTGAGCTTGAAATGGCCTTTATCACAGGAAAGGAAAACGGTCTTGGAAACAGTATCTCTACCAGTGAAGCAGAGGAGTATATCTTTGGGTTTGTATTGTTTAATGATTGGTCTGCGCGTGATGTTCAGGTATGGGAATATGTGCCGCTGGGGCCGTTTCTGGCCAAGAATTTTGCATCTTCAATATCTCCATGGATAGTAACTATGGATGCTCTGGAGCCATTTCGTGTCGCTGGTCCGGAGCAGAAGCCGGAAGTGCTACCGTATTTGAAATATCAGGGAGAAAAGAATTTTGATGTCAGACTTCAGGTATTGCTGCAGCCGGAAGGTGGAGCAGAAAATGTGATCTGTAACAGTAATTTTAAATACATGTACTGGAATGTGAATCAGCAACTGGCGCATCATACGGTGAACGGGTGTAACATACAAGTGGGCGACATGTATGCGTCAGGCACTATCAGTGGTCCGGCAGAGGACTCTTATGGTTCAATGTTAGAGCTGGCCTGGAAAGGAACAAAGCCCATTAAACTTTCCGATGGATCAGAGAGAAAGTTTGTTGAAGATGGAGACACAGTGATCATGAAAGGCTATGCCGAAAAGAATGGGGTCCGTATCGGATTTGGCGAAGTGAGAACAAAAGTATTACCAGCAAAGTAATTATGTTGACAATAGACCCTAAAGAAGTTTCAATAGGTAAAATGCATGGCTATTTACTTGGAGCAGTTGCTCCAAGGCCCATTGCATTTGCCAGCACAGTTGATAAAGAAGGAAATGTGAATTTAAGTCCGTTTAGTTTCTTTAACTGTTTTAGCGCAAATCCTCCTATACTCGTTTTTTCGCCAGCCAGAAGGGTGCGTGATAATACCACCAAGCATACATATGAAAATGTATTGGAGGTGCCTGAGGTGGTGATCAATATAGTCAACTACAGTATGGTAGAGCAGATGTCGCTTGCCAGCACGGAGTATGACAAAGGTGTAGATGAGTTCATCAAATCAGGGTTGACACCAATGCGATCAGAACAAATAAAACCCCCAAGAGTAGGGGAGTCGCCAGTAGCCTTTGAGTGTAAGGTAATCGAGGTAAAACCATTGGGCAAAGAAGGTGGAGCCGGTAACCTGATCATTTGTGAGGTGGTATTGGCCCATATCAAAGATGATATTCTGGATGAAAATGCTATCATAGACCCTTTCAGGCTGGATGCGGTAGCACGTATGGGGGGTAACTGGTATTGCAGGGCTCATGGTGATGCAATTTTTGAAATACCCAAGCCAATTACCACTCTTGGAATAGGCGTGGATCAGATGCCTGAGCAAATTAGAAACAGTATGGTGCTGACGGGAAACAACCTCGGCAGGTTAGGTAATATCGAGGCGCTACCATCGGGAGAAGAGGTAGCTGCGTTTGCATCTGATAAGGAAGTGGATACTATTATATCAGGTTCCTCTAATGTGGAGGTAGGTCTGCACAAGCTGGCGCAGAAATACCTTGAAAAAGGGGATATCACCACAGCATGGAAAGTTTTGCTTCAAGATCCTGCCATTAAAATATAGACAGCAGCCACAGGTATTTTTTTGCATTTTTGGGTGGGCACAAACCTTTTTGCTAAATTGTCGCCTTCTTTAAACTGTCATACAAATGGTGAAACTGATATGGCTGCTTCTTTTCATACTGGTGTTTCCATGGAAAGTTGGTGCGCAGTCTGCTGACAGCACAGGGCCAGAAAAGGCACTGCGAATAGTACCTTTGCCGGCATTGTTTTACACGCCCGAGACACGGCTGGGCTTTGGGGGATTGGTTTCAGGAGTGTTTAACCTCGGAGAGCCGGGCAGTACGCGGAATTCCAATGTGGAAGTTCTGGTAGCTTACACGCTGAATAAACAAACTATTATTCGAACAAAAAACAATCTATTTACCCGAAATGAGAAATACTTCCTTTCAGGAGAATTGAGCTACTACAACTTTCCTATCTTATATTATGGAATAGGCAACGATACGAAGAAAGAATTTGAAGAAGAACTCTCTTACCAGATATTTATTTTTCAGCAGAGGGTGCTCAAGCAGGTGAAAAAATCATTTTTTGCAGGTCCGCAGTATAGATACATTCATCTTTACAATCTTGATTATGAGCCGGAGTATCTGATCGCTGATGAGACACTTTTACAGAATGGAACGGGGATCAATTCAGGCTTGGGGTTTGCATGTATTTATGACACCCGGGATAATATTCTGAATGCAACACACGGCATTTTTGCTCAATTCTCTACGTTTTTTCATGGTAAAGTTTTGGGAAGCGACTTTGTTTTTAACCGTTATACTGTTGATGTTAGAAAGTTTTGGCAATTCTCTGATCGCGATGTGATCGCTGTCCAGTATTTTGGTGAATTCAACACAGGAGGCGTCCCATTTCGTGAAATGGCACAGCTCGGTGGTGAAATGATCATGCGAGGGTACTACAACGGCAGGTACAGGGATCAGCAGCAAATGGCTTTTCAGGGAGAATATCGCAAGCAGTTCCTGCCCTGGTTTGGAATAGTAGCTTTTGGGGCCATAGGCGATGTTGTGGATCAATTTACAGCTTTTGATCTTGGTGATTTTAAATATACAGTAGGTGGTGGTTTACGAGTTATGGTCAATAAATCGGATCGCTTAAATATCAGGATAGACTATGGCATCGGAAGTGAAACAAGCGGGTTTTATTTTGCCATTGCTGAAGCTTTTTAATTAAAAATTTAAATATTTCGCAACCCTGTTGGATCACATACGTAAATAATAATGGTTTACAGGTTGAAAATAAATAATAATTTGACAAAAGTGCCGGAGTTTTCTTCGGCATTTTGTTTTTTATGACCCTTACCTGCATCTCAAAACGGTACCCACGACTAATCAATTTTTAAAAAATCATCCTTCCAGATCAGGGGCCTGATATTTGATAAGCCAATGATTAATAAGGGTTATTAACCCATAAACAACCATTACTGCCCAACATACGACTTAACATTTTGGTCCAGTACATCGTTATCAAATTAAACTAACAAGAAATTTACATTATGAAAAAGTATCCGATTATCAGCCTGGCCTTAATAATGACTTTTTGCTTGTCATATGATGCCTTTGCTCAAAAAGAAATGAAAAGTCCTCCTGCTACTGCCCAGGGTAGTATCAATGGAGCAGATATTGTAATTAAATATCATCAACCTTCAGCCAGAGGAAGAACAATTATGGGTGAATTGGTTCCTTATGGAAAAGTTTGGCGTACAGGAGCGAATAATGCAACTACTATTGAGCTTAGCAAGGACGTGAAAGTAGAAGGTCAATCATTGAAAAAGGGTAAATACGCATTATTTACTATTCCCGGAGAGGATGAATGGGTGGTGATCTTTAATAAGACTGATAATCAATGGGGTGCCTTCAACTACGATGAAGACCAGGATGTGTTGCGAGTAACAGTGAAACCACAAAAGACCGGTAGCTATGTAGAAACCTTCACCATTAATGTGGAGGGCGAAGGTGTGGTTCTGGACTGGGAAAATACAAGAATTAAATTCAAAGTTTCTGAGTAAAATAGCTTATTCTGATCAAAAGCCGGACCCGATAGTTCCGGCTTTTTTTATTATATCGAATTAACATTTATATTAACTCAATTTTATTGAGTTTTGCAATGAAGAAAAAGTATACAATAGGTAGAAGTGATAAAATTGATCTCCCGGAGTTACACCTTTTCGAACTTGAAGCAAAAGTGGACACCGGGGCTTTTACGTCAGCCATACATTATCATCATGCTGAATTGATCGAGCGCGAAGGTAAGACCGTTTTACACTTTACTTTGTTGGATCCGACACATCCTGACTATAACGACAGAAGCTTTTATTTTGAAGAGTTTGAGCAAAGGAAAATAAAGAACTCATTCGGTGATTCTGAAGAACGGTTTATTATTAATACAACTATCACGTTATTTGGTAAAAATTTCAAAACCGATTTTTCATTGAGCAACAGAGGTAATCTTAAGTTTCCTATTCTCTTGGGGAGAAAGCTACTCAAAAAGGGTTTTACTGTGGATGTGGCAAGGAAGGATTTATCATTTAGAAATAAAAGTAGAAAAGAATGAACATAGGGATTTTATCCAGAAACCCGAATCTGTATTCCACAAAGAGGCTGGTAGAGGCATGCGAAGACAGGGGTCATGAGGCGGAGGTGATTGATCACTTGAGATGCACTATCGTAATGGAACAAAACAAGCCTACGATCATATATAAAGGCCGTTCCCTTGATTATTTTAATGCAATTGTTCCCCGTATAGGAGCGTCCGTTACCTTTTATGGATCTGCCGTGGTCAGGCAGTTTGAAATGATGAAGGTGTTTACAGCGGTCGAATCGCAGGCGTTGATACGGTCCAGGGATAAACTACGTAGTCTCCAGATCATGTCAAGAGCCGGATTAGGTCTTCCCAAGACTGTATTTACGAACTACTCGCGCGATACGGATGATATTCTTAATGCTGTTGGTGGCGCTCCGGTTATTATTAAGCTACTTGAAGGTACACAAGGACTAGGAGTTGTTCTGGCTGATAACCGTAAGTCAGCAGCCTCAGTTATCGAGGCCTTTCATGGACTGAAAGCCAGGGTAATTGTTCAGGAATTTATCAAGGAGGCAGGTGGCGCTGATATCAGGGCTTTTGTAGTAGATGGTGAAGTAGTTGGAGCCATGAAAAGACAGGCGAAAGAGGGGGAGTTTAGGTCAAATCTTCATAGAGGTGGTACCTCAAGTGTTATTAAATTGTCAAGAAAGGAAAAGAGTGCAGCTATAGCAGCCGCCAAAAAAATGGGACTTGGAGTAGCGGGTGTTGATATGCTGCAGTCTTCACGAGGCCCACTCATCCTGGAGGTAAACTCTTCTCCCGGATTGGAGGGTATCGAAAATGCAACCGGGATTGATATTGCGGGTAAGATCGTGGAATACCTGGAAAGGAATTCAGGAAGAAAGAGTAAAATTCAAAAAGATAAAGTGAATGCCTGAAATAATAATTGATGGTCATAGGGTTCAAAAAGGAGAGGAAGTGCAGATCAATGCGCTGATTGCCAGGTTGCCTACCCGCACTCCTATTAACATACCGGTATTTGTGAGCAGGGCAAAAAAACCAGGGCCCACTTTACTGGTGATGGCCGGGATACATGGTGATGAAACCAACGGTATAGAAATACTCAGGAGGATAATTCGTAATAAGTATCATAAGCCTACCCGTGGTACCGTGATAGCCATACCGGTATTTAATGTTTATGGCTTTATCAACCACTCACGAGGCCTTCCGGATGGAAAGGACCTTAACAGGTCATTTCCCGGTTCAAAAACCGGCTCGTTGGCCAGTCGTGTCGCACACTTTATGACCAGCGAAATTTTACCACAGGTAGACATCGGCATAGACTTTCATACCGGTGGAGCAAGTCATAACAACTATCCTCAGATCAGGGCCAGTTTTCAAAGCGAGGAAGAATTTGAAATAGCCAAAGCATTTGGAGCTCCTTTCATCATTGAATCTCCTTTTAGAGATAAGTCACTTAGGAAAACGGCTGCAAAGGCAGGGAAGCCTATACTGGTATACGAGGGTGGTGAAACTTTAAGGCTTAGGAAACAGGTACTGGATGTGGGTGTTAGTGGTATGTTAAGGGTAATGAACCACCTTGGTATGAGAGATGATGCTCCGGAGGCCGTACATCAACCCATATTTATAAAAAATTCTACCTGGATACGCGCGAAGTATGCCGGTCTGCACCATGCACACGTGCGCAATGGAAACAAAATAGAGAAAAACCAGGCGCTTGGACTGATAACAGACCCTTACGGCCAGTTTGAAAAAGTGATTAAGTCACCGGTAAATGGTTATGTGATCGGCATTAATAACTACCCCGTAGTGAATATGGGTGATGCGTTGCTACATATTGGTATGGAATAAACCCTCTTGTGATGAACAAGGAGCTGGAAAGTCAATATACACATTTTAAAACTCTCATTGAAGAGTACTATTTGCCTGTTTTTAATGCAAAAATTGACCATCACATCCAATTCATCGAAAAAACAGGAGAGCTGCAGTCGGATATATTAAAATACGAATATGACTTTTCAAATGTCCGTCCGGCTCTTTTACATCACATCAGTTATAAAGAAGACCTTCTGAAGCTGGCTACTGCTCTTTTTACTTTTGAGCCGGAAGTTCATTTTGATGTAGATTACCGGGCTTACAATCAGGCGCTCAATGTATACCTGGAAACTGTGCCGAAAGAGGTAAGCAGGCCACAGGACAGCGAGCGCTTTCGCATGCAAAGCGGGGATTCCTATTTGCTGGGCTTTGCAAAATGGTGGAAGAGGACCGGCTACACATTTTCTGTTTTGCCCGTTAAAATGGCTAACGGTTTTAGAACCCTCTTTAAAGAAACAAAAAAAGAACTCCCTTTGTGGAAACACAGTATTGAGTTCAGAAACATTTCAGCTTATTATTTCCGGGAGATCCTGCCTTCCCGCTTGTCAGTGCTGGAAGAAATTATGTACGGTGCTTTTACATCATCTTCTCATTTACTGCTGAAAGTTGATGAAGAAATTGACCTGTCTTTCAGTCGATTTTTGACTACTGGCGACATTGGCTTTCCGCATCCCGGGAATCATGAGAAAAAGATAGGCGATGAAATAAGGCGACTTCAGGCTCTAAAGACTGATCTAAAAAATAAAGCCGAAGACATTTACAATGGAGTTTTTGAGGAATTCCAGGATAAATACCTGAAAGCGGGAACAATAGAGGTCAATAACAGACGATTTGGCCAAACTCGCCAACGAAAGAAGCATCGTGTACTTGTTAATAAATACACCAGGCTCGTTAGGGGATGGCAGAATACGCTGCTGGTTTTGTCTGACGATTGGGGGATAGACCTTGAGCTTTATGCTTTAATCTATACCGGATTGAAGGACTACCATAGCCATATGATAACTTTTGATGAGCGCCTTGCTCTTGTAGTTGAGCAGAAGCTCAGCCATATAAAATCATTTTTGAATCACTGCAAGGAGGACATTGAGCGATCAGATGAAAAAACGAATAAAGACATTCTTGAAAAGGAATTGCTATCAGTGAAGCGTGAGTTGGTAACTTCATATGTGCCGGATACTAATCAACTCATGCTGGCACAAGACCTGCCATCACTTATTAATGATCTTGAAAGCCGGATTGACAAGGGCATTCGTGCAATTTCCGAACGTAGGGCAGTGGTTAGAAAGATGAACTATGAACAACCCATCAGTAGTGGATCTATCAGTTACATTTCACCGTATGAACTGGTTAATTTTGAATCATGGCCACAATTCCTTAAAGTATTTAAATCCACAAAAGTAGCCATAACTGATCAGCTCAATCAACTTCAAAATCGCGTAATGGATATTGGACACATTGCTGAGTTCAATCTGGAATCGGCCGTTTCCCTATATGAGGTAAACGAAGCCGGTGATGATCCGAGATCAATCGCGCTGGAGGGTATAAAACGAACGATTGAAAAAGTAGAAGGCATTGAAGAAGCATTGGCCAGGTTGTCGGTAAATGTAAAAGAAAATCTTTCGGGCGGCTTTGATAAATTCAGAGATAGCCTGGTGCGATTTACCAATAGTGATAACATCTATGAAGTCAGGGTACGCATAGCTCGTGGTAAGGCAGTAGAAAGGAGTAGGCAGTATAAGGCAGAATTTATTAACAGGTTCAGGAACACGTTGCCGGCTATTGTTCTGTTTGCTAAGACGAAGTATGCCAGGTTTTCCGGGGTTGTCAACAAGATTTTCAGGCGTTATGGGATTTCGGGACAGCAGGCCGTTCCGACAGAGCTAGCTGATTTTCTGGCGGAGACAGAGAAATCTATTGAAAAACTTCCTTTTGTTTATCAACGACTATTTAAAACAGAACCACTGAGTGACGCCAATTTTTTTGAAGGCCGCACCGAAGAGCTGGTGCATCTTAACAATGCCTACAACAATTGGATGAAGGGACGTTTTGCAACTGCAGCAGTGGTGGGTGAAAAGGGGAGTGGTATTACTACATTAATGAACTTTTACCTTCAGGATCTTTCTACCGCCAGTAAGGTGTACAGATTTGCTCCCGGAAGGCATTATCACACTTCTGACGAACTATTATCTTTTTTGTCGGAAGAGCTCGGTTGTGCATGTACCACACAAGAAGAGCTGGTGACTTTTCTCAACCACGAAAAGAAGGTGATCGTTTTGGAGAATATTCAAAGGTTGTACCTCAAAAAGGTGAATGGCTTTGGCGCCTTGAAGCTTTTTACGGAGTTACTTTCTTTAACCAGCCGAAAAGTGTTCTGGATTGTGAGCTGCACCAGCTATTCATGGGAATATTTAAATAAGACTATTAACCTGTCAGACCACTTTAGTTACACGGTGCTATTAAAGGAATTCGATGATGATACGATTATCAATATCATCAATAAGCGTCACAGGGTTAGTGGGTATAATATTGAATTTGAACCCGCAGCTTCGGACCTTAATAACAAGAAGTTTAAAAGACTCGGAAAAGAGGAGCAACAGACCATGTTGGAAAGGTCATACTTCAGCGATTTGAATAAAATAGCAAGAAGTAATGTTAGCCTGGCGTTGATCTACTGGCTACGATCAACAAATGAGATCCATGAGAATACCATATTTATCGGTTCATTAAAGGAGATCGATTTTTCATTTATGAAAAACCTGCCAGCCGAAAAAGTGTTTGTGCTTGCCAATCTGCTGCTTCATGAAAGGTTGTCGGAGCAGGATTTTTGCAACGTAACCGGCTATTCACGTAGTAAGACCAGGTCTCTTTTACAACCTTTGCTTGAAGATGGTGTTACGGTATTGCAAAATGAGCAGTACACAATCAATCCGTTGCTCTACAGGCAAACTATTAATATGTTAAGGATGAAGAACATAATACATTAATACAGTGAAGACAAAATTTGCAGTACTTTGGTTGATACTGGTAGCATTTCATCCGGCTCTTTCTCAAAGCCAAAAGGCAGATACTGTGCCGAAGGTAATTGTTGTTGCCAATGGCGATAGTAGCGCTTTACCTCCTCAGGATACTTCCGTGGTAGACAGAGTGGAGCAGAAAATGACAGAGGTGCCTAAGTTGTCTGATATTATTTCACTAGGAAAGATATTCTGGTCACTGGTCTTCATGCTGGCAGGCTATATCCTGGTCAGGTTTTTGGATTCTATTCTTGGCAGGTTGGCAGAGAAAAGCCCGAGATACAGGATTACCATCAAGGGGTTGATACCGGTTATTAATATCGCCATCTGGCTCTTTATTATTTTTATTATTATAGCTGGAGTATTTCATCCACCTATTGCCACTGTTTTGGCCGTGACCGCCTCAGTGGGTATAGCTGTTGGCTTTGCTGCTCAGGATATTCTAAAGAATATTTTCGGGGGGATCATGATATTATTTGACAGGCCTTTTCAGGTAGGCGATAAGATAGAGGTGGGCTCACATTATGGTGAGGTAGTGGAAATAGGATTGAGGTCCACCCGTATTGTTACCCCGGATGATTCGCTGGTAACTGTACCTAACAGCGAGATCATGAATACTTCAGTTTCGAACTCTAACAGCGGAGAAACCAACTGTCAGGTAGTGGCAGAAATATATCTGCCCATAACAGTAGACACAGATAAGGTACGTCAGATTGCAATGGAAGCAGCTCAGGTGTCAAGGTTTGTATTTTTGAATAAGCCTATTGTGGTCCTTTTTTTTAATGAAGTAAAGGAAAGGCGCTCATATCTGAAAATGAGGCTCAAGGCTTATGTGTCGGATATCCGTTATGAATTTGCCTTCAAAAGTGATATGACAGAGATCGTGATGCGGGAATTGATAAGGGAAAAGGTGGTTGACCCGGAGGATTTGAGTTGATATTTATTTTAAATAACGTGAGTTCGATATAAAATGCTTAAAAAAAGGGCGGTCAGTTTTTAGAGTACTAATTTTTGATGGGTGTGACATTACCGATTCTATGGTGAATTTTTTTCCGTTTTAATCATTTCTCCCCCGTTCTGCGATTAGATTCCTGCCATCAATTCCTTTTTTCTATTTTTTAGCTGCGCTAGCTGTAGTTTGTCATGGTCGTATATATCTTCTCTGAAGTTTACAAGTCCAATGCTATCCACCCAGGCAGTCTGATACAGCAGGTATACAGGCACCCTTTCCTTCAGATTGACATAAAAGGGCTCCGGTTCGTTCATCGTTTCTAACACCTTTGAAAGATCCCATTCGCTCAACAAGTAGTCTGCAAGCAGTTCGGGAAACTCTAATCTGATACATCCATGGCTAAATGCCCTTTGATCCCGCAGAAACAGATAGTCGGCAGGAGTATCGTGGAGGTAGATATTCATTTTATTGGGCATCATAAACTTCACCTGTCCAAGCGAATTTTTAGGTCCCGGAGGCTGCACAATGCGGATTACCTCACATCTTGCCAGGGTTTCTAAGGTCACAGAGTCTGTGCTTAATGGTGTGGCATTGTTATCCCAGCTATCATATAGCTGATAACCACATCGGGCAAGGTATGAAGGGTCGGCTTCGATAGCAGGTATAATTTCTTTATGTAGAATACTCTTCGGAATGGTCCATCTCGGACTAAAAACAAGGTATTCCAGGGTGTCGTTAAAAATGGGTGTTGCACTTTTCTCTTTGCCAACTATCACTTTCATTTCCAAGGTTTTTTCACCCTTGTCGTAGGCATACAGCTTATATTCAGGCACATTTACCTCAATATATCGATCATTTTTGTCACCGGATCTCCATCGCATACGCTCCAGATTGATTAGTATCTGATCGATTTTTTGCTCGACAGGAATGTTTAAAGCTGCCAGTGTAGTTTTCCCAACTACGCCATCCACTGTTAAACCATGGCGGTGTTGAAATCTTTTAACAGCATTTTCTAGTTGGGAATCAAACAGAGAGTCTTGTAGTGGCTCTTTCTCACGCAGATCTCCCGTAGCCTTTAGTCGCTTACCTAGAATAAGTACATTTGGCCCGCAATCATTTATTTTTAAAACGGTGCCGGGAGGCAATGTGGACCAACCTCCTTCGTGAGCTATTTGTCTGTATTTCTCTAAAGCCTTCATTAATAGTTTATAGTGTCGGGCTGGTTCAAGCATATTTAGCGCTTCATTGATGCCATTAGTTGCCAATATACTTGCTACCGAAGCATTTTTACTGTTGATGACCCATCGGCCGGGAACATTTTCAGCGTTGATAGCACCATTATGAAGATGCCAGGCATAGGTGACATAGGCAATAGAAAGACGGATGTCGAGATGAATGATCTGTAGTACATTAGGTTCACTATCTTTTTCAAATACCTTTTGCTGAAGGTTCAAAAGCTTAGATACAGAATAATAATCTGATTCCAGTCCATGTGTTTCAGCTAGCAGTAGCTGATTGAGCATAAAATCAGCCGTGGGTAGCAGCTTTATGCCATTTGACCAGTACAAATCATGATTATTGAGCCGGTAAAATTCTCTTAGCTCCTTTTCAATGTGTTTTCTATTATGGTCATCATGAATATAGACCGATATAGAAAGCGTATCCAGAAAGTTAAATAGCTTATCTCTGATCTTACTACGATCCCTGACGACCTGAGGCTCTTCCATTGAAAAGTGATGGCTGAAAGTATCTGCAGGATTCAGCCTGGTGCTTAATGAATTTATTTTAGATGTACTTGGTGTCCTGTCACGGCTGCATTGTATAAATAGTAGTAATGCAAATGCAATGAAATAGCCGAAAGCGTTCTTTGAATATTTTGCCAACATGCCGAACATAATGAAAAAGGCATGCCAGCGTTATTATTTACGAAATAAGGTGATTTGCGGGTTGAGACACGAGTATTTTATGTACATAATTTTACACAAACTGAGTATTGATTTCCGAAGAAATTAGAATTTGAATAAAGGTGATGAAATTTTTTTTCTACTCCTTACGTTGGTCACAAGGTTGGCAGCTTAATTAACTATAAAACAAACGAAAAACCGATATTCTATGAAGAAAGTTTTAGTTATTGCGAGTATGCTACTTATCTCATCAGCCAGTATTTTCGCAATTGATCCCAAATCTGAAAAAAGTGAGTTATTAACCAGTTTTGTTGAGAGTACTTACAACCTCCTTAAATATGAAGGCAAAAAGCCGGATTTTGAACTATATAAAAGAGGTATTGTGGGTTACCTTAACCTAAAAAAGCAGAATAAGCTGTCTAATTCGAAATATTTGACACTGATAGATTTTCGCCTCTCTTCCAATAAAAAGCGGATGTGGGTAATAGATATTAAGCAGAACAAGGTCGTCTACCACTCACTGGTAGCCCATGGCCGCAACACGGGCAACGAGTTTGCTAAAGTATTTTCTAATACACCTAATTCGAATAGCAGTAGTCTGGGCTTTTATTTGACAGCAGAGACCTATTATGGGAAACATGGTCTTTCTCTCAGACTAGACGGTATGGAGCCGGGGTTTAACAACAATGCACGTAAAAGAGCAGTGGTAATGCACAGTGCAGACTATGTAGATAAGTCGTATACAGAGGCGTATGGACGCATTGGTCGTAGCTTTGGGTGTCCGTCTATTCCAATAGATGGTCATAAGGAGTTAATAGGTAAATTAGCCAATAATAGTTGTTTATTTATCTATTATCCGGATAAAGAATACCTCCAAAAGTCTGTGTTGGCTAATGAAGCGAATGCTTATGAGATGCTTGAAAGCAGCAACTATCTGCTGTAGAACAGTACAGTTCGAGAACGGTGATAATGAAGATCTGAAGGACGAAGAAATTGAAAATGAATGCTAAATAGTGTCTCTAAGAAAACGTCAATATCCGCGTTACGCTCGTCCCAAACAATGCTCACATACCTTAGTGCGTTTTGCTTTTTTGGGACTTCGTACCACCCTCTGGCGGGAACGTTTTCTTAAAGCCACTTAGACTTTTCTTACAAACGCTAAATAGAGGGCGGAGACTTTTGCAGAGCGCGCCATAGTACCTCATCCCTGTCGTATATATCTTTTCTGAAGTTAATCGATCCGTTTTCATCAACGAAAGCTGTCCAGTATAGTATATGTACATCTACCTCTTCTGCCAGCATAACGGTATAGTTCTTATCTTTTCCAATTACCTTATTGATCCGCTCCTCTGTCCATTCTGCCGGATGGTCTTTTAGCAGATAAACAGCCAGATCTATAGGGCGGGAAAGCCGGATACAGCCTGAGCTCAACGCCCGGTCGGTTTTACTAAAAAGTTCCCGGTGATTCGTGTCATGCATGTATACATTGTAGGGGTTAGGAAACATAAACTTCACCACCCCAAGAGCATTATCCAGCCCGGGGTCCTGCCTGAGCTGGTATGGAAAATTACCCGGTTTTGCTTCAGCCCAATTGATTGAAGACGGATCGATCTCTGTATTTCCTTTAATTACTTTTATGTTGTTTTTGCGTAAGTAATTTAAGTTGTTTCTAACAGCAGGAATGATATCATTGTGTAAAATGGTAGGGGGTATAGTCCAGTAGGGGTTAAAAACAATATAGAGCATTTTTTGGCTAAAGACGGGCGTCTTGCGGTATGGCTTGCCTACTACTACATCCATTTCCAATTGCAGTTCATTGTTCTTTACTACTTCCAGCTCATAGTTGGCTATGTTTACCAAAATGTAATGCGCCCCCATGTCAAGTGGCAGCCATCTGCAGCGTTCCATATTTAGAATTATCTGTTGTATTCGCTTATCCACAGTTTCATTCATCACGTTAAAGGTGCCTTTCCCAATGACACCATCCGCTTCCAGACCGTTTTTCTTTTGAAATACTTTTACCGCGCTTTCAAGTTCTGCATCATAAACAAGCGAGTCTGCAACCGGTTCATGAGCAAGAAGGCCTGTGACAGCCAGTCTTTTCCTGATAAGAGGTATTCTCGGATCAGTGGCTTTGGGTTTTATTGATTCCCCTTCTGGGATGCGGGGCCAGCCTCCGTTGGATTTTATTTTCCGGTAAGACTTGAGTGCGCTTTTTAACCGCACATAAGTTTTATAGGTGGGCTTAAGGCTGTTGAGGCTTCGTGCTATTTCAATATTATCCAGCGCCTCGGCAAGCAGTTTTTTTAAGTTAGTTTCCTTTCGGGTGGCCCTCCACTCCGCATTTAGGGTTACCGGATCTACCTTTCCTGCAATTAAATGCGATGCGAATAATAAATATGCATCTGTGAGCAGAATATCCATCTCAGGAGTTAAGGAATGCATACCAGTATAGTTGGTCTTTAAATACTCATAATGATAATCTGAAGTATTTAGTCCCTCGTTTTCCGCCAGCTTGATCTGCTCTATTAGCTCTGAAATATTGTCATCATTGGTCCAGGCTGGTTTGAAGGCCCTGTCGAAGTAGAATTCAGGCAATGTTTTTTTGCAAAACATCAATTCCCCATCAATGTTGTATTGTTTAAGCTCAATTATCCTTCTGATCTCATTATTAGATATTTTGTCACTCTGAGCATGCAGTGTGCCGGATAAAATGTAAATGAGAATAGTAAGAAGAGTTTTCATGAAAGACTAAATTGTTTTATTTTTCTAAAATTAAAGAATAAGAGATGAAAGCATATAAAATATGTGTCTTGTTTTTGATAATACTATTGCAGGGGTGTGATCCCAGGGAAATAGACCTTCCCGCCTGGGAATCGGAGGTACTGCTGCCATTGATAAATGCTGATTTTAGTATAAGTGATATTGTGCTCAATGAGGATTTAAAATTAAAAGAAGACTCTTCCGGGGCGTTGTCAATAGTATATTTAAGTCACCGAGATAGTTTTAGATTAAAAGACTACCTGGAAATCCCGGATAAAAAGGTTGATTTCAAGCTTCCCGGCATCCCCAATGGGATAGATGACTTCGAATTTGAGGCTGGTATCAGTGCGCAGGAACTAGAGCTGCCTGAGGGCTCAAATGTGTATGTACCCCCCTTTCATGTAGAAGAGATCACTGATGCGGCTGATATATCCGAATATTTTATCGAGGCGCTTTTTGAATCAGGAGAAATAGCATTAACTGTAGAGAATGGGTTCCCGTTCAGTATAGATGCCGGTCTTAAAATTGAAATTATTAATAGTGACGATGGCAGTGTGGTCGTTTCTCATGTGGCAGCTTCTTCATTAGCAGCTAAGTCTGAGTATACCATTGCTCCGCTGGCTTCGCTGGCAGGAAAACGCATTGGAAATAAATTAGAAGTTGTTGTCAGCAATATATCTTCAGATGGCACTTCAGAAGGAACTATTACTGCCGGTGATCGTCTGGGTTTCAGGCTATCCCTTACTGATTTAAGGTTGGCCAAAGCTACATTGGTCATTCCACCCTTCGCTGCCCAGACTCAGCAATATGCAACCTCTTTTGTACTGCCTTATGGAGCGAAGCTTACGGCAATTCATATTAGTGATGGCAATATCAAAGCTGTCATGGACCAGACCACAAATTTTCCGGTAGCTTTAGATATCACATTTAATTCAGCGATGCAGGATGGACAGCCATTACAGGAAAGTATAGATATGGAAACTGATCAGCGAGTGGATATAGCCTTGGAAGGCACTGAGATCGACATGAGCAATGGAGGGCAGGCATTGGCCAACACAATTGCTTTTTCATTTTCCATTTCTTCACCAGGGAGTAATGGTCCTGTTACCGTAGACTTCTCACAGCCTCTTTCCGGTTCACTGGAAATATCCAATATTAGACCATCTGCTGTTTTTGGTTACCTGGGTAGTTACGAGCACCTGCTTAATGGCGGCCTGGAAGTGGATTTTTTCGACCATGTGGTAAGTGGTACAATAAACTTTTCTTCACCGACAGTTACAGCATATGTGCATAATGAATTGGGGACGGGCGTCAGTTTGATTGATAATAATGATCTTTACGTGAGAGGTACAAATTCTAAACTTCATCCGGGTGTGGCAGTACTTATCAGGAATTCTCTTAAACAGGTGTCCGTAGCGCCAGCCCATACGCCAGGCCATAACCAACTGAGCAAAATCGAACTTAACGAAGATAACGAACCAAATTTTGATGATTTTTTGAGTCTGCTTCCATCAGAGATCGTTTTTTCCTTTCCCGTTAGGATCGGAACAGCGCAAGAGGACCTGTCACAATTTGCCCTGGATACAAGCATAGTATCCGGGTACATAGAAACCGAGTTTCCGCTTAATTTTGAAGCCAATGAGCTCACCTTCACCGATACCCTGGACCTTGATGTTGCCTTTGAAAACAGCTATTCAGAGGTGCTTAGTGGCGACCTGATAACAGTGGCCACTAATATGTTGCCGGTGGAACTTCTACTGCAAGTATATTTTATGGATGATGAAAAAAATGTGCTGGACTCTCTTTTTGTTGAGCGCAGGCTGATCACGGCAGGTGAGGTCGATGAGCAGGGAAGGGTCATCAGGCCATCAGAGGTGAAATTTGTGATCACTCTTGATAATGATGCTGTAGAGCATCTCAATATGGCCAGTTACGCACAACCAGTTTTTGTACTCAACACATCTGGTGAGCAGAAAGTAAAAATATTCTCCGACTCACGGGTGAACCTAAAAATGAATGGAGACTTTCGGGTAGTGCTGAAAAATGAATAAGTATGGTCAGGGGATTAGTAACTATTTCATGTGTTTTGTTTATTGTAACCTTTTCCAGGGGGCAGAATAATCTTCAGTTGCATTATGGCTACAGAGGCTCCATTTCAGCAGCTAAGTTTTTGCCATCGACATTGCACTTGGGTAAAGACCGGATGATGATGGGCTTTAACTACAAAGCATGGATCGCCAATAAATCTTTGTCTTATGCCACCATTACGGATATCAGGAATAAAGGTAGCATTACAGATACCGATATTGGTACTTTTATAGGTGAGCTGGACAGGGAAAATATTATTGGAGCAGGTCAGGATGTCATGTTGCTTGGCATCGCTTATCAATTAACGCATACCCGTCACAGGGCAACTATTGGTTTTGGCATTACAGATCGGATGTCTGCCAGTTTTCGGTACCCGAAGTCACTGTTGCAGTTGGCATGGAAAGGGAATGCACAGTTTGAAGGGCAGCGGGTGGATCTAAGTCAGGTATCTCTGGATGCCCGTTATTTTAGAGAGTTTGCTTTTGCTGGCGCCATGGATATACTCAGAGTTGGAGATCTGAGATTGCGAGGTGGTGCATCTTTAAAATTTTATTACGGTCTGGCAGCGATCTATATGCCTGCCAATCAATTATTTTTTACCACAGGAGAAAACGGTGACTACCTGCAACTGGATTATGACTATAGTATTTATACATCCGGCATCGAAAATTTTTCCTTTTTTAAGGGGCGCGGTCATGGATGGGGAGGCAATGTGGGAATAACCATGAGCTATGAAAAGCGACATTACTTTGATGTGGGTGTCAGCGACATTGGCTCCATAACCTTTTTTAACGAAACTAAAGTTTTTAACGATAATAACACTATACTTTACTCCGGGCTTACCCGCCGGGATCTTGAAGACCTGAGTAACTATGCTGACAGTGTGGCTAATATTTTTGATAATAAGGTGGTAACTGATAAAAACTTTAAAATGGCTTTAGGCACACGGCTGATGTTGCAATATTCATATAGGTTTGTATACGATGACCCCGAACGAAATCCTGGTAATATTTTCATCACTTTGGTAAAGGGATTTTCCGAACTACCGGGGGTAACGCGTGAACCGCGAATTAGCATTGGCTATAATCAAAGGATATTAAAAACCTTCTTTGTAGGTATAAGTAGCTCCTGGGGTGGCTTTAATGATCTCGCCATAGGAGGCTTAATGGGTGTAAGAATTCGCAAAACACGATTGGGAATACATTGCGATGATTTTACCGGATTTTTATTCCCGAAGCTGGGCACCGGGGCAGGCATAGGGTTAATCCTTCAGACGGCTTGGTAAAATTCTTACAACCACTTTTTACGCTTGAAATACATCAACATACCGATGCAGATCAGCAGCATTACTCCCCAGGTGCCAAAATATCCATATTTCCAACTCAGCTCCGGTATATACTCAAAGTTCATTCCATATACCCCCACAATGAAGGTCAGTGGAATAAAAATGGTCGCTATTACCGTCAGTACTTTCATGACCTCATTCATCCTGTTGCTAACACTGGTCATGTACATATCCATCACACCAGTTACCAGATCCCGATAAGTTTCCACTGTTTCTATCACATGAATGGTGTGGTCATACACGTCACTAAAAAAGGGAAGAGTGTCTTTTTTTATAAAAGAATACTCTCCTTTAGTCACCTTACTCAAAGCTTCTCGTAAAGGATATACTGATTTTCTTAAGAAAACAAGCTCTTTTTTTAGTTGTTGTATCTTTTTTAAGGTTGCTCTGCTAGGATTGTCATAAACTTCATCTTCAAGTATCTCTATTCGCTCTCCCACTTTCTCGAGAATAGAATAATATCCATCTACAACAGTGTCAATAAGCCGGTAAAATAAGTAATCGGACCCCTTCTTTCGCGCCCGGTTTTTATTATTATTGATCTGCCGGAGTCTGTTCCTAAAACCATCAAAGATATCACCTTCTTTTTCCTGGAATGAAAGTAGGTAATTTTTGCCCAGCACGAAGCTGATCTGCTCATAGGTTATAGAGTCTCCGGTGAGGTTGTAGAGAGTCTTTAACACAAAAAATAAATGATCCGCATAATCTTCAGATTTGGGTCTGTGCTCTGTGTTAAGTACATCCTCAAGCAACAAAGGGTGGAGGTGAAAGTGCTCACCGATCTGCTCAATGAGATCAACATTATGCAAGCCATCGATATTTACCCAGTTTACCTTGGTCTTGTCCAGTCGCCCGATGATCTGCTCAGTATTTTGACTGCTGTACTCCTCTATCTCATGTTCGTTATAAGCGATCAGATCTACCTGCGACTTGTCACTTACCTTATCACCCACAAATATCAGTGTTCCGGGAGGTAGTCCGGCTTTCGCCTGAGAGTTGCGGATTCCTGCGAGTTTGGGGAGTTTGGATAATCTGGGTAATTGCATAGCTATTCTGTTTTCTTTTCTTTATAAACAATTGTACGATACGGAAAAGGTATTTCTATACCTTCCTGATCAAACCTTTCTTTGATCGATTTGTGCAGATCGCACTTCATGGCAAAGCCATCGCGCGGGTTGCTTGCCCATACTGAGGCCCGCAGGTTGACAGAGCTATCACCGAAGCCGATTAGCCTGACAATAATTTCGGGTATGCCTTTATCAACATCTTCCTGGCTACGGTTATCAATCTGGAAAGGGTGTTTCTCTGCTTCCTCCTGGATGATCTTCATGGCTAAGTCGATATCCGAATCGTAACTGATCCCCATGAATACAAACATACAGACCTTATCTTCTGTAAGAGTAGAATTGGTAATGGTCTGCTCGCTGATAATAGAGTTTGGGATCACTATTCTTCTGTTTTCGAAATTTTTGATGATTGTATGACGAAGCGTTATGTCTTCCACCACACCGGCATGTAATTCACCAATGTTTATAATGTCATCAACGCGAAAAGGCTTAAAGATCACTATAAATACTCCGCTGATGATATTGGAAAATGCAGATTGAGAAGCAAAACCAACAATAGCTGCCAGAATACCAGCACTCGCAAAGAGTGTTACACCATAAGCACGCAGAGGAGGGATACTTTGAAAAATGACTATAATAGCTATCATAAAAACAATAAAACTTACCGCATTTTTTAAAAAATTATATTTCGTAGGGTCTACATTCAGCTTGGAGGAAGCGGCTTTTACAAATTTACTCATGATCAATCTTAAGATTTTAGAAAATATAAAAGCTATAACCAATATGATCATTGGTATAATAAGGTATTCTATCAACTTAGATTCGTTGTTCAATATGTTTTTGAGCTCCATTATTCCTAGATATGTTTAAAAAAATTCAGTGTCTGTTTCAGTGCTGTTTGTGTATGATCGGGCAAAATTGACTGATAATATGGATGGGCGCCTCCCAGTACATGATTGGCGCCATCTATGATCAACAACTCTGATTGTGGATTTAATTTATGTAAATAGCTGGCACTCTGTACTCCTACCGTCTCATCCTGGCTACCATGAACTATCAGGAACGGGATTTGCAAGACTTTCACCGCATTGGATATATGTAAGCGTTCATGGTTTGATTTCAGGTCTTCCACAATCTGGTACTTTACAGGCATGTTTTGTTTTGTTCTGCTGTTATATACGTAGGCAATCTCATTTTCTTTCCACCCTTTTAACAGATTGTCAGTCCATCTGTTAAAGTCGTCTACTGCAGACCAGGTAGCAACACCTTTTATCCTTCGATCCTCCTTTGCTTTCAGCAGCACCAGGCCACCGCCTCTGCTATGCCCCATCAAAAATAATTTATTCAGATCCATTTCAGAAGGGGGTACAACACAATCTTGTGAAAACAGATAGTTGATTACGGTGCCTGTATCATCAAGTTCAATACTGAAGTTGTTCTCACTAAAGGCTTCAAGGTCTGCAAAATCCTGCGGATTTTCAGGAGTTGTGCCATTGTGTGAAAGATTTGGTTTCACGAATATAAAACATTCTTCTGCCGCTGTGTCTGCTATGAGATTGAAGTGCCCCCAATCTTTAAAACCTTTAAAGCCATGTATGAACAATATGACCGGTTTTTTCCTGTGATCAGGTATGTACCTGATGTCAGTCAATATTTTTTTAGAATGGTGGCTGCTGGTAAGGGTAATATTGTCAAATAATTTCACAGAGTTAGTCATTTATATATTTTGATTAGGGTGATTTCGTCAGTATTATTGTACCTCATTAGTCCCCCATGGCTTTAACACTGAAAGATATCAAGGCTCCTATAGCTTCAGAGATGGAGGAATTTGAAAAGAAATTCCGTGCGTCTATGAAGACCAAGGTATTGTTGCTCGACAAAATAATGAGTTATATCGTAAAGCGCAAAGGCAAGCAGATGCGTCCGATGTTTGTTTTTCTTAGTGCAGGCGCCTGCGGGGGTATTTCAGAATCGACATACCGGGGAGCATCGCTGATCGAACTGCTGCACACCGCCACTCTTGTGCATGATGATGTGGTGGATGATGCCAACTACAGACGTGGTTTTTTTTCAGTAAATGCCCTTTGGAAGAATAAGATAGCAGTGCTTGTAGGTGATTACCTGTTGAGCAGAGGGCTTTTGCTATCTGTGGATAATGGTGATTATAACCTCCTTAAAATAGTATCGGATGCCGTAAAAATGATGAGTGAGGGGGAGTTATTGCAAATGGAGAAGGCAAGACGACTGGATATTAATGAGGAAGTATATTACGAGATCATCAGGCAAAAGACGGCATCACTGATCGCTTCCTGTTGTGGTGTTGGGGCGGCATCTTCCGGTCAGGAGAATGGTACTATAGAAAAAATGCAGTTGTTTGGCGAAAAAGTAGGGATGGCTTTTCAGATAAAAGATGACCTTTTTGACTATGGGGAGGCTGAAGTGGGCAAGCCTCTGGGTATTGACATCAGGGAAAAGAAAATGACACTGCCACTTATCAAAGCCCTGGCTCAGGCTTCATGGCTTGAAAAGCGGAGAATACTCAATCTCGTACGGAATCACAATGACAACACGAAGAAGATCAATGAGATTATTCATTTTGTGAAGGAGTCAGGGGGATTGGAATATGCTGAAAAAGTGATGCAAAAGTACTACAAAGAAGCGCTGGATATTCTCAATGAGTTTGAAGACTCCGTCTATAAAACTTCGTTGAGCCAACTGGTGCAGTTTACCATAGAAAGAAGTAAGTAGTGTCTATAAGAAAACGCCAATGTCTGCGTTATGCTCGTCCCAAAAATGCTCACGTACCCCAGTACGCTCCGCTTTTTGGCACTTCACAAGCCTTGACCTTGACATTTTCTTAAAGCCACTTAGAGTTTTCTTACAAAAACTAAGTAACAATGGAGTTAAAGAATAAGGTAGCTATAGTAACCGGAGTAAGTAAAGGAATAGGTTTGGCCACGGTGAAGACACTATTAGAAAAAGGGTGCAAAGTAGCGGGGTGGGGCAGGACCAATGCCAACCTGGAGCATGACAATTATTACTTCTATAAAACGGACGTGAGAAACGTAGAAGAAGTAAATGCTTCATATGATGCTACGATCAGCGATTTGGGGGTGGATATTGCTATTTTGGTAAACAATGCCGGCCTGGGCTTCGAGGGTGGAATTGAAAAGATAGAAGTAAACCAGTGGCATCAGATGTTTGAAACTAATGTAGATGGTATTTTCTATTGTAGCAGATTGGTAATCCCTCAAATGAAAGCTAATGATGAAGGACATATCATCAATATTTCTTCAATAGCAGGTAATACCGGTATTCCTAATATGGCCGCTTATTGCGCTACAAAACATGCCGTGATGGGACTGTCACATGCTATGTACAAGGAGCTGAGAAACTTCGGTATTAAGGTCACATGCGTTTACCCGGGCTCAGTTAAAACCAACTTCTTTGATAAAATAGATTCAGTAACCATCAACGATGGTATGATGATGCCTGAAGATATAGCCAGTACCATTGTCCACTGCCTGGAATCACAGGCCAACTACCACCATGTAGATATTGAAGTGAGGCCGTTGAAGCCAAGGAAATAGTTTTCAGTTCACGGTTCGCAGTTTCGCAGTTCACAGTTTCGCCGAAGCAACCAGACAGAGGCTAGCCTAACCTTCACGATTTAGCTTCTTAAACCAATCATAGGCCTCTCGCTCATCAACGAAGGTCTCTAGCTTAATCTGCTGGCTGGCGTAGCGCTTATTCATGGTGTTCTTAAATTTTTCCATAGCATATTTGGCAAACGCATCATCACCAATGATCACAGCATGAGTTTTGACTCCGGCCTGCACAAACAGAAGCTCATTCCAGGTGTCGTCAAGCCACTGTTGGTCGGCTAGTGGCAATACTGATAGCTTTCTGGTATCCGCCAGCCAATGCAGGCCCGGATGGTCCTTTTTAAGGGCTATGTAAGTGTCGTATACCTTCAATAAACCCTTTCGGAAGTTGTCGCCTTTGGCTTTATCTTTCCAGATATGATGCAATACCTTGCTTTCTTCGTCAAAGTGGCAGATAAGGTAATCTTCTTCAAATACTGTTTTCATACCTTACAATAAGTATAATTTTCTTTAAAAATCATAATGGTTTTATTGTTCCAGGTAGATAAAAAGCCAGAATTAGCGTCTTTTAAAATTTGGATCCTGCTTTTTGAAAATTATTCAATATTGTTCTCAGCCACTACTTTTTTAAATAGCACCTCTTTATCTGTTTCCATGTTCATAAGCTCTGCCATGCTGATGGCGTTTGCTTTATAAACAGTATTATTCAATAGGTCCAGGAGTTGTGATTCAAAATTACGCTCATTGAGCTTGTTGATAGGGCTCCCTTTCGGGCCAAGCCGCAATTGTGATATCAGGCTGTTCCAGAAATATTGATCGACAATGTGGGGTGTGATCAGCGATGGGCAACCGTACTTGAGGGCAGTGTGGGTTGTGCCGGATCCACCGTGGTGAACCACGGCATACATCTTTTGAAATACCCAGTCGTAGGGGATATTCTCAACAAAATGTACATGGTCAGGGTAGTGAGGTGGAGCGATCAAACCTCCCCACGATGTATTGATTATAGCGGGGATCTTATGTTTTCTTAGTACCTCAATAATAATGCTTGTTTTTTCTGCTGGTTTTGCATTCGACATGCTTCCAAAAGTGATAAAAACAATTTTTTTATATCTGTTGATAAAACCTGTTAACGCTGTGCCAGGTTGCCAGTCTGTAGCCTTTTCAAATTCGTAAAAACCAACCACCTCAGCCTGTGGTGGCCAATAGTCCGGTTTGGGAAACAGACTGGGAGAAAAAGTGTAAAAGGTCTTTGTATCGTGAAGCAATGCTTTTTTGATCCTGATAGGTGAGAACTTTACTCCGTCCAATTCTTTTTGATAAGACTTGGTTTGTTTATGAATAACAAAAGAGCGAACGGTATTTGCCAACCAATAGCTGAATCTGTTGAGGGCTGGCCCTAAATTAGCATTGCCCTTTATTCCCAATACGGAGCGGTGCCTGGTTTCATGTAAAATACAGGGGAGCGGACTCACCAGAATGGCCTTTCCGGGGTTGGCCATGCCCCATACTACCGGGTACAGACATTTCGAGTGGTAGAGAACCCTGTCGGGTTTCTCCCGTACAATGATCTCATATTGTGCCTCGATCAGCTCTCTATGAATTTTCATCATGGCCTTTGAGATTTTCATGATCGTTTTTATGCGCGAAAAAAACGAACCCTGGGCACCCATGAGCTTTTTGCCTTCCATACTTTCCAGGAGGTCGAGAAAGTGCTTACCAAACCCTTCAAAAGCTAGCCCGGCCTGTTCTACAACATTTCGAAACTGCTCCGGAAAAACACAAATGACGTTATAGTTTCGCTGTTTCAGGATTTGAGCGATAGCGAGAAAAGGCTCCATGTCACCTCTTGTTCCTATGGAAAACAGAATTATTTTCATGTGTGAATCAAAATTTTCAGTGATTAGACTGCTTAAAATCCGTTAATTGGTGTCTGTAAGAAAACGTTCCCGCCAAACAGCGGGATGAAATGCCAAAAAGCGCAGCGTACTGGGGTACGAGAGCATTTTTGGGATAACGCCGACATTGACGTTTTCTTAGAGACGCTAATTAATAAACAGATTAGGCGTCTTTTAGCATTACCCAGTGGCAAGCGCAATATAAGACGCTACGAATGGCAGCAGGTTCACTTTAATTTCAGATTCATCGACAATATGGTGTGGTTGCCGAAACGAAGGATGCTGTGTTTTTGTGAATTTTACTGGTAAGGTGGCTTATGCCACCCTTTCTCTGCCGGCTTCCATCACGGCATATTTACGCATCTCCCTGTAGTCTTCCTCCTTCATGGTCTCTACCGCTGTGCCGGAGGTTTCAAGAGAATAGTTGCCGTCATGCTCCCACCAGTTGCGGGCATGCTTTCGTGCTTCTTCTCTATCTACTTCAAACAGTTGGATGTACGAGTCAGAGATCATCCACGACTTGTCGGAGTTGCTATACTTTTCAAAGATCATATTCCGCATCTGTGTAGCGGTCTTATCCTGATTTTTGAAATGGGATATCGTGTAAGACATAGTCTCAGGTTCTGTCATCACATTATCCCAGAATTTTTTGGATGATACAATTTGTGATGTAGTGAGCAGGTAGCCGAAACCCTTTTCGACTGGCTCTTTACTGATATCACAGGTAGCCCTGAATTCCTTCTTCTTCTTTCCGAATAGCTTGTTAATAAAAGACATGTTGTTATTGTTTTGTTATTGACCTTACAATTTAAAACGGGTGTTGGCCCTGAAAGGTTATGGTTTATTATTCTTCTTTTCTCCTGGCCTCCATCTCTTCATATCTTGTTAGGAAATCTTCCAGCCTTTCAGCAGGTATTTTCTTGGCAATAATGGTCTTTCTGTTGTCAAGTACATAGATAGTTGGAGTGGTGAATGCATCATAAAGCTTTTGATAATGCTCAGTGTAGGTTCTCGGGCCGTTCACTGTTATCCATTTGCTCATATTCATGTCATTAATGTACTTCTTCATCTTGGCCATTGAAGTATCTGCAGACACCGCATAGATGCCAACGTCAAACGTAGTTTTGTCAGCGAAGTCACTCAGCTTCGGGGTTTCCTTTTTGCAGTGACCGCAATCGGGATCATAAAAATAGATGATGGTATATTTATTTTTCAGATCGTGTAGTGATTGCGCTCTCAGGTTCTCGTCAAGCATGATCAGATTAGGGGCCTTTTTGCCTACCAGGCTTAGTCGCAATTGATCGGCTCTTTCTTTCAGGTTGTTTTTCAATTGCTCATTGGCCCAGTAGTCCATCTCACCGCTGGCGAAATATTTGTCGTACAGGTTAACAAATACCTCATCCAGCCCCATGATCTCAGGGTTTTGGTATTTGATCGTTGCTGTCCAAACCAGGTATTTATAGGTGTCTTTACTGCTCTTGGCTTTGTCTGCCAATTGAAAAATAGCCTTTGTCAGTGTGTCCGGGTGCTGGATAAGTAGTCTGTCCAGGTAATCTTCCACTTTTTTTCTGTACATAGGCTCCGAAAGCCTTAGCATGGCTGGATCGGAAAGATCAAAGTTGTCCCAATAATGAGCCTTATAGTAGCGGTAGCTAAAGGTGGAATCCACCTTTCCACCGGGAAGAAGTGGCGCCTCAGGGATATCAATACGCTTGTTGGCTCTTATAACCTTAGCCATCAGGCTTTTCGGGCGTTCTTTCAGAATACCTTCCTGGTAAGCAATGACCTTTTGGTTGATCTTTTCGAGATTTTCTTTGGCAGCGGCTTTCGCAGCTTCTGTGCTGGTACTGTCTCTAAGCACCGTTACAAAAGGCTGAGCTTCTTCATTTCTGGCGCTGTTAAATAGCAGGTTTTTAAAAAACACTTCATTTTCTGCGTCCCCTGTCACTTTCATATTTGGTACATATTCCGGGTGAGTGGTTGTCATGCTGAAATGCTGATCATCGCTCACCATGATATCGAAAAGGCGCGTTTTATTTAATACCAGGAAATAGACGCCCTCTTCCAGCTTTTTTGTACCTGAAAAGGAAAATTCACCTTTACTATTGACGTGGGCAGTATCCTTTACATAAGTGCTTTCACCAAAAAAATTACCCAGATAGACAGTAGTATCAGAAAGACCCTCAACTTTAAAATCTATATTATAACCTTCCTGGGCCTGGGCAAAAGTGAAAAGCAGTAGTGCTGAATATAAAGTCAGAAGCTTTTTCATGAGTCCTATTTTTTCAAAACAATCACAAAAATTATAAACATCTAATTATAGCACAAAAGTTCTGACGAAAAGTTTTACTGTTAACCGTTTTGTGTTTGAAGTTTGATGTTTGGAGTTTCGGTTCTAAAATAACGATTTATTCGTTGGGAAGCTTCTTTAGAAATTCTTCTGTTCTTGCCATTATACTGAGTTTGTTTTTAACCCCGTAAAACGGTCAACTTATTTCCGTCACTCAACAAACAAATAACCATTAATCAATAACCAATAATAATCACCTAATCATCTTCATCATAGCCTGGGTTAATTTTTCGCATCGTTTGCCGAGGAAGGAAAATGCTTCAATGGTGCCGGTCTGTTTCAGGATCTCATCTTTGAGAAGTTGCTTGGCCCGGTGAAATCGAACTTTTACATTTTCTGTGGTCAGCCCGAGGTATTCGGCCGTGTCGAGAGTGGAATATTCGTTTAGGGCTCTGAAAATATATACTGCACGGTATTTTTCCGGCAGCGTGAGGATTGCTTTTTCGAGGATCTCTTTCATTTCGGTGGTAATTAATGCTTGTGCGCCATCCGGCTCGTAAGTTTCGAGGTAGTCGTGGTTTTGCTGTGGTTCCTGGCGCTCATTTTTTCTGATAAGCAACAGGCATTCATTGATCATGATCCTGATCAGCCAGGTGGAAAATGTTGATTCGGCACGAAAAGACGGTAATTTTTCATATGCCTTGAGATATGCAGATTGCATAGCATCCTGTACGTCATGCTCGTCTTTCAGGTATGCTACTCCAATGCGAAATAGTTGCTGGTTAAACCTGCGTATCAGAAGCTCAAATTCATGCTTGCTCCCATTAACTATCCTACGAATAATTGCATTGTCGGAGCTTTCCTGTAAAATATCAACTTCTTTCACTATTGCCTCCCGTTACTTTTCTTTTTAATCAAATGCTTCAATACCAGCTCACCACCGAAATAATTGCCAATGAACATTGACATTACCAAAACTGTTTTTGTTACCACCACACCTGTAGCGGGATATTCAAGATAGGGATAATTCTCCAGAAAGGCCAAGCCTGTATATATCATGATCACTATGATCTGAATACCCCCGTGGATCAGGCCTTTGCCTATTACTTTTTGATCTTCTTTGGCATCGTTACCTTTCCATGTTATCAGATCAATAGTACCTGTAATGACTGCAAGCCAGCCAAACACAACAGCGCCGGCCAGCGCATAAAAACCTGCGAATAGAAATGTGCGGTCATCCGTTCTTAAAGCCAATATACTACAGAAAAGATCCATAGGTAGCAGTCCCACAGGGAAGTGAACCAGCATCAGGTGCAGTGGATGTTTTTTGATATACATTTATAGTTACATCAAAACGAATAACAGCAATAAAGTAAAGGCCGTTACAGCGGCAAGAGCATGAATGATAACAACTGGCTTTGGACCTGGTTTTTTCTTCATGTCATTTGCAAAAAGGTAAAATCCTCCCAATGCGGCTATCACAAAAATAATCAGGCTTACCTGGGGATAATTTGTGGGATTTTGCAGCGCGTAAAGCACCAGTAATACGAGCCCAATTGCTGCGATAGCACCATGCGCATAGACAGCGGGCTTGGGTGTCTCTTTACCTTTAAAAATAGCAGCCGCAATGATCAATCCTAAGACAGCGGCCAGAGCAAACAGGACAATACTTCCGTATATCATAGTTTTATAGGTTTGTTTGCCATTGGATACACCATGAAGTAAAAGGTTACAATTTTTTTAAAATTAGCTAAGAATCACTAAGGAAACTTTTTTGGTTGCTATGCCTCTCCGCCGGGTTTGCCTCAGAGCTTGCCCCAGGGAAGGAATTGCAGCGATTTTCTATTATTACATACCTACGGAAAGGAGAATGGAGGTAAATTGTGAGAAAACGCCAACGCTCGCCCCAAATATGCTCATTCCGACAACTGTAACAACTGTACGGGACTCCGCTTTTTGGCCCTTCGCAAGCCTTGACCTTGACATTTTCTTAAAGCCACTTAGAGTTTTCTTACAAACACGAATTAGTACCTTGGAGGACTTAAAACGTAGAATTGCGAACCCTAGTAAATGGAGAACTAAAAAAAACTTTGCCATACTGACATCATCTTAATAGTTTTGTCGTTCAATTAGTGCTATGTCGATACAGGTCAAAAATCTTACAAAGGTATTTGGTACACAAAAGGCCATCGATAATATATCATTTAATGTTCAGGAAGGCGAGATCCTGGGGTTCCTCGGGCCCAACGGTGCGGGTAAGTCCACCACAATGAAAATTGCTACCTGTTACTTACCCCCTGATGAAGGCGTGGTAGAGGTAAGTGGCTATAATGTGGTGGAGCAATCAAAAGAAGTTCGAAAAACCATTGGTTACCTGCCGGAGCATAACCCTCTTTACCTGGAAATGTACGTAAGGGAGTATCTTCGGTTTATAGGAAAGCTGCATGGGCTAAAAGGCGGTAAGCTTAAAGGAAGGATTGGTGAGATGATCGAGCTTTGTGGCCTTACCCGGGAGCAGAATAAGAGGATAGAGGCCCTCTCCAAGGGGTATCGTCAGCGGGTTGGGTTGGCTCAGTCTCTTATCCATGACCCACAGGTGCTGATTTTGGATGAGCCTACCACAGGTTTAGACCCTAACCAGATCATTGAGATCAGGAGCCTGATTAAAAGTATCAGTAAGAACAAGACCGTGATCTTTTCAACGCACATCATGCAGGAAGTACAGGCATTGTGTGACAGGGTAGTAGTGATCAACAAGGGTAAAATAGTGGCTGACGATGCCATCGACCAACTGAAAACTTCACAAACCAAAGTGGCTATAATCAGTGCTGAATTTGCGGAGGCGATTGATATTGCCAGGCTTAAGGTCATCGAAGGTATCCTTACAGTGGAATCGCAGCCAAAAAATAAATATTTAATAAAAGCGCATGCAGAGGCCGATGTGCGCCCGGCTATCTTTAAATATGCCTCAGATAATAACTATACATTGCTAGGGCTGCAACAGCAGGAAATAACCATGGAGAACATCTTTCATGAGCTTACAAAACAGGGAGGAGATCAATGATCCAGGTATTTATTAAAGAGCTGAACAGCTTTCTGGACTCTCTTATTGCATATATTGTTATTGCCGTGTTTCTTACAGGCATTGGCCTGTTGATGTGGGTGTTTCCGGAAACATCAGTATTAGAGTATGGCTATGCCGATATGGAGACCTTGTTTAGACTAGGTCCATATGTATTTATGTTTTTGATACCAGCTATCACCATGCGTATGTTTGCCGAGGAAAAAAAGTCGGGCACCATAGAGCTTCTATTGACCAAACCGCTTTCCGATTGGCAGATTATCCTTGGGAAATATTTTTCAGGGGTTAGTTTGGTGATTTTTTCTATTGTACCTACCCTGATCTACTATTGGTCTGTTTACCAGCTTGGGAACCCTATAGGTAATATTGATACAGCCGGTGTTATGGGTTCCTACATTGGATTACTGCTTTTAGGGGGCGTTTTTACTTCCATAGGTATTTTCGCTTCTGCTATTAGTACCAATCAGATCGTATCATTTATAGTGGCTGTGTTTTTATGCTTTATCACTTATTCAGGATTTGAATCGATCGCTTCTATCAACGATTGGGGTGTTTTTTCAGCCTTTCTGGAACAGCTTGGTATCATCTATCATTATAACTCACTGAGCAAGGGGTTGATCGATACACGGGATGTTATTTATTTTCTGAGTGTGATCATACTCATGCTGTTGTTGACAAAATTAATTCTAAGCAGTAGAAAATGGTAAATCTGCACAGTAGAAAATTAGAGGCATTTCTTCGCTTTTTTATTGGCTTGGTATTAATAGTACTGATCAATATACTAGCGTCCTCATTTTTTTTCAGGGTGGACCTGACCGAGGAGGGGAGGTACTCTATTAAAGAGCCCACAAAAGAAATGTTACGCGACCTGGATGACGTTGTATATGTAGAAATATTTCTGGCGGGTGAGCTGAATTCCGGTTTCAAAAGATTACAGCGATCTATCAGGGAAACCCTCGAGGAATTTAGGGTTTATTCAGGGGATAATATCCAATACACCTTTAATGATCCGGGTGCAGCTATGAGTGAAAAGGCTCGTGGTGAATTCATGCGAGGATTAATGGCAAAGGGTATCCAGCCCACGAATATTATTGACGAGAGGAATGGTGAGCGTGTTGAAAAGCTGATCTTCCCAGGGGCTATTGTGTCCTACGGAGGGGCGGAGGCGGGTGTGATGCTCCTCAAGGGTAACCAGGCTGCCACCGCTGAGGAGAAGCTCAATCAGTCGATAGAGGGTATTGAATACGAGCTGGCATCAGCCATTAGAAGTCTTACAGAATTACAACGCAAGAAAATCGCCATTATACGAGGGCATAGCGAGCTTGATTCCCTTGAAATGGCCGGCTTTACAGCAGCTTTGGCCCAGACGTATGATCTGGGTAAGGAAAATCTTAAGCAACACATCGAAGGATATGACGCTATTATTATTGCCAAGCCTGAAACCCCCTTCACAGAGATAGAAAAATACTATCTGGATCAATACTTAATGAATGGAGGAAAAGCCCTGTTATTGCTGGACAAACTTCAGGCAGATATGGATAGCGCCTCACTTGCTTTCAATTACGCATTTCCTTACGAAATTAATCTTGACGATCAACTATTTAAATATGGGATAAGGTTCAACAACAATCTTATCCAGGACAACAGTGCGGCAGGGTACCCTGTTGTAGTGGGCAACATTGGCAATCAACCCCAGATCAAGCTGCAACCCTGGCCTTTTTATCCCATAATTAATCATCATTCTGATCATGCCATTACGCGGAATATGGGAGCCGTACTATTACGATTCGCCAGCACGATGGATACGGTGAAAGCCAGGGGAGTAAGAAAGACGCCACTCATGTTCACTTCGCAATATTCGCGATCAGTAACAGCGCCTGTTAATGTGTCTGTTCAGGACCTGAGGAAGAACCTGTCACCGGAAATGCTGAACAAAAAACATTTGCCGGTAAGCTTTTTATTGGAAGGCAGATTTGAATCTCTATATAAAAACAGGTTTAAGCCAGAGGGTGTTGATGAAAGACCCTTTAAGGCAGAGGCAGTTGAGGGCGCCAAGCTTTTGGTGGTCAGCGATGGAGATATCGCCCGCAACGAGATCAACGCTAGAACGGGAAATCCTCAGCCCCTGGGATTCTATCCTTTTACTCAAAATACATTTGCCAACCAGGATTTTCTGATCAATGCGATCACTTATTTGGTGGACGATGCGGGTCTGATCACGGCCAGAAATAAAGAGATTAAATTAAGGCCTCTGGATAAGGTAGAGGTGAGCCGCGATAAAACAAAATGGCAACTGATAAATCTGGTATTGCCAGTACTGTTGCTTGTGGTTTATGGAGCGATCAGATATTACCTGAGAAAGAGAAAGTACACTGGTTTTGAAACGAATTAAAGGGTATGCAAAGAAGTAGAAATATTAAGCTTTTAGGCTTACTAGTTGCTTTAATATTGGCCACAATGTTGGCCTGGTTAGCAACTCGCCCGGAAGACAAACTGAAGATCAGTCGCAGCATCTTTGCCTATGAAAATCCCTCAGCAATAAATAGAGTTACCTTTACAGGAAACAATGATACCGTAGAGCTTATTTACAACGGCAGGCAATGGAAAGTCAATGGGCAGTATGAAGCCGACCCTCAAAGAATTAGTGTCCTGTTTGCTATTCTCAAACAAATGAGGGTGAGAAGGAGGGTGGCTAAACAGCAGCAAGGAGTTATCGTTGAGCGTTTTAAAAATGATGGTATGGAAGTAGCGTTTTTTGAGGGAGATGATAAAGTGCATGATTTTTATGTTTATGGAGAGGAGGAGAGTCGACTGACCTATGTTGCCGAGTCACCGGAGTCGCCTGCATATATTGTAGAGATACCAGGATATAGAAGCTATTTGGCGGGCATATACCAGCTAGACAAAAACGGATGGAGAAATCCCGTGGCATTCGATATCAACTGGGCCAATCTGCAAAGTGTGAAGGTGATCTATCCTGGTAGGGAGGAGAATAGCTTTGACGTAGTCTATGGTAATTCATTTTATAAGATTAGTCAGTTAACAGCAACTGACACGACTAAGCTTACTGACTTCCTGGATGACGTTTCCCTTTTATACGTCAATGACTATCTTAATGAAGATGAGGAAGAGCAGTATAGTCAAATTATTAAAGCCATACCCCAGGCGTCTGTACAGGTGACAGATGTTGCCGGCAGAATACATACCCTGGAGGTTTATGATGTTTTGCCAGACAACCGGCAGATCATGGGCAGAATCGACTCAACGGACTATGTGATTCTTAATTTGAATGAAACAAGGAAAATACTCCGGCCTAAAAGCTTTTTTGAAAAAAAGAAAGAATAAAAACAACTGATATTAAATTGCATCGCGTTTCCTAAAAATGATTTTCTTTTTAACTTTACCGAGTTTTAAACTTAACCATACGTAATCATTATCTATAATGAAATTTATTGTCTCTTCATCCGCACTTTTAAAACAACTTTCGAGTATTAATGGTGTGATCACCACTAACCCGGTGGTGCCTATATTGGAAAATTTCCTATTCGAGATCAATGATGGAGTGTTAGTAGTGACCGCTTCTGATCTACAAACCTCGATGATCACTGAATTGGAGGTAGAGTCAAAAGAGAGTGGCAGTATTGCGGTGCCTGCAAGAATTTTGCTTGAAACATTGAAAAATTTACCCGAACAGCCTGTGACCTTCACTATAGATGAAGAGACCTATAGTGTGGAGATCAGCTCTGACAATGGTAGATATAAGTTGGCAGGTGAAAATGCTACCGACTTCCCAAAAGTACCTGCAGTTTCTGATGATTTTTCAGTGGGCATGTCCACAGATGTACTGAGCAGCGCTATCAACAATACTATTTTTGCTACAAGCAATGACGAATTAAGGCCTGCCATGACAGGGGTGTACATGAACCTGACTGACACTAATACTACTTTTGTTTCTACTGACGGCCATCGATTGATCAGGTACAGAAGGGTAGATGTAGCTTCCGACAATGGTAATGCCATCATCATACCTCGAAAAGCCCTGAACCTTCTGAAATCCACATTGCCTTCGGAGAATATCGAGGTTACCGTGGAATTTAATGTATCGAATGCTTTCTTCAGGTTTGGGAATATTAAAATGATCTGTCGACTGATCGATGAGCGTTTCCCTGATTATGAGAATGTTATCCCTACAGATAACACAAACACGATGACCATCGACCGCTCCGAGTTTTTGAGTTCTTTGAGAAGGATAGCCATCTACGCCAACAAAACCACACACCAGGTAAGGCTGAAGATCACCGGTAGTGAGCTTCAGATCTCCGCTGAGGATCTGGATTTTGCCAATGAGGCTAATGAAAGACTTTCTTGCGAACATGACGGAGGCGACATTGAGATCGGATTTAACGCTAAGTTTTTAATAGAAATGCTTAACAACGTAGATTCCGATAAAGTGGAACTACGACTGTCAGAGCCTAACAAAGCCGGGCTGTTGTTGCCAACTGAAAAGGACGACAACGAAGATATTCTGATGCTTGTAATGCCGGTAATGCTTAATAATTACGTGTAGGATCAAGCGGCTTCCGGCCGCTTTTACCTTTTTTACCTTTTTTACCTTTTTGCACGTTTTGGTTTCATTGGGAGCAGGATAGTAAATGTTGTGCCGACATTTTCCTTGCTTTCAACATGTATTTTTCCATTGTGTAGTTCTAATATTCTCTTGGTAATAATCAAACCTAATCCCGTAGATGGTTCCCCTTGCAAGCCAGGGCGTCTTACCGAGGTGATCTCATTAAACAAACGTCTCTGAATTTCTTTGGGAATACCAATCCCGCTGTCAACTACACTAATTTCATAAGCATTCTTTGCTTTTGTGAGCTTTATGTTGATCGATCCTCCGGGCGGGGTAAACTTAATTGCATTTGAAGTGAGATTCTTGATCGATTGACTGAAAAGAGATTTGTTGATAGGGTAAATTGATTCTTTTTTCGGAGTATTTACCTTCAACTCAAGGTGCTTGGCCTCTATTTCCATGTCAAATACTGCTACAGCTTCCCTGACAATTTGATTTAAGTCTTCTGTTGTAGTAATTGCTATTTCGCCACTATAATTCAGCACAGCCAGTTGAAGGAAATTCTGGAGCAGTTCATGTGCACTATAAGATATCTCTTTGAGTTTATCAGCATACTTATGAATGTTTTCTATATCGACACTCTTCTCATTGAGGATCAGATCAGCCAGCAATGTTATCTTAGTGAACGGCTGACGCAGATCATGAGAAATAAGTTGGATGATATTGTCGAAATTTTCATTTTCTCCCTCAAGATCTTTGATGCGATCTTTTTTTGCGGTGATATCTACTATGTGACCAACGATAAGTTCGACTTTTTCTTTTTCTTCTTCAACCGGAAAGGTTTTGATCTCTATCCATTTAACGTCTTTCAAAAGAGGACTAGTCTTTAATTCCACCCGGTTGGTGTAGTCGTTCTCAGCAGTTAGAGAACGGAGAAATTTTTCGTAATCCTCAAGGTACTGCAGGTCAATGAATGGTTTTAGGTCTTTTGCTTCCCGATCAAGATAACTATCGGCAGCCAACTCGTAAAATTTAGGACTCACATAAATGATTTTGCCTTTTTTTATATCCCATATAAAGAAAAATACCGGAACGGTTTGAGTAATGATTTTATGTGGGTCTTTATACATGTATCTGCTGATTAGGCGGCAGGAATACCCCAACCTACAAAGTGAACAATGATGTCAGATTTTTGTTTGATGCGCTTGGAGTCGGTGGTACTTAAACAGTTGTGAACCCGGAAATAATCAAAAATAAAAAAGCCATCAGATTCCGATGGCTTTTACGTTCATAGTATTAAATTAAATGATCTCTGTATTTCAGACTTTAACCTTTTCGTTCATCACTTTTGTCTGCTGGCTGATTGATTCCTTATGAATAATTTTCAGCAAGCCATCAGTAAACTCTTCGCTCAGGCCGAGGGCAGCAGAAAGGCCTTTACGTTGACGGATTACTTTGTCCCACCTGTCTACCTGAAGGATTGTTACCTGATTATCTCTTTTGTACTTTCCGATCTCAACCGCTATTTTCATCCTTTTGCCGAGCTTATGAAAGATCTCTTCATCTATTTCATCGATCTTGTTTCGTAGTTCATCCAGATGCGTTGTGAAATCAGGGTTTTCCGTGGTCTTATTACGAATGATAAGTTCTCCAAGTATCCTGTTAAGTGAGGCGGGAGTCACTTGTTGTTTGGCATCACTCCATGCATCGTCAGGTGACACATGGCTTTCGATCATCAGGCCATCCATTTCCAGGTCCAGTGCCTTTTGAGATATCATACCCAATAGTTCGCGGCTGCCGCCAATGTGGCTTGGATCACACACAATGGGCAATTCGGGGAATAGCCGCTTTAGCTCGATAGGAAATTCCCATTTGGGTATGTTGCGGTATGAAGTCTTTTCGAAAGATGAAAACCCTCTATGAATAGCTCCTAGCCTTGTTACTCCCGCCTGGTTGATCCTCTCCAACGCGCCAATCCACAGGTCGAGGTCAGGATTGAGGGGATTTTTGACCATCACAGGAATATCAACACCTTTAAGTACATCGGCTATTTCCTGAACTGAGAACGGGTTCACAGTTGTTCTCGCACCTATCCAAAGTACGTCAATACCATGCTTTAGCGCTTCTTCGGTATGTTTTGCATTCGCCACCTCTGTGGTCACTGGAAGTCCGGTTTGTCGACCTGCCTCCTTTAGCCATACAAGTCCTTCTTCACCTACACCTTCGAAGGAATTTGGCCTGGTGCGAGGCTTCCATATACCTGCCCGTAACATGTGGACACGCCCTGTGGCCGCCAGAGACTCAGCCGTAGATATTAATTGTTCCTCTGTCTCGGCACTGCAAGGCCCGCTTATTATCGCTGGTCCGCCAGCCTTGCGCAGCCACGATAAATCATTGGATAGATTAAGTTCTTTTTTCATCGTTAATTATTATTAGAGTTTTCAATCTTTTACTTTACCATCAAGAATTCTTCTTATATCGTTGGCCTTAGCCATGAGCTGATGAATGTCTTCTGTTTTATTGTGTTTTATAAACGTTTTAAAATCATGCAACTGATCAATGTATCCGTCCAGAGCCCTTTCCAGGTATTCAGAGTTATGTTGGAATATTGGCTTCCACATATCAGGTGAGCTCTTGGCTAATCTCACCGTAGAGCTGAATCCCGAGCCTGCCATATCAAATATGTTTTCTTCACTCTCCTCAATTCTGAGTACGGTTAATGCCAGAGCAAATGAGCTGATATGTGATAAGTGCGAAACATATGCGATGTGCTTGTCATGTTCATCGGCCTCCATGTATTTTATGTTCATTCCCAGGGCCTGATACAGACCCTCGATCATTTCCAGGGCATCATCATCTGTTTCTTCCCTGTTGCATATAATGCCTGTTTTGTTTAGGAACAGGTTTTCGATAGCTGCTGTTGGGCCACTATTTTCTGTGCCGGCTATGGGATGCCCCGCTACGAACCGGCCCCTGTTCTTGTGGACGGAAACGGCTTTGCATATTCCGGATTTGGTAGAGCCCACATCAGTTACTACCTGATGATCATTGATTTGATCCAGTACCTCAACCACCACATTTCTGGCAGCATCAACGGGTATTGAGATAATGATCAGATCAGTTTTTTTGATCATTTCGGTGAGACTGGTGATCTCATCTACCAGCCCAAGTTCCAGCGCTTCTTTACAATGCTCAGGGTTAAGATCCGTGCCGTAGATCTTGCTGATACTCCCCACATGGCGGAGATCTTTTACTATACTGCCCCCGATCAGGCCAATGCCCACAACTCCTGCTTTCATACCGCCTGACGTTCTTTTTGTAGTACAAATGTCTTAACCCTGGAGATGGCGATATCAAGTATTTCCTCATTGTTGCAAAGCGAAGCCCTCAAATACCTTTCTCCGTTCTTTCCAAATATTTTGCCTGGGGTTATGAAAATTTGTGCTTTGAATATTAAGTCATCCACTAAAACTTCCACATCGGCAATGTCTTCCGGAATACGAGCCCAAACAAATAGCCCTGTTTGATGAACATTGCAGGTGCATCCCAACCAATCGAACAGCTCAAAAACCTTTTGCTGTCTTTTTCTATAGACCGTATTAAGGTTGGCATACCAGTCATCGCCAAGTTGCAGGGCTTTGGAAGCAGCCACCTGCAAAGGATAGAACATTCCTGAATCAGCATTTGATTTAATACTTAATACTGTGTCGATGTAGGTGCTTTTTCCGCACACCCAGCCCAATCTCCATCCGGCCATGTTATGTGATTTGCTAAGCGAGTTCAACTCTAGCGCTACGTCTTCTGCACCCGGGATCTGGAATATACTGAATGGCTCCTCTACAAGTATTCTGCTGTAGGGGTTGTCGTTGACAATCAGAAACTGGTATTTCTTTGCCAGTGCAACCAGCTCCTTCATTATCTCCATATCAGGCTGCACCCCTGTAGGCATATTTGGGAAATTCACCCACATTAGCTTAGCCTTATCCAGATCCATTTGCTTCAGACTTTCAATGTCTATCTGGAAATTATTCTTTTCCTCGAGATGATATACTTCAATGTTAGCGTGGGCTAATTCTGAAACTGACCGGTAGGTAGGGTACCCCGGATCAGGTACCAGTACAGTATCGTCAGGGTTGATAAAAGCCTGTGTGATATGTGTGATCCCTTCCTTAGAACCCATGAGAGGCAATATTTCCCTGCCAAAGTCCAGCGAGACCCTGTATGTAGCCATGTAATAATCAGCAATAGCTTTTCTAAGCTCATCAATGCCTTTATAGCTTTGATAGCCATGGATATTCTGTTTGAAAACATCATTCGTCAATGCTTGTAATACGACCTCGTGAGGCGCCAGGTCCGGGCTGCCAATAGCCAGATTAAGGATGTTCATGCCATTGTCGTTAAGCTCTTTTATTTGGCGAAGCTTTGACGAGAAGTAGTACTCCTTAACACTGTTGAGTCTGTTTGCTTTACTGATGATCATGGTTATTCGTTTAATCCAAAAAATGCTTTTTTATATTCTCCGAGAAGGTGGAGGCTCAATGCTTTATCCTCCACTTCCTCCATTGTTTTTTCATAGCGGCTATAGTCTTCCCATTCAAAATCGATGTGAAAATGATATTCGTATGGCTTACCTATAACGGGTACACTCTGTATCTTAGTCAGATTAGCGCCATTGGCTTTGAAAATAGTCAATATGTCGGCCAATGTACCTGGCTCATGTCCAAGCTGTAAGCTGATAGATGCTTTATTATTTGAATTATCTTTTACCGGAACGCGGCTTAAAGCCAAAAACCTGGTGAAGTTTTGTTTATTGGTTTCTATGCCGGCCCTCTTTATTTCAAGACCATACAACCTCGCACATCTGTCAGCCGCTATTACGGCTTTTGTGGTATCTCCTGATATGCCAAGGTCTCTGGCGCTTTCTGCTGTGTCATTTGATTCTCTCAGTACAGCATGGCTGAGCTGTTCATATAAAAATTCTTTACATTGCTGCAGTGCTATGGGATGAGATTCTACTGTTTTAATATTCTTAAGAGCCACCCCGGGTAGTGTCAGCAGGTTCATTTTTATATTAAGGTATACCTCGCCAATGACGTGGAACCTGTAATCTCTGATAAGCGAATAATTGCCCAGGATACTCCCCGCTATGGTATTTTCTATAGCCATAACAGCATGATCTACTTTTCCATCCTTCAGCGCATCGCAAAGGCTTTTAAAGGTCAGGCATTCAACAATGGAAATATCATTGTCAAAATGTTTTTTGGCTGCTACTTCATGGAATGCACCTCTAATACCTTGTATTGCAACTTTCATATTATTCTAATTCGGTTCGGAACATTGGCAAAAAAAAAGCCCTTCTGAATTTCAGAAGGGCTTTTGATGTGCGATATGTTCTTAAAGTTTACATATTCCTCCAGCCCTTCTTTCTGGTATAAAAAAAGAAATAGCTAAAGTATATGGTAAACGTATTGTTCATTTTTTGCTTTTTGTTAAGACAAATGTAGCAACATTAGTTTCTTATTTCCAAGCGAAAAATGAAAAAATAAAATTAATAGAACCTATTAAAATAATGCAATCGTTTGAAATAACCGTATTTTATTATGCTTATAGATGATTAATGAAATTAAAATTTCATGACTTGACTACTTTTCATTATAGATGTGAACATCTCTTTGAGGAAATGGAATACTGATGCCATGTTTGTCGAATTCAAGCTTCACATTCTCATGGAAATCCCAGTAAAGGACCCAATAGTCTGCTCTGTTGACCCAGGGTCTTACATTAAAGTTTACGGAGCTATCGCCCAGACTGGAAACGGCTACAATAGGGGCAGGCTCCTGTAGTACCCTCTCATCTTTTTTAACCAGACTTTCCAGTATGTCTTTTGCTTTCTTTATATCATCACCATAGCTGATGCCGAAAACCATATCCACTCTCCTGGTGTCGTTTGCGGAAAAGTTCTTAATAGCGCTATTGGATAGAGTTCCATTAGGTACAATGATTTGGACGTTATCAGGTGTGGACAGTATCGTATTAAAGATCCTTATTTCCCTGACGGTACCAGCGTGTCCTGCTCCCTCGATATAATCCCCTACTTTGAATGGTTTGATCGTAAGTAGTACCACACCCCCCGCAAAATTTTGTAAGGTGCCCTGTAGTGCAAGACCGACTGCGAGACCAGCAGCTCCAAGCATGGCAATAAAGGATGTCATTTGCACACCAAGGGTAGTTAATACACTTAATACCAATAAAACAATCAGGAGATTGTGAAAAAGGTTGTGCAGAAATGGCTTGAGCGAGGCGTCTACTTTTATTCTTTCAAGAAACCGGTTAAAACTGCTGTCCAGAAATCTGATTACCTGAATTCCTACTACGAGAATAAGGATGCTTTTAAGTAACATAAAGCTTACCTCAGCACCCTGGGTGACTAGAAATAGTTTGATCTGTTCAAAATATTCCATTTACTGATTGTGTTGATAGTTAATGAACATCGTAAATTTAGGAATTATGCATAAAAGAATCTGTCTTCAACTCCGCATAACAAGAGGTAATAAAGACAGTTCCTGTGGCTGTATTGCACCAAAAGCTGAGGTAATTTGGCTCAGCTTTCAAATGTTAGAACGAATGATCTACTCCTATTGTTCAAGGCGATGAATGCTTGCTCCAAGCTGATTCAGGCGTTCATCAATATACTGATACCCCCGGTCTATTTGTTCAACATTGGAGATAACACTTTCTCCCTCGGCAGAGAGTGCAGCAATTAAGAGGGACACACCTGCCCGTATATCAGGAGATGACATTTTTATCCCTTTTAGTTGTTGCTTTCTGTCAAGTCCGATTACCGTTGCTCTGTGCGGATCACAAAGAATGATCTGAGCTCCCATATCGATCAGTTTATCAACAAAAAACAATCGGCTTTCAAACATTTTTTGATGAATAAGCACCGTACCCTTTGCCTGGATAGCGGTAACCAGCACTATGCTTAACAGATCGGGAGTAAAACCGGGCCATGGAGCATCGGCAACTGTCATGATAGACCCATCGATGAAAGTCTCAATTTCATAGTGTTTTTGAGAAGGGATATAAATGTCGTCACCCCGGAGTTCTAGTTTGATCCCGAGCCTCCTGAAAACATCAGGGATAAGTCCCAGGTGCTCTACTCCTGCATTTTTTATCGTAATCTCAGATTGGGTCATTGCTGCAAGGCCAATGAAACTGCCCACCTCTATCATGTCAGGAAGTAGAGTGTGATCGGTGCCTCCTAGTGATTCAACTCCTTCTATGGTGATCAGGTTCGAGCCAATGCCACTGATGTTGGCACCCATTCTGTTGAGCATTTTGCAAAGCTGCTGTATGTAAGGCTCGCAGGCAGCATGATAGATGGTGGTTTTTCCCTTGGCGAGTACAGCCGCCATGATTATATTAGCGGTGCCCGTCACAGAAGCTTCGTCAAGATGAATGTAGCACCCAGCCAGGTTGGTGGCATCTATTGAATAAAAGCTGTCTTTTGAAGAGTAATTGAATTTGGCTCCTAGCTTTTCAAAGCCTAAAAAGTGGGTGTCAAGCCTGCGTCTGCCTATTTTATCACCTCCTGGTCTTGGTATTTTTGCTTTGCCATAGCGAGCGAGCAGTGGGCCGAGGATCATTATCGAGCCTCTTAGCGAAGCTGCTTTTTGTTTGAACTCTTCAGATTCAAGGAAGCTTACGTCAAGATCTTTGGCGGTAAACCTGTATGATTCCGAGTCAAGCTTCTCTACCACCGCACCCAGATCACCGATCAGCTCTATAAGTTTGTTTACATCGCGAATGTTGGGGATCTTGTGAATGGTAACAGGCTCAGCAGTTAGCAAAGTTGCGGCTATTATTTGAAGAGCTTCGTTCTTAGCTCCCTGAGGTATAATTTCTCCCTTTAGCGCTTTTCCTCCTTGTATTTTGAAAGAACTCATTAATTTCTTCTTCGTCTGCGGTTGGTACTTTTTCTGTCTCCTGATTTTCCGTTGGTGCCGGTTGGTCTGGTACTGGTTTTACGCTTTGTATTGTAAAGCTTTTCGAACAGGTTATCCTCCTTAACTTTTTCCAGGTCTATATTAAGTGCACCACCCGAAATAGTATTAATATTTTCAAGAATAACAGCATCATCAATAACCTCTTTGTTCCAACTGGTATAGAAACTTTTCATGAGCTTACCAATATAAATGATGGCGTCTTCTCTTTCCTGAGGGTCTTCTTTCTTAATGGCTTCTTTAACCAACAGGTCTATATTCCTGCCATAGTGCTTGTACTTGATATCATAGCTGGTATAGTCCATCCTTTTTGGCTTTTTGTTGAGCACTTCTTTTGCCGGCATGGGATAGGGGCTATCGATATCAAGATCAAAATTAGACATGATATAAAGATCATCCCACAGCTTTTGACTGGTTTCGGGAGTTTCTTTGACAGTAGGTGTAATTTGCTTCATGAGCTCCACCAAGGTAGCAGCGCTCTGCGTTCTTTTCTCTTTGTCTTCTATTGTTTTTAAATATTCAACGAGCTTTTGAACATTCCTTCCATATTCTTTTAGGATCAGGGCAGGTTGGCTTGTGTTGTATTCCATATAAAGGGATTTATACTCCTAGTTAGAGTGGATCTTTAATTTAGCAAAACTAAGTAATAATGTTTTCTCTCCAAAGTCATCAAAATGAACTTTAGCTTTTCGGTTAGCGCCACTTTCATCCATTTCCGTTACCATACCATAACCAAACTTCGGGTGCTCCACTTTCATGCCAGCCTGCAGGCCTGACGTATCACTGGGCTCAAAATCTGCCGAAGGTTTGTAAGTAGAGGTTTTGGCCACTGGGCGTGAAGTGGTAGTCTTCCGCATGCCATTGATAAAGTTTTTGGCATAGTCATCTCCGCTTAAACCTGATGATTCTACTTTGCCATATTTCTTGCTTACCTTGATAAACATAGGGTCTATTTCATCAATGAAACGACTCGGTTCGCAATTTTTCAGTCGGCCAAAGCGGTATCTGCTCAATGCATACGACAAGAACAATTTTCTCTCTGCTCTTGTTACAGCAACATAAAATAATCTTCGTTCCTCTTCGAGGTCTGCGCGGCTGCTGAGCATCATTTGCGAGGGGAAAAGGTCTTCTTCAAGGCCTACGATATACACATTTTTGAATTCAAGGCCTTTCGCCATGTGTATGGTCATTAGCGTTACCTTCTCCTCCCCATCATCCTTATCATTATCAACTCCGGTAATAAGGGCGATCTCCTGTAAGAATGCCCCGAGTGATTTGTCCTCCTTTTCAGGGTCATCGACATACTCTTTTACAGCGTTTAACAATTCCTGCACGTTTTCATACCGGCTCAGGCCCTCAACGGTTTTATCTTCGTAGAGCTCTTTTAGAATGCCGGAACCCTTGGCAATGAGATTAGCAGCTTCGTATGCATCTTTAGTCTCGATATCATGCTTAAAGCGCTTGATCAGTGTTACGAAATCCATTACGGCATTTGCTGCTCTGCCTGGCAGGAATGAGCTAATATTGGTCAGCACTTCCCAAAGACTGATATCGTGGTCATTGGCCGCAACTATGATCTTATCAACGCTTGTATCTCCGATACCTCTTTTAGGATAATTGATGATCCTTCTTAGTGATTGCTCATCATTGTGATTGATGGCGAACCGGAGGTAAGCCATTAGGTCTTTTATTTCCTTGCGCTGGTAGAATGACAGACCACCAACAATTTTGTACTTAATGTTCATTCGCCTGAGCGCTTCTTCTATTGCTCTCGACTGGCTGTTTGTTCTGTAAAGAATAGCAAAATCGCTATTTTGAAGCTGGTTTTGCATTTTTTCTTCGAATATCGATGAGGCTACCAGTTTTCCTTCCTCGTTATCAGAATTTGCCTTTAGCAGTTCGATCAGCGAACCTTCATCGTTATCTGTCCAGACATTCTTCTTTAGTTGAGCCCTGTTTTTGCTGATGATAGCATTGGCAGCATTGACGATCGTTTTCGTAGAGCGATAGTTCTGCTCAAGCTTAATTACCCTCAGATCAGGGTAGTCCTTTTCAAAATTGAGAATGTTCTGTATGTCAGCACCGCGGAAAGCATAAATACTTTGCGCATCGTCACCCACCACACAGATATTTTGCCTCACCGCCGAGAGCTTTTTGGTGATCAGGTATTGGGAAATATTAGTATCCTGAAACTCATCAACCATCACATAATGGAACCGTTGCTGATATTTATTCAATACATCGATGTGCTGTTTGAAGAGTACGTTGGTATTGAAAAGCAGGTCATCAAAATCCATGGCCCCGGCCTTGAAGCATCGCTCGGAATAGATCTTATATATTTTTCCAAGCTCAGGTTTCATGTTGCTTTCATCATCAGCCCTGAAAATAGGATTGTTGATATATTCCCGCCATGAAATAAGCCTGTTCTTTGCCCCGGAAATTCTGTTAAAAACTACATTGGGCTTGTATATTTTGTCATCAAGGCCAAGCTCCTTAACAATGGATTTGATCAACTGCTTGGAGTCATCAGTATCGTAGATGGTGAAATTGCTGGGATACCCGAGCTTGTCAGCCTCGGCTCTAAGGATACGGGCAAACACAGAGTGAAAGGTTCCCATCCACAGATTTCGTGCCTCTGTACCTACTACTTTTTCTATCCTGTCGCGCATTTCTTTAGCCGCTTTATTGGTAAAAGTCAGCGCCAGAATATTAAAAGGATCAACTCCCTTTTTTTCTATGAGGTAGGCAATCCGATAAGTAAGTACTCTTGTTTTTCCCGAACCAGCACCCGCAATGATCATGGTAGGTCCTTCCGTATTTACCGCCCCTTCGTACTGTGGCTCGTTAAGGCTTTTTAGGTAATCCATTCTCGATCGTTAATCAACACACAATGTAATCTGCAAAGGTCAAAAATAAAATTAATAACCGAACAATGAAACACCTTCTATTCTATTATAATTTCAAAATTGATATGGTTTTTCATAAGGTGGAAGTGTTTATCATAGGTAAATAGGGGCAGTTTGTGTTCTACTACTTGTTGTAGAATAATTAAATCCGGAATACCCACTTTGTTAATACCATTAGAGAGGTTGATCTCCTGGTATTTTCTGATAATCGGCCAGTCAATATTTAACGGGATACATTCCAATGCCATTAGACAATCAGCAGCGTCAGTTTGACCTGCCCTGAGTAAAAAAGGTATTAATTCAGTTAAAATTAATTCGTTGGTACAGACCAAATCCTCTTCAATCAATTGAATTAGAGCTGTTTATCTACCGACATTAAAAAAAGTTATCCAACCAGAACTATCTACAAGCACTTTACGAGTAGGCGTCATTTCCTTTCACGTAAATTGTCAAGATCAATACTCAAGTCTAGTTTTCCCTGGTAGAGTAAAAGCCTTTTTCTTTTTTCCTGAATGACCAATGCCTCCAGAGCAGCTTTAATGGCCTGACTTTTGGTTTTTGCACCCGTAATTTCCATAACTCTTGCTATAAGTTCTGCAGGTATATCCAGTGTTGTTCTCATGGCATACATGTTTATGTAAAAGAACATAAATATTTATGCAATTACAATTATAAGTAAGTCGTAGTTCCGCAAAGTTGATTAAATGCTTATAAAATGATCTTTTTTTAAATTAGATGTGTTGGAGTACTAATTGGATTATCTTTGTAGAATGATTGAATTTGGGAATGTGATCTTATCAGATGATGTCAAAGAAAAATTCTTTGTGTGCAATCTGGAAAAATGTAAGGGTGCGTGTTGTGTAGAAGGCGACTTGGGAGCTCCTTTGGAGGATGATGAACTGGACGTGCTGGATGAGATCTATGATGAGGTAAGGCCATATCTTTCTGAGGAAGGCAAAAGAGCTATAGAGGAGCAGGGGACATACATTCTGGATGAAGATGATGAATATTCCACCCCAACGATTGGTGGCAGGGAATGTGCCTATGCAATCTATGATGAAAAGGGTGTACTCAAGTGCGGTATTGAACAGGCTTTTTTTGATGGTAAGATCAGCTTCAGGAAGCCGATTAGCTGTCACCTGTATCCTATTCGTGTTACCAAATATGAGGATTTTGATGCCATCAACTATGATAGATGGAGTATTTGTAGCCCCGCTTGTAGTTTAGGTAAGGAGCTTCAGGTGCCCGTTTACAAATTCCTTAAAGATGCGCTAACCCGGAAATACGGAGAGCAGTGGTATAGTGACCTTGTGAAGTTGATTGAGCATGGTGAATAAAATCTTTATATTTTAAAAACTTGCAGGTCCGGCTATTTACTGCTCATCCTTAAACTTAACAGGCACAAAAAATGCCAGGCGGAAAGCCAGAATATTGTCTTTTTTGCTATCTCCCAGATTAGAAATATTATCTAAATAATCAGTCAAAGTGTTGTAAAAGCCTGCCTGAACGGATACACCATATTGATTGGGCAATATAAATATCGCACCTAAACTGGTTGGTAGCATGAATGACTCCTTACGATAAGTTTCATCCGCCTCCCGTGTATTTTGATTCTCCGTCAGGCTGTTACCATCGGCATCCTCAGGAGAAAATCTGATCAGGCCAATCCCCTGGCTGAAATAAAGTATCACATTCTTTTTCTTGATAATGTTGTAGTGCAGGTCGTAATTGATATAAAAAAACTGTGTTTTGACAAATTTATTGGGAACGGGTAGAGGCTGTTGGTCAGATTCAAAAGTGAAATTTCTGTTCTCGCCATTGATATTTCCAAATCCCATATTGAAATTTCCATTAACTCGATGCTTGCGGTTTAGTTGTATGCCTACATGAAACGAGGAGGTATATTTCTCATACCCGCTTAGGTCGCCTTTGTAGGCATTCATACTGACACCAGTATGCGCCCAGATCTTTGTTTCCTGAGCATGCACTTGAAACGAACAAATTGAGCATATAACTGCAAAAAAATATCTCATTAACATATCGGGTTATGGTTTGTTTAAAATAATGTGTGATTGATTTATTGAATTCCCTGAAGTAAATATTCTTTTAATTTACTAGTTGTCCATTTTCTATTCAGTTGCTAATGGAGATTTAACACTTGTTGCATCTTCATCAAGTTCACCATCTTTGTATGTCTGTTTACAACAGTTCTATCTCTACCAAAAAAATCAGCTATTTGAAGTTCAGTAGCCCAAATAGTATCCGCTCCGTTATCTAATACAACTGGATATTCTGTAACACCATTAGGGGGTTTGAAAGCGACTAGGGCTTTGTTGCCATCAGTAATATCATTTTTGTTGCTCATATCTGTTTTCTCAAATTAACCCCAACGTTCCTGCTAAAAAGCGTTGCTGTCCCGAAGGGTAGCTACGATTTTATACCCATTGTGTGTGCCCGGTATCGAAGATACCAAAATATTCCAGAGGGTGAAAGTCCCTTATGAGCGGGAGTAGTTTCCCGAAGCATTAGCAAGTCGCAAAGGGTGCAAGTCCTGTAAGCGTTTCCGCAATACTTGAAGGTATTCCGAATGCCTGAACCCAACTCGTCCACCCGGCCTCAAAAAGCCATGGATCAATTATTCAGACAAACAAAAAAAGCTCGAAGCAGCGCCATTGGGGAGATACTACAAAATTTCCGGAGCCTTCGACCATAAAATACTATGAAATCCCCATAGATAAGAACGCTTTCCGGTACCGGAGGTAAGAGTTCAACATGGGCTCGAATGAACTGCGGCCCTACCGCACATCATTCGAGCCTAATTGTTATGCTTCGTTATTAGTAATAGTTCGAATTTCCTTCAATTCTTGTGCTTTATTATTTAGTTCTTCTTCCAAATCGTAGTCATCCTGAAGTCCTAACCAAAATTTGGGAGTTGTTCCGAAAAATTTCACCATCCTTAATACTGTATCAGCAGTTATTCTCCTGTTACCTTTGATTATTTCACTTATTCTGGTTTGTGGAATTCTTCATTTAGGATCTCTCCTGGGTGTATATTATTCAATTTGTCAATTACTTAATTATTTATGATAATCAACAATTTGTACATCGAAGGCATCATTATTAATCCATTTGAAGATAATTCTCCATTATTTATTAATTCTGATGCTATAGAAATCAGCCAAATTACCAGCTAATTTTTCTAAATGATTAGCTGGAGGTATTCTAAGGTCGTTAATATTTTGAGCATTAAAAGCTTTAATGTAGCATAACGTTTTGCGGCTACCCGAAGGGCGGGATTTTTAGTACTAAACTTCATTCGGAAAACTGAACTTTCGGTTTGCACAAATGTGTCCTGCGAAGCACGAAACCCCTGCTTGCGTGTAGGTGCTGTGTGTGCCCAGCATGGGCATCAGGTATCGAAGGTACCCCTGTCAACAAGGAGAAAAGCGGAATACGAAGATCGGGCAACTTTGAGTTGCCAGGTCACGGATTTGTACCTACTTACTTACAAGAAAGGTGAAAAGGGCAAGTACCAATTGGTGGTCAAGAAAGCAGTTGGGGTTCGCTAAAGCGTAAACTCAAGGAGATTACCAGAAAAACCAGACCCTACAAATTTGAAGAACGGCTCAAGAAGCTGGCAGTAGTATGCAGGGGGTGGGTCAATAATTAGTGTCTCTAAGAAAACGCCAATGTCTGTGTTATGATTGCCCCTAAAATGCTCCCATACCTCAGTACGCTCCGCTTTTTGGGACTTCACAAGCCCTTGCTCTGCCGAAGCGGCTGGCGGTAGCTCAAACGTCCAATCTCCCATCACTTTGTCGAGACTAAGGAGAAAAGGGTACGAATCTATGCTCCCCTATTACCTAAGGATACAAGTAGTCATTCAATGAACCTCCCAGTTCCAGACCCGTACGCTTGGTGGTGTGTGATCGGAACGATACTGCACCGATGCGTCAGCAGGCGCACAGTGGGGTTACAGCTCGCGGCTGTCTACGATTACAGCACTGTTATTATACATCTATGCTAATTGTTACTTTGCCACCAAGTCCCTTTTCGACAATATCATAAAGTGTCTTAAGAGTTAAGTTGCTTCCATCGTTCTCTACTCTTGAAATGTAGGTTCGCTGTTTGTTCACTAGTTCACCAAGTTGCTGTTGGGTCAAATGTCTTTGTTCACGAGCTTGGCGAAGAAGTAACCCAATTTTCAGCCCCTCAACTTCACGTTCGAGTTGGTCGCGTCTAGGAGTTCCTTTCTTTCCATAGACATCATCCTTTATAGTTTTCCAAGATTTAGTTTCCATAATCATTCGCTTTGTCTTGATAATATTTGTTCATTAGTCGTTCAGCTCTTTCGATTTCTTTCCTTGGTGTTTTCTGAGTCTTCTTTTGAAAGCCGTTCAGAAGAATCACAAGTTGATCGCCATCAAAAAAGCAGAATACTCTCCATATGTTCGACCCCAGTTGAATTCTTGCTTCATAAAGCCCGTCTGTTCCGGTCAAGTGTTTCAAGTAATTACTAGGTACTCGTTCCAGAGTTTCAATTGCTTCAATAATCTTAAAGATTTTGTCCTGCACCTTCGTTGTTTGAGCATTCAGAAACTCTTCAAAATGATATTTGTAAGCAATGACCTCTCTGATCTTGTTCATACGACAAAGGTAACTTAAAAGTTACTATCAAGCAAGTCCGTTCGGAAGATGTTCGTGGAGAAGATAATGCGCTGTAACGCCTGGCTATTTGCAGTGGCTGGCTTTTGAAAATGAACTTATCCGCCGTGACCAAACGCAATAGTGAAGATAAACTTTATACCTACACTTTACCCAGCCATTGTAAATAGCTGCTGTGTGTGTCCAGCATGGGCATCTGGTATCTAAGATACCAAATTATTCCAGAGGGTGGAAGGCTCTAGTAGTTGGTGGCAACGAGCCGATACCGTATTTATGGAATATCTCTTTAGCTTCAGTTTTCGCAAATACTCTTCTGGACATTTTCGGTACCCCTCCGGCAATGTTCGTTTACGTAAATCATTCGCCGACAATACCGGGTTTTGCACATTAACAGGTTTATTCTTAAAAAAATACTGGCAATTCACCCAAGCCTCGCCTTTAAACTGTTCACACACTATTGGAAAGCAAAAAATAACAACCTCTATCTCTTCTGTTATGAGTTTGGTTTTATGGAGCGGACTGAGAATGGAAAGGCAAAATATATTTTGATACAATGGCAGCCCTGTATGAGATGAGCAGCAGGTCTTTTGGTCTTTTAATCTTTTAGCAAAAGTTCATCATGAATGACTTCTGCGACTCATACTAATCAAACCCCCAACTCCTCCTTACACTGCCTCAGGGCTCCGATAATAAAATCAATATGCTCCTTTATATCCACGCCCAGCAGCTCCACACCCTTATAGACCTCATCACGCTCTACTTTGGCGGCAAAGCTGGCTTGTTTAAGCTTTTTGATCACGGATTTGCTGGTCAGGCTTTCTATGCCATCGGGGCGTACGTGGCAGCAGGCGATGATGAATCCGGTCAGCTCGTCACAGGCCAGCAGGGCTTTGTCCAGGTTGTTGGTGTAGGGGATGTTCCACTTGGTGTAGTGGGCCGAGATCGCATGCGCCATTTTTTCTTCACCGAGGTCTTTTAGTTTGCTAACGATCACGTTGGGGTGCTTTTCAGGATAGGCTTCGTAGTCCGCATCGTGTAGTAGTCCGGTGTTGGCCCATTCCACAGGGTCTTCACCATATTTACTGGCATAAGCTTCCATTACAATTTCTACGCTTCTGGCATGGCGTAGCAGGCTGTCGCCTTTGGTCATCTCTTCTAAAATGGCTCTCGCTTCTTCTTTGGTCATTTTATCTCTTGGCTTGTCTGAGTTTGAATACGGTAATTCCTGCACCTACTAAAATGATCGTGCCCATCAGCCCTAGCAGAATAACAATACGGCTGTTTTCTACCTGCAACTGTTGTATTTCCTGCTCCTGCTTCAGTATCTCCAGTTCTTTTTCCTTTCGCTGCAGCTCAAAAGCCACCTCCAGTTGGGCCAGCTTCCGGTTGGCTTCTTCATTTTGCACATAATCTTTCACCTCGTCATACAGCAGCCGGGTATCATAGGCCTTCTTGTATTCTCCTTTTTTCGCATATATTTCCGACAAGTTCTTGTAGATCTGCTTGAGAATGGGGTTGGCGCTGATCTCTGTGGCAATCGCTTTAGCTTCCATCTGAAATTCCTCCGCTTTTTGGAGGTTGCCCTGCTCCAGATGGGTGGCCCCGATGTTGGAAAGCGCCAGGGCTTGTCCAAGCAGGTTTTTGTTGGTCTTTTCTACCTCTAGCGACCGGTTATAATATTCCAGGGCTTTATCATATTCTTCACGGTAGAAATAGATGTTGCCAATGTTGTTGAGGGGGTCAGAGGCGCTGTTGATGCGGCCCAGCTTTTCCGACAGGTTGAGGGCCTCGGAGAAGTATTCCAGCGCCTTGTCCTCACGGCCTTTGTCACTGTACGCATTGCCGATGTTATTCAGCGCACCCACCAGCTTCTGCTCATCTTTCAGCTCCTTAAACTTCTCATACGACTCGATAAAATAGATAAGGGCTTTATCATAAATGCCCTTGAGGGAATATACCGTGCCAATATTATTCAGGGTGGAGGCCAGACCTTCCTTGTCATCGATATCATCAGAGATGCGTAGCGACTCAATATAATATTCGAGCGCCTGATCATATACGCCCTGATTTTTAAATATGATGCCGATGTTGTTGAGGGCGGCAGCTTTTCCCTTTTTATATCCTATTTTATTGGCTAGCTCCAAAGCCTGTTTGGAGTACTCCAGCGCTTTGGCGGGATTGAGTTGGTTATAGACAATATACAGTTCGTTGAGGGTGTTGACCTTTTCAGGGCCTTCAACGGTTTTAAGCTGGGTTTCCAGGCTGTCGAGTCTTTGAAAGGCCAGTGCAGTCAAACCGGAGACAACACTAAATGCTATAAACAAAAGCCGTTTCTTCATGTTTATTTATTGCTTTAACACCTAAAGTTAACATTATAATTGATATTAGGAGTATTAAATTTAACCGCTCAAATAATAATACTTCGATCTTCAGCCGGTCCGGCCGACCTTTCGTTCTAAAAAATATGAAGAAGATATTTAGCATTTTTATGGTGATAACGGCCACTGCCGCGGTAGCCAAAAGTCAGGGAACAGGTAATATCACCTCTGCGGAAGTCTTAAAAGTGGTAGGGCAGGTGTTTGATGGCATGCGTGCTGCGGATAGCACGATGGTGCGGTCGGCATTTGCGAAGGACGCTGAGCTGTACACGATTTTTACAGATAAAGAGGGAAATCCTGTGCTTCATAAAGGATCTTTGGTTAATTTTCTGAATGCAGTGGGTTCCCCGCACGATGTTGTGTGGGACGAGCCGATCTGGGATACCGAAGTACGGATCGATGGCAACCTGGCACAGGTGTGGACGAAGTATGCCTTCTATGCCGGTGATAAGTTCAGCCATTGCGGGGTAGATGCGTTCCACCTGTTCAAAACATTGGAAGGCTGGAAGATCTTTCACCTGACAGACACACGGCAGTGGCAGGATTGCGAGGTGCCCGAAGAGATTAAGGACAACCATAATAATAACTGATGAAGAGAATTTTACTCGTTGCTTTCGGCTTATTACTTTTTTACCAGGTTTATCCGCAGAGTGATAGCATCACCACTGTTATTTTGGTGCGACATGCGGAAAAAGACTTTGCCAAGGATGGCGACCCGGTGTTGACGGAAAATGGCACTGCCCGTGCCCGGCTCCTGGCCGAGATCCTGAAAAATCAGTCTGTAGATGCTGTTTACTCCACCCCATTTAACAGAACCCGCCAGACAGTAGAGCCGGTGGCGAGCCAGAAGACACTGGAAGTGATCGACTATAACCCTTTTAAGCTTGAGGAGGTTATAGAGATTATTGAGGCGAATAAAGGTAAGACATTGCTTATCTCCGGGCACTCCAATACAGTACCGCTGATCCTGAATATGATGGTAAACGAAGACAAATACCGGCAGTTGGACGAATCGGACTATGACAATCTCTACATCGTGTCTTATTTAAGGAAGGGTAATGCCAAAGTTTTGGAGCTTCAGTATGGGGAGGTCACTAATAATTAGTGTTTGTAGGAAAACTCTAAGTGGTTTTAAGAAAACGTTTCCGCCAAAGGGCAGGACGAAGTTCCAAAAAGCAGAGCGTACTGAGGTACGAGGGTATTTTTGGAGCGAGTGTAGCGCCGACATTGACGCTTTCTTTATAGACACTCATTGACGTTAAAAAATCAAGGAAGATGGGAATGAGGAAGATCTTTACAGGAATATTTTTATTATTTGCCAGTTATTCGCAGGCGCAATGGGAGCGGCAGGAAATAATGAGGACAGGTACGCATACCAGGGCCTTTTCTGCTGAGGTACAACCACAACAACATATTTATGCGCAGGAGAAGGAACCTGTTACAGCTCTGGCTATCCGGTACCAAGGGCAGTTGGGTGAGGCATTGGTACGGCATGGCTCCTTTGAGACACGGCTGTTTCCCGATGAGCATACTGAGGACAATGGCCTCACTTCCAATCTTGTTATTTTTGATGAACCGGTCTATAAATATGAGCTGTTTACCGGAAGCCTTTCGGGAAATATCGAGGTGATCCTGATCAATGCCGGTGAAATCAAAAATGAGACTGAAGCCGGCCGGATAAAGGAGGGGGGAAACTCTTGTGAAGAACCGGCCCAGGTAGATCAAAGCGTTTGGCGAGAAGGATTGCCTGCCCCGAACTACAACAGGTCGTTTACAGATACTGAAAATATTATCGTCCATCACTCCGCCACCTCCAATGAACTGACAAACTACACCAATGTGGTCAGGAATATCTATCTGTACCATACGGAGGCAAATGGGTGGTCGGATATCGGGTATAACTACCTGATAGCTCCGGATGGCACCATTTTCAAAGGCAGAGATCCGGGAGCCGGGGAGCAGGATTTTGTATTGGGCGCCCACTTTTGTGGCAAGAACAGCACCACGATAGGAGTTTGCCTGATGGGAACATTTACCAATGTTCCACCGTCAGATCAGGCCCTGGAATCGCTGAACCACCTGCTGGCATGGAAGACAGACAAAGACGAACTGGACCCACTGGGAACGGATCCCCATCCTCTCCATGCCTCTCTGCCTGTTATTGCCGGCCATCGTGACGGATGCAGCACCGAATGCCCCGGCCAGAAAACCTATGAACGCTTGCCTATGATCAGAACCGTTACAGCAGAGAGCATACAGGCATGCCATGAGGAGACAGAGGTGGTTTTTGCCCTTTATCCCAACCCGGCGGAAGTACATTTTAAAGTTGAACTGCTGGCAGGTGATGTTCATGACTTTACCTTGTATAATATGAAAGGCCATTTTTCCACCATATACCCCATAGGAAAAAGCGGCAATGTCCTCACCTTCTCCGTAGCCGGACTTGCCTCCGGTATTTACATTTTGCACTACCAGTCGGAGGAAGCGCTGGTGAAGAGAAGGTTGGTGGTGTTGAACTAAACAACTCTCATCCCTTCAAAAGCATCCCAATACCGTCACCCCGGACGTAACCCAGTGAAGATCCGGGGTCTCCTCGCTACTGTCTGTGGCTAAACTTCAGCCTCTGCCACCGGATCAGGGGATCCTGAATATTTTCTCCGTTGCTCTACGAAAATTCCAGGATGACGTGGTACTTTGTGATTTCTATGGCATAATGTCATTATCCACAAAATCAACTAAAAGTTGTTGGATGCCTTGAGATGACTGCACTTCTTAGAAGAGTTTTTCTTAATAGCATTGAAGGGCCCCCGGAACGGGGTCCCAATGTTCTTAAGTTAAGGATGCCATCCCGATTTCATATATTTCATATAGGGAGAGGGATCTTGCAGAAGTAACTACTTCAAAGGTGCATGGATCTCTCCCTCTGGTCCCCGAGGCCAAGCTCGGGACAGGCGAGATGACCATAATTCTTAGAAGAGTTTTTTCTTAATTAATAGCATTGACGGGGATCCGGGGAGACTGGTGTTTTGCCAGTTTGATCAATGCAATAGCGCAATACTTTGGCAGTAATACGCACAACTCACAACTTACTGCTCAAGACTAACGACTCAAAACTAAACTCTCCTCCATCTTTCTCCTGATCTCTTCAATACAAAGATTCCCGATACTCCCCTCATGTGTATGATTTACCTGCTTATTGGGGTTGTAATTTCCTCCAGCAATGCTTTTCCCGACCTTTTGGTATGCCTCACGGAAGGAGAGTCCGTTCATCACCTCGTTGTTGACAGCTTCTACGGAGTACAAATAATCGTACTTCGGATCGTCAATAGCTTTTTCATTGATCCGGATATGCTGCAACATGAATTCTGTGATCTCCAGGCATGATTTCAGGGTAAAAATGCCTGAAAAAAGACTTTCTTTCAATATTTGAAGGTCACGGTGATAGCCACTGGGCAGATTGTTGGTGACCATGATCAGCTCTGCAGGGAGGGCCTGTATTTTATTGCACTTGGCCCGTACTAGTTCAAAAACATCCGGATTTTTCTTGTGAGGCATAATACTGGAGCCGGTGGTCAGGTGGTCAGGGAAGGTGACGAACCCGAAGTTCTGGCTCATGTACAGGCATACATCCATGGCCAATTTAGAAAGCGTACTTGCAACGCTGGCTAACCCAAAGCTGATCGATCTTTCCAGTTTTCCACGACTCATTTGCGCGGCTACCGAATTGTATTTCAAGGTAGAGAAGCCTAGTTTTTCGGTGGTGAAAGTTCTGTTGATAGGGAAGGAGCTACCATATCCTGCCGCGGAGCCGAGGGGATTTTGATCTGCTATTTTGTAAGCAGCATTGAGCAGGTGTACATCGTCAATTAAAGCTTCAGCATAAGCCCCGAACCAAAGACCGAATGACGAGGGCATCGCCACCTGCAGGTGAGTGTATCCGGGTAAAAGTATATGCTGATGCTGCTCACTAAGCTGTATCAGCCTGTCAAATAGCTGGGCGACTAACGACTTTACTTCATCAAGCTCACTTTTTGCAAACAGATGCAGGTCCACCAGCACCTGGTCATTACGCGACCGGGCAGTATGGATCTTTTTGCCTGTTTCACCGAGCCTTTCCGTGAGAATATGCTCTACTTTGGAATGCACATCTTCAAAATCTGCTTCGATAATAAAGGAGTCTTGTTCTATTTGTTGTAGAATGGCTTTTAGTTCTCTTTCAATCCCCGTCAATTCATCGTCCGAAAGCAGACTGATGTGATGCAACATTTGTGCATGAGCCAACGAACCCAGCACATCGTACTTCGCCAGGTGAAGGTCCAGCTCACGGTCGTTACCTACTGTAAATACCTCTACGGCTTTTTCTATTGTATATCCTTTATCCCAAAGTTTCATGTTTTTAGATTTAAGCTGCCAGCTATAGGCTGCAAGTTTGGTTCATGTTTTCTAATTCTATTTTCATGGTAGTGAACAGATGACTCCAAGTCATCAGAGCACTTTCACAATGTTTTCGTCATTGAGAGCGACCCTAAGGGAGCGAAGCAATCCCCCTAATCCAGGGTGATGCCCGAGTTAGGGGACCTTTGCAACGGCTTTTTGCTCACTGCTTACTAACATTTAGAAAGCTCTCTGTGTATCTCTGCTTTTACCTCTGTTTTCTCTGCGGTTAATGATCATTCCATACTTTCCTCACAATTAGGAGATTGCTTCACTCTACCTCGTTCGCAACGGCACTGGTTTCACCTATTATCAACTGATCTACAGCGTTAGTTTACTCAATATTCTCTTATACAATTCAACCCCTTCCTCAATTTCCTGAATATAAATAAATTCATCTGCACTATGCGAGCGGGCTGAATCTCCCGGTCCTATTTTTACACTCGGATAAGGGATTAAAGCCTGATCCGAGAGGGTAGGGGAACCGTAGGTTCGCATATTCATTTCTTCAGCCACTTTTACGATCGGGTGGTTTTTGTCTATCCCAGACGGCTTCAACCGCACCGATCGTGGCCTTACCTCGCACCTTGTGTATAATTTGATGATCTCAAGCACCTCTTCATGGGTATAGGCGTCAGTTACCCTGATATCCACCACAAAACTGCAGTTATCGGGCACCACATTGTGCTGTGTGCCCGCCTGTATCTGTGTTACATTCATGTGGACCGGCCCCAGAGTCTCCGATATCTTTGGAAAGTGATAGTTTTCAAACCAGTTAATATCCTTCATTGCCTTGTATATGGCATTTTCGCCTTCATTGCGGGCCGCATGACCGGACATTCCTTTAGCCGCGCAGTCCAGCACCAGAAGTCCTTTTTCAGCAACCGCCAGTTCCATGAGCGTAGGCTCCCCAACGATAGCCAGATCAATTTTGCCTAGGTCGGGCAATACCTTCTCAATTCCTTCCTTCCCTGATATTTCCTCTTCAGCCGTAGCCGCAAAGATCAGGTTCCACGGTAGTTCCTTTTCATTATAAAACTCCAGAAAAGTTACCATTAAAGCCACCAGTGCTCCCCCTGCATCATTTGCTCCAAGACCGTATAGTTTGCCTTCAATCACTTCCGCTCCAAAAGGGTCTTTTGTATAACCTGTATTCGGTTTTACCGTGTCATGGTGTGAATTAAGCAGAATAGTTGGTTTGTTCGCATCATAGAAGGTGTTGAAAGCCCACACATTATTACCTGACCGGTGTATTGCGATACTTTTATTTACCAGGTAATCTTCAAGCAGATCAGCAGTGCCCTTTTCCTCTCTCGAAAATGACGGAATAGCGATCAACTGCTTGAGTAGCTCAACAGCCTCTGATTTAAATGTAAACTCTGTTTTCAATAACTTCTCTTGTTTTATACAAACACCTCTGGCATTCATCGAGTGTGAACCTGCATTGAGGAGATACTCATCCGATGAAAAATTCACCTGCCGCTTTTACCCCACCACCACCGATTACCCGGTTTACCGACTCATTTTCATGACCTTTTGCCTTACTGCTTCTGCCAACTATTCTCTATGTGGCTCTCCTTTTTACCTCCATGTCCTCTGCGGTTAATCACCATTCCATAGTTTGAGTATCAATGGAAGCTTAGGTTTTAAGGCCAATCTTCGGGGCCCCGGAACATGTCCGGGGACTGGTGCGTATTTCACCTACCACCGATTACCGATCACTGATTACCGATTTACCGACAACAACTTCCGTCTTCGGACTTCGGTCTTCCGACTTCCCTACGCTAACACCGTCCCCGCAGGCTTACTCAGCTCCAGCGCATGTTTGATCACTACTTTTACCCCTTTATCACGAGCCGCAAATGCATTGTCCAGCTTGGGGATCATTCCATTGTGGATGATACCATCGTCTTTCAACTGCTGATAGTGCAGGTAGTTCAATTCACGAATAAGCGTAGCATCATCCTCCGAGTCCAGCAGCACACCTTGTTTTTCAAAGCAATACACCAGCTTTGGATGATAGTGTTTTGCCAGGCTGATGGCCAGTCCCGAAGCCAGGGTGTCAGCATTGGTGTTGAGCATACTGCCTTGCTGATCGTGTGTTAAGGCGCAAAATACCGGAGTCAGCTCTCCATTAATTAAGAACTGAAGCCGGGCAGTGTCGATGTCTTCAATATTGAAATCTCCGACATAGCCATAGTCAATTTCACCGCTATTTCGCTTATGAGCAGGAATGATATTGGCATCAGCTCCCGTGAGGCCCAGCGCATTGCATCCCATAGCTTGAAGTTGGGCTACGATGCCCTTATTTACCAATCCGCCATAAGCCATCATCACTACCTTCAGGCTTTCCTCATCAGTAATTCTACGTCCTTCGACCATTTTGGGCTGTATACCCAGCTTCACTGACAGGTCAGATGCGATCTTTCCTCCGCCATGCACCAGCACCTTTGGGCCGCTTATCTGAGAGAATTCCTGCAGCACTTTTTCCAGTGTTGAGGCATCGTCAACTACGTTGCCTCCAATTTTTACGATTGTTATTTCTTGCTTCATCGCCTTTGCATTAAAGGTTTTCCAATATTTCCTGTAGCACTGCCTGTGCAGCATATTCCCGGTTTTTCGCCTGCCGATAGATAATAGAGTTGTCAACTACCTCATCGGTGGCCACTACATTTCTTCGTATGGGCAGGCAGTGCATGAATTTGCCCTTGTTCGTGAGCGCCATCTTTTCTGCTGTTATAGTCCAGTCACTTTTTACTTCCGGCTTTTGGCCATAGTGAACATAGCTGCTCCAGTTTTTGGCATAAATGATATCTGCTCCTTCAAAGGCATGATACTGATCGTGTTCGATCTTTACTCCGTTTGTAAATTCATCAGCCAGCTCATATCCCTGAGGACAGGCCAAAGTGATATCTGCATCTGTTATTTTTATCCATTCCAAAAATGAGTTAGGCACGGCCTGAGGTAGTATTTTCGGGTGCGGAGCCCAGCTCAACACCACCTTAGGTCGTTTGATCCCTAACTCTTCAATAGTAATAAGATCTGCCAGCGATTGTAACGGGTGCCGGGTAGCCGATTCCAGGCTTACTACCGGCACTGTCGAATACCTGGTGAACTGACTGATGACCTTTTCGCTGTAGTCATCCTCCTTATTTTGTAAAGAAGGAAAGGTGCGTACACCCAGAATATCAACGTATTGACTCATTACGCTAACAGCATCTTTAATATGTTCCTGTGTATCCCCGTTCATCACGGTCCCGTCATTAAACTCGATCTTCCAACCATCTTTGTCCACATTCATCACCATCACATTCATTCCGAGATTAAAGGCTGCCTTCTGTGTGCTCATCCTCGTCCTCAGGCTTGGGTTGAAAAATACCAGGCCTAAAGTCCGGTTTTTACCTGCCGAACTTTGAAAAGGATTTGCTTTAAGAACCAGCGCTTTCTTTACAAGGGCACGCGGGTCCTCGGGGTCACTTGCCGACAGGAACTGCTTCATTCTTCTTTATTTTTTCCAGACTGATCAATACTTTATCTACAAATTCATCTGCCTGCTGTTTATTTAGAGACAGCGGTGGCAACAGGCGCAGCGTATTCGGATTAGCGGACATTCCCGTAAGGATGTGGTACTCATTCATCAATATTTTACGCACATCTGTAATGGCAAAGTTGAACTCCATCCCTATCATTAACCCTGCACCTCGCACCTCTTTCACTTCAGGGATGTTTTTCAGTTTATCCATCAGGTAGTTGCCCACCACCTGTGCATTCTCGATCAAATTTTCATTTTCAATGATCTCCAAAGTGGCCAGCGCGGCTACACATGCCAGGTGGTTACCCCCAAAAGTAGAACCTGACATACCGAACCACCCCTCTATTTCAGGGCTGATCAACACTCCCCCGATAGGAAATCCGTTGGCCATCCCCTTGGCTACTGTGATAATATCCGCCTGAACACCCGCATGCTGATGGGCGAAAAACTTACCACTTCGGCCATAGCCGGATTGGATTTCGTCAATAATGAGCAATGCTCCATATTTTTCACAAAGCGCTTTGAGTTCCAGCAGGAAATTGGTCTCGGGAATATAAATACCCGCCAGTCCCTGGATACCTTCTATAAGTACAGCGCAGACATCTTTATTTTTCAAGGCCACCTCTACCAGTTCAAGGTCCATGCTCAGGAACTGTACGTTGCTGTATTTGTCGAGCATAGAGCGGTACTTGTCGTTGTCTGTTACCGACAGAGCGCGGGAAGTACGGCCATGGAATGACCTGTTGAAAGCAATGAGCTTATCTTTTTGAGTATGAAAAGAGGCTATTTTTAAGGCATTTTCGATGGCTTCTGCCCCGGAGTTGCAAAGGAATAACTGGTAGGCGTTATAGCCTGATATTTGGCCCAGCTTCTCCAACAGGTTGATCTGTACAGGGTTGATCACTGCGTTGGAGTAGTAGGCTATCTGATCCAGTTGCTCTTTTATGCGTTTGACATAGTGTGGGTGTGTATGGCCCACCGAGATCACGGCATGACCTCCGTAAAGGTCTAAATATTGGTTGCCGGACTTGTCATAAACGTAGCATCCCTGAGCCTTTGTCAGCTCCAGGTCAAGCTGGGGGTATACCTTAAATAGTTTCATAATTTGTGTGATTTTTCAATTGTCATTGCATGCTTAAATGGTTATTGTTTTTTGTTTTAGTTTATTGTTTGTGTGTTACCCACCGCTGCCCCTCCCAGGAGGGGAGTTAAAAATCCCTCTGGGATTTTTCTCGGGGCGGAAATCCCCTCCTGGGAGGGGCAGGGGTGGGTGCTCTCCGTCATGTCGTCTCCTTCATTTTATTGATCCTTTCATAAGACTTCACCAATCCTTTGATCAGTGCTGAGCTCAGGCCGTTATGTTCCATTTCATTCAGGCCTGAGATGGTGCAGCCCTGAGGGGTCGTCACCTTGTCAATTTCCTTTTCAGGGTGACTGCCGTGGTTTTCACCGAGCAGGCTTGCTGCACCAAGGCAGGTTTGCACGGCTATTTCCTGGGCGTATTCCGCATCGAATCCTAACTGAACTCCGCCTTGTGTAGTAGCCCGGATAAATCGCATCCAGAAGGCGATACCGCTGGCACATACTACTGTAGCGGCCTGCATCAGCTCTTCCTGGATCACCAGCGTTTTTCCAACACAGTTGAAAATGGTCTGTACGGCTTTTACTTTTTCCTTGCCTTTGTCATTGTAAGCCATGCAGGTCATCGACTGCAATACAGCAATGGCTGTGTTAGGCATGGCTCTGATGATCGGAAAGTCAGCATTTAACGATGCGGCTATCTCAGTAATGGTCACCGCTGTGATCACCGAGATCAGGGTGTGTTTTTCCGGGTTTAAAACCTCCCGCACTTCCTCAAGCACCTTTTTTAATTGCTTGGGCTGAACAGCAAAAATGATGATATCTGCCTGCGAAACGGCTTTGACGTTGTCGCTGATAACTGTTACTGCCGAGTGATTGATATCCTTTAAACCGGTAATATCTCTGCGGGTGAGGATCAGTTTATTGCTTCCCAGCAGACCTCCTTTGTCGAGGCCATTGTAGATCGCCAGACCGAGATTGCCGGCTCCTATGATCGCTATGGTTTGCTGCTTCATTATTAGAATGCGTTTGCTTTAAGTTGTAAACCCAGGTTTTCTTTCAGGCCAAACATCAGGTTCAAATTCTGCACGGCCTGGCCGGAAGCCCCTTTTAATAGATTGTCTATTGCGCTGGTGATCAGTAGCTTGCTACCATGCTTTGCCAGGTGTAGAAAGCAATAGTTGGTGTTCACCACCTGCTTCAGGTGAAGCGGGGTCTTCGTCACTTTGGTGAAGGCCGCTCCGCTATAAAAGTCACCGAATAACTCATATGCCCTTTCAATATCTCCTTCAAATGTTGTATAAGCAGACACAAATATTCCTCTGGAGAAATTACCTCGCATAGGTATGAAATTGATCTCCTGATCGAAGCCTTTTTGCAAGGTGGTAATGCTCTCAGTGATCTCTTTTAAATGCTGATGTTCAAATGCTTTATAAACGGAAACATTGTCGTTTCTCCAGCTAAAATGTGTGGTTTCGCCAGGAGCCTGTCCTGCACCTGTGGAACCGGTAACCGCATGGACATGAACTTCATCGGTCAATAATCCTGACTGCGCCAGTGGTAGCAATGCCAGTTGGATGGCAGTAGCAAAACAACCTGGATTGGCAATGTTCTCTGCACTTTGGATCTTGTTTTTGTTTAGCTCGGGCAATCCATAGATAAATTGTCTGTTGTCTAAGGTGGCATTGGCCTGATGCCGGAAATCCTGGCTCAGGTCAATGATCTTAGTGTTTTCACTCACGGTGTTCTCCAGCAAAAAGGTCCTGGCTTTGCCATGCCCCTGACAGAGGAAAATGACATCGGCTTCACCCTGTTCTTTTTGGAAGACAAGGTCAGTTTCTGCAATCAGATCATCATGTATAGTGCTTACAGGTTTACCACTTTGGCTGCTGCTTTGTACAAAAGCCACATTCACCTCAGGGTGATGCACCAGAATGCGCAATAGCTCACCTGCTGTATAACCTGCACCGCCTATGATTCCTGCTTTTATCATTTTTTTGTTTGTTGTCTGTTTATATTATTTGAGCTCACAGCCTCTTAAAAAAACTAAAATTGACTGTCATTCTGACGAAGGAACTAAGGTCGAAGAATTACCCTCAGAACTTAGTAGGATCCCTCGTTACCTCCCCGAGACGAGCTCGGGACAGGCGGGATGACTTGGTTTTTAAGTTTTTTCTGATGACTGTCCTTATCCTCTGCTGCTTCTCTAAGCTTCAGCAACAGTACCAGATCTTCTTCGGACCCGGTAAACTCAGGGCCGCGAAATAAATCGGTAGAAAAGCGCTTATCGTTCTTGTTTTTTGGACGCTTATCTGTCGTCTCTGACAAGTGTTTGCTTATTATGGTCATATCAATGTTGTTTATTTTCAAACTGTCGAATTCGTTATACTGTCCGGTTATCTGTTGATCATTGATCTGATGACTCAAAGTCATCAGATCACTCTACCAAGACAGGCCATTCTACGTACTGCCCTTTAAAACCGGCTCCTCGTTCCGGCTCCCTTCATTCACCGCATGCCAGATCTTCGTCTGGTTGGCCAGTATTTTGGTGAATCCTTTTACATCTTCACCGGTCCAACCACTGTTCATCTCGCCATAGTGGCCAAACTTTGAGTTCATCAGGTCATGCTCTGATTCAACCCCTGTTAAGTGAAACTGATACGGAGCAAGCGTAACATGCACTTTACCGGAGACATTGCCCTGTGTATCCTCGAGGAACTTTTCAATATTCCTCATCACGGGATCGAGGTACTGTCCTTCATGCATCATCATCCCGTACCAATCGGCTAACTGCTGTTTCCAATGCTGCTGCCATTTGGTGAGTACATGCTTTTCCAGCAAGTGATGCGCTTTGATCAGGATCAGGGGCGCTGCTGCTTCAAAGCCTACGCGCCCTTTGATTCCAATAATGGTATCACCCACGTGGATGTCTCGTCCAATTGCATACTGGCTGGCGAGTTCGTGGAGGATTACTATTGCTTCAACTGGTTCCATTTCCTGACCATCGATACTCGTGATCTCTCCCTTTTCAAAACCCAGCGTGATCGTAGATATATCCTTTTTCACCAACTGACTGGGGTACGCGCTTTCAGGCAGTGGTTGATGCGATGTGAGTGTTTCGGCTCCTCCTACACTGGTGCCCCACAACCCTTTATTGATGGAGTATCTCGCTTTTTCCCAGTTCATTTCCACGTCATGAGCCTTCAGATAATCGATCTCCGCCTGCCGTGAAAGCTGCTGGTCACGAATAGGTGTTATAACCTGGCATTCAGGAGTAAGAATGTTAAACACAAGGTCAAATCGTACCTGGTCGTTGCCTGCTCCTGTGCTTCCGTGAGCAATGTATTGTGCACCTGTCTTTTTTGCATATTCGGCAATGGCTATGGCCTGAAATACACGCTCGGCACTTACTGACAGGGGGTATGTATTGTTTTTCAATACGTTTCCGAAAATCAGGTATTTTACGGCCTTGTTATAGAATTCATCCACTACGTCTACCGTCTCATGGTGTGCTACTCCAAGGTTCATAGCATGCTCTTCAATAGCCTGCAGTTCTTTTTTTGTAAACCCACCGGTATTCACCAGCACAGAATGCACTTCGAGGTTGAGGTCGTGCTTGAGGTATTTTACACAGTACGAGGTATCCAGGCCCCCGCTAAAAGCTAGAACAACGGTATTTTTAGCCATGATGATTTGTTGCTTTTAAGGTTATTAGATTTATTTTTTATTTTTTGACGTAAGCGATCTGCCCCCTCTTTGAAGCCTTCAAATTTCATAAAGCGTTTAAATCGCTCCCAACGCTCCTCTTTTGAAGGTTTTTGAGCTTCTACTTTAGGTTTTTTGTCAGGGTCATAAAGCATACCCGTGCAGAGGCAATGCGAGCGATCGGTACGAGTAAGAATATCATAGTTGCGACAGCTTTGGCAGCCCTTCCAGAAATCTTCATCGGTAGTCAGCTCCGAGAAAGTAACAGGCTTATAACCCAGGTCTGAGTTGATCTTCATCACCGCCAGACTGGTAGTGATACCAAATATTTTAGCTTCAGGAAATGTCTTCCTGGAGAGTTTGAAGATCTCTTCTTTGATTCTCCTGGCCAGTCCGGTGTTGCGGAAGTCAGGATGTACGATCAGCCCTGAATTGGCAACATACATGCCATGTCCCCATGTTTCGATATAGCAAAAGCCCACCGGCCTACCATTGGAAATAGCAATTACTGCTTTTCCCTCCAGCATCTTTGCGCTCACGTACAAAGGAGAGCGCTTAGCAATTCCGGTGCCGCGCTGCTGGGCGGCTTGCTCCATCATGGTGCATATTTCTTCGGCAAAGTGTAAATGAGCTTCACCAGCGATAGTTAATTGAGTAATTTCCGACATTGCAGGAAATAGTTTTTAAGGTTTAGCCTTTCGGCTTTTTTGGATTTGGTTAAGAAAATATTTGATTGGAGGATGCAGTGGACGTACCACCGCTAAAAAACTATATACCCGCTAGGGGCCTGAATGCCCTAATCCTGGCCACGGGGGCACACGCTGCGGCCGCAGGGGCTGCGCTAAATGCTGGTGTATATGTGGCAGAATTTTTCATTTGTCGGTTCAAAGGTAGATAACATTTTTAATCAATAGCAAGTAAAAATTTATTTTTTTATCAAGACGTAGAAAATTTAAAAGGTCACCGTTGATGTAAAACATATTTTTTATGGCTGTAAAACAACCGTGAATTAGTTAATTTGGTGATCATGAGAATAGTGCGACTACTAATTTTATTTTTCATGCCCGTGGCAGCTTCTGCGCAGGAAGCAGAGCAGTTGGTTGATATTGGGTACAAAAATTACGAGCTGGGTGAGTATGAAGAGGCGATTGATTACTTTGAGAGAGCTGCTGCTTTGGATAAGGAGAACGCAGAAATATTTTATTTAATGGGTGTGTGTAAGTCTCAAATTCAGAGAAATGAAGAGGCCATTGAAGACTACAACAAAGCCCTGTCGCTGGATCCTGCATATGCTGAAGCTTATTTCGAGAAGGGGTATGCTTACTTCATGTTAAGCAAAATGGAGAATGCTGTGGCTGCTTTTGATGAAGCTATCAAACTGAAGCCTGGTTATGTGGAGGCTTGGTTTAACAGGGGTAGCGTTAAGTGTATTATGGGTAAAAGCGCGGAGGCGCTGAAGGATTGGGAAAAAGCTGAGGAGTTGGGCGCTGTGCTGCCGCCAGACCTTGTATGTGACTGATCAACGCCTTGTTGGAAAGAATAAAAATTTAAATTGAAAATAAAAACGATGAAAAAATACTGTTTAAGCATGCTGATCCTTTGGTTGGTGGCTTCGCTGTCTTATGCGCAAAAGGATGATAAATGGAAAGTTTCTGATCCGCAGGGGGATTGGAATTATAAAGAAATCAATTTTACAACCACAGAAGGCACATGGATGAACCTCGATGTTAGTCCCGATGGCAAAGAGATCGTATTTGATCTTATGGGTGACATCTATATTCTGCCCGTGGAAGGTGGTGAAGCCAAAGTGCTGAGATCGGGTGTGCCATTCGAAATACAACCGCGCTTTAGCCCGGATGGAAGTCAGATATCCTTTACCAGCGATGCAGGTGGCGGTGATAATATTTGGGTGATGGATCGTGATGGAGGTAATGCCAGGCAGGTGACTAAAGAGGATTTCAGACTTCTGAATAATGCTGTATGGTCTGCTGACGGGCAATACCTGATAGCCAGAAAGCATTTTACTTCCCAACGATCACTTGGTGCCGGTGAAATGTGGATGTACCATGTCACCGGTGGTGTTGGTCTGCAGCTTACTGAAAGAAGGAATGACCAACAGGATGTAAACGAACCATCGGTGTCAATGGATGGTAAGTACCTTTACTACAGTGAGGATATGTATCCCGGAGGTTTTTTTCAATATAATAAAGATCCTAACAGCCAGATATATGCCATAAAGAGATATGATTTTTCAGACGGGAAAACCAAGACTGTTACCGGAGGACCTGGTGGAGCAGCCAGACCGCAAGTGTCCAGAGATGGATCTATGCTGGCATTTGTTAAACGGGTAAGAGAAAGATCGGTGCTGTTCATACATGACCTGAAAACCGGAGAGGAATGGCCGCTGTACGACCAACTGAACAAGGACCAGCAGGAGGCATGGGCTATATTTGGTGTTTACCCCAACTTCAACTGGAGCCCGGATAACCAATTTATTTATTTCTGGTCTGCCGGAAAGATCAATAAGATCAACGTCAAAACACTCCAAACAAAGGAAATCCGGTTTACAGTTAATGCAAACCTCAAAATAGCGGAAACACTAAAATTTAAAAATGAAGTGGCTCCGGATAATTTCACTGTTAAGGTGATTCGCCAGGCCACTACTTCTCCTGATAGTAAAACGGTGATATTTCATGCTCTGGGCTCGCTTTGGAAGAAGACCTTGCCTGACGGTAAGCCACAGCGATTGACGACATCTGATGACTTTGAATTTGAGCCTGCCTTTTCACCGGATGGTAGCGAACTTGCATATGTTACCTGGAACGATGAAAACATGGGAGCAGTTTGGAAACTGAACCTGAAGGGTAGAAAATCGGAACCCGTTAAAGTAACAGATGAAAAAGGGATCTACAGGAGCCCATCATTTTCACCTGACGGTAAGGAGATAGTTTTTGTGAAAGAATCCGGCAACAATATTTTGGGAGGTACATTTGATAAAAAACCAGGCATTTATCGCGTATCCTCATCAGGAGGAACTTCGAAGTTTGTTGTCGAGGATGGTGAATATCCACATTTTAATGTGGATGGATCGCGTATTTTTTACCAGACAGGAGGCTACTTCTTCGGAAGTCTTACCAAGAACCTGAAGAGTGTGAATCTTGCCGGTAATGATGAGCAGACACACCTGAAATCAAAGTATGCTAATCGCCTTGTACCTAGCCCGGATAATAAATGGGTGGCGTTTATCCACCTGCATAAGGCATACATAGCTCCGCTACCGGCTACAGGCAAAGAAGTAGACCTGGATGCCAACACCAAAGCATTCCCTGTAGCAGCGATAACCAGAGATGCAGGTATTAATCTACATTGGTCTGCCGACAGTAAAAAGATACACTGGACCCTGGGTGATGAGTACTTTACCAATGACATCAATCAGCGATTTACCTTTCTGGCAGGTTCTCCTGACAGTATTCCTCTGGTGGATACCGTGGGCTTAAAAATGGGTTTGGTAGCCGAAACCTATAAGCCGGAAGGAGTCATTGCTTTTACAGGAGCAAAGATCATTACCATGGAGGGTGACGAGGTGGTTGAAAACGGAACCATTGTTATTAGAAATAATACCATCGAGGCCATAGGGTCGGCAGGTGAGGTACAAATTCCATCGAATGCCAAAGTATATGATGTTTCTGGCAAAGTGATTATGCCCGGACTAATCGATGTTCATGCCCATGTGAGTGCATTTGGCTATGGAATTACTCCACAGAAGCACTGGCCGTTGTATGCCAATCTGGCCTATGGGGTTACCACAGCTCATGACCCTTCTGCAAATACAGAAACAGTTTTTGGGCTTTCCGAACTGATAAAATCCGGGAAAATGAATGGGCCAAGGCTGTACTCCACAGGTATTATCCTGTATGGAGCTGATGGGGATTTTAAAGCTACGGTCAACAGTTTGGATGATGCACGCTCTGCTTTGCGCAGGACGAAGGCCTTTGGTGCATTCTCTGTGAAAAGCTATAATCAACCCCGCAGGGACCAGCGACAGCAGATCATTCAGGCTGCCAGAGAGCTGAACATGCTCGTGGTGCCTGAGGGTGGATCTACTTTTTATCATAACATGACCATGATCATGGACGGGCATACGGGGATCGAACACAACATTCCGGTCGCACCAGTTTATAAAGATGTGAAAGAGCTATGGAGCAACAGCAAAACAGGCTATACACCTACACTGATCGTAAACTATGGCGGGTTGAACGGAGAGTATTACTGGTACCAGAAAACGAATGTATGGGAAGATGAAAAGCTTCTGAAGTTCTATCCGAGAGGTGTTATCGATTCGAGGTCCAGACATAGAACTATGGCGCCTGATGCGGAGTATGAAAATGGACACATATTGGTGTCAGAGGTGTGTAAGGCGTTGGCAGACGAAGGTGTAAAAGTGAACCTCGGAGCACACGGACAGTTGCAGGGGCTTGGTGCCCACTGGGAGTTGTGGATGTTGCAGCAGGGTGGCATGAGCAATATGGAAGCTTTGAGAGCGGCCACTTTAAATGGTGCGAACTACCTGGGCATGGATGAGCAGATTGGTTCTTTGAAAGCAGGAAAACTCGCAGACCTGATCGTGTTGGAAAAAGATCCTTTGGTGGATATTCAAAATACCAATTCCCTGGTGTATATTATGGTTAATGGAAGATTGTATGATGCCAACACAATGAACGAGATTGGCAACAGAGAGGAGAAAAGAAGTAAATTTTATTGGGAAAATAATCGTTACAACCAGTCATTTAACTGGCATGAAAACGGGGAAAGCCTTATGAAGGTGGGGTGTAGTTGTGAGGAAGACCATTGATTTTTCAGCAGTAGGATAGGTGAGACTTGCAGTAATGCATAAAGGATAATTATTCTTTACATCAACAGGTAGTTTTGGTTGTGACTGCCAAAGAATGGTAGCAACTTTAGTATATCTAAAACCAAAAACTAAAAGTTATGAAAAGAAAAAAATTAACTGAAATTAAGGTTCAAAGTTTTGTTACCAATTTTGACGAGGAGTTACAAAATACCGTGAAAGCCGGAGCGAACCTTACCGGCACTCACTGTGATTCGGAGCAGTGGGGTTATTGTTGGAGTGATAATCCAAACTATTGCCCAACATACTGGAATGGTTGCACTGCAGTGAACTGTGGCTCTGCCAATCCTTGCTAGTGTTTTAATCAAAACAATTGTAAAAGAGGCCATTTCAAAAGTTAGTTCGTCATTCCAAACTTGATTTAGAATCCCCTAAAAATGAGTAGAATCTAATCAGGGGATCCTGAATCGAGTTCAGGATGACGTCAGAAGGAGACTTTTGAGACGGCCTCTTTGTTTTAATTGGTTATCCCGCAATTTTCCTATAATTTGTGTTCAGATGAAGATATCAGGTTGTATTTTATTAGTAGTAGTTGCAAGTCTGTATGCGTGTGACCAGGGGCTATCACAAAGTAGTAGGGTCGACAACGGACCAAATTCTGAAGACCAGATAACTGAAAAACAGAATATTATAGATCCGGATGGGGCTACGATCCTTACACGAATCCTTGTACCCCGGAACTTCAAAAGAACAACAGCATCACCGGCATCTTTTGGCGGCTACCTGCGGGAGTTGCCATTAAAGGCACACAATGTCCCCGTTAAGTACTATAACGGTCGCGTAAAGGAAAACCGAAACGTTTATGATGCTGTTGTAGACCTGGATATCGGTAAACGGGATCTCCATCAGTGTGCTGATGCGGTAATGAGGCTAAGGGCGGAATACCTGTATGGTCAGAAAAAGTATGATCGGATACATTTCAATTTTACCAATGGCTTTCGGGTTGATTACGAAAAGTGGAGAAAGGGACAGCGTATTGTGGTAGATGGCAACAAAACTTATTGGAAAGCATCCGCTAGGCCTTCAGATACCTATGAAACCTTCTGGAAATACCTGGAGATCATCTTCAGCTATGCCGGTACCCTGTCGTTAGAGAAAGAACTTCAGCCGGTAAATCTCAATGATCTTGAAATCGGAGATGTCTTTATTCAGGGAGGCTCGCCAGGGCATGCGGTGATTGTGGTAGATGTAGCAGTAAATGAAAACACCGGTGAAAAAATTTTTCTTTTGGCTCAGAGTTATATGCCTGCACAGGAGATCCAGATCTTAAAAAATCCTAATAATGAAGCGTTGAGTCCCTGGTATTCTGAAAATTTTGGAGAAGTTCTCAAAACGCCTGAGTGGACTTTCAATAAAAGCACGCTTAGAAGATTTGGTGATCGTTAGTATTTTTTGTATCCTGTCTCACACCGCTGGCATTTGACAGTAGCCATTTAAATACCTGGCAGCACTGAAATATTAGAAAACATTTAATATGGTTGATGTTTTATTTAGATTCAGTAATTATTTACAGTGCGACCAACCAAACCAACTATGAAAAAGTTACCTGCGATTTTCGCCTTTTTTGTGCTGTCATTTCATGCTTTTGCACAGGAAAACCTAAGTTATCAAAAGCCTCCCCAGGCGATTCTGGAATTAGTGGATGCCCCATTGGCACCCCTTGCAGATGTTGACAGCAAGGGGGAAAATGTGGTGTTGCTCTACCGCGATGCCTATAAGTCTATTGAAGAGCTCTCAGAGTCCGAAATGCGCCTTGCAGGTCTACGTATCAACCCAAAGACGAGTATTGCTAGTCGTACCAACTACTACAGTAATTTGGAAGTGAAGAAAGCTACTGATAAAGAGTCACGAAAGGTGGTTGGTTTACCGGCAAACCCCAGGCTAACCAATTTTAGGTGGTCACCCAGCGAAAAACTTTTGGCTTTTACCCACACCACAGCAGATGGCGTTGAAGTTTGGATGCTGGACGTTGAAGGCGCTTCTGCCAAAAGGTTGACAGGTGCCACGGTAAATGCCGTATTGGGAAATCCTATAGTCTGGTTTAAAGATAATAGCGCCTTACTAGTTAAAATGATCCCTGCCCGGCGTCAAAGCCTGATCGATGCTGCAGAAGAGGTTCCCTCGGGACCTGTTGTGTCTGTAAGCGATGGAGAAAAAGCTCAGAACAGGACATACCAGGACCTGTTGAAAAGCCCTACGGATGAACACAACTTCGAGCAGTTGGTGTTTTCCGAAATCAATAAAGTGGACCTGCAGGGTAAAAAAAGTAACTGGTTGCCGGCCGGTATGTACGATGATGTTGAATTTTCACCCAATGGTGTATATGTAATGGCGAGCTTGTTGAAACGACCGTTTTCTTATCTGGTGCCTTACTATAGGTTTCCTTCCGAAACTAATATATATGATACAGAGGGGAAGTTGGTGCAGAAGGTATTAGAGGTATCGCTGACTGAAGTATTACCGAAGGGCTTTATGGCAGTGCGTGAGGGAAAAAGAAGTATGGCGTGGAGAACGGATAAGCCTGCAACGCTGGTTTGGGTAGAAGCGTTGGACGGGGGTGATCCTGAAAAAGAGGTAACATACAGAGATGAGGTATTTCAGCTCGAAGCCCCTTTCACTGGCGAGGCAAAGTCGCTGTTGAAAACCAAAAATCGATATAGGTACATTCAGTGGGGTGATGAGAAGACGGCTGTTGCGCACGATTACTGGTGGAACAACCGGAATACAAAGAGTTACCTGTTCAATCCGTCAGACAAAAGCGTTGAACCACGTGTGATCTCCGACCGGAATTATCAGGACAACTATAATGACCCCGGCAATTTTGTAACAAGAAGAAATGAGTTCAATGAGTATGTATTGGCAATAGATAAAAACCACCTGTTTCTCCTGGGCGATGGTTATTCCGACAAAGGGCAATTTCCGTTTGTAGACAAGCTTAACCTCGAAACTTTAGACAAAGAGCGCCTCTACCAATCTGCCTATCAGGATAAAAAGGAAACGCTCTATTGGGCTATTGATATAAAAAAAGGTGAGATACTCACTCGTATTGAGTCACCCTACGAATACCCCAATTATTACATAAGAAATATTAAAAATAAGAAGGCATTGATTCCGCTGACTTCTTTTGAAAATCCGTTTAAAAGTCTTCAGGATGTACATAAAGAGGTGATCACCTATAAACGTGAGGATGGACTGGAGTTGGAAGGAACACTTTATCTTCCGATTGGGTATGACAAGGAAAAGAAGGAGAAAATGCCAATGATCTTGTGGGCTTACCCCAGGGAGTTTAAAGATAAAAGTAGTGCATCACAGAATACAACCAATCCTAACGAGTTTATTTATCCATACTACGGATCACCGGTCTATTGGGTCACCCAGGGATATGTTGTACTTGACGATGCGGCATTTCCTATTGTGGGTGAAGGTGATGAGGAGCCTAACGATACGTTCAGAAAGCAGCTTGTTGCCAATGCTAAGGCCGCTATAGATGCAGTAGACGAGTTTGGTTACATCGATACGGAGAAAGTTGCCGTTGGAGGACACTCATATGGAGCCTTTATGGTGGCCAACCTGTTGTCACACTCTGATCTTTTTGCTGCCGGCATAGCCCGTAGCGGTGCATATAACCGGACACTCACTCCATTTGGCTTTCAAAGTGAAGAGCGCAACTACTGGGAGTCACCTGAGACTTACTATGATATGTCGCCTTTTATGCATGCAGATAAAATGAAAGCTCCCTTACTGTTGATACATGGCCTGGAAGATAATAATTCAGGCACGTATCCATTACAGAGTGAAAGGTACTTCAATGCCCTGAAAGGTTTGGGTGCAACTGCCAGACTGGTGATGTTGCCAAAGGAGAGCCACGGCTACCGTGCCAGGGAAAGCATACTTCACATATTGTGGGAGCAGGATCAGTGGCTTGACAAATACGTCAAAAACAAGAACAAAGAAATAATCTCTGAGGCTGGTGGAACCGAGTAACGTTAAACTTTTGACTATCGATGTTATTAAATATCATAAGGACTTTAGCTTTTTTGTTGGTGCTTCAGTCGCTCCAAGTTAACCTTTATGCTCAAAATATGAGACTGAGAGATCATGGTATTGAGGTTGGCATCTTTAAAATAGGGAAGCATAATGCCATAACAGATGTGAATGGAGTGAAAGTAGGGCATACCACACTAGTGGGAGGGGATAGTATCCGCACCGGGGTGACGGCCATTGTGCCGCATGAAGGTAATATTTTTCAGATGAAGGTTCCTGCAGCTATCTATATTGGCAATGGCTTTGGTAAGCTGGCCGGCTACAGCCAGGTGGAAGAGTTGGGAAACATTGAAACACCTGTTATTCTGACTAACACCCTGAGTGTGCCCATTGCCTCTGATGCTTTGATTAGCTATACTTTGCAAACTCCTGGAAATGAAGATGTTCGTTCTGTGAATGCGATAGTTGGGGAAACCAATGACGGGTGGCTCAATGATATTCGAGGCAGACATGTGAAGCAAGAGCATGTAATCAGCGCTATTGAAAAAGCTTCGGCAGGTGAGGTAGGGGAAGGAAATGTGGGTGCCGGTACAGGCACCATTTGCTTCGGATATAAAGGTGGCATCGGCACTTCCTCCAGGGTGATCCCAAAATCTGAAGGAGGCTACACTGTGGGTGTATTGGTACAGACTAACTTTGGTGGTGTTTTGGAAATTGGCGGGGTTCCCATAGCTAAAGAACTCAACAACTATCCGTTTAAAGATAAGATCCTCAATGATGTGGATGGCTCCTGTATGATCGTGGTGATAACGGATGCTCCTTTGGATGCCAGAAATCTCAAACGACTGGCCAAAAGAGCGATTATGGGCTTGGCGAAGACAGGTGGAATAGCTTCTAACGGCAGTGGTGATTATGTGATAGCCCTGTCTGTTGCTGAAGAGAATTTTGTTCCGTACACAAGTGATTCACCGGTGCAGGAGGGAAAGTTCTTAAAAAATGATGCTATGTCTCCATTGTTCTTGGCCACTATAGAGGCCACCGAGGAGGCTATTCTGAATTCACTTTTTGCCGCTGAAACAATGATGGGAAGAGACGGACATACTATTCAGGCGCTTCCTGTTGACAAGGTGGTGGAGATGATGAAGAAATATGGCAGAGTCAAATGATACCAGGACCAATTTTAAGACATCATTGAAAGCCAGAGAGGCAGAAAAACCACAAACAATGTAGCCATTGATTCTTTTTGTTCCAGGCTGATTGCATAAATGCCTAATAGCGCCATTAATGACTTCGAGAAATTCAGATCACCCTTTAAAACGATATTTCCCTTTTCACCGAAAATCTCTTTATTGAGAAAAAGTATCCTTTCATTTTTGGCGTTGTACCAGGTCCATTCCGACACCCAGGTTTTTTTAACGAGATTATAAGTTTCTCCTTCCACTTCGAGTGTGAAACGACTCATTCCGGATTTGGAAAACCTGCCGATAGAGGCTCCGTCTTTGATGATATCGATCGAAGTTTTAAAGGTGTTTCTGCTAACCAGTTGGATCGCTGTATCATCGTGGAAAGAGATATGAGCGTTTCTATATTTGAAGCTCATGGAGTTGAACTGCACACTCGCAATACCCTTTTTGCCATCATGGAAAAGGTACTTATCGGCAAAGATGTTTTTCTTCTCCCAGATAAGTGTAGTATGGTCTGTCTTTTTGTTCTTCATTTTACGCAGCTTTTAAGTTTTGGTGTTCCGTATGCCAATGTTCCAATCTTCTATTCATCATTCCGAACCAAAGTGGTGGCACAAGGGCAATGATAATCATTGTTGGATATCCGGCAGGAAGTTGTGGACTCTCATCGTAATGATCCAGCACCTGATATCGTTTTATAGCGTTGGCATGATGATCGGAGTGCCGTTGCAACTGAAAGAGGAAAAAATTGCTGATCAGGTGGCTGGCATTCCATGAATGAATCGGTGTAACCCGCTCATACCGTCCTGGTGATACTTCCTTGCGTTGAATGCCATAATGCTCCACATAATTGACCAACTCGAGTAGGGTAAAGGCAACAAAGCTCTGTCCAAAGAAGAACACCGGTATTTCCCAAATGAATTGGCCTGTCCATAAACTAAATCCGGTAGTTATAGTCCCGCAAAATATGAGCGGCAGTAGCGTAAACCAGATCATATTGTTGCCGATGTTCAGGGGGTGCTTTCCCTTTTTTCGAAGTCTTTCATTTTCTAATTTCCAGGCGTGTGTATAGCCGCCAAATACCGATCGTATCCAAAAGGTATAGAAAGTCTCATTTTTTCTGGCCGTAGCAGGATCCTCAGGAGTGGCTACATGCACATGATGCCCTCTGTTATGTTCAATATAAAAATGTATGTAGCTTACGGTCATCAGCAGTATTTTGCTATAAAGCCGTTCTAAAGAGGATTTTTTATGACCCAACTCATGCGCTACGGTAATTCCTACACCCCCCGTAACCAGTGCAAAACTAAGAATAAAGCCGGCCCATGCGAACCATGTGCTGATGTTGCCAAAGGCGATCACATAGAACCCCCAGCCTACAAATGCCAGTTGAAACCAGGTCCATACATAGGTAACGAACCGGTAGTAAAGTTCATTGGAGATGATCTTTACCTTTTCCTTCGGCACATTGGTAGTGTCAATACCAACGGATTGATCGATCAGTGGGAGTATAAGAAATACATCGACCACGGTGATAAAATTCCACCACCCACCCAGATAGTACCCTGTGATCACCAGGGCGGGAAGGATGAATGCTGTGAAATACCCGAGTTTGCGACCGAAGTTCATGTTTGACTAGTATTGAGAGATGTGAGATTATTTATTAAGCAACTGCATTATCCCTATATCCAATTTCAACATCTCTAATTTAACGAATTTATCGATGATTTTCCAGTGGATCAGTGGATAGTAATCAGGACAATTTTTATTCGAATTTGCTATCTTCGGGGCGAAATCAAGCAATAATTTAACAAACAAAAATATTATGAGCCAGCCGAATTGGAAGACCGTAAAAGAATACGAAGATATCACATATAAAAAATCAGGTGGAGTAGCGCGGATCGCCTTTAATCGCCCGAATGTACGGAATGCCTTTCGACCAAAGACGGTAGGAGAGCTTTTTGAAGCTTTACTTGATGCCAGGGAAGATACGTCAATTGGCGTTGTACTGTTTTCCGCTGAGGGGCCTTCCACTAAAGACGGTGTGTATTCGTTTTGCAGTGGGGGCGATCAAAATGCACGAGGCCATCAGGGTTACGTGGATGATGAAGGCATGCCTCGTCTTAACATCCTGGAAGTGCAGCGTTTGATCCGTTTCATGCCAAAAGTAGTCATTGCCGTAGTACCCGGCTGGGCAGTAGGTGGCGGACATAGCCTTCACGTAGTGTGCGATCTGACGCTGGCCAGTAAAGAACATGCTATTTTCAAGCAGACCGATGCCGATGTCACCAGCTTTGACGGTGGATATGGCTCTGCATACCTGGCTAAAATGGTAGGACAGAAGCGTGCTCGTGAGATATTCTTTTTAGGCAGAAATTACTCTGCGCAGGATGCATATGAAATGGGCATGGTCAATGCCGTTATCCCTCATACTGAATTAGAAGATACTGCTTACCAGTGGGCTCAGGAGATCCTGGCCAAGTCCCCCACCTCCATTAAAATGCTCAAGTTTGCCTTCAACCTCACTGACGATGGCATGGTAGGGCAGCAGGTATTTGCCGGAGAAGCTACCCGCCTGGCCTATATGACGGATGAGGCTAAAGAGGGAAGAAACGCCTTTTTAGAAAAGAGGAAGCCGAATTTTAAAGATATTAAGTGGATTCCGTAAATGGGAATTGGTGGTATAAAAAATAAAGCCTCTGAAAGTAGACCTTCAGGGGCTTTTTTTGTGCCTGAAACTCTCCTTGCCTTCTTTGATATGCTGAACTTCAATGCCCTTTTCCCGCAGGATAGCTACCATCTGAGTGTCGATGTTTTCATCAGCTAATATCATGAAGCCTGAGGAAAGATAATTTCTTCATTGGCAATAATATTCGAAGCATAAATTAAAGCGGCATAAATATCTTCTTTGCTAAGTTGCGGGTAGGCTAGCAGCAATTGATCCATATTCATTCCTTCAGATAACTTCCTTAGTATCAGTTCAACAGTGATCCTTGTGCCCTTGATCACAGGTTTTCCTAACATGATATCGGGATTTGAAACTATCCTATTAGTATATGCTGGCATATTCTTCTTTTTTTGCTAAAGATAACATTTTCATTTAGTTTTTAGTTTGTCAGAAATTTACTCGTCTAACAAACGCCTTTAAAATGAGTGGCTCTTAAATTGCATTATAATTTATTAATATAAAACGTAAACCTTATATATTAAGAATGAAAAACCTAACCTACCTAAGCCTGGCGTTGTTATTCTTTGCCTGCAATTCCGGAGAACTTCGAAAGCTCAGCCCGGAAGAAGCCATTGCGCTCGCTAAAGATGGCGACCTTAACTACCTCTATGCAGAATTTAAAAATAAAGATGGTCAGCCATTAAATGATGAAGAAAGAGATCTTTTAAATTCAGGAAAAATGACCCGCCACTTTTATGTCGACAGTAACGATGAAATAAAGGAGGTGAGAGTGGTGGAGCCTGCACTTGAAGATAAATTTTTTGAGATTATGCTCCGCGAAGTGGCGGTCAATCCACTTCGAAATATGACACTTGTTAATATCGACTGTAGTGATTTAATGAGTGTTTTGGCTGATATTTATGAAAAAGATCAGGCGGTTCGCACCGGTGGGGAAGGAGATATGAATGCAATTGATTCGCTTAATCAACAGCAGACAGTATCGATTATCGAGCAATGTGGCTTTCCAACAAAAGATGAGGTGGGAGGGGAAGGCATGACGACTGTGTTTCTCGTTCTGCAGCATTCATCTTCCAGTCTGATGGCATATTACTATCCCCAAATTAAAAGGGCTGTAGAGCGAGGTGATATTAGAAAAAGCAGCTTTGCACTGATGCAGGACAGGCTGTTGATGTGGAATGGCTTCAAGCAGATCTACGGCTCTCAAATCTCCAATGGCAGCTTGTACGCCCTTGAAGATCCTGAGACGGTCAACGAACGAAGAGCAACTATGGGGCTTGATCCGATTGAAGATTACTTAGAGCATTTTGATCTTAATTTTGAAGAGGAAGTAGCGAAAATGGAAGAGGTAAGTAACTAAACCCTCATAAAGATGTCACCCCCCGAAAACAGAAGCCAGATCTGGCTAGCCATTTCCGAATTTTACCTGGACACAGAGCTTCAGGATCGAGATTATGAATGGATCTTTTCTGTTTTTAAAGCATCTGACCTAAGCTTGAAAGAACTTAAGCGAATTGATCTTTATGAAGTCTTCCCAACGTTGCAAGCCAACCTGCTCACTGTGGCTGGAGAATGGGCCGGTTTTGATGAGAAATGGCTGGGTGAAGTGTGTACCAGCAATTGGAAGAAAAGAAACTCCATAATATTTCGATGGAGAGTATGGTGGTGGAGTAGGCTACACTATTGGATGAGAAAGGGGCATTGGAAGAGGATGGAGGAGATGTTTGGCGGATTATAATACTTTTTGCTATAATTGATTTTATAAAAATTTAAAGATGAGAATTGTTAAAGCTTATTGCGTATTGATTTTATTTTTCGTGCTAACTTTTAAAGGTTTTGCGCAACTTGAGAAAGGACATTTCATGGTGGGTGGAAATATTAGTTTTGAAAAATCTAAAACTGAGTTACCCCAAAACGGACCCAATGTTAGTGATCATAAACAGTTAACTTTTTCTATTGATCCGGACATATCTTATTTCTTAGCGGATAATTTGGCATTAGGTGTTGTTACACCCTTTAGCTACAGTAAAAATTCTAACTCTATGCAGGACCAGGCGAGCAAAACCTATTCAGTCGGACCCAAACTACGCTATTATTTTCCTTCAGGCCGGTGGGCAATTTTTCCTGAAGTCAGCTATACCATTGGATGGAATACTACTGAAGGATCAATATTTTCACCGGATGTCGGAGAGGTAATCGAAGCTAAGGCGAAAGGCAATACGAGTATGTTTTCAGGAGGGCTTGGAGGAGCCTATTTTATTAATGATCATGTTGCAATAGAAGGAGTTCTATTCTACAAGAAGTACCAGCTTGATTATGAAGAGAATTTTTTCACTGATGTAGATATTTCTTCCTTTAACTTTAAAGCCGGACTTCAATTTTTCCTCTAGACCGGTTTAAACTGCTCAAAAGTCTCCTTACAATCGCTGCAGTGGTGGATAGACCTGCAGGCAGTGGGACCGAATGGTGTTTTTAGAATAGTGTTTGTGCTGCCGCAGTTGGGGCATTCAATATGTTCAAGGATATCTATGTCGACAATGAGGTTGTGCTTGGGGGGAGGAGCCAGGCCGAAATCTTTCAGTGCTTTTCTCCCTTTTTCGGTGATCATATTGGAATTCCATGACTTCTCGAAAGACACCACTACGTCCACATGATCAATGCCATAGCTGTTGAGAACATCGATAATATCCTGCTTCATATAATCGATAGCCGGACATCCCACAAAGGTAGGAGTCATAGTCACCCTTACCCTGTGTTCGTTGATATCGATTCCGGTGATCACCCCCAGGTCTACTAGTGATAATACAGGTATCTCCGGGTCCTTCACCTCCTCGAGCCACTCTAATATTTTTTTCTCAGTAATCTCCATTCACATGCTTAACAGAAAGCGCTCTCCCGAAGTTCAATCACCACTCCGCAGCCGGGTCTATTCGAAATACTTCTGACATTTCATCCAGCAATGGTTGCAGATGCTCTGTGTGCTTACCCTGCCGGCCTCCGAATTTTGGATCTATGGCAGACAGATCGCCTATTTCAAGCCGTGTCTGGCTAAGGACCTCAGTTACTTTCTCGGTCCATTTTGCTTTCAAGGCCTCTTCTCCGGCAAAAATTCCTTCTGCGATCAACTCCTGCTCATAAGGTGAGGGTTCAAAAATACCCAGTGCATATGGCAGCGCTTTATCTAAAGAAGATTGGAGTCGGCTGATGCTTTCTTCGGTTGCAGAGCCCAACTGTTTGATCCAGGTATTGGCATGCATGGTATGGTACCTTAGCTCCCCCTGTATCTTTTTTGCCAATTGAGCCAACGGAGTATAAGAAGAGGTAGTCAGCATATCGAAACGGATAGCTTCTGCTGTATCAAAAAGGAAATGGCGGATCAGACTGAAGTCATATTCGCCATTAGGCAGCTCTACCAGTTGGCAGTTGTGGAACTGATCAGCGTTGCGTGTAAAGGCAATAGTATCTGGCTGTTTTTCTCCAAGCTCGTGTAGCAGTTGATACAATGCCTGGCTTTGTCCCACTTTATCCTGTGCCATGGAAGAAAATGCAATATCTTCCTCCAGCAGAGGTCCCATACCAGTCCATTCGGAGTTTCTATGCCCGATGATCAGTTGGTCGTCAGCTACTTTATATAAAAGTTCCTTTAATGCAGTCTCGTTCATTTCTCTTGGTTTTGAGCGGCTTTATTTTCTTTGAAAGCTTTTAGTTTATCACCAGCTTTATAATCTGACGCTTCGCGGAATTTTTTCTCCGGTAGCGTATCCCAGATGATCTTGTCTTCTTCAGAGGTAAACAAAATGTCTTTCGTTTTGATCACCCATACGTTGAATACCGGTTTTTCATTAATAAAAGCAGGTTTGGCCAAAGCCAGCGCCTCCTGAGGATTTTTTGCTTCAACAGCACCCACATGCTCATGCTGTTTGCCTCTTTTCATCAGGTGGAAGAACTCGTACTGCTCTTTTTCCCCCTGCTGAGGGAATTCGTCTGGTACATAGTTGTAAACGGTGTCTTCGCCTTCTGTGAATTGCGTAACAAATACATTGCGGGTTTCCACTACAAAGATACCGGTGCATGTCATGCGTCTGCTAAACTGCTCTTTGGCAAATACAAAAGCCATTTCATTGTTCGGGGCATGTACAATACCTTCATGCTGATAGGGTTTCCCCTCTTTCATCTGCACAAATACCTCGAAAGTGCCGAATTGATCGAGGGGCACTTTTCGTGTCAGGTCACCCTCAAAACCTTTCATGTTGAGTCTGTTGACTCGCGGGTCTAATGATTCCATGTATTCTTTATAAAAAGCAATAAAATGACACCCCCAAAGATGCCACTTTATTGCCGCTTATGCAATCGTTTCCGGTTATTGTATTTTCTTGTCTTTTTAGTATTAGAAGTATGCGGTTTGGCGGTGAGGCGTGGAGACTTTACCCCCTGCCCCCTCCCGGGAACTCCTGGAAGGGGCAGGGGTGGATTCCTCCCCAAGAAACAAAAAGGCCACTTTAAAAAGCGGCCTTATTATGTCATTAGCTTATGTCTTATGCCAAAGGCGTGACATACTCCGTTTTAGGCCGAAGCAGCGCCTGACGTACCCATTTGCCTCTTTCTTCAGCTACTCTTCTCACAGCAAGCCTTTCTTTGTTGCATGGCCCGTCACCATTGATCACTCTTTTAAACTCATCCCAATCCGGTTCGGTATATTCCCATTTTTTGGTTTCAGGGTTTTTTCTCAGGTTTGGATCAGGTATAGTTAAGCCTAATTCCCAGATCTTTGGCACATACATGTCAAGGAATTGATTTCGGCAGTCATCATTAGAGGCCATTTTTACCTTCCATCTCATTAGTACTTCGGTATGCACGGATACTTTATCGGGCGGTCCGAAGAAGTGCATCATAGGTCCCCACCATCTGTCAATAGCTTCCTGCATCATCTGCCTCTGCTTTGGAGTGCCTGTAGCCATGTGGATCACACAGTGGTGGCCGTACTTCAGGTGGAATGATTCCTCAGCACAGATCCTTTCAAGGGCGCGACAGTACGGGCCGTAGCTTCCTCTGGCGTTAGCCATTTGGTTAACGATAGCACCTGCATCTACCAGCCAAGAAATAAAACAGGAGTCTGCCCAGGTAAAGGCAGGGTAGTTAAATATATTCGAATATTTCGATTTCCCTTCTATCAGGTCATCGATCATCTGCTCTCTTGATTTTCCTAAGGTTTCAGCAGCGCTATATAGCAACTGTGCATGTCCCACTTCATCCTGTACCTTAGCCATCAGGGCGAGCTTACGTTTAAAGCCGGGCGCACGGGTGATCCAGGTTCCTTCCGGTAGCGCGCCAATGATCTCACTGTGAGCATGCTGCTCGATCATTCTTATCAATTGCTTTCGGTAGAGCTGAGGCATCCAGTCGTGTGGCTCAATTTTCTCACCTCTTTCTATGCGTGCTTCGAATTCAGCCAGTTTCTGAGGATCTTCGTTTTCAAGTCCTTCAAATTTGACTGATTCAAATGTATTTCCGCCTCCGTACATATTTTTAGTTTTTTATTGCCTTAAGTTTACAACAAAATATTTTCTTATTTGGTTTTTAACCCATCAATAAGCATATCCGCCAGTTGATTTCCCAACTGATTCGGGTTGATCATCCCGGATGGGTCGTACCAAAGTGGCATCCAGTTAAGTGATGAAAACAATGTCATCACAGCCAGCTTGGTATCTACTTTCTTAAATTCACCTGCAGCGATACCACTTTCTATGATCTTTTTAAATCTGTTGATATAATTAATCCTCATGAGCAGGAAATCCCTGAGGTATGGCTGGCTCAGGTGCCGGTGTTCATTCATGAATACAGCAGAAGCAGTAAGCTCCTCAGCCATTACCCTGATGTGCCCGAGGATACCCCTTCTCAACTTTTCGCTAAAGTTGATATCCGCAGACTCTACCTCTTCGAGTGATCGCCTGAAGCGCTTGGCCATTTCAAAGCAAAGCGCCTGAAGTATCTCCTCTTTCGATTTGATATGCGAATACAGGCTGGCAGCTTCAATCCCTAATGCATGGGCCAGATCGCGCATAGAGGTAGCTGCGTAGCCTTTTTCTTTAAAAAGCTCCGATGCAGCTCTGATTACCTGTTCTTTTCGGCTTAAATTTTCCACACCAACCATCTTTACAAAAATAATGATTATTGCTTTCAAAGGAAGTATTTTCTTAGTTTTGGCTCTAAATTGTATAAGATGACCTTCAAAACATCCGAAGATTTCCACAATAAGCTGGGTTTTATTTTTCATGCCATGCTGGCTTTGCCACTGGCGGTTTTCGTATATCTGTTTTTGGAAATCAGGCACAGAGCGCTGGAACCTGTTTTAACACATGGGGGATTGGTAGACATATTACGTTACCTTTTACCAGTCGTTGCAGCGATGATAGTGGCAGGAGCATATTATTGGTTCAAAAAGCAGCTATTAGTTGTAAATAGTCAGCACTTCCTGCAGGAACGCCTTTCGTTATATTTTAAGAACAGCATCTTGTTTTATGTGTTCATTGAGCTTGCTTCTGTCATTTTGGTAGGCGGGCTGTATCTTACCACTTCCGCAATTTTTATTGTTGGTTATGTATTGCTTCTGTTTCTGATGTCATTAAACCGGCCCACACCACAAAAATATGTAAGTGACATACGGCTGTCTAAAGCCGAACGAGACATTATTCTTCATAAAGGAAATTTTTCAGATGTAAACTCTACCAACCCGGAAGAAAATTAATGCCAAATTCCCCCCGGATGTTTTCTCTACTCAGCGGGAATGCATAATACGGTTCTATTACCATCGCTCCGAATAGATTAAGTCTTAATGAGAAACCGGTGCTAAAAATGGGTTTTCTATCCTCTACCTCGGTAATATTTCCCTCTCCAAAGTTGGAGGTGCTATGCTCATTCCAGGCATATCCTGCATCAAAAAACAGGTTCAGGTCAGTAAATAGTACCCTGGATTCAATCATAGCAATTTGCCTGGGGCCTGTGAAGGGCAGGCGAATTTCCAAATTTCCTACCACCACGCGGCTTCCCAGCAGGTCATTGATGTTCAGATTATCACTTCCGGGATCATAAAAGGTATTGGTTGAATAGCCCCGAATTACCCCGGGCGCTCCAAGAAAGATAGGAGGTAAAAGATCGCTATTGGCATCACGACCGTAGCGAGCATAATGATAACCTCGAAAGGCTACAGCAAACGGCTTTACAAAGACATACTTTCGATAATCTGCCAGTGTGGTAAATATCTCCAGTTTTCCAAAAAACTGCTCACCTTGCAGGCGGTAGCGGTGCCCTTTCAGTGGCGCTGTGAGTCCGAAATAGGAATTATCGCTTACCAGCGCTGCATTTACTCTCTGGATGGTATATCCTGATGGTGCCGGCAGGTCTTTCTCCTGCTTTTCTCCCACCCTGTAGCCTCGGTAGTAATAGTTATTGATCCTGTCCAGTCTGTTGCTGTACCATGCATGACTACCCTGAAACTCGAGCCGTTTGGTTTTGGAAATAGGGTAGAATAGGAAGCCACTCAACTCCTGCTCAAAAATCCGCCTGATGTTGATAGCGAGATTTTCAACCTGCACGGTATCTCCCTGGATAATCAGCGAATCTTGCTCGAGAGTATACCATCCATAGCGGTAGGGGATATGTGATGCGCCAAATGCCCATTGCAATCGTCTTTCCCGATTGAGGAAAACCACCTGTCCACCAAAGTCATATACTTCTCCGTTAAGTGCCAGTGACGTATAGAGCTGTTTGTCACCCAGTATGTCGCTAAATATAGCATCTACGCCCCCGGCCATGCCTGTGCCGAAACGACTCGTGGTAATACCCACACCGGTACTGCCGATATAGTCCAACTGAAATTTTGGTTTATAAGGCACCTGTTTGATGGTAACATCCATGGAATCCCTCATAGCGAATCGCTTCTGCAGATTTTGGTCTACTATATCCAGTTTTGCAGGATTGTACGGAGGCAGGTAAGCCGCAGACATTTCAACCGCCTGTGGATTTACTTCTTTTTTAATAAAATTTCCCAGAGGGGCAGAAAATATCGCATATTGGCCTTTGCTGTAGTACACATAAGCCAACAGGTCCTTCTCACGTGCAATGCTCAGTACAGGAGCTGACGGAGTTATTCCGCTTATGCCGGTGAAATAATTAGTGAGCCGGTACACCTTATCGTTGGCTACTTCATACTTATACAGGTTCCTGAAACCATCACGGTTTGATACAAAGTAGATGGACTCTCCATCGGGAGAAACAACAGGATTGAAATTATCGGCCCCAGGGAAAAGATTGACCACTTGAACTTCTTTATTGGAAGTATTTATAAAAGCCAGTTGGTAGCTACCATAGGTATACTTATTAGTTGGTGTCCTTTTCCTGTCGGTAGTAAAAAGAATAGATTCGTTGTCGTGCAGCCAGGAGGGCTGTATGTCAGAATAATAATCGTTGGTGATCTGGTCTACCTTGCCGTTTTGAAAGTGGTACACGTACAGGTCACTCTGTCCATTGACCAGGCCTGTAAATGCCAGTTTGTCACCCTTAGGAGACCAGGTGATGTTGTTCAGAGCGGGTACACCGGGCACCGCAAATTTTTTTACGATCTTGCTGCTGGCTACATCGGTGATCACAATTTGATTTTTTCCGTTGTCGAACACAACATATGCAAACTGTCTGCTGTCAGGAGACCATGCTCCGGCGGATTCTAAAAAGCTAATGGCATCTATATGGCTTGCTTGGGAAGTGGTGGTCAGCTTTCTTATGATCTCTCCGGTACGAGCATCTGCAAGAAAAAGATCAATAGTAAAGAGGTCCTTCTCTGAAAGAAAGGCAAGATATTGCCCATTCGGGCTTACAGCAGGAGAAATATTTATTCTTCCAGCGGTTTTTTCCGATAGTATCCTATGGCCGATAAGCGGACCGTTATTTTCTTCCTTATATTTTAGATAATAATCTTTGAGGCTTTGCTTCCACATTTCAGAAAGGGTTGCATGGTCGAAGTTGAATACTTTTTGAATACCTGCTTCGTATCCCAGCCGTGCCGTCTCAATAAATACCGGTTTGATGATAGTATCACCCCAAGTATTGGCGAGAAAGGCCCAAAATGCCTGACCATACCTATAAGGGAAGTATTTATTGGAAATGGTAAGGTCCCTGATAGAGGGAATATCATTATTAATAACGGCATCTCTCATCCACATTGCGGTGTGTGGGTCCTTGCTACCTATTGACATGTATTCAGCCATGCCTTCTACCATCCATAGCGGTATATTGGCAAGACTTCTGATATTTATTTCCGGATCATCACTACGAATGATCATATTGTATTGAAAGGCGTGGACAAGTTCATGACCCAGGACGTGGTCGGTTTGGGCATTCGATTCCGTCACCGGCATAATCACCCTGTTTTTAAAAGCCTCCGTGACACCGCCTGTTCCAATACCAGGCGCGGAAGATATGGCATTGGTTTGTTGAAAATCAGCATGGTTACGGTATAAAAGTATGGGGTTATGGGGCTGTAAGGTATCTTTCAGCACCTCCTGATGCATTTTGTACCAGCTCTCGGATATTTCAGATAGTTGATATACCAGAGATGGATTGTCAAAGTAGTGGTAAATATCGAAATGAGGAGTTTTAACTACATCGAAATTAAACTTGTCATATTTTGGTTTATTCCTTCCAAAATACTGGGCTGTTACTTCAAGTGATGTGAAGCATAGGACAAATAGCATCAGAGACTGCAGGACCTTCATGCCGTTCCTTTCTTTTACATTTTAGATTTATTGTTGATTAACGTTCAAAATCGCTCAAAATGTATGCCAGGAGTCGATTTTGCTTAGCACCAGACGATAAGAATTCAAATAGAATTCGAGAAAAGATTTTTCTCGTTAGTTGGCTATTTTTTTATTTGCTGATATAGAACATCGACTAATTTTGGTAAGGGCAGCAGAAGGTTATCGATCTTCCTGGCGCGTAAATCATGGACTTCATCCATATCAACAGACGAACTATTGGGGCCGGGAGCAGGAGTAACAGGATGCGTCATTGAGGTAGAAGTAATGATAATAATGATAGCAACTATTACTCCAATAATGACTGTCAGTGTTCTTCTGTTAACCCATTTCATAGCGTTGTTCTCTTCGCAAAATTGATACCATCTGTTTTTCTATTGTATTTGAGCTATTTTGTTACGGATTCTGAACAAAACCGTACTCTCAATATGTTCGATTCTGAACAAAACCGTGGAATTATGATATTTAATACTAAGACAACCAATTTTGATCAAAGGTTGCGAAGGCTATGAAATTATTTTTAGTATTTCTGGGAGGTATAAAAAGACAGATGAAACTTACCCCACGACCGGTGGGGTAAGCTGCGTTAGCCGGGATAGACTTCTTTTTAGCAGAATTTTGGTATTTCGGTTGCACAAAGTATATAATTGGTGCAACCGTGCGTACAGTTTACAACACTGCAGGGCTCATAGTATGATACAGGCCTTCCCCCCTTAACAGTCTCGGTGTTCAGAGGCTCCTGAGCAGGGATAAAACTGGTTACCTTTAATTCGGCTAGGTTTAATTTGTTCTTTTTCATAAAATTAATTGGTTTGTTGGTTTAAAGATTTAATACACAGATTTAGTATTAGTATAGGAGACCAGATAATCTCATTTTGTTTTGTCATGAATATTGGAGTTCTTCTACTCAATACTCAGACAAAGTACTCATGATTTTCGTTTGTAAAGGTGGAATAAATCACCCCTATTAATTTGGAGTAATGTTCCAAAAACTGGTACTGAGGTGCCTTTGATAGTTCTCAGCTTTCGGTTCTCAGTTAGTCGGTTGTTTTTGTTCCTTTATTCTCAGTTTGTTGGTGTTTTATTTTTGCTTGTGCGGCAAATTCTGAGGGGGACATATTGAAATATTTTTTAAAGCATTTAGTGAAATAGGAGTGGTCATTGAAACCTACCTCGTAGCCTATTTGTGAGATAACATTGCTATCTTTTTCCAGGAGTTGAGCGGCACGTTTGAGCCGTATCGTTCTGATGAATTCGGAAGCCGATTGGCCGGTAATGGCTTTAAGTTTACGATGTAGATGTGTACGGCTGGTATTCAGCGCATCGAGTAGATGGTCAATACCAAAATCAGGATCCGACATGCTTCTCTCTACTACCGCCAGCGCTTTTTTCAGGAATTGCTCATCCATGGAATTAACAGTAACATTTCCCGGCAGTACGCGAATCTCTTTCTGATACCTCTCACGAAGCATTTTTCGTTGCTCCATTAGGTTTTTTACACGCACTTTCAATTCTTCTACATTAAAAGGCTTGGTTATATAGTCATCGGCCCCGGTTTTTAAACCATCTACTTTTTCTCCAACACCAGATTTGGCGGTAAGCATAATCACGGGTATATGGCCTAATAGCCCGTCAGATTTGATCTTTTTACAAAGAGCTGTGCCGCCCATGCCTGGCATCATCAGGTCTGTAATGATCAGATCAGGCATGTGTTTTTGAGCCTTTTTTAAACCTTCTGCTCCATTCATAGCTTCTACATAGGTATACTCATGGCCAAGGCATTCTTTAACATAATTTCTCAGATCGATATTGTCTTCAACTATGAGTACCAGAGGCAATAGTTTCTCTCCGGTTTCTATGGAAATGTCCTCAGTAATTTCTTCTGTTAAAGCCGCAGTTGCTTCATACGCGTTATGCAGTTCTTCTGATACCTGTTCCTCGGTAAAATATTTTTTGCCAATTGGCAGGGCTATTTTGAAAATAGTGCCAATATTTTCCTCACTTTCTACCTCTACTGTTCCTCCATGAAGATCAACCAGCTCTTTTACTAGCGCCAGACCAATGCCACTGCCTTCTTTCTCTCTGGTGTCGGAGTCATCGGCCTGGTAAAAGCGATCGAAAAGCTTTGAAAGGTGGTGCGCTTTTATACCTTTTCCCGTATCCTGTACGTGAATATGAAGCCAACCATGCTCCTTAGCGTTATTTTTGCTGCTGCCAGGCTGCATTTCCTGTTGGGAAGACGACACATACGCTTCGATGATCACCTTTCCATAGCTCTCAGTAAATTTGAAGGCATTAGAAAGAAGATTGCTGATTATTTTTTCCAGCTTGTCAGGATCAAAATAAGCAAGTATGCTTTCATCTGGTATGTTTTGTGTGTATTGGATCCTATTGCTTTGGCCCATTGAGGAAAAGCTGGCTGCTATTGCTTTTACAAATCGAAAAACATCTCCTTTTTTTAAATGTAGCGTTAGCTTGCCACTTTCAAGCTTTGAAAGGTCCAATAGCTGGTTGATGAGTTGTTGAAGCCTCTTTGCATTTTTGGTCATCACCTGCCATCGAAGGTAGTCAGCAGAACTGACGTCACGATCTGCCAAAAATTGCTCCAATGGCCCTAATATGAGTGTAAGTGGAGTTCGGAATTCGTGAGAAATATTGGCGAAGAATCTGGATTTCATCTGGTCCAGCTCCTTAAGCTGTTCATTCTTCCTGGCCAGTTCCGCTGTGCGTACCTGAATGATATTTTCTAATTTCTTTTTATCCTTTTCGAGCTGTTGTGATCTCCATTTAACAATTCCGAAAATCATGAAAGAGACAATTACTACATAGGAAATATACGCCCACAAGGTACGGTACCAGGGTGGCAATATTGTAAAGGAATACATGTCTGTTGATCCTATGGATCCATATACATTTTTGGCTTTTACGTAAAAGGTGTAGTCGCCTTCCGGAAGATGAGTATAGTCTTTTTGGTTTTCAATTGTCCAGTCAGACCATTCATCATCTAGCCCTTCCAGCCAATAACTAAATTGAGTGGAATAATGGTCGGTATAAGTGGTGGCGGAAAACTCCAGCCGCAATTTGTTTATGCCATAGCTTAGTATTGGCGGTTGATAATTAAGATCCTGTCCAAAGAATAGAGTAGAATCACTATTAATGCTTACCTTACGGATAAGTGTATTAAAATTTGCATCCTTCGGCACCTCTTTTTGCATGTCGTAATGTGCCACTCCATTTGCCCCTGACATCCATATGTGATAACCGTCACTGTAAATATCGTAGATAGGGCTGTTGACAAGCCGAAAGAAATAATCACTATCCCAGTGATATTTTCCATTCTCATCCGGTGTGCCTAAAAAACATTCATCAGGAGAAGCGGAGCAGACTATCACCTGCCCATTTTGCAGCTCTTTAAGAGCGAGGATCAATGATGTGGAATCTAAAGGAATGCCATTAAATGATTGGTCCGGGTGAAAGCGATTCTGTTCCTTATTGAATCTTAGTATTTTACTGCTGGAAGCAAATACGAGGTGGTTTTTAACTCGAAACATCTGATTTTCCTGGCCGCGCTCAAGCCCGTTACGGATCGTATAGCTTTCAATAGTAGGGCGAAGGCAGTCTTCCCGGTTTGTAGTGCAACCTCTATTAAACGTTAGCGCATATAAACCTCCTGTCCATCCGCTAGCCCAAAGCCTTCCCGGATATTCTTCATAAAGCCAAAAAAAGGTATCAGCCGTTTTGCTAATGGTTATATCGCCTGACCTTTCCCAGGTATCCTTATCGGTGTGTTTTAATACAATAAGTCCAAAGCTGCCACCGATAAAAAAGATTTTCGGATCCAGCATGGATGGGTGAATCACAAACGCATTGTTTGTGTATGCTTCCACAGGATGGGCTTTATTATTTTTAATTTGAAAAAGACCTTCTGAAGTTGCCGCTAATAATATTTCTCCATCAGAATGCAGATCCCATACAGGTGTTTTTAAACCGGGAATCTTATGAAAAGTGTTTTTTTCCGACTGGCAGTTCAGGTAAAGAAGACCTTCGGTAGTGGCACAGTATATTATACCCTGATGCTGTATTATCTCCATAGCCGTTTCGCTTATTCCTGATTTTTTATCAAAGAATGTATAGGGAGATGAGGTATGAATTTTGGAGATACCATTGTCAAGTACAGCCCATAAAATTTTGTCTCGATCTAAAAAAAGACCGGTAATCAGTGAACCAGGCAAACCAGCGCCTCCGTTAAGTACCTGCTTAACATTGCCATCACTATTAAATAAAACAATGCCTTGATCTGTAGCTAAGGCCCACAAGTCATTTTGCAGCACGGCCAGAGATTGAAATGAAGCATTGACTTTGTAATTGGTATTGAGGTTAAAGAGATGCACTAACTGGCTATTATGGTATTTATAGAAGTTGCCATTTTCCCTGCCAATGACCAGTGATTTGCCATCCTCGCTAAACAAAACCAATGATTTGTCTTTAGAGAAAATATCGGTACCGGAAAGTGGTATGAGTACATTGTTTTTTATGATTTGTAAGCCTTCTCCGGATTTGAGTACATACAGTTGATCGTTAACTAAAAAGGATTTGTAGAATGATTGTTTTTCCGCACCCCATACTCGATATTCACCGTATCTGTTAAGAAGAAAAATATACTTGGCTGAAATAAAATAGACTCCGTCATCGGTAGTCCAGGTGTCAATCATCCACCCAAAATCACTATATGAGGCTTTTATGTCGGCAAATAGAGATTTGTAGACCAGTTTCCCTTTGGAGTCACTAATGAAACGTCCAAAGTCGTCAATAGTGGTGGTATAAATATTATTTTCATGATCAATAGCGACATTTATGGCCCTTTTTTGATCGGGTAAAGCCAAGGTGCGCCACGAAACCCCATCGAATTCCAACACCCCCATATTATTGGCAAAATACATGAGCCCTTCCCGGGACTGCGTTATCCACCATGACTGTGGATGCCCCTGATGGTCTGCTGGCAGGTAGTTTTGAATGTGTGGTAGTCCGTATGTATTTTGAGGTTGTAGGGAAATGACTGCCGTGGCAGTAGAACTGTAAATACAGGTGAAGAATATGAGGATCAATCTCAGTAGCATCTATCTGAGTGGTTTGTGAATATGCTGTTTAAAAACGGCTTCTCACTTATTAAATTACAAAAAATCGGTCACAGGTTTATTCAAAGAATTATTAAGCATGGAAAGGATACCCCAGCCAAGACCCTGTATCCCGCCATGCTATTTACATCCTGTCTTAAATACTGCTTACTTGGTGCCTGCCTGTTGGTTTCCCACTTGTTCATTGTTGGTATTTCTTCCCGGTCCCGGATTAGTGTTACAAATCACGCCGGGGAAAGAGCAGGTATCAGCGGTGAAGCAGTTTTCAGTAGGAGGGGAACAGTTATTAGTCCAGTCACAAATGGTACAAACAGAACCTGATATACCACCTTTTACAGTTTTTTCTCTGGCTGAATCAAGGGAAGTGACAAAGCTTTGCACTTTCAGATCACTTATAATAAGCTTAGACTTTTTCATAGGTTTAGGGGATTAGGTTAGTTGATTGTTAATCAAATTTAAGAAAAACAATTAATACGTTGGTTATAACAGGTGTTCCAGCTTCTGGTATTATGGTGTCAAAAATGTACTCTTCTTATATTCTAGGCCATTAAATGGATTTTTTCTCAATAGTCTCTATGAACCTTGTTCTTCTCTATCCTGCTCGTTATTTGTATTTCTGCCAGGACCGGAGTTTGTAACCATGATCCCGGAAAGGAGCAGTCATCAATGGTGGGGCGTGCATAAGACTGTGGGCAGCCTGAGTATACAGTTTCGGGCGCTCCTCCTTTTATGGTTTGTTTTTCACCGTCAGCATTTGAGGTGATAAAGCTGACTACCTTAGATTATTTATAATCAATTTGTTTTCATGATAAAAATAGGAGGTCTGGTTTACAGATATTATAGCATATGTTTCATTTTCTGGTAATGGTGTATATAAAAGAACGGAAAAATATGGTTTACCGAAATACATAATTTTTGACATTTGATATGGTAGTTTTAAAGATAATGAATGTTGCTCTTGCCGGGGTTGTTATATTTGTGGCGATGAAGAAAGTTTTGGTCATTACTTATTACTGGCCGCCCAGCGGAGGTAGTGGTGTGCAGCGGTGGTTGAAGTTTGTGAAATACTTACCTGAGTTTGGTTGGCAACCAATTGTCTTTACTCCCGAAAATCCTTCTTTTGATGTTAAAGATCTTAGCCTGGAGGCAGAAATATCTCCTGATACAGAAATAATCAAGTTGCCAATATGGGAACCATACCGCCTTTTTAAAAGGATAAAAGCTGAAAAAAGCAATCAGCAGAGTGATCTGATCAATAAAAAGGCGGGTTTTTTTGGAAAACTACTGCTATGGATCAGGGGAAATTTGTTTATTCCTGATCCCCGTGTGTTTTGGGTTAGACCTGCCAGCAGGATACTGCAAGACCTGATTATAGCCAATGGTATTGATGTAGTTATTACTACCGGACCGCCGCATAGTATGCATTTGATTGGCTTAAAGCTAAAAAGAAAGTTGGGAGTCAGTTGGGTAGCGGATTTTAGAGATACATGGACCACCTGGGTGATGTATGAAAGCTTTTATCTCTCGCAACCCGTACGGAGACTCCATAAGATATTAGAGCGAAAAGTTTTGAAAAAGGCAGATGTCGTTATAGCCGCTAGTCGTATCTACGCCAATGAGCTGGCCCAAATTGGAGGCAGGAAAGTAGAGGTGATAACTAATGGATATGATCCGGCAGAATTTAGTACTACAACGGACGTAATGCCTGAAAATTTTGTGATCAGACACGTGGGAGTGGTGGATGAATTACGAGATCCCAGACCTCTGCTTAGGGCTGTAGCAGCATTGATAGAACAAGAAGATTATGATATTCAGGTAGAATTCATTGGTAACGTTAACGCTACATTAAGAGATTACATAGCTGCAGATGAAGCCATTAAAAAGGTAGTAAGTTTTAAACCCTATGTAGCTCATAGCGAGGTGTTTGATCTATACAGAACGTCTGCAGGCTTATTGTTACTGCCTTTTCGGGATATGAAAGGCAATATTCCCGGCAAGTTGTTTGAATATTTAGCAGCACAGAGGCCCATCTTGTACATAGGCCCGGCGGGAGATTCTGTCGATATCATTCAAAGCACCGGTTCGGGGTTTGTTTGTGAGGCTGGAGATGTTGAGGGAATAAAAGGTGCTATTAGAGCTATTTACACTATGTTTGAAGCAAAGGAATTTAACAGGAATCAAAATATTGAGGCCTTCTCGCGAATACAGTTGACACAAAAACTATCCCATATTCTACAAACCCTATGAAAATTCCTTTCTTAGACGTGGCGCGACAATATACCCGACTTAAAAGGGAAATAGATGATGCGATTGAGCAGGTATTGAGCAGTGGGTGGTTTATTGGCGGGGAGCGGGTTAATAGTTTTGAGCAGAAATTTGCCAATTACACAGGCTCGGATTACTGTATCAGTTGCGGTAGTGGCACCGATGCACTTGAGTTAATATTAAGGGGTTGGAATATAGGACCAGCCGATGAAGTAATTGTTCCTGATTTTACCTGGATATCTGATGCAGAAGCTGTAACTACTGTTGGAGGTAAAGCAATATTTGTAGATGTACTACCAGGTGAACTGACTATTGATCCGGAGAAGGTAAAGGAGGCCATCACACCAAGAACAAAAGCAGTTATTGCAGTACATCTCTATGGGCTGCCATGCCGTATGGATGAAATAATGGCTATTGCTGACAGGTACAATATTAAAGTAATAGAAGATTGTGCCCAGGCACCAGGTGGTACGTATAAAGGCAGAAAAGTAGGTACACTAGGCCATGCCGCGGCATTTAGCTTTTACCCTACTAAAAATTTAGGAGCCTACGGAGATGGGGGAGCAATAACTACTAACGATACAGCCCTGGCCGAAAAGGTTAGATTGCTTGCCAATCATGGGCAGCCAAGGCGAGATACGCATCTGATTGAAGGAAGGAACAGCAGACTGGATGTTATACAGGCAGCCATTTTAGATGTTAAACTAAAATACCTGGATCAGTGGAACCTGATAAGAACAAGAACAGCCGGTAAGTACTCCGATGCACTAAGAAACACTAATATAAAACCTCCTGTGGTAACTGGGCCACGCAGCCATGTTTATCATATGTATGTTGTACAGCTATCAAAGCGTGATGTCTTTCAGCAATACCTTCTGGACGCGGGAATAAGCACAGCCATACATTATCCGAAGGCGCTACATCAGTTGGAAGCCTATGGTCACTTAGGGCTGTCCGATGACATGTTCCCTGTTTCAAGCAACGCTGCGATTTCAGTGCTTTCGTTGCCGGTGTTTCCTGAGTTGACGGATGAAGAGATTGAATATGTTGTTAGGACACTTGCTAGTGTAGTGTCAAACATGCTTTAGCCAGGTCTAATCTTGTTCTTTTCGTTTAATTATAATTAACACTCGACATACTAATAATTTCTAGCTACTTTAAAGAGGTAGGACGTTATTGACTAATTTGTTAAGTTCAGGAGATAGCTTAAGTAGGTATATGGTCGGTACAGAGAGTATTAAAAAGAGAATGCTCCGCGTGATCATATCTGTCCATACAGAAGATAAAGAAGGGACGATGTAAGTTAAAGTTGCCGATCCACTCAATATAAATATAACCCCTAAATATTGCCATGTAAAAGGGTCAAGATTTAGTTTTATCTTGAGGAAGAGGTACCGCAATACATTGAATATAACTATTGAAATCATTGTGGCCGTTGCAGCTCCTTGTATACCGAAGGAGGGAATAAAATATAGGTTGGATGCAACAGTAAGTAATAACAAAATAATAGAGAGAAATGTATCGACTCTAAAATACTTGCTATTAATGATTATACCTCCGTTGATGCCGAATCCAGTCTCTACTACCTTTGCAAGCCCAAGTAGTAAGAATATTAAGAAGCTGTCGCGGTATATTACGGGTAGAAAGTACATCAAATTTTTGTAATTGATTACAATCAGAATAAATATTATCGAACAGAAAAGCAATTGATTAAGCGCGGTTTTTTTGTATAAGCTAGCCACTGTTTTTAAATCGTTATTTTTGGCTGCATTGGCCGCCAACACAATGGCGGTTCTTGATATGGATTGGGCTGGCACCATAATAACTGAGCTAATGTAGAATGCTATCGAATATATAGCAACACCCTCAAGTCCGACATATTTTCCTACCATAAGTATATCGATACGATTGATCAGAAATATAGATATACCACTGATGATTGTGAAAACACCAAAGTGATACATTTTCTTAAGGAGCTGAAATCGTTCTCGATTAAACCGGAAAGAGATATGCAATTTACGAAGGTGAATTATATACCCTAATGCTGTGAGTGCTATGAAAAATTGACACGCAACGTACACTTTTATAAAAGAGGCAGTGCTTAAATACTCAAAATAATAGAGCCCTACAACTGCTAGCCATAGAATACGAAGCAGAATAAAATTAAGAAAAGCAGAGACATTGTTTTTGAAGACCACTCTTAGATAGGCATCAAAAAGGTTATAAAAAATTAATGAGGTTATATAAGGTAGTAGCAGGTAAAAATATCGTGCAAAAAGTTCTGATTTTTCTTGATAGAGCGAAATAACGTAATTGTCGAAAATTAGAAGAAAGACCAGTGCCAAAAAGAGGCCTACCAATGAGATGAGGAGTCCAATGGACAAAGTGATATTTTTCTTATCTCCCTTTAAATGAGGGTGAAAGTGAACAATTATATTGGGAGAACCAAGCTGGGCTAGCTGTGCTATCACTGCAGAAGCAGACATCAGGATTCTTGTCAGTCCGAACTCTTCCTCGGTTAGGACATTTGGAAATATCAATACCGTATTGATATAGCCCAAAGCAATACCCACAAATAAAATAATGGAAAATTTAATACTGGTTTTGCTAACTATTCCCACCTAATAAAAAACTATTTTAAACATAGGGTATCACTTTTAAAGGATTAAATAAGGAGTTTAGAATGAGAAAAAATGAAATGCCATGTTAAATAGTACAGGCTAAATTATCATAAGCTTTGACCAATTCCTCACTGGTATGCTCCCAGTTATATGACCCATTTATTGTAGCGGTAATTCCATTCTTTGCTAATTGCTTTCTTAACGATTCGTTTTGATAAAGTTCTTCCAATTTACCTGCAAGATCTATTGCATCCCCAGCCTCAAAAATAAGGCCACTATTAGTCTCTTGAACAACGCGTTTTATTGCTGAGCTTGTACTTACAAGTAGAGGGTTGCCGCTCATCATTCCCTGAAATAATTTGTGAGGAATAGTATTATTTGTGTGCTCATTGCTATGATGAGGGATAACGTTTACAGAAGAAAATTTCATAAGAGAATAAAAATTTAAAAAAGGTTGATAGCCTAACAGGAATACTCTGTCTACCAATGAATATTTTTTAATAAGGGCTTGCAAGTGTCGTCTGACACTTTTGCTACTCTGTCCCGCTAAAAATAAAACAATATCACTATACTTTTTCAACATACTCATAGCTTCTATTAGAGTGTCAACACCACGATGAGGACCAATACCACCTGTATAAGTAATAATGAAGTCATTTTTATACCTACCATATATGCCTTTATTGGTCGGTTGTTTAATGAATGTTTTTTCTTCGGTATTGGTTATTATTGCTATTTTATCCGGAGAGACTTTATGCAGAGTAGTTAGTCTCTGTTGCATTTCCATTACGACAGATATTATTAAATCACTATTAGTAACGGCATATCTCTCATACTTGATCCACTTTTGATAGTTCAGAAATAGTTTGTTTTTTAGTTGGGCTATAGGGTTTTTTTTCCATTGATGCCATATCTTTAAGGCTTCTGGGTAATTTTCATGAAGATCTACAACTACTTTTACATCTAATTTTTTTCTTAGTTTCAATGCGGTACCTGCTAAAGGTAAATCATGTACATGAATCACGTGTATCTTATGAAATTTAACTAGGTTAGCAATGATCCTGGCGAATTTTGGATGATAGAAATTTATTGAATTAATAACATCCCAAAAGGCTAATACATAATCGGATTGTCCTACATTAATGCGGTAGATATGGATGCCATCTACCTTATCACTTTTTGGTTGGCCCTTCCTTCGGGTGCATAGTAGATATACCTGATGCCCAGCACTTATCAGCGCCTTTGCTTGCTTATTAACACGAATATCCATTGGATAAGGTGCTTCAAGTACCATTAATATGTTCATCAAAAATATCGTTTATTATGGTAAGTAATTTCCATTCTTATTTTACAATATTTAACCACCCCTTTATATTAGTATTGATATCACATATATGGTAGATGGAATAAAAGTAAAGGCCAGGGCTTAAATTTTCTCCTCCCCAGTTGTTGTCATAACCATATTGGAAGAAAACTAAATTACCCCATCGATTATATATATGTACATTAAAATTAGTTACATAAGGAGTTGGCAATTGCCATGTGTCATTTTTTCCGTCTTCATTTGGGGTAACAATATTAGGAATTGAATTTTTAGTTAACGTCATATTAACTTTTTCTTGAAAAACTGAAACAATCCATTCTTGTGTAAAACAATTGTTATCTGAATGTATAACATAAATCACTGATTCAGAAAAATCGTTTGTTGTAATTCCATTAGATTGTAGTTTGTCGTTGACGGTAACGTATGTATTTTCCGGCGTCTTAAACATGGCATTGATTTTAGATACATCTACATTACATGACACCTCGACTTTAACCATTTTCTCGTTGATATCAATAACGGAGATGCCGACTTGTTCAAGAATATTAAAGCTTTCAAAAATTAACTGCTTTTTTTCTTCATTGTAATCAATTCGATCATGCGTAACTTGAACTATCCAATCTCTCATAGCACAACTATCGCGATTCACAACGGTATAAATGATGTCTTCACTGAAATCGTTTGATGATAAAGCACTAAATTGCTCTATACCTCCAACAAAGACTGTTGTTTCCGAAGACGTTGTGAAATTGGCTGTAAGTTGAGTCAGGTCAATATTACATGGCATCCAAATTTTAATGGTACTATTTAAGGAGTCGATTACTGATGGCTGAACTTGTTCTGTAAAAGCAAATGAGTGAAATAGTGTTTTGGAATTTATTTCTTCCAGAGTTAGATCCTGAAGTTTTACTTCAATAATCCATTCCTGCTTACTGCAGTTTTGTCCATATATGGAGTAAGTTAGGGGCTGGGAAAAGTCATTGACTGATACGCCGCTTATTTGTTCAACTCCATCTACATGTGCGATAGCTCCCTCCGAAAGATTAAAGGAAGCAATCTCTTGTGTAATATCTTTACAAGGAATCTCAACCGTAACCAAGTGATCTTCTTTGTTAATGAAAGCAGGCTTGGTTTGTTCAGGTAGGCTAAAAGATAAAATATTAGCCTCTCCCAAGTGAGTAGCTGACCAGTTGTTTTCGGTAAAAAGAAGTTGAATTTCTTCGAAGGATATCGCCCTGTCATAAAATGCTATGTCATCTATATAACCTTTGAAATGTCGTTGGTTAAGGGCTCTTTTACCTATAAGTACTGGGTGAGTGTTCTTGGTATTGCAGTTTGAGTTTGTATAATCATTTTCTGAGCTTACCAATGTACCATTTTCATACATCAATAATTCTCCTTCCGCTTTAACATAGACGACATGTAACCATTCATTGTAAGGAAGTTCACAAGTAGAATGAACTAATGGTACATTATTGCAAGTTTGACTATCATACCGTCTGATAAGAATTTGGCGTTGTAAGCCTGCGGGGGCAGTTTCGCTGTTGAAGCGAATAGCATATGGGTACCCTGAACTATTGTAGGCATTCCATTTACTAATTATGTCATTATTGCCATTTAGATCAACCTGATTTTCTATTTTAATCCAAAATGAAATTGAAAAACTATCGCTTACACCAAAATTAAATACCTCACTGTGAGGAATTTCTATGAAATCATTCATACCATCAAAATAAAAAGCATTGTTTTCTATTCCGAATCGATCTTGCGCAAGAGTGACCCCATAAGCTGTGCCATGGTTTATGCCAATATCGTCATCAGCATTCCCATTGAAGGGATAATAGGCCACTCTTCCATTCGTAATGTCCTGGGAGGAACTGTATGTGGAAGCGCATAATATCAATATGAAAATATAAATAAAGTTATTCATTGACGAAATTTAAATGAAATTATCTTCACTCTCAATACAATTCGGATTCATTTGGTAACTGCCGAGTTTGCATTTTTCAATTATGTCATTATAATATCCTCAAGTTAGAAATTTTAGAAAGGCCTAAGTCTATTTTGAACACAAAAAAAATATTTTATGTGGTTGTTAATCATTCCAACTATAACCAACCACAATAAGCGTGAAAGCGCGTACCATCTGTATATAAAACGAACTGTTTACTGGACCGTTACTAGATCAAAGGTTGTACAAATTTATGAAACATTCATCTTCTATATGATTGTAGCTAAACTGATTGTGATGTAAACTTGGTTAATTAAGTGAATCAGTTTAAGAGACTCTTCGTTCACAATAAACTATATAATACCTTGGCGTAAAGTGTCTTAGAATAGGCCTGATCCCAATTTTTTTCCAATCAGAGGACATCCATGTTTGGCTGTCCTTAATTTTCCAGCCAGTTTGGTCCAGAAGGAAATCAAACTGCTTTTTCTCAAATTCATGGTAATGTTTATCCCAATCGTCTTTTTCATTCCAATACGCATTGGCAAACCATAATTTTAAGGGGACTGATGCAATTAATTTCTTAGCCTTTAACGCTCGTAGTATATTTGATGGAGCAAGCATGTGCTCAAATATTTCAAATGCGGTAACTGCATCAACTTCATAGTCAATATATTTTTGATAATCGATATCGAGATTTTCTCCCTGTGTGTTCGAAACCTCAAACCCATTTGCCTTCATTATACCTGAAAAGGGGTTCTTTGTTCCAAGGTCTAAAATTTTGTCGCCTTTATCTAAATGTTGTTTTAAAAAAGCCAACGTTTTTTCGTATCGTTTGTGTAATAATTTATTTTTCCTCATTTCTATTTTATAAATCGCAAGTTATTGCTAAAGCATGGGGCAGAAGTGTAATGAACACTTTATCATAAGCATGTATTTTTATCAACAACATCAGCTAAAGTATCTTTTTTATTTAGGATACAATGATTTCCTACTTCACCCTCCCCGGATTCTCACTCACAAAAGCATTCCAGCTTTTAGCCCCTTTCAATTGTTTTGTTCCATTCTGAAAGTGGTGACATACCGCCACTGCAAGAGCATCCGTAGCATCCAGTAGTTTGGGGGCCTCTTTGAAGCTCAGAAGTGTCATCAGCATCTGCGACACCTGCTCTTTGGAGGCATTTCCATTACTGGTCACCGATTGCTTTACCTTTTTAGGTGCATATTCAGTGATGGGTATCTCCCTGGACAATGCGGCAGCCATGGCTACACCCTGCGCACGACCCAGCTTAAGCATAGACTGTACGTTCTTCCCGTAAAAAGGAGCTTCCAATGCTACTTCATCAGGATGATAGTCATCAATCAGGCTAAGAACGCGTTCGAATATCTTTTTTAGCTTCAACTCATGTCCTGAGTACTTACTGAGGTGGATCACACCAAACTGGATTAAATTCAGCTTCTGGCCCTGCACGGAAATCAACCCATAACCCATTACACTAGTTCCAGGATCCAGCCCTAAAATAATCCTTTCCGTTTGAGGTTTTTTATCTATTTTGCCCACCCGTGCAATTTAGAAATATGCCGAGTCTAAAAAAAGCTTCTCTCAATAAACCGCTTTGGATAACCATCAAACTGGTAGTACTGGTATTGCTGGTGGGTTTTATCTGCCTGAAGTTAAATAAAAGCCGAAATGTTCATGAGGAGATGTGGCAGGGGATCTGGGGCGTCTTCCGGGAAGAACATAAAACGTTGCTCTTCGTTATACTGCTCATGCCTTTTAACTGGGGACTGGAAGCTGTAAAATGGAAAGCACTGACCAGTCCACTCATAAAAATGAAGTTCTTAAAAGCCCTTGAAGCAGTATTAACAGGCCTGAGTTTGGGATTCATTACACCACACGGTATTGGAGACTATTTGGGCCGCATCATGCAAAACGATGCGAAAGGAAGATTTAGGCTCATAGGTGCAGTCATGCTCGGGAGAATTTGCCAAATGATACCGACAGCGTTGTTCGGATTGATTGGTATTTACTATTTTTTTAAGGATCTCAAGTTAGTTTTTTACATTACACTTGCTACATTATTCATATCCATAATTTTATACATGATCGCTAAAAGTCTGTCAAAAAAGAATAACTCCCTGGGTTTCTTCAGAAAGTTACGCTTCTACACAGGTATGATTACTGAATACAGAACACGTATTATTATTCAGGTAATTGGCCTGTCAATGGCGCGATACGTGGTATTTGCATTTCAGTTTCTGATTATACTCAAGCTTTTTTTGCCAGACCTTAATATCTGGGTAGGCTTTGCCGGTGTTACCTGGATCCTCTTTATGAAATCGGTGCTTCCAACATTTAATTTTTTAAGCGATTTGGGGGTGCGGGAGTTTTCTGCGGTTTACTTTTTTGATATCTACCAGGTCGATTTAATATCGGTGATAAGCGCCAGCCTTGTTATTTGGATTATTAATATATTGATTCCATCCATTGTAGGAGCTCCATTTTCATTAAAAATGAAACTACAGACCAAATGACGGCCATACTCACCATCATTCTCACAATTTACTGTGCTTTTGTGCTTGCATTGATCTGCGGTTGGTTGTCATTGCCTTCAATACCTCAGAAAGGATCAGAAATAAAGCTATTTTACTCAGTGGTCATACCTTTAAGGAATGAGGCTGAAAATGTTTTTGTATTGTGCCAAAGCCTGCTTCAGCTTGATTTTCCGAAACACCGCTATGAAATTATTTTGATAGATGATCACTCGGAAGATGCTACAGGTGGGCGGGTTAAAGACTTTATTGAGCAGCATGGTTTTGGGATAAATATTGACTTATTAAGCCTGAGGGACGGAGTGGGGAAAAAATCTGCCATACTCCAGGGTATAAACGCATCGAAAGGTGATGTTATTATTACCACTGATGCTGATTGTATTTTTTCTCCGCAATGGCTTAGAAGTATTAGCGGGTATTATGAGCAGCAAGAAGCGGAAATGGTTTTTGGAGGGGTCACATTTCATGGAGAAAATACTTTCTTTAAAAAATTGCAGACCATTGAGTTTGCCAGCCTGATAGGTACAGGTGCAGCATCATTGGCGCTGGGTATACCGAATATGTGCAATGGGGCTAATTTTTCCTTTAGAAAGAGGGCTTTCTTTACTGTAGGAGGGTATTCTGATAACGAGCATTTAGCTAGTGGTGATGATGAGTTTTTAATGCATAAATTCAGTCGACAATTCCCGGGGCAAGTATTTTTCAATACATCAAAGGATGGAACAGTAGCGACAAAGCCACAAACCACCTGGAAAGATTTTTTCCAACAGCGCAAGAGATGGGCTAGCAAATGGCGTCATTATTCAAATCTAAAAGCAAGTTTTCTGGCCGTATTTATCTTGATGTTCAATTTGGCTTTCATTATGGCAGTTGGGTTAGTCATTTTTGATGCCGGGTTTTATCTTCCGCTGTTGATCAGCATTATGTTCAAATGTATTGTTGAGGGCATATTTTTGAGTCTGATTTTAAAATTTCTTAAAAAAAGGCTATCTGTCTCCCTTTTTATTTTCCTTCAATTTACCTATCCTTTTTATGTGATTATATGCGGGATAGCAGCTAACTTTGGGAAGTACACCTGGAAAGGACGCAAAAACTGATGCTACTTTCTTACACAAATATTTATTATATTGTAAAAGGTGTGGAGGTTTATTTATGGAGACATTATCGTTACAAAATAAGTATAAATTAAAGGAACTCGAGCTGAATGCGCTCCTGGAGATTACCCAGGCGATAAATAATAATTTGCCTGAAGTTTCATTGTATAAAATATATGAGTTTACGCTTAGAGCCAATCTCAATATCAAGAGGCTGGCCTTATATGTGCTTGATGAGTATTGGGAGTGTAAGGTGAGCTACGGTACCCATATGAACTGTTTTGAGACACCGATAGACCCCAGTTTTTTTGAAAGCTCATCTATTTCTACTATTAATAATGGTCGTACTGACGTTTTTGGCGAGTTTGATTGTGTAGTACCTATTTCTCATAAATCCTCAGTATTGGCCATGGTCTTTGTAGGGGATGTAGAGGAAGAGGATGATGAGATGCGGAAAAGCAGCATGCGATTTATCCAGGCCCTTAGCAATATTATTATTGTTGCGATAGAAAATAAGAAGTTGGCGCGTAAGCAATTGGAACAGGAAGCTTTAAGGAAAGAGCTTGAAATTGCCAGCGATGTACAACAGTTCCTTTTTCCCGAAAACTTGCCGTATGGCATGCGCTTGAAGATAGAAGCAAGCTATTTGCCTCATGATCGGGTAGGGGGAGACTACTATGACTATATTCCAATTAATAAGAACCAGTTTCTTATATGTATAGCTGATGTCTCCGGAAAGGGAATTCCGGCTGCGCTAATGATGTCTAATTTTCAGGCTTCACTACGCACACTGGTAAGGCAAACGCCAAATTTAAAGGAGATAGTGGAAGAGTTGAACTATCATGTGCTTGAAAATGCCAAGGGTGAGAAATTCATTACCAGCTTTGCAGCCATTTATGACCATCAGTTGAAAACACTGGTGTATGTGAATTCCGGGCATAATCCCCCTTTGCTGATTAAAAGGAATGGGCACATTGAACTTTTGGAGGAGGGGTCAACGGTGTTGGGTGCGATACACCCGCTGCCATTCATCAACGAAGGATTTATTACCGACCTGGACGACTTTCTTTTGTTCTGCTATACCGACGGTCTCACAGAAACCGAAAGTGAAAGCGGAGAAGAATATGGACTGGACAGACTGATGCAATATTTTGAAAAAAACAGCGATAAAGACCTGAGGCGCATTCATCAGGACATCATTATCGAACTGGACGGGTTTAAGGGAAGAAATGGATATAAGGATGACATTACTATATTGTCATGCAAAATAGAGCCATAATATGTTTCTTCATAAAACGCCCACTGTTATCAGATGGCTCTACCCTCAGCTTAAATGGACGGTGCCGACCGATGAAAAGATCATCCATCTAACCTTTGATGATGGCCCGATACCCGGGATAACCGATTTTATACTAGATAGTCTGTGGGAGCATCAAGCCAACGCTACTTTTTTTTGTGTAGGTGATAACCTGCAAAAACACCCACAGATAGCTAAAAGAGCCATAAATGAGGGACACCTACTAGCCAATCACACCTATAATCACCTCAATGGATGGGACACAAATACCTGTGAATACCTACAAAATATAGAAAAATGCACCGAACAGTTGCTCCAGCTTGGGCAAAAGAAGAAGTTATTAAGGCCCCCTTACGGGAAAATAAGGCGTGAGCAAATTTCCCGCTTAAAAATGGAGTATGATATTATTATGTGGGATGTTCTCTCAGGCGACTATAGCCGAAAGATCGATCCCCAAAGCTGTCTACAAAATTCTATTAAAGCTACCAGGCCAGGTTCCATTGTCTTGTTTCACGATAATATAAAGGCCGAAAAGAACCTGAAATATACATTACCGCGCTACCTGCAGCACTTTAAGCGCGCCGGATACCAATTTAAGACATTATGATGTCGGTGGCCACTGCTTTGATTTTTGTTTGCATGACCACATTAGTTATAGATGTGCTTTTACTAATATCCTGGTTATTTGGCCAACAGGAGGTGGAAAGTACAGGGCCTGGTGTTTGGCCCACGGTTTCGATATTAGTCGCTGCACGTAATGAAGCGCCTAATATTATACGTTGCCTGGATAGCCTTACGAGATTGGAGTACCCTGCCGATAAGCTGGAGATCTTAATTGGTGACGATGCTTCTGAGGATGATACCTGTCAAATAGCCGTTGATTTTGCAAGAAATAATACCCGCATCAAAGTGCTTCCCATTAAAGAAAAACTGGGAAATGCGAGGGGGAAGGCAAATGTACTTGCCCGGTTGGCGAAAGAGGCTACCGGTGATCTCTACTTTATTACAGATGCAGATGTGTCAGTGCCTCCCGGCTGGATTAAAGGAATGCTCCGGGGAGCCAGACCAGGGGTTGGCATTGTGACAGGGCTAACGGGAGTAGCAGACAATAAAATGCAGCACATCGATTGGTTATTTGCTCTTGGAATGGTAAAGGTTATTACTGATTTGAAATATCCCGTTACCACCATGGGTAACAACATGTATGTGACAAAAGAAGCTTATCAGTCAGTAGGTGGGTACGAGACTATTCCGTTCTCCATTACCGAGGATTTTGAACTTTTTAAACAAGTGAGAAAAGAGGGCTATGATGTGGTGCAACTATATAATAATAATGTGCTTGCCTGGTCAAAAGGTGTAAAGGGTTTTTTTAATCTTCTCAACCAGAGGAAGAGGTGGATGCATGGAGCTGTGCAACTACCCTGGCCAATTGTTAGCCTTCTTACATTTCAGGCTTTCTACTTTCCTGCCGTACTGTCCCTGCTTTTTTTAGATCCTTACCTGGCTACAGCAATTTTCGTGGTAAAGGTGCTGGTACAGGATTGTTTCATAGTATTGCTACACCGAAGACTAAAAATAAGAATTGCTTACGGGGCACTGTTGCTCTATGAATTTTACTCCTTGATATTATCCCTTCTCAGCTCGATCTTCTTTTTAATTCCAGTGAAAATTATGTGGAAAGGAAGGAAATATTAACTTTGAACGTTTTGTGACTTTTTGACCTAACAGGAATTATTCAGGTAGATGATGAATTTAGTTGACAGCCACGCTCATATATATTTAAAGGAGTTTAAAGATGATATAAGTGATGTGCTGGAAGAAGCGCAGGAGTCAGGTGTAAAAAAGATCTACATGCCAAATATTGACCATACATCCATTGATGCTATGCTTGAGTTGGAGAGCAGGTGGCCGCAACAGTGTATATCAATGATGGGGCTGCACCCGTGTTCGGTGAAAAAGGGGTTTGAGAAGGAGCTATATTTGGTTGAAGAGTGGTTAGAAAAAAAAGACTTCGTGGCAGTTGGGGAAATCGGCACCGATCTATATTGGGATAAAACATTTTGGCCTCAGCAGCAGGAAGCATTTAAGATACAGGTGGAGTGGGCTAAGAAGTATAAAAAGCCGGTGGTGATACATTGCAGAGAGTCAATCGATGAAACTATCGAACTGGTCGAAAAACTGAAGGACGATAGGTTGACGGGTGTATTTCATTGTTTCTCAGGGAATATAAAACAAGCCGAGAAAATCATCTCCCTGGGATTTTATTTGGGAATAGGAGGGGTGGCTACATTTAAAAATGGAGGTTTGGATACAGTGATACCCGAGATTGCTATGGAGCATATCTTATTGGAAACTGATAGTCCTTATCTTGCCCCCGTGCCGTATCGTGGTAAAAGAAACAAACCATCATATATTTCTATTGTTGCCGAGCGAATAGCTGATCTGAAAAAGATAGAGATAGAAGAAGTGGCCAGGCTGACAACTGACAATGCACAAATCCTATTTCATAAATGAGCAATTACTCCCAGATAAACATTATCACCTCCTCTCCAAAGACACCCGAATCGTCCATATTAATAGTATATACAGGAGGTACGCTAGGCATGGTTCACGATGAAAAGGGAGCGCTTATCCCGTTTGATTTTGCATCTATTTTGAATCATGTGCCTTCATTAAGGCAATTAGAACTAAATCTCACCGTTATAGCATTTGATAACCCTGTAGATTCATCCAATATCAACCCTGAAGACTGGGTGAAGATAGGGGCAATTATTCGTGATCACTATAATGATTACGATGGTTTTGTAGTATTACATGGTACGGATACGATGGCTTTTACAGCTTCGGCATTGAGTTTTATGTTAGAAAATTTATCTAAGCCCGTGATCTTCACCGGGGCTCAACTTCCAATATCATCGTTGCGCTCAGATGCAAGGGAAAATCTTATCACAGCTCTTGAAATAGCATCAGGGAATAGCACGGAAAGACCGGTTGTACCAGAAGTATGCATTTATTTTGACTACGTGTTGCTCAGGGGAAACAGGTCAAAAAAGGTCGAGAGCCTGCATTTTGATGCCTTTCAGTCAGAAAACTATCCTTTGTTGGCAGAGTCTGGGGTGATCATTAACTATAATATTGATGCCATTCGTAAAATAGAAGATGCAAAACCCCTCCTGTTGCATAGTAATTTTGATACGAATGTCGTTATCCTCAAGCTATATCCGGGCATTACTGAAAAGGCGGTGAGGGCAATACTGGAAATACCGGATCTCAGGGGGGTGGTGCTGGAAACCTTTGGTTCTGGCAATGCACCAACCTCCGATTGGTTTATTGATCTAATTAAAAAAGCAATAGAGCGGGGGATCATCATTTTGAATGTATCACAGTGTCCGGGAGGCCGGGTTATACAAGGCCGGTATGATACAAGTCAACAATTAAACGACTTAGGTGTTATAGAGGGTGCTGATTTGACATTGGAGGCTGCTATTACGAAGCTGATGCTAATACTAGGAGAGGAACAACACGTAGGGGCAATTAAAAAAAGGCTTATACAGCCCATATGTGGGGAATTGACGCTGAATTAATGTCTATTAAATTTATTTTATGCTTGCATAAAGTGTTTTTTATTGATTTATTTGTGCTTGCTGTGAAGCGAAGGCTTCAAATTCGGAGAGGTGACCGAGTGGTCGAAGGTGCTCGCCTGGAAAGTGAGTGTGCCCCAAAAGGGTACCGGGGGTTCGAATCCCTTCCTCTCCGCTTGACATGGTAAAGAGGAGAAAGAAGAGAGGAAGATCTCTTTGAGTTGGCAAAACCGGTTGAAGGGATGAGAACAAAGGGCAGGCCGGGGTTCGAAATGAACATTGTGAATTCACGAGGGGCAGTGCGGCATGAAGGCGCGTACGAGTAATCCCTTCCTCTCCGCTTGACATGGTAAAGAGGAGAAAGAAGAGAGGAAGATCTCTTTGAGTTGGCAAAACCACTTGAAGGGATGAGAACAAAGGGCAGGCCGGGGCTCGATCCCGATAGCCATCGGGACTTATGGGCAGTGCGGTATGACGGTACGTATGAGTAATCCTTTCTCTCCGTTTTATATAGATTAATACGTATATAAGCAGACAAGGTTGTTGCTTGGCAGAGAGGGAGTGATGGCCATGAAAACGATTACGGAAACACCTGAACCACTGAATTAGAAACTTTTAAATTAATTTTAACTATAAATTTTAATCGTTTAATAATCTCAAACACAACTAACTGAGAAATACTTAAAACTTGAATTATGAAAAAACTATTTACATTATTGGCGCTTGTAGGGGTTCTTTCCCTTGGATATCAGTCTGTGGCTCAGGATGAGTCTGTTGATACTACAACTACAGAGAGTGATACTGCTGCTGCAACCACTGAGGAGCCTGCAATCGAAGAGACTCCGGTAGCGGAAGAGGAGCCGGTTGTTGAAGATATGGAAGGGGATAGATCTTTTCACCAGGTGGTAAAAGACAAGTTCATCGAAGGTGATGTAACGTTTATGACGCCAGTACTTATTTGTCTTATTTTAGGCTTGGCTATTGCGATCGAAAGAATTATTACTTTAAATCTTGCTACCACCAATACTGATAAGCTTTTAGCTAACGTAGAGGATGCGCTTGCAACAGGTGGTGTGGAAGCTGCGAAAGAAGTTACAAGAAATACAAGAGGTCCTGTTGCCTCCATATTTACTCAAGGTCTTATGAGAATGTCAGAGGGTATAGAAATGGTAGAAAAATCTATCATAGCTTACGGATCTGTAGAAATGGGTAGATTGGAAAAAGGATTGGTATGGGTATCATTGTTTATCGCTCTTGCTCCAATGCTTGGTTTCATGGGTACAGTAATTGGTATGATCAACGCCTTCGATGCTATCGAGGCAGCGGGTGATATTTCTCCTCAGATTGTTGCCAACGGTATTAAAGTGGCCTTGTTAACAACTGTTGCCGGTCTTATAGTAGGTATCATCCTTCAGGTATTCTACAACTACCTTGTATCTAAAATTGATTCATTGGTTAACCAAATGGAAGATGCTTCCATCACTTTGGTGGACCTGCTTGTTAAGCACAAATTAACTGGCAAAGCTTAATCAATTTTTTAGATCATATAAATTAACGATATGGAAAGTTTTATAAATATAGCATTATGGGTTGCGATGGGCATGGTAGTAGTTGCCGGCTTAGCCGCAATCATTATGCCGCTGATCAACTCGCTCAGTCACCCTAAAAGCCTTATAAAAGCAGGTATAGGGGTAGCTGTTTTGGGAGTTTTGTTCCTGATAACATATGCTACTGCCGACTCCGATACATCTCGTGGGCTGGTAGAGGCAGGCCTAACTCCAGGTACCATTAAAGTGGTAGGTGCATGTCTGCGAACAATGTATGTTTTATTTGTACTTGCTATCGTAGGTATAGTATTTTCTGAGATCAATAAAGCTATTAGGTAATGGCTCGAAACAAACAAAGAGATACACCGGAAATTAACTCCAGCTCGATGGCGGATATAGCCTTTCTGCTGTTGATCTTCTTTCTGGTAACGACTACAATTGCCAACGACCGTGGTCTAAGCCTTTTGCTGCCACCTGACCCCGATCAAATGGAGCAGTTGGATATAAAGATCCCTGAAAGGAACCTCTTTAAGATCCAGGTAAACTCCGCTGATAAGTTGCTCGTAGAGGGGGAGCCGTTGGAGGATGTAAGTAAAATTAAATCTATGATCAAAGAGTTCGTGTTGAACAACGGTCGTGACCCTGAGAGTTCTGACAGTCCTAAAGATGCTATTGTATCATTTAAGACTGACAGAGGAACCAGCCAGGATAGATTTATCGAGGTACTGGATCAGATTCAAGGCGCATACTATGATATGTATGCCGAAAGAGTCGGAGTTACAAATAAGCGATGGAGAGAGATAGCAAACGATCTTTCCGACCCTGAGAATAGGCGACTGTATGATTTGGGTAGAGGGTTGAAAAATGGTCAATTGGAATTTCCAATGAACATTTCTATCGCAGAACCATCTAAAATTGGAGGTTAACGATGTCAAAGTTTAAGAAAAAAGCAAATACCAAGCAGGATATCCCTACATCTGCTTTACCTGATATCATCTTCATGCTGTTATTCTTCTTTATGGTGACTACGGTATTGAGAGAGGTGACTATTAATGTTAAGCAGAGGATTCCTGATGCGACACAGCTTAGAAAGCTGCAGAGAAAATCTTTGGTGAGCTACCTGTATATTGGTGAGCCGAAGAAAACAGCTCAATGGGGTACAGAGCCGAGAATTCAGGCAAATGATGTATTCATTGAGCCTAAAGATGTGATACTTTGGGTAAATCAGGAGAAAGACAAACTGAATGAAGTAGAAAGAGACCAGCTTACTGTTGCCATGAAAGTGGATAAAGAAGCAAAAAGAGGACTGGTTTCAGATGTAGAGTTGCAATTAAGAAAGGCCAATGCCAGAAAACTGCTCTACACCACTCTTCAGGAAATGGAAGAATAACTTGCGCATAATGTAAATTAATAGATAAAAGGGCTTTCTGTTACGGCAGCAAGCCCTTTTTTATTTAATAGTTCCTAAATGCAGATCAACAGTAGTAAGATTATTAACGGATGGTGCATGTATGATTGGGCCAATTCTGTTTACTCTCTGGTAATTACATCAGCGATTTTTCCTGTTTACTATAATAGTATAACAACGAGTGCCTCCGGGTCAGACATGGTTGATTTTTTTGGTATAGAGGTTATTAACTCTGTACTATACTCTTATTCATTGTCGTTTTCGTTTTTGTTCGTTGCTGCTATTTTGCCTTTACTATCAGGAATAGCTGACTACAGCGGGCGTAAGAAGTTCTTTATGAAGTGCTTCATGTATACGGGGGCGCTGTCCTGCATTGGCCTGTACTTTTTTACAGGCCCTGAAGATGTGGAGTGGGCCATAATCTGTTCAGTGCTGGCAAGTGTAGGCTATTCCGGTAGTCTTGTTTTTTACGATGCATTTTTACCAGAAATTACTACAGAAGACAGGTTCGACAAGACCAGTGCCAAGGGGTATGCCCTGGGGTATATAGGCAGCGTCATTCTTCTAGTTGTCAATCTTGTGATGATACAAAAATTTGAATGGTTCGGCTTTGAAGATAAAGCTGTAGCCACACGATTTTCTTTCCTACTTGTAGGTTTGTGGTGGATAGGTTTTTCTCAGATCACGTTTGCTGTGGTACCGGATAATGTATATAACCAACAACCAAAAGGGAATATATTTACCGAAGGCTACAACGAATTGCAAAAGGTCTGGTCAAGTTTAGGCAAACTAAAGGTGATGAAATTATTTTTAGTGGCCTTCTTCTTCTACAATATGGGTGTACAGACTGTTATGTACATGGCGGCCACTTTTGGCTCTAAAGAGTTGCAGTTGGCTGATGATAAGCTTATTCTGACTGTTCTTATAATACAACTGGTAGCGGTAGCAGGAGCCTATTTCTTCGCGTATGTCAGCAAGTTGAGAGGAAATAAGACTTCTTTACTGATAATGGTATTTATATGGATACTAATATGTCTGGGAGCCTACTTCGTGTATAATGAATATGAGTTTTATGTGTTGGCCTTTGTGGTGGGGCTTGTGATGGGAGGTATTCAGTCACTTTCACGTGCTACCTATGCAAAGCTAATACCTGCGGGAAGTATTGACCATGCCTCCTACTTCAGCTTCTATGACGTCACTTACAATATATCCATCGTTTTAGGTACTTTCGCTTATGGGTTTATAGAACAGCTTACCGGCGACATGCGTAATAGTACCCTTGCCCTTATGCTCTTTTTCATGGTAGGGTTAGGCTTTTTGCTGTTGATCAGAGTGCCTCTGCATAGGGTGATTAAAGTACACACTGGGCATGATGTACATGAAAACTATGCCATATCTCAGAAGTAAAAATTAAGATGGTAGATCCTGCCAGATCAAATAAATACCTCTCTATATAGAAAAATAATAGTGAGCAGTGTTAACGTCAGATAGATCAGTGTTACCGGGAGGCCTATTTTTACAAAATCTTTAAACGTATACCCGCCCGGGCCGTATATTATAAGGTTAGTCTGATAACCTATAGGGGTCAAAAAGGCGGCAGAAGCAGAGAAAGCGATACCTAGATAGAAGGGTGAGCCATCAATGCCCAGCCCTGCAGTAACTGCAAGCGCCAAAGGGAAGGCAATAGCTACTGCTCCTACATTGGTAATGAATGATGTGAGTAATGTGGTAATCAGCATTAGCCCACCTAAAATAGCAATCGGGCCATAAGGTTGCAGAAGGCTTAAAGCGTGTTTTGCCACCAACTGTCCTGCACCTGTATTGATCATTGCCTCGCCAACAGAAAGAGATAGTACCAGAATAGCGACCAGATTGACGTCCAGATCGCGTTTCATATTCTTGATAGTAATAAGCTTCATCCCTACCATGGCGGTAAATATGATCAACAATGCAACAAATAAGCTGAAGGTCTGACTGGCTACAAGACCTGCTGCCAGGACCAGTACAATATAGAGCTTGTATATGCTATTCTTTCCCCTTTCTATCTCCTTGTTGGCACCTGTAATAATGTAGAGATCCTTATAAAGGTCAACGCGGTCTTTGAACTCGTCTCCGACATAAAGTAACAGCACGTCCCCTGCTTTAATAGTAATGCGGCCGATCTTACCGCTTAATTTTTCTCCATTACGGTGAACGGCAATGACGGCTGCATCATATCTTTCCCTGAAGTTAGATTTTTTTATTGTCTTACCAATCAGGCTGCTATTAGCGCTAACCACACTTTCAACAACCCGTAGCTTGCCGTTGGTAGACGGGGTTAACTTGTCCTGGCAACTCCACCCCGATATCAGTAAGTGTAAGGTCTACAATATTATCTGTGTTGCCCGCAAAGATCAGGATATCATTGGCCTGAATAATTTCTTTGGGACCAACCGGTGAAATGAGCATATCATCCCGGACTATCTCTACCAAATACACTCCATTGAGGTTTCTAAGCCCCCCTTGGGCAACAGATTTTCCGATCAGGCGGCTATTTTCACTCAGTCGTTTTTCTATAAGATACTCTCGTTTATTGGCTTCGAATTTATCAATGATATCAGTTCTGTTAGGGAGTAATTTGTTGCTGAATAACATTAAGAATATCAGGCATGCCACTGCTACGATCGATCCGGTAATAAGCAAGTCAATAGGTTTGATACCTCCCAAATCCTGCTCATGCATAAATCCATTTAGTACCAGTGTGGTGGAGGTACCAATAAGCGTGATCATCCCGCCAAGAATGGTGGCATACGATAACGGTATCAATAGTTTGGAAGGCGAAATGTTGTTCTTCTTTCCCCAGCTAAATACATAGGGTGTCATCAATACTACTACCGGGGTGTTGTTGACAAATGATGACATAACAGCGACCTTGCTCATCATTGAAATGAGGAAACCGCGATAAGTTTTGGTTCTTCCGAATACCTTGTCAAGGAACACCTCCACATTAAAGTTACTTCTGATACCAGCCGTAATCAGTATGAGCAATATCACACTGGCAATGGATTGGTTTGAAAAACCTTCCAGTACTTCGTGAGGAGTTATTACGCCAAAAAGAGCCAGAAGCAGGGCAGCAAATAAAAAGCTTACTGCTGGCTTAAACCACTCTTTATAGATGGAGATAAATAATAACAGAATAATGCCGAGTACTAGATAAGGCTGGACATCCGAAGGTATAAAATTCATACAGTTCAGTATCTAAGGTGTTTTACCGAATCACCGGAGTTGATAAGCTCCATCAGTGCATCAATACCAATTTGTAAGTGACTATTAACAAAGTGATTTGTTACCTTTTTGTCACTTTCAGAGGTTTTAACACCTTCGGGTATCATTGGGTTATCGGAAACAAGCAGAAGAGCGCCTCGTGGTATTTCATTTTTAAACCCTACTGTAAATAAAGTGGCCGTCTCCATGTCTATACCCATTACCCTAATTTCCTGCAGATATTTTTTAAATGCCTTATCATGTTCCCATACTCTTCTGTTGGTGGTATAGATCGTGCCTGTCCAGTAGTCCAGTTCATGTTTCTTTATCATTGAAGACACGGCTCGCTGAAGGCTAAACGATGGGAGGGCAGGTATTTCCTGCGGCAGGTACTCATTGCTTGTGCCTTCCCCTCTTATAGCTGCTATGGGGAGAATAAGATCTCCCAGCTTGGTTTTTTTCTTTAATCCTCCACATTTACCAAGAAAAAGGGCTGCCTTGGGCTCTATTGCTGATATCAGGTCCATAACGGTGGCTGCCATAGCGCTGCCCATACCAAAATTGATGATCGTAATGTTATTTGCCGTGGCTGTTTGCATCGGTTTATCCAAACCATACACCGGCACACCAAATTTTTCAGAAAACATATGAACGTAATTGATGAAGTTGGTCAGTAGAATATACTTGCCAAACTCTTCCAAGGGGGTACCGGTATAACGAGGGAGCCAGTTATCGACTATTTCTTTTTTTGTCTTCATTTATTAAATATTAAATTATTATCACCTTTCAATGAAAGGATATTATTGAAAATCAATTCTTTTTTGTTGTTGGTGAAAGGTGCGATTAAAAATCTTGAGCCTCATTCGTTCATCTGTTTTGGCTAATTCGTGTCTCTAAGAAAACGCCAATGTCTGCGTTACGCTCGCTCCAAAAATGCTCACGTACCCCAGTACGCTCCACTTTTTTGCACTTCGCAAGCCTTGACCTTGCCGTTTTCTTAAAGCCACATAGAGTTTTCTTACAAACACTAATTCAGTACATTTGAAAATGATTGAATTGAATCTCCCGGAGATCGACTGCAATATTAGAAAAAAAGAGGGGAAAATTGAGATTTTTGATGTGATCAGAAAGAAATTTGTTGCACTGACGCCTGAGGAGTGGGTGAGGCAGCACATTGTTCATTTTCTGATCTTTCAACGGGACTACCCCAGATCGCTGATTAGAGTGGAATCAGGGCTGAAGTACAACCAGTTAAAAAAACGCTCGGATATTTTAGTTTATAACAGAATGGCACGGCCATTTCTCGTTGTTGAATGCAAATCCTATGATGTTAGTATAAGTCAGGCTACGCTTAATCAGGTGTCGATATATAATAAACAGTTGGGAGCTCAATTCGCCATGGTCTCCAACGGGTTAATCCATTATTGCTGTGAGTTTGATCATGGTGCCGGTAAAATGAAATTCATTGATAGTTTTCCGGCCTTTAAATAAAAAAGCTGTGGATGGTAACCTGTACCGACCACAGCTTTAACAGTTAAACTGATCTTATAAGAATTTTTCTACCCCTGTTGAAGGCAGGTTAAATGCCTCACCAACAGCTTTGTAGACTATCTCTCCATTGATAATGTTCAAACCTGATTTTAGTTCATTATTATCCTTACAGGCTTGTTTCCAGCCTTTATTGGCCAACTGAATAGCGTAAGGGAGGGTAGCATTTGTTAAAGCCAAAGTCGAAGTATAAGGAACCGCTCCTGGCATGTTGGCCACACAGTAGTGAACTACATCATCGATGATATAAGTAGGGTCTTCATGGGTTGTCGGCTTACATGTCTCTATACAACCACCTTGATCCACCGCTACATCTACCAATACAGTGCCAGGCCTCATGTCTTTTAGCATATCTCTGGTGATTAGATTTGGCGCTTTTGCTCCGGGTATAAGCACTGCTCCAATGATCAGGTCGTGACTGCCGATAAGCTCTCTTATGTTATATTCGTTTGACATAAATGTATTCACATTAGCAGGCATTACATCATCCAGATATCTCAGACGAGGCAGGCTAACATCCATGATAGTTACGTCAGCACCCATCCCTGCGGCCATTTTTGCAGCGTTGGTACCTACTACACCACCACCCAGTATGAGTACTTTTGCCGGCCTTACACCAGGTACTCCGCCAAGTAGGATTCCACGGCCTTTAAGCGGTTTTTCGAGGTATTTCGCACCTTCCTGAACAGACATACGCCCTGCAACTTCTGACATAGGTACAAGCAGCGGTAAACTTCTGTCTTCTTTCTCAACGGTTTCGTATGCAAGACATACCGCTTTGCTCTCCATCATGGCCTTCGTTAATGGCTCATAAGAGGCAAAATGGAAATAGGTAAATACCAGTTGATCCTTTTTTATGAGCTTGTACTCAGGCTCTATCGGCTCCTTTACCTTCATGATCATCTCAGCGATCTCATAGGTCTTTTCAATGGTAGGTAACATTTGAGCGCCAGCCGATTGATATTCACTATCGGGAAAACCACTTCCTTCGCCTGCAGAGGATTGTACATACACAGTATGGCCTCTTTTGATCAACTCCTTTGCTCCGGCAGGAGTTAGTGCCACCCGGTTTTCATTATTTTTAATTTCTTTAGGTACACCTATTATCATGACTTGTTATTTTATTAAGGGCTACAAATATAGTAAGTCACAACACATTATGCAGACGTTTGCAATGAATTTTAAAGCGGGTTTTAGATGGATGATTTTTTTGCTAAAAATAAAATTCTTAGGTTTTTGTGGTATGCAGAATTTATCATAAACCTTTATGATTTTATCAAAATTAAGTGTTGCAACTTGCGTTTGTAGTTTAATGCGCTATATTCTGCCACTTGAAGTAAATTTGAAAGCTTGGGCTTTTTCGTTAATTTTGTTACCCTTCACAAAGAAGTGATCAATTGTAAAATGCATTAAAACCGAAACAATTTGAGTACTACTAAGACCATCGGGAAAACTTCTAAAAACGTGAGTGAGATACTTCAGGACTATAAATTGGCCTGTGAGAGTCGCGAAGCCAGCTTGTTGGGAAGGAAGGAAGTTTTTATGGGCAAGGCCAAATTCGGCATATTTGGTGACGGAAAGGAATTGGCCCAGATTGCTATGGCAAAGGCTTTTAAGCCAGGTGATTTCCGGTCCGGATATTATAGAGATCAGACATTTATGTTCGCCATTGGCGAACTTAATATGCAGGAGTATTTTGCTCAGTTGTACGCACATACGGATGTAGAGGCGGATCCAGCCTCTGCGGGTAGGCTTATGAACGGGCACTTCGCCACCCGTATGCTCGATGAGTCCGGTGAATTGAAAGAACTATGCAAAGAAAGGAATAGTAGCTCTGATATTTCTCCCACTGCTGCACAAATGCCCAGGCTGGTCGGGCTGGCCTATGCTTCAAAATTGTTTAGGCAAAACAATGGGCTAAAAGATTTTAAAAATCTCTCTGTACATGGCAATGAAGTGGCTTTCGGAACCATAGGTAATGCTTCCACTTCTGAGGGAATGTTCTATGAAGCTATCAATGCAGCGGGGGTCTTGCAAATCCCTATGCTCATGTCGGTATGGGACGATGATTATGGTATTTCCGTGCCTAAAGAATATCACACAACGAAGGGTAGTATTTCAGAGGTGTTGGCCGGTTTTCAGAGGAATGGGAAAAATGCCGGATTTGAAATTTTCACTGTTAAAGGGTGGGATTACGAAAACCTGCTTAAAACATATCAGAAAGCGGCTCGTGTGTCACGGGAAGAACATGTACCTACACTAGTGCATGTGCTGGAAATGACCCAGCCCCAGGGCCACTCTACCAGTGGATCGCACGAACGATATAAGAGCAGGGAGCGACTGGAGTGGGAAAAGGAATACGATTGTATTGTTAAGTTCAGAGAGTGGATATTAGAGAATGGCTGGGTAGAGCCTGAGGAGCTGGATAATATCGAAGAGCAGGCAAAGCAATCGGCAAAAGAGGCAAAAAATGCTGCCTGGAAGGCTTTTATGGCTTCCATAAAAGATGATGAGAAAATGGCGCTTGATCTGTTAGATCAGGCCATTGAGCAAAGCCAAAACGCTGCTGCTTTGAGGTCTGTCAAAACCAACCTGGAAAGTACTTTGAATTCTATCAGGCTGGATAGCATTAAAGCTGTTAAAAGAGCTTTGAGGTTGATAAAGGCAGAGGATATACCCGTAAGGAAACAACTTCAGCAATGGGTTAAACGTGTTGAAGCCGAGAATTTAGAAAGATTTAGCTCTCACTTGTATAGTGAATCTGCTCTGAGCGCTCTGAAAGTAGAGGAAATTAAGGCCAGATTTGACGAGGAAGCAAAGGTAGTGGATGGACGTGAAGTGCTTCAGGCTTGTTTTGATGCAGCTTTGGCAAGAGATCCAAGGGTATTTGCCTTTGGCGAGGATGTAGGGAAGATTGGTGATGTGAATCAGGCATTTGCCGGCCTGCAGGAAAAATACGGTGAGCTTAGAGTTACCGATACGGGTATTCGCGAGTGTACTATCGTAGGGCAGGGCATAGGCGCTGCTTTAAGAGGTCTGCGTCCTATTGCTGAAATCCAATACCTGGACTATCTGCTGTATGCCATCCAGATATTATCGGATGATCTGGCGACTTTACAATATAGAACGCGGGGTGGACAAAAAGCTCCTTTGATCATAAGAACGAGGGGACACAGGCTGGAAGGTGTATGGCATTCCGGGTCACCTATGGGTATGATATTAAATAGCATTCGTGGTATTTATGTATTGGTGCCCAGAAATATGACTCAGGCTGCTGGTTTCTATAATACCATGCTTAAGTCTGATGATGCGGCTCTGATCATAGAATGTTTGAATGGTTACAGGCTCAAAGAAAGGATACCTCAAAATATAGGTGAGTTTACTGTACCTCTGGGGAAACCGGAAATACTACGCAGCGGTACAGACGTGACCATTGTTACTTATGGCTCTATGTGCCGTGTAGTAATGGAGGCAGCAGAACAGCTAAACGAGGAAGGTATTTCGTGTGAAGTGATAGATGTACAAACTTTGTTGCCCTTTGATATCGATCACACCATTGTTGAGTCATTGAAGAAAACCAACAGGGTGGTTTTTGCCGATGAGGACGTGCCGGGTGGCGCCAGTGCATTTATGATGCAGAAGGTACTTGAGGAACAGAATGGTTACAAATGCCTGGATTCGAAACCAATAACCATAACCGGTAAGGAACACAGACCAGCATATGCTTCAGATGGCGACTATTTCTCTAAGCCAAACACAGAAGAGGTGTTCGATAAGGTATATGCCCTGATGGCCGAAGCAAACCCTGATAAGTATCCGGATATATACTAATTCACCTGAATTTCGCTTAGTCTGAATTCAGGTGTTTCTACTACGTTGCTGAAATGGCCTTTACGGTCAATGATCTGTATCCTTAACTTCATGGTTTTGCCGGTAAAAAGCGGTTTGAATCCTGTTGATACCATGCCATAGCGTAATGAACCTTCCAATACCCGTGCTTTGTCGGGTGTATCGTTTAATAGCGGGAATCGCCCGTTATAGTCTATGCTACAATCAATTTCCCTTCTCCAGTCAAATTTTTTGAATTCTCCGGCTTCCAGTATCAGATAGTCTATATATATGTTGTGGTATCTTTTATTGAATTGAAAGTATACAGTATCTTCAAGCTGTGTGCCATCCTGATAGTAAATCTCCGGCTGTGTATCCCAACTGATACATTTATAAAAGCCCTCAAAGGGCGGTAAGGTATCGATCACACCAATGTCATCAATAGTCATGAGGTCTTCAGCGCCTTCATTAGCGAAGTCAAAGAGTTTACCGGTTTTGTTGCTATAATAGTTTTTTAGGTTGTATGGAGCTGTTGATTCTGTTGCTCTAAGGCCGAGGTCTCCATCACCATCTTCAAATTTGATAACAATGATCAGACTATCCGGGTCACTATTGTCGCCAACCACTTTAAAAAGAACATCATTATACTCTATTTTTGGAGTATCAGGATAATCTGGAGCATCAAAACAAGATGTCAGGCTCAATCCCGCAATAAAGAGTATTAAACTGTTTATCTTCATTGTTTGAAACTTGATACAGGAGAAACGCATAAAATATTAAACGATTGAATTCTTTTAAAAGTTTTTATCAGGATATCTTTAATGTAAATAAATCAAATTTTGATGAACTGGCATTAAACATCTTTCAATATCAGGCTGTTGCTAATCCTGTATATAGATCCTACATAGAAAATTTAGGTATTAATCCAACTCATGTTAAGGAGGTAAAACAGATCCCATTCCTTCCCATTTCTTTTTTTAAAACTCAGCAGGTGACCACGGGTAGCTGGGCTGCTGAAGCAGTATTCGAAAGCAGCGGCACAACAGGACAAGTCACGAGTAAGCATTTTGTTAAAGATAAGCAGTTTTATCTTAAAAATGCACATTACATATTTAGATACTATTATGGAGACCTTAGTCAATTTCATATATTAGCTCTTTTGCCGTCTTATCTGGAGCGAGTCAATTCCTCCCTCGTGATGATGGCCGAACATTTCATTGAATTAACCGGATCATCTTATAGTGGCTTTTACCTCAATAACCATGATCAGTTGCTGGAAACTATTGAAAGGATCAATGACAATAGAAAAATACTCTTGATAGGCGTGTCTTTTGCTTTGCTGGACCTGGCGGAAAGATATAACCCCAACTTGTCAGGTGTGATAGTAATGGAAACAGGAGGCATGAAAGGCAGAAGAAAGGAAATGATCCGGGAAGAGTTGCATAATGAACTGAAGGAGGGGTTGAATGTTGAGAAAGTTCATTCGGAATATGGGATGACGGAGCTGTTGTCTCAAGCCTATTCGCATGATCAGGGAGTGTTTCACACTCCACAATGGATGAAAATCATTCTGCGGGATGTGAATGACCCTTTTGACCTGGATGTAAGAAAATCATCCGGGGGAATAAATATTATTGATCTGGCAAATATTGATAGCTGTGCATTCATAGAGACGCAAGATGTCGGAAAAATGAGCCCAGGAGGTGGTTTTGAAGTTGTCGGTCGCTTTGATAACTCGGATATCAGAGGGTGTAATTTGATGGTGTTCTGATCAATTGATAAGTGTTACAAGTGTTATATTTGATTAAAAAGTTTGAAAAATTGAATTGAGTTTAATACTTTTGATTATATTTTGTCAAAAATCACTTAACCTAACCTTTAACAATGAAACTAAGATTAGCTGTCGTTCTTCTAGTTGTTTTTGGGCTTTCGGCTTGCAGCCAGTATACCTGCCCTACGTACGCTAAGAAAGATGTAAAGAAGAAGGAAGTAACCAGTGAGAAAGAAAGAATGTAATATCCTTTCTTTCCTGTCTCTGTTTTATTTTACCTAATATCTACGTTTTTGGTAACATCTTCAGTGGTGATCTCCTGCCCGGACATTATTACTAAGCGTTCAACAACATTTCGGAGCTCCCTGATATTTCCTGTCCATTCATGTTTCTGAAGTAATTCGACAGCCTTGTCGCTGATGCTCTTTGGCTTTATACCATACTCAGCGGCAATATCGGATAAAAACCGTTCTACCAGCAAAGGTATATCATCTTTACGATCTCTGAGTGCAGGTACTTTGATCAAGATCACGCTAAGCCGGTGATAAAGGTCTTCCCTGAATTTATTCTCTTCAATAGCTGCTTTAAGGTCTTTGTTTGTAGCTGCCACTACTCTTACGTTTACCTTTATCTCCTTATCTCCACCTACACGGGTAATTTTATTTTCCTGTAGCGCTCGTAACACTTTGGCCTGAGCAGATAAGCTCATATCTCCTATTTCGTCCAGAAAAAGAGTGCCGCCATGTGCTTGTTCGAACTTGCCAATACGTTGCTTAATGGCTGAAGTGAACGAGCCTTTTTCATGGCCGAACAATTCGCTTTCTATTAATTCGGAAGGTATAGCTGCACAGTTTACCTCTATCATAGGCCCTTTTGCACGACCACTTTTTTCATGTATCCAGCGAGCCACAAGCTCCTTACCGGTTCCGTTTTCCCCGGTTATCAATACTCTGGCTTCGGTGGGAGCTACTTTTTCGATGGCTTCTTTTACCTGCCTGATAGCTCCAGACTCACCTACGATATCAAATTTATCGGAGATTTTCTTTTTCAATACGCGGGTTTCATTGACAAGGGTAGACTTGTCGAGTGCATTTCTCAGTGTTACAAGCAGCCTGTTGAGGTCCGGGGGCTTTTGTATGAAGTCATAAGCTCCTTTTTTTGTGGCTTCCACGGCTGTTTCGATGGTGCCGTGGGCGCTGATCATTATGAATTGGGTATCCACGCCTTGCTCTACAGCTTTTTCAAGTACCTCAAGCCCATCCATCTTGGGCATCTTTATATCGCAAAGTGCAGCATCAAATTTTTCCCTGGTAAGTAGTTTCAATCCTTCTTCTCCATTTTTTGCTTCCGCTACGTCATACTTTTCATACTCCAGGATCTCTTTGAGTGTATCCCGGATGCTCTGCTCATCATCAATAATTAATATTTTTGGCATATTGATATGTTTTAAAATAAGTGATGCCACCGCTTGAGCAATGGCATCACTAAAATAAGAAAAAAATACAAGCCGGAAGCCTGGTGTTTATAGATGAATCCGGGGGCTTGGTTATATTTTGATATGTAAAATTCGTTGTTACTGCCATAGCGAATATAGCGGTACAGCCCAAAGATTTTGAACAAACGGAATAGATTCCCTGCCGGGATAAAGGACAATACCCCCTTTGAAATCATTTTTTATTAATGATGCCAGTACTTGTATTCCTTTAAAGTCTTGTATGCTAACAGACTCTTTAGCTTTGACTTCAATGGCAAATATTCCTCCGTCAGGTCTTTCCAGGATAAAATCAACTTCTTTTCCATCACTTGTTCTAAAGTGAAAAAGTTGGGCTTTTATATTACTGAACGATAATTGTTTCACAAGTTCTGTGGCAACATAATTTTCTAAAATATGTCCAAAGAGGTCAGGTTTATTAATGATCAGGGTGTCGATGTTCAAACCCAATAGATGGCATAGCATGAGAGTATCTGTTAAATACCCTTTTGGAGATTTAACAAGCCTTTTTCCTATGTTTCTGTACCAGGGAATGATATCAAAGTTCAGGAACATCATTTTCAAAATGTTCCGGTAAAATTTCCCGGTGACTGAATGGAGCCCTACATCTCTTGAAATGTCAGAGTCGTTAATTAGATTGCCCGTTCTTGTTGCCAATATTCTTAAAATGGAGGGAAGTAGGGCAATTTTCTCTAAGTCAGCTAACATGCGAACATCCCTCTGTAAAATAGTAGTGAGATAGCCATCAAACCAAATGCGTTGATCATCTGTGGTCTTGCCTGATATTTCCGGGAAGGTGCCGAGTTTAATAGCTTCAAGCGTGGTTATTCCACGATCATTCATGCCGGAAAAATCCATATTAATTATGCGATGGATGATGCCCCCCTTTCCTTTGGATGCCTCTGCTGTACAAAAAGGATAAAGCGTCATGACGCTCATGCGGCCAACCAAGGCATTGGAAAGCTGTGGAATGGCCAGTATATTGGCCGAGCCGGTAAGTAAATATCTGCCGTTTGCCTGAGAACGATCATTCAGTCTTAAATCGTCCACCACTGTTTTTAACGCCCTGAATAGCTCAGGTACCATCTGCACTCATCTATAATTAAAGTATTGTTATAACCGGTAAGAAAGGATTCAGGTGAAGTAGCAGCGGCCGCCATTAGAGTAGGCGATCGAATGATACATAATCTGCAGGAGTATTTTTAATACCTATATCGTTTCGTATACTCTGAACAAGTGTACTTTTTCCAACCTGTCTGGCGCCATTAAGGAAGATAACCGGATTTACTTTTAGTGCATTAAGAAGAGCAGGAGTTATTTTTCTTGGTATGGTGTCTTCAATGTCTCACTTTTTTGTAAATTTAAAGACTAACTTTAAAATTTTTAAATATAATATTTAAAAATGTAAAGTTGACATAGGTTGGTAGGTAAAAAGAATTAGAAGGTGTTTTATAAGTCAAAAATTTAATTTAATAGTCATTCTGACGAAGGAAGAACTTTCCTGAGATTCTTAATTCTGCCTTTGAAACTGAGCAAGATCCCTCGTTGCCCTACCAATGACAAGTTGTGCAATACATTGATAATCAATCAACT